>JBCBJQ010000016.1:0-86504 GCA_038523235.1 Cyanobacteria bacterium J06626_4
GGAATCATCAACACCCCGAACCAGCCAATGTAAAGGCGGTTTTCGGTGCTGGTGACCCACTGACAAAACTGTTCCCACAACGAAGCGCTTTCGCGCTGCTGTAGTGTAGTCGTCATGATTGGGATAATTCCTAAAAATCGAGATATGGAAGCAAGCCGTTACGTTACGGCTTGTTTCATACATTACACAAAAGTTCACAAGAAAGCAAGGCCATTCCAGCCTGCTTAGCGTCTCAGGACTTCACGTATACGGTAGATCGGCCGGTTTTGCGACTCGTGGTAGGTTCTCATCAGCAACTCTGCCAGTAACCCAAAACAGAAGAGTTGCACCCCCGCGAGAAAAAGTACGACAGCTAAAATCAGGAGTGGGCGATCGCCAATCGACTGTCCGAGGCCGAGCTTAAGAAACGTCAAATAGCAGCCCAGCGCAAACCCAGAGATCATCGAGACCAACCCCAACAAACCAAACACATACATCGGTTTGGTCAGAAAGCGCTTCATAAAATAAACCGTCATGAGATCCATGACCACTCGAAAGGTTCGGCCTAGACCATATTTGCTTTGGCCAAACTGACGAGCATGATGATTGACCGGAATCTCGGTGATGCGAGCGCCCTCAATAAATGCCAAAGCGGGAAGAAAGCGGTGGAGTTCACCGTACAGGTTCATATCTCTGACCAGTTCGGCTCGATAGGCCTTGAGCGAGCAGCCATAATCACGAATTGAGACTCCCGTCACTCGGCCAATGATCCAATTAGCGATTTTAGAAGGCAGCAGGCGGGTGAGCTGAGCGTCTTGCCGATGCTGACGCCAACCGCTGACGAGGTCATACCCTTCATTGAGCTTATCGATTAGTTTGGGAATATCAGCCGGATCGTTTTGCAAATCGCCATCTAACGTGATGATAACTTTGCCCCTAGCGTAGTCAAACCCGGCAGCCATCGCCGCCGTTTGCCCATAATTGCGCCGCAGCAGCAGCACGGACAGATCCGGGTTCTCGCTGGCCAGCTGTTTCAACAATTTAGCCGACCCATCGACCGATCCATCGTCAACACAAATCACTTCGGATGAGCAGTTTAGTGTTGCCACCACCTTCATGATGGCGTCAACCAACTTGGGTAGACTTTCATACTCGTTGTAAATCGGCACAACCAGAGATAAATCTAACGAATCCTGCATCATGGAATTATTCGAGGAAGTGGCGTCAAGTCTAGTAGTCACAGACGTTGGCCCAGAGAGGGTGCTTGAGAGACTCCTAGTGTAAATCTAAAGACTTAGAAAAGGAGCAAACCGTTGGTATCAACACGCTGAATTCACCAGAATTCTCTGCCGGTTTTAGGCTATCAACCTGACTGAACGCTGCCGCTGAGTCGAAGGGGTAAAGAATTTTTCGCCCTATAGCTACTGAAACCGGAGTTTATGTTAAGTTAGCGAAGCAAAGTCGATTTGCATAACGGGGCGTAGCGCAGCTTGGTAGCGCACCACTTTGGGGTAGTGGGGGTCGCAGGTTCAAATCCTGTCGCTCCGATTGATTGAAACCTCCTAGGGATAGGGGGTTTTACTGTTTTAAAAGTTGGTTGATTTTGCCCTTCGAGCAGTCCGGGGGGTATGTCAAATGTATTCAAATCTCGTCAAATGTAGTCGCAGATTGTGATCCAATTGAGATCATTCAGTCGCTTGAGATCTCAATGGCAAAATCGAGAAAAGGCACCGTAGTCGTTAGGGTGGTGAAAGGTCGGCTCAGGCTAGTTTGGTCGTTCTGTGGCCAGCGGTATTTCTTCACTCTGGGGCTAACCGACACCAAGGCAAACCGAGCGATCGCGACGCTCAAAGTCGTCTAGATTGTGCACGATATGGTCCACAAGGTAGTAAATTAGCGCTAATTTCCCTGAAACGTGCGCCCTCAAATCAAGCTAGCGACCCTGACCACAGTTCTAGAACATCACTGGATTGTGAAATCAAACCTGTGAAATCTAAAATTTGGAACACTTAGATAAGGATGAGACCAACTCTGTTGCAGATTTTTCACACTTGTTCCCGAGCGTTGACTCAGCCTCACTAAAATCCATAATCCCAACGGGCACGGTAGCCTCGTGCATCGATGTGGGTGAACTGGGCAGCACTTGCTAGCCCTCCTCTTGCGCCCCACCAGGCATCGAGCTGAGAATAAACCTCACTAGGGCGAATACCCTCAATCAAAAAGTTCACTGCATCGCCACTGAGGTGACGAGACAGTTTGCTGCCGCCCACCCGTACGTTTGTGGCCGGGTCACGATACCAGGAGGTAATCGCAATGGAGCGATTACCAAACAACACTCGTACCTCTTCCATCGCTTCCGCAATCCGAATCATGCCGTAGACTACATCAACGCTAGCTGGAATTCGGGTGCCGCCATGGGTAGCTTGAGCCCAGGTAAAGTAGCCACCTTTGATGATGGCATCATTAGCGTAATAGGCCCCTTGAAATCCCGGCAAGTTGAGCAGCTGGCCGAGATCGCCGGTCTGCACCTGTCCAGCCTCATTCTGGTCTTGAGGGCGATCGCGAGGGTCGGTGCCCTCAATTTCCACATCAGGGGCAAAGGCATACCAAACTACTCGGCTGTCTTCGCCTAAAGATGAGCCTTCTAGCGTCACCTTGAGAAAATCACCTTCGACGTCGCTGTAAGATTGCAAGCCAAAGGTTTTGTGCTTCGGGACAAAGACTCTTTCCGTCGGCGCTAACTGACCGGATAACACAGGCTTAACTTTAAACAGGGTGTCGTTGATTACCTTCAGGGTAATTTTCTGACCGGCAATTTTGATGTCGGCAGCATTCGCATACCAAGTATCGAAGCGACCAGCACCCAGCTGTGTATCTGCTAGCTGGAGCTTCAAGTGATTTTCAGCGGCGGGTGAGTAGGATTGCAGCTCAAACTCGCTGTCAGCCGACACGAAGACTTTTTCGGCGTCAGCCAGCTCACTTGAGAGCACTGGCCGTTGCTTAAAGACGGTGTCGTACAGAGCTTTGACCATGACCTCAGACCCCTGAACGTCAATATCAGCTTTTTGCACATACCAGGTAAAGACCTGCGGCTGGGCCACTATGGCGTCAGCCAGCTCCAGCCGAAAATGGTGATTTTCAGCCTCGGTAAAGAATTTAACGTCAAACTCACTGCCGCTGGCGATATAGAGCTTTTCAGCGTCTGTCAACTCGCTCGACAATACTGGCTGACGCTTAAATAAAGTGTCACTTTTAACTGTAGCCTTCATAGCAATCACTCTCTACACAAGCGGCTCAGGCGGATGGCTGCGGGCTGTCAGTTTAACCGGTTGGGAACAGCAGGTTTCGGCTGCTAGGTGATCGCCGCAAACAAGCTCTACTACCACCTGTAAACCATCAGGAAGCGTGAAATCGCCGCAAATCTCTCGCCTTCCATAGCCTGACTCATCGGTGATTATGCCTTAACCTGCTGTAAATGGATTAAGAAACTTTGGACGATTTGAGGGAAATCGCCGCTTTTTGATACTCCGTGACGATTCTGAAATAATCTCTGGGCGAATAAAGCCGCAACTTCCGGAGACTCGCCGACGCTTGTATGGTTTCTGACAGGGCATGTATTCACCCAAGACGTGATGACAGAAATCAGCTTCGAGACTGAGGCAATTAATCGACTTTCTGATGGGCTCAACACAACGCGAGGGCCGGTATTGTCTGTACTAGGGCGGAGGTCACGGTAGCAGGCCAGGCACCCTCCACCTGACGCCCCTGCAGCAGGATAAATCGTAGACTGTACTGGTTGGGGAATCCTTCCACCTCAACCCAAATATGAGCCGTCTCTTGCTCACAGGTGATGCGTTCTTCGGCCATGAGTTCACTAGCCATGCTCTGAAGCGTCTCGGCCAGTTGCAAAGCGAGGCGACAAAAATCCGCAAACTCCGGCTGCGTTAGCTCAACGGCCCAGCGATCGCCCCCCACTAAGCCCTTAAAAACATTGGCGTCTGGGTCATAGCCCAAACGCCAACCAGTCCCCTCTTTGAGGTGACGCATTACCCTATTCGCCAATAATTTCCGGCTGCGTCAGCTCATCAGACATCTCAATAATGGCTCTTAGCACCGGCTTCATGCGAGGGTCGTCATAAGCTTCAAACTCCTCAAACCGGCGGCGTTGGGCGCGATTGGCCACTTGCACTGTGATGCGATATCGATTAGACGCTGCGTTAATCAGCTCTTCCTGCCGGCGCATTAGCTGCTGGTTGTCGAAGGGCGAGTTGTTTCTGAGCATAAAGCCTGCGAGGTAATCTTTAAGATGCCATTATACCAAGACACTTCGGTTTTCTGCGGTTTCTCTTGAGGCGTCAATGACCATGATTCCCTGGGCGGGGGATTGAACAAGTCATCGGATTTGTTTTTTGAATGGGAATCGACGAGCACTGCCAACATTCACTACCTTGAGAAGTCATACTCGAGACGGTATAGATAGGCACCATTATCCGTACGCCTCTGCGAGACCCCGATGACACAAGCCGATTTCTCCTCTGGTTCCCTCTGGTCGCTCGTTCAAGACACGACTCAGCAAGCCCTTAAAAGCGGTGCGCTAGAGCCCATCGCGACTCAAACCTATGTCCTGACAGCAGGGGAACTCGATTTTACAGTACGCGTTGTTGATAGCCTCGCTCGTAAAGAAGCGGCACGATCGCGGGCCGCCAAATCAGCTCCGCCGGTCAATCCGTTTTTGCCCTACGAAGAAGCGTTGTTTGTTGCGTCCCTTTCAGATACCCATGTCTGTTTGCTCAACAAGTTCAACGTGGTCGACCATCACCTGCTGATGGTGACCCGACACTATGAATCACAAGATGCCTGGCTAACGCGGCCAGACTTGGCGGCGTTAGCCCGCTGCCTAATCGAGATTGAGGGATTGGGATTTTATAACGGCGGCGCGGCGGCAGGTGCGAGTCAGCCCCACAAACATTTGCAGCTGGTGCCTTTACTAGCCCCAGCGGGAACGGCGGCTTTGCCCATTGTCCCAGCAATCGCCCCGCATCGAGAAGCCTTGAAAATCGCTAGCCAAGTTCCCAATCTACCGTTTAGACATAGCATCCAATCCTATGTCTGGCAGTCGCTGCAGGGTAGTCATCACACCCTGACGAGCCGCTTGCTAGAGGCGTACCAGCAAATCATGGCTGACTTAGGCATTCGCCAGCAAAACGATCAGCCAAGTGCGCCCTACAATCTGCTCGTCACGCGGGATTGGATGATGGGGGTGCGGCGATCGCAGGCCAGCTACGAGGGCATCAACGTGAATAGCCTGGGCTATGCGGGATGGCTGTTAGTCAAAGACGCGTCTGGCCTCGAACAGCTCAAACAGATTGGTCCGCTGACGCTGCTTGAGCAAGTGGGGTATCCGCTCGGTACTTGATGGGATCAGCTCTAAGGAGTCAAGCTCTGTTCAGGATCTAAAGAAGACGCAGAGTCTGACTGGGGCACAGGACTGCGGTTAGCCGCCGGTGCGACGGCTTGGGGGGGACGGCGCGCCTGTTTAGAAGAAGGGACGGACAGTGGCGGCGGCTGCACCTTAACCGTCTGCGCCTGCTCGGGCGGAGAGCCCATGCCGTAGGTCAGGTGGTAGCTCTGGGCCAGCAGCCAAAAGAATAGAGCCGGATAGGTCTTTTCTACCCAGCCTCGGTTTTGGTTGAGCCACCCAGGAAACCAGCTAAATAGCCACAGCAGGAAGGTTTGGAGCGTGTAGTTGAGATAGCTGCCCAGCCAGCGCAGTAGGTCTTGGGTACCAGCGAGTTGCCAGATCCACCACAGCAAAGCGGGGTTTTTGCTAGCAGCGGTGAGCGCCATGCGGTTAAATTCACTCCAGGTGGCTCGATCTTTGATAAAACGATCGGCAACGGTGGATTCCTCTGATTCCAGAATGCCGAAGAAGGTGTTCAGCATAGAATTGACCCGAGCCGGGGGAATGACCCGACCAGTCGGCACCATCATGCCTTTAGAAAAGAGCCAGGTGACGGCAACGTTACTTTGAAACGCGCGAACTTGATTGAGGTGTTTCGCTTTTAACAGATCATGACGCAGGGCCACATCCAACAAATTGGTTAACCGCGCTAGATTACGGATTAGGGAGCCAAAGCCCGTAAACACCAGGGGCGACTGCAAAGAAGCCGCGTCGCCGATCGCGACTAGGCGATCAAAGGCGACAGTGCGATCGTCCTTACCCAGGCTGAAATAGCCGGGAATATAGCCAAATGTCGGTTTGCGCCAGGTAAGTTTATCGAGGTTGCAGCGGCGATATTCCGGCAGGATATGGAAAAAGTCTTCGTACATCGTCAACAGCGACCCCGGATTGTCGGGATGCACCTGGTGATAATGAAACAGGTAGATCGTGAGTTCTTTCCCCTGAGACGGGAACAGCTCCCAGATTAGCTGCCGCCCCCGAGAGATATCCCCATGGCTAAACAACACGTCGCCGTAGGTGGAGTCCCACACTTCGGGCTCAAACCCGCCGGAAACGCAAGCGCCGACGGTAGGGCAAACGCTATCAAAAGCTCGACCATTGTTAAGCTGCCAGGCGATGGGCGAAGCCGTGCCCATGGCATCGATCAGCAACCGACCGGAGGCGATTTTGGGGGTGTTAGTCGTGCGATCGCGGGCCTGAATAGTGACGCCCTCGTCGCCGACCTGGGCATGCTCAAATTCCGTTTCGTCCCAGATGGTGCCGCCAGCAGCCAGGAGTTTTTCGCCGCAGCGTTTGAGCAGTGCCTCTGAGTTCAGCGCGACGTTGAGCACGGTGGGTGTATGCAGCACCGGCGCTTTGGCCACAGCCGGATTGTTGGCATCGAAAAATTTGTTATAGCCGTCTTCATATTCGCGGGCAATCAACGACTCAAATTCGGCCTCAGTGAAGAGTCCTAAGTCAATCAAACTTTGAAACTCGGCGCGGGAGATGTTCCACTCACGATGCATGCGGCCAAAGGGCAGCCGCTCAATCATCAAGACCCGGTAGCCCAGGCTGGCCATCACCGCGGCATGAATGATGCCCAGTGCCCCCCCGACATAAACAATGTCGAAGGTCTCTGAGGGGTTAGCGGTGGCATCTGCAACTGCCGCAGCCGGCAGCGGTTCCGTCTGACGAAAGATGACTTGTCTGGGTGCTTTGGGCGATCGCACACTGTCGCACCAGCGCTTTTCCCACCAGTAGACGCGCTCCAGGTCAGCCTTGCCGTTGGGCATCCGCTGAAAATAAGTCACTGTCTTCGGAAAGTGAGCCGCCAGCGCCTCGAAAATGGTTTCTTGCTCGGGGGCAAAAGGTGGCAGTTCGGGAAAAGTGGGCGGAAATGTTTGATTGATCTGCTGTTCTAGCTGGCGAATCAGGCGCGCTTCTTGGGGTAAAGGGGTGTCTCCCCAGCGATAGGCCTTGAGGTAAGTAGTGCGTTGCAGCGACCACACAAACACCGACAGCGCCCTAGGCAAGGCCGATGCCGCACTGGGGTGAGGAAACTCTAACCGGAGACCATCGACCGTGGCGATCGCCGTACCGACGGCAGGCTCAAACGTCTCTTGCAGCCAAGCCCGCACGGCCAACGTGTTCGGGGTGGGAACTTCTAAATAAAGCAGTTCTTTCATCAGGGCAAAAATTGATTAGGCAGTTTTTAAAACGTGAGACTGGCTCTACGCCACCCGATTCAAAGCCAGACAGATCGGTTTTTGAAGGCTAATGTTGTGATCTTCCTACATTAAACCTTAAGGGCTCACCCCTTGCAGGTGAGGCCACTAGGGTTTGAGCTATTTTGAGCGGCGACGCCAGCCGGTAACCGGGGCTTGGGGCAGCGCAATGTCAGTAGCTGACAGGCCTCAGGACTGTAACCAGGGCATCGACATCGGGGCGGTTCGGCTCGATGCTGAACGGTTGCTGACAGCGTTTGAGGTTGATTGTGAGGGTCACTATGCTTGATATTCAAGGTCATTGGGCTCAGCCCTGTATTGAATACTTGGTGCAGCAAGATATCGTTTCGGGCTACCCCGACGACACCTTTCGGCCAGAGCAAGCAATCACCCGGGCGGAATTTGCGGCGATTATCGGGCAGGCCTTTGAGTTACCCACTCGGCGATCGCCCAAACGCTTTACCGATGTGCCCCCGGATTATTGGGCCAGCGCCCTCATCGATCAGATCTATCGGGCGCAATGGCTATCAGGCTTTACGAACGACACCTTTCGGCCACAGCAGTTAATGCCCCGAGTGCAGGTCGTGGTGGCCCTCGCGGCGGGGCTGGAACTCATGGCGCTGCATCCCGCCGCTGAGGCCGTAAAACGCACCTTTGTCGATGCGGCGAGCATTCCCCCCTACGCGATCGCGGGCGTTGCCGCAGCGTTGGAACAGGGCCTAATTGTCAGCTATCCTCAGCGTGATCGCCTGCGCCCCCTGCAGCCCACAACGCGAGCTGATGCAGCAGCGTTTGTCTATCGCGCTCTGGTTGAGCAAACCGGCATCCCCAGCGTGCTGTCGTCCGAGCTAATTGCCACGCTGGAGCCCACTGATACTCTCCCGAGTCAGGCCGAACGCCGGGGCGTGTGGCTGACCAACGTGGATAGTGAAGTTTTGTTTTCACGCCAAAATCTGACGGCAGCGATTGAGCGGCTGGCGGACTGCGGTTTCAATACCTTGTATCCCACCGTGTGGAATGGCGGCTTTACCCTCTACCCGTCGGCGATCGCCGAGTCGGTGTTGGGCGAACGTCAACGTCTGCGCCCCAGAGGGAGTCGCGCTGCCGAGCCTGCCCGCGATTACGACATGCTGCAGGCATGTGTGGAATTAGCTCACGCCCAACAGTTGCAAGTGATTCCCTGGTTTGAATATGGTTTTTTTGCGCGTCAGGGCAACACGCTACGACCTCGACGACCGCACTGGTTTACCCAGCAGCGCGATGGCACGCCGATCGACAAACATAAAATGGAATGGCTCAATCCGTTTCATCCAGAGGTACAGCAGTTTTATTTGGCCCTGATTGAGGAGTTAATGTCGCGCTACGCCGTCGATGGCTTTCAAATCGACGACCACTTTGGCTTACCGACCAGCTTTGGCTATGACCCCTACACGGCTCAGCGCTATCGAGCCGAAACCGGCCGACTCGTGCCCAGCAACTTTCAAGAAGCGCGGTGGATGCGCTGGCGCGCTAACAAAATCACCGACTTTGTCACACAGGTGGGGCAAACGGTCAAAAAACACCGCCCCCAAGCCCGGTTCTCGGTGTCCCCGAATCCGCCCGCATTTTCATACAGAAACTTTCTACAAGATTGGCCACAGTGGCTGACTGTGGCCCCGGTGGATGAGGTGATTATCCAAACCTATCGCTGGAACGTGGCGAGTTTTGTACGAGAGCTGCAAAAACCAACCGTTCAGGAGCTGCGATCGCAGGTGCCGATTAGTATTGGGGTGCTATCTGGTCTGCGCAATCGACCGATGCCGCTGCCGATTCTCAAACAGCAGTGCCAAGCGGTGCGAGCCAACGGCTATGCCGGGATGGCGTTTTTCTTTTACGAAACCCTATGGCAACCGGCTGGAGAAGCCCTAGCAACCAGAGAGGGGACCTTCAAAACCCTATTTGCCGCTACGGCCAAAAGCTAACCAGGCGCTACTGGCGATGCCCTCCGACTAGCGCTCATCCTGCCGGGCTAAGCTGTAGACAACAAGACGTTTGAGGCTTTCATAGACGGCACTTTCGCCTTGAGCGGCACGCCGGACTTCGTTTGCGCCCACTAAAAAGACAATCCACAGCGCCACAATGATGATGACGCGTCGGCAAATGGCGAGTCGGCAGAGCCTCGACGGCTTGAACATACAGGCATTCCGGCAGCAAAAGACGGGGGTAATTTTTCCCTTAGATGATTTTAACAAGCTGAGCTTTATTACTTCCCCCGGCAACAGCAGCTTGACAGTCTCGCCAATTGGCCTAAGCCAATCATCCTGGCTAATCAGGCTCACGCTTCAGTCGGCGGCGGCGCGGGGGATGGTGAGACTTGTTCCCCTCTAGATACCACTGTCGCCACACATAGGACGTGCGCAACGCTAACCAAAGCAACAGCAAGGCAATCAGGCCGCCCTGACGCGGGGCATCAAACGCCAACAGCACCAAGCCTACGCAGAGAAAATCTTCCGCAAACATCAACCAAGGCGAAGGCTGCTTGAGACGATAGAGCCAGCCCACCTGCACGAGATGAATGACCAGGGCTAACAGGGCGCTGACGATACCTAACAGCACTGCCAACCAGCCAGAGATTTGAAAGCTTCTAGCGATCGCCAGCCCCGCGATCGCCCCCGCGATGGGACTGAGAAACAGGCCCGCACTCTGCAGCAGCCGCTGCACCCAAAACTGCTTGGAGAACACCAATTCAACCAGCGACCAGCTCACCAAAGCGCCGACCACCACCGTCGGCGGTAGCCGAGACAAAAAAGGCACCTCGGCCCACAGGTCAGCTGACATAAAACCAATCAGCAACAGGGGTAAAGCAATATGGAACCCTGCCGCCGCTGAAATTGATAAAACTGCTAAAAGCTCAGTGATCAGCACAAGAATCCCTAGCTAGTTATGCTGAAAGACAGTAGCGTTTGCAACCCCCGTCCTCTCTACTGTAACGGCCTGAGTTTTTCCGGACTGTCCATCAAAAACTCCCTGGCGCATGGCCTAGGGCAATGACCGTCCGGGGCACTAACGCCGCACCGCCCAATTCATTCATCTTAAGTGTTTTGACACGATGGCAACACCAACTGATAAGACTCGTGGGCCAAGGTTTCAGCATCCCCTATGGGTGCTGGGCGGGGTTGCTACCCTCCTGTGGGTCGTACAGATTGTGAATGTGGGCCTGTTCGACAGTCAGCTGATCTTCCAGGGCATTCATCCCCGGCAGCTAGACGGTCTACAAGGCATCATCTGGGCTCCTTTTTTACACGGCAATTTTGCTCATTTAATCGCTAATACCCTGCCGTTACTCACCCTAGGCGGCTTAATCTTGCTGGGGGAAGCCAGTGATTTCTGGGTGGTCACGGTCATGTCTGCCTTGATTGGCGGGCTCGGCACCTGGCTCATCGGCGCGCCCAATTCGGTGCATGTGGGCGCGAGCGGCGTCATCTTTGGCTACTTTGGTTACCTGCTACTGCGCGGCTACTTTGAGCGCAGCGCGTTTGCGATTACGGCGTCCGTTTTGGTCATCGTGTTCTATGGCAGCTTTTTGTGGGGCGTTTTGCCCAGCCAGCCAGGCGTCTCTTGGGAAAGTCATCTGTTTGGCTTCTTGGGCGGGTGTATCGCTGCCCGCATCTTGACCACCCCAGCTAAATAGCCTCGGCCTCACCTCCGTCCTGGGCTTTGCCAACTGAACCAGGCTATTTGAGAGCCCTAGATCAAGGCTAAAAGTTGGATTTGAAGGCTGCTGAGAGGTAGCCGGCAGCGGCTTCAACGGTGGCGATCGCATCGTCATACATCATGCGCGTCGGCCCCAAGACACTCACGCTCCCCAAGGGCATCTCATCGCGGCAATAGGTCGAAGACACCAAAGCACAGCCCTGCATCGGTTCTAGGGGATTTTCAGAGCCAATCAGCACCCGCACTCGCCGCCCAGCACTGTCAAGGGGGTCGGCCTCAAAGACTAAGGGCCACAGCTGGGCTTGGTCTTCTTCTAACAGCTGCACAATCGCCTGCACCTGCTGGGCTTCGGAAAACTCCGGTTGCCTGAGCACCTCACCCAAACCGCTGATCACAAACTGCGCTGTTTCTAGCGCTTGATTGCGCTTAGCCAGCATGTGAATGGCTTCTTGCAACGTGTCGCTATACCGCTGAAACTCTTGGCCGAGCTGCCCCCAGTCCAGCTCAGCAATCTTCAGCAAGGGCTGTCCGCTCAAATGATGCGTCAGGAAATTAGACAGAATTTTGAGCTCTCGCTCTAACCCTTCTAATTGCGCCCCTCCGCCCGCCCCCGTAGACGGCAGCTGAATCACCATGGACTGGGTCTCTAACGAGTTCAGCACCACCGACATTAAAATCTGAGTCGAATCCAGCAGGGCAAGCTGCAAATGGCGAATCGTGACGCCGCGCTTTTGGGGCACGGTAATCAACGTCAGATACCCGCTGAGGGTCGACAAAATTTGAGCGGCTCCCCGCAGCAGCGCTTCTAAGCTCCAACCGTCCCATTTCAAAGAGCCTGATAGCTGGCTATCGACCTGCCGAGCAACCACCTGAGACGGATGAATTAAGTTGTCGACATACAGCCGATAGCCAAAATCAGAGGGCACCCGACCGGCAGAGGTGTGGGGTTGAAACAGCAAGCCGGCGCTTTCCAACACGCCCATCACATGGCGTACAGTGGCCGGGCTCACCTTCAGGTCATATTCCTGAGCTAGCACCTTGGAACCAACCGGCTCGGCCGTGGTGACATATTGGCGTACCGTTGCCCAAAGAACCTGTTGCTGGCGGGTATTTAATGGGGTAGGCGCTAACATGCCGCTGCTCAGATGGCGTCAATGACGTTAAATCTTGGATTCAACTCTAGCAGATTGATTCCGGTTGAGTATGGTCGATGCTCGCCCTAGGCCAATCACGCTAGGCCTCTGAAGACCGCGAATAGTACTCACTGACCTGGAAGGAGGCCGTTTCCGATAGCTGTCTTAGCATTGAGCGCGTGATCAGCTTGCCTTCTTCGACCAGCACCGCACCGCTTAGCGGGTGCAATAGGTTCGCTTCGGCCCGCCGCCCAATGAGCGCCTCAATATCCTGTAGGGAGTTGACGTACATCCCTGGGGGCAGCTCGACCACAACCCCTTCGCCCATAACTCGAGCCTGACAAGCCAAACGCGAATTCGGCTTGCAGGAAGTGATCACTTCTAAGGTTCTTTGCTCACGGCGATTAACCGGGGTCAACGCGTCGTTGCCCTCTCGCACATAGATGTGGCAAGTAGCACACATGCCGCGACCACCGCATTCTTTTAACACGTCAAGGTCTTTGTTCAGCAAGACCGAGAGTAAGTTGCCATTGGTCTCAATGGTGCTGTTTTGAGCGATGGGTTCTAAACGAACGGTTTTAGCCATGGTATCTGGGTCTCTTCAAAAAAAGGATGGTTCAGGGGCAGCAATTGGCTAAATGAAGCAAGCCAAGGGGAAGTGATTTCGAATGGCCACCATTGGCGATCTGGCGCGCATTGGCTAGGGGGCAGTTTCGAGGTTTAACAGGGCCCGCTGCGAGTCGTTAAGGCACTGGCTGACGACCCTTTCAGAATAGCCTCGAATCACCATGGAGCAGCGCTGTACAAACTTTTCAGCCCATTGCTGAACCAGGGTGCGCTCTTCGGGGGAGATGGCGGTGGATGTTTGCGCCGTCGGCTCGACGGCCAAACTAAAGTGGCCACCGCGATCCATCTGCAGTCGTTTGAACAAGGTTTGATCAGGGCAGGTGGTGCGCCAGGTATTAGCCACCACAATTTTGCCCAAATATTCTGTGGTGGCATCAGTGAGTTGATTGAAGACAGTGATGTAGGCAGACCAGGAATCTGGGGCGATGGGTGCTGGCTCTAGGGGTTCACCGGGCACGACTGGCTCGTTAGCCTCTGCCGGCTCATTGGCAGCCCCAGTGGGCTGGGTGAGTAGGTGCTGGTCGGCGAGGCGACGAAAGGTGGCGATTGTGCGTTGGGGATCGCCCGTAAGCGTTTTTTTGAGCTGATCAACCGCATCGGTATAAGCTAAGTTATCGAGCTGTTTGTGGGCGACCACCAGCAAGATCACGCCATTGCTGAGTTTATAAATCCAAATATCTTGCTGCGCAAAGCGAAAGTTAAAGGAGTCAAATGCTGGTGGAGTCGTGCTGATGACCTGCTGAATACCTTGGCTAAGCGCTGATTTTTGTTGAAAGGTTAAGGCTTGATCGACGCCGACGAAATAGGGCCGGGAATCACCTTCAATCAGGCCTAAGCCGAGGATTCCAGGTGAATTTAGGAAGTTTGATATGACTTGCTGTTCCATAAAGTCGCGAGTTTTCTCCGCGTGCGGTTCCGGGAAATTCCATCGAACGAGTAATCTAGGGATGGCCGTTGATCCCAAAAATTTTCTCTCGTCAACGGGTTTCTAGGGGCAAAAAAGGGGGGATAGCAATTGGGTTGGCTCTACGTTCTACCGACTGTTTCGTTGATGCATTGTATGTTTCCTTCGATTTCTTGGATAGGGTTTTATGTCCTCTGACCTTCCCTTTACTTTGGATCAGTTGCGCATTCTCAAGGCGATCGCAACTGAAGGCAGTTTCAAGCGGGCTGCCGACAGCCTCTATGTTTCCCAGCCCGCTGTGAGCTTGCAGGTGCAAAATCTAGAGCGCCAGCTAAGCGTACCGCTGTTTGATCGGGGAGGGCGACGCGCCCAACTGACCGAAGCGGGCCATTTGCTATTGGAGTACGGCGATCGCATTCTAAGCCTTTGTCAAGAAACGTGTCGGGCGATCGAAGACCTGCAAAATTTGCAGGGGGGCACCCTGATTGTGGGGGCCAGCCAAACCACCGGGACCTATCTACTGCCGAGAATGATCGGATTGTTTCGCCAGCGATATCCGGAAGTGGCGGTACAGCTGCATGTGCACTCGACTCGACGCACCTCGTGGAGCGTCGCCAACGGTCAGGTCGATCTGGCCATTATTGGCGGCGAAGTCCCCAGTGAGCTACAGGAATCCTTAGAGATTATTCCCTACGCGGAGGACGAACTGGCGCTGATTATGCCGGTGTTTCATCCCCTGGCCAATGCGGAAATCATTCGTCGGGAAGATCTCTATCAGCTGAAGTTTATCGCGCTCGATTCGCAATCCACGATTCGCAAGGTAATTGACCAAGTCTTAACGCGCTGCGGTATTGAAACCAGCAACCTCGGCATTGAGATGGAATTAAACTCCATTGAAGCGATTAAGAATGCGGTGCAGGCGGGGTTAGGGGTCGCTTTTGTGTCGATTTCAGCGATTGAGAAAGAGCTACAGATGGGGATGCTGCACCGGGGTCGGGTCGAATCGGTGGTGGTGAACCGCACCCTGTCGGTCATTTTCAACCCAAACCGTTACCGTTCGAAGGCTGCAGAAGCCTTTACGGCCGAAATTTTGCCTCAGTTTACCAATCGCTCTTTAGAATTGACCCGAGCTCAGGCCGAGCAGAATGGGCAAGAACCCACTGTGCCATCGTTGCCAGCCGTGAATGGGAAGGCGACGGTCGAGTGATGGCCGGGGTGGTCAGATCGGGGTGATCGTTGACAGGCGCTAATGATTCTGGCTGGCTGGCTGAGGCGGCGTCATCAGTGGATCACTAAACGCTTTGCTGAGTCTCAGCATGATCACGGCGGCACTCGCACTAAACTAACGCTAGTTCGGGTTAAGCCAAACCCCGTTTCTTTCCCCTCTGGGGAGGGGCGAATGGGGTGGGTTAAACCACCAGCGGGTAAGCATGCCTGAGGCCCTAATCCCGAACTCAGGTTAACGAGGGTCTGGCAATAAGGCGGCCAGCCACACATACTCTAAATTGATGACAGACCCTAATGCAGCCCCCATGGAGATTGTTTGCACTCGTCCGACCTGTCCTCGGCCTAGCAACCACTTTGCCGATTTATCCAATCGGGCCACGTTGACCACCGTACAGCAAAAGTTTTGCACGGCTTGCGGCATGCCGCTGATTTTGAGCGGTCGCTATCTGCCCGAAAAGCTGTTGGGTAAGGGGGGGTTTGGAGCTGCCTATTTGGCCCGCGATCGCTACACGCCGACACTACGTGCTTGCGTGGTCAAGCTGTTTCAACCCTCGGGTGATCTGAGCCCTGACCAGTTGGCGCTGGCACAAGACCTCTTTCAGCGCGAAGCTGCCGTGCTGGAAGATTTGGGCAATACGCATCCACAAATCCCCGATTTGTATGCTTTCTTTCCGCTGATTGTACCGGGGCTACAGCCGGGACTTCAGGAAGAATATTTTTACCTGGTGCAAGAGTTTATCGACGGCGAAGACTTGGAGCAGACCCTAGCTCGTACGGGGCCGCTGGCCCCCTCAGTCGTGGTTGAAGTGCTAGTCTCAATGCTCAAAGTGCTGGACTACGTGCATGAGAACGGGACGATTCACCGCGATATCAAGCCGTCTAACATCATGCGTCACCGTAATGACACCCTGTACCTGCTGGATTTTGGCGCGGTCAAACAGGTTACCAGCGCCCAAGGCAATCCGGCGGGCCGCTCCACGGGCATTTATTCCATCGGGTTTGCCCCGCCGGAGCAGATGGCGGGCGGCACCGTCTATCCTTCTACGGATTTGTATGCCTTGGCGGTCACCTGCATTACCTTGCTGACAGGGAAGGAAGCCAGTGAGCTTTACGATTCCTACAACAACACTTGGGCGTGGCGAGCCCATGGGCCGATAAATCCGGCGATCGCTGGCATTCTTGATCGGATGCTGCGGCCCTCACCGAATCAGCGCTACGCCAGTGCTCAAGATGTGCTCGTGGCGCTGCGTGAAGCCACGAGCCAGCCGAGCGCAGGCGCGGCCCCGGTGTCACCGCCTGGGCCGTCGACAGGGTCAGCCGCGGCCAGCGCTTCCACCGCTCTGCAGGGGGGCACCGCGGCCAAGTCAGGGCCACCAGTCACGCCGACACCACCATCCAACCCCAAACCAGTAAAGGCGGCAGCAGCCCCGCCACCGGCGACTCCAACAGCGATGACTTCCGGCTCGCTGCTGGAGTTTTTAGGCGGCGCCGCATTTCTCGGCGTCGAAGGGGGGTTGCTGGCGATCGCCCTGCTGAGCCTCTTGGGCACCACCTGGCTCGGCAGCGGCGCCTGGCTGCTACTGGTGGCAGGCTTAGGGCTATTGCAGCTGCGCCGCGTGATTGAGCGGTTTGATTTGGTGCTGATTGCGGCGGTTACTCTAGGGGTGGTGGTTTTATTTCCGCCTTTGCAGACAGTTTTGGCCACAACCGCCGCACCACGGGCTACCGTTGTGGTGTTGTCACTCATGGCGGGGGCCGCAGTGATGGCAGCCGGCACGATATTTCGGCTGATTTATCGGGTGTTGTCGGCTTTGATGTAGCGCGATAAGTTCCGGTTTCTCTACTTTGTTGAGGAAGCTATGCTTAAACTATGTCCGCAGCACAGGCAATTGTCTGTCAGGGTGGGGCAGTGTCAATCCCCGGTGATCGGGGAGGCTATGTTTAAGCAACTCCCTTAGCCTTGCAAAGACAGCCTTGCGGAGACGGGTATGAGTAGCAAAAACGAAACGCCAGTTTTGATTGCCTCCCTCTTGATCACAGTGGGCCTACTGGGGGGCGGTTTTTGGTGGCTGACCCAGAGCGGGCGCTTGGGTACCGGCACTTTACCAGGTATCGGTAACCCATCGTCCCCATCGCTGCCGTCACCCACTCCCGCTGGGGGCGGCGATCGCTTTGCGTCTGTCCGAGCGGTGCCTAGTGGATTGTTCAACTATGGGGGCAGTACGACTTGGGCACCCATCCGCGGCCAGGTTGATCCGGTCATTCAGCAGACATCCCCGGCCTTTCAACTGCGGTATACCGACCCCATTGGCGTGCCGCCCGCCTCGGGAACGGGCATTGCCATGTTGTTAAATAATCAGCTGTCATTTGCCCAATCTTCGCGATCGCTGAAGCCCGAAGAGCGCACTCAAGCCGAGCAACAGGGCTATACGCTCAAGGAAATTCCCGTGGCGCTAGAAGGCCTGGCGATCGCCGTCAATCTGGATCTACCAGTAGAAGGTCTCACCCTCGATCAGCTGCGGGAGATTTATCTCGGCAATGTTCGCAATTGGCGTGAAGTCGGCGGCCCCGATCTGGCGATCGTGCGCATTTCGCGCCCGGTATCGGGAGGGACTGTCGAGTTCTTTGTGAGCACGGTGCTGGGCGGAGCGGAACTGCCGAATGACGTCACGATTGCCAATACTACGACCGAAGCCCTGCGCTTGGTCGACGCGACTCCCGGCGCGATTTACTACGCGTCAGCACCAGAAGTGGTGGGCCAATGCACCGTTAAACCCATCGCGATCGGGCAAAGCGCCAACCAGCTGGTTAAGCCCTATGTGGAGCCCTATGTGCCGCCGGAGAATTGTCCAGCGCAGCGCAATCAAATTAACGGTGAAGCGCTGCGCAGTGGCGCATATCCCCTGACGCGTCGCCTATTTGTCATCGTGCGCGAAGACGGCACTTCTGATCAGCAGGCGGGGGAAGCCTACGCTAATTTTTTGCTGACCCAGGAAGGCCAAGGCTTACTCAATACAGCTGGATTTGTCGCGATTCGATAGGGTGTTGACGTAGCGGCGATCGCCAAAAAACCTATGCGATATCTCAATCTATTGCTATTCCTGTCCCTATTTTCAACGGCGTGCCACATGTTCTCAGCGCCGCCAGCGGGGCAAAGATGGCAGGCGATCGGAAAGACTCTCCCAAAAATGCCATCATTTGGCCACCTGCTACAGCCCAAGTCTTATGCATCTAAAAGTTCGATCAGTTTGACAAATCTCAATGTCTCTCTATTCGAGACAGCGACAGCATTCACTGTGACCAGCCAAACTGAGATTCAGGATTCCCCCAACGGCAATTGTCGATTCACATCGACGTATCCGGTCATTCAAGGATTGCAAAACAGGGATGTTCAAGACCAGCTCAATCGCGCTATCAAACAAGAAATCACTACCCCCAATGCGCGGCGCTTTTCGAGTCTTGCAGAGGAGTCATTCTGCATTGAGGAGTCCTATGACAGCACCTGGCAGCGGCATATTGATGTGGGTGAGTGCTTAACCCAATTCGCGCAAGGGAGTGTGGTGAGTATTTTGTGCCCAGGACTAAGCGTTCACACTGTTTATCCAGTTGTGGTAAGCCAGGCAGTCACCTTTAATCTCAAGACAGGAGAAGTTTTTGAGCTGAGTGACCTATTTAAGCCTGACTTAGACTATCGCGAAGCACTTTTGCAAGAAGGGTGGAAGGATTTGAAGAGGGTCATGAATATTTCAGATAGCGTTAAAGAAAAATTCTTTGGGCTGGGAGTGGCTGATCTTGTTTTCTATCTGGATCCTAGCTGTGACTCTCACAAAACTGTCGCCAATCATCAAACGCTAATCTATCAGCCAACCTGTATTACTTTCCCTATTCTTTATCGCAGCGGCCCTGAGCGAGCGATGAGGTTTGAAGTGCTCTTTGACAAAGTTGAGCTGAGCGATCGCTTCAGAGCGGCACTACTCTCGGCACCCAATAAATAGAACGTATGAATACGACGCATGGGTGACTGATGCCAGAATCCTTATCTGAATCCTTAAACCTCTTTTTCCCGCAGTGGCAGGGGGCCGCTCGACTGGAACTCTATGAAGGGGCCAAGCTGCTTTATCCACTGCTCAGCGATCGCCGTTCATTCACCAAAATTTCGACCCCCAAGACATATTCGCTGGCGGCAGCGACCAACATTTTTGGCTACAGCCAAATTCATGCTCAACTGCTGGAGGTGGTTCGGGTTATCCAAGCGCTCCAACCCGAGCGCATCTTTACCCTGGGTGGCGACTGCGGGGTAGAGATTGCACCCGTATCTTGGCTCAATCAGCAACATGCTGGAGCGCTTACAGTGATTTGGCTTGACGCTCACGGCGATCTCAACACTCCAGCTTCGTCCCCCAGTGGTCATTTTCACGGCATGCCGCTGCGCCTCTTACTGGGGGAAGGCAACGCTGATTTGGCCCAGCTCGCTTTTTCCACTCTGCGGCCAGAGCAAGTATTTCTAGTAGGGGCGAGAGAATTTGATCTCCCCGAAAGTCGCTTTATTCAACAACAGCAAATATCAAGCCTCTCCGCCGTAGCAGTGAACGACAGGCAGTCTGATGAGTTATTGTCAACGCTGCAGCGGCGAGGGGCTGACAAGCTCTACATTCACCTTGATCTCGATGTAATTGAGCCCCATGAGTTTTCCCATGTGGCTTGCCCGACTCCTGGCGGCATTCAGATCAATGCGCTCGCAGAGTTGGTGGCGCAGTTACACCGCAACTTTGATGTCGTAGGCTGTAGCCTGCTAGAGTTCTTGCCCAGTGGGTCTCACGCTTTAGCAGCCTCAGAGGTTTTAAAGCTCCTAAACCAGATCAATCTGCCCTTGCTGACAGGACTGTGATTGTCGAGAACAGCTATCCTGATGCTTGCAGTCTGAGCCATGGCAGTAGCCTGCCTTTTGGAAGCCATTCGGCTTTTGGACTGTAACGGGTGTGTCATCAGCATGGAGTTTGGCATAATGCGGTCACTGATTCGGCCCGCCTATGACCCCGACTGAGATTTTGCGATCGCTGTTTGATGCCGCTGTTGCTGCCGCTCAGCCCGATCGCCGCATTCCCCAGTTCCTCCCTCAACCCCCAAAGGGCAAAACCGTCGTGGTGGGCGCAGGCAAGTCGGCAGCAGCGATGGCGCGAGCGGTAGAACAGACTTGGCCTGAAGCATTAGCGGGCGTCGTGGTCACGCGCTATGGCCACAGCGCTGAAACCCAAACGATTGAAGTGCTCGAAGCGGCCCACCCTGTCCCTGATGCGAACGGCATGGCGGCGGCAGAACGCATTCTTGAAACAGTGATCCCGCTCGGAGAAGACGACCTGGTGATTTGCCTGATTTCGGGAGGCGGGTCGGCGCTGCTGACCTTACCGCCGGTGGGTATCTCGCTAGACGTGCTGGCCGATTTGAATCGACAACTGCTGCGATCCGGGGCCGACATTGGCGAAATGAATACCGTTCGCAAAAATCTCTCCCGGTCTAGTGGCGGTCGGCTGGCGGCGGCGGCCTTTCCAGCGCGGGTAGTATCGCTGCTCATCTCTGACGTACCAGGGGATGACTTGCGGGCGATCGCCTCGGGCCCCACCGTGGGCGATCCGGTCACGGCTCAGACCGCGCTCCAGATCTTGCAAAAATATCGCCTGCAGTTGCCACCCGAGGTATTGACCTACCTGGAGTGCGATCCGAATCCAGTGGTGCTCCCCACCGATCCGCGTTTGAGTACGACCGTCAATCATCTCATTGCCGCTCCGCAGCAGTCGCTTGAAGCCGCCGCTAAAGCCGCTCAAGACTTCGGCTATCCGACGCTGATTTTGGGCAGCGCTTTAGAAGGTGAAGCGCGACAGGTGGGTATTGTGCACGCGGGCATTGCCCGTCAGACGGTGCAATATGGCCAACCGCTCGCGCCCCCCTGCATCCTCCTGTCTGGTGGGGAAACGACGGTAACGGTGACAGGCCAGGCGGGGAAGGGAGGCCGCAACAGTGAGTTTTTGCTATCGCTCGCGGTGGCGCTCAAAGGTGCTGAAAAGGTCTGGGCGATCGCCTGTGACACCGACGGCATCGATGGTAGTGAAAACAATGCTGGGGCAATCATCGGGCCAGCGAGCTTGCAGCAGGGGCGCGATCGCGGGCTCAACGCGGCGGAACTGCTGGCGGCCCATGATAGCTATACCTACTTTCAAGCGATCGACGCCCTGGTTGAGACCGGACCAACCCTGACCAACGTCAACGACTTTCGGGCGATTCTGATTGATGGCTGAGGGCAGGCAGACCGACCCTGACGCCCCCTGGCTAGCTCTGGTCGTGGGCAATACGCGGCTTCACTGGGCTGGATTTAGGGCGGGCCAGATGCAGGCAGTTTGCCATACGCCCCCGCTCACCGCCGCACAGGTCAACCTGCTCACGCAGCAGGGCGATGTTGCTCAGGTTTGGCTCACGCTGTTTACCCAATTTGCCGACAGTGATCCGTTTCAACCCTTTTTGGCATCTTTTGAAGCGTCAGCCCCGCCGCCAATCGAACTCTATTGCGCATCGGTAGTGCCGCAGCAAACGGCGATCTGGCAGGCTTACCCAAATTTCCACGAGGTTCACCTAGCCGAATTATCTCTAAAAAATCAATATCCGACCTTGGGCATCGATCGCGCCCTAAATCTGCTAGGGGCAGGTGATCGCTATGGCTGGCCCGTGTTAGTGATTGATGCCGGTACCGCCCTGACCTTTACCGCTGGGACGTCGAGTGGCCCGCTACCCCGACTGCTGGGGGGCGCAATTTTACCGGGGTTGGCCCTGCAGTTCCAAGCACTCAGCCAGGCCACAGCGGCCCTCCCCCAACTGCCACTGCCGTCTGAGTTGCCACCTCGTTGGTCTACCGATACGGTGAGCGCCATTCAAGGTGGTGTCGTGTTGGGTGCGCTCGCCACCATTCGCGATTTTATCGCGCAGTGGCACCGCCAAGAGCCCAGCGGTCAGGTGGTTCTGACTGGCGGTGATGGCCCCGATTTATTCACCTGGTTGACCGCCGAGAAGACCGTGTCGAGACTCTCCCAAGATGCCAACCTGATGTTTTGGGGCCTGCACGCTTATCGCCAACAGCAGCAGGCTAAACGCCACTAACCCGAGACCGATAAATCTCAGGATTGTTGCCATCGGTAGCGCCCGGCTGACGCGACTCTTGATACATCGTTTGGAGATTATTCACCCGGTTGTTAGGGTCAGGGTGGGTGCTAAAGAACTCAGGTGGCGAGCCGCCCTCTGCGAGTTTGCTCATGAAGGTAATTAAGCCTTGTTGATCGTACCCAGCTAATCCCATATTTTCAAAGCCGAGTTCATCCGCATGATACTCAGCCCCACGACTGTTGGGCAAAAAAAGTGCCAGCTGTACGCCGATGTTTACCAAGTCATCTTGGGAGACGCCTAGCGCGCCCACAATGCCATTAGTCAAGGCGATTTCGCGCATCCGATTGACGGCGTGACGCCCGGCGATGTGGCCAATTTCGTGGGCAATGACGCCCGCCAGTTCCGCTTCGGTGTCGGCTTCGCGAATCAGCCCTGTATGAATGTAAACAAAACCGCCAGAGGTGGCAAAGGCATTAACGCTGTCGTCAGCCACGACTTGGAAGGTGTAGGGAATATTGCTGCGGGCACTGGTGGCGGCGAGCCGCTGACCAATTTCATCCACATAATTGACCACGGCGGGATTGCTGTTGTAAATGCGCACGCCTTGGCGCTGTAGGGCTTGGTCGGTTTGTCGGCCCAGATCCACTTCTTGCTCGTCGTTCAAGTTCGACAGCTGAATATATTGAATTCCGTTAAAAATCAGATCAAAAATGTTGATGTCCGCTTTACTGGGCTGGGGGGTGGCGACAACCAAACCGCTGGCCACCACCAGGGCGATCGCCCCGTACATCCATCGCTTACCCAAATTCCTTAATTGTTGTGTCCAAACTCTGATCACTGTGGTCTCCTGCCCCTTCGCTAGGCATTACTGGCGTGCGCTTAGAGTGCCTAATTTGGTTACTCAATCTCTCATGACGTCGAGAGGCGCTTTCAAGTTGCCGTTCTGGATGCTTAAATACTAGCGATTAATGATTTCCTCCCGAGGCATTGCTAAGGCAGGCCGCTGGCAAACCGAGTAAGAGAAGATTAGGTATGGCAATCTTAGATGCAAAAGGTCGACTGTTTGGCAAGATCAGCCTGTTAGATATTGGTGCCGGTTTGGTCATCCTCATGGTGCTGGCCGGCATTTTCTTGTTCCCTGGCACAGGGGGCACGGTAGCCCAGATCGAAGACACGGTGCCGGTGGAAGTTGACCTGATCGTGCGGGGATTGACCGTTTCTGACCCCGAGGGTCTATATCAAACCCTCAAGGAATCTGAAACCACTAACATCATTATTCGTAACCAACCGGCAGGCACGGCTCAAATCAAAGAGGTGGTTAAGTTACCTCGCAGTCAGGCCGTGGCCCAACCCGATGGCACGGTGAAATCTTTTCCTGACCCCCGGCCAGAGCTGAACTACACCATCGACATGCTGATTACGCTACTCGATGAAAACGCTCGAGTTTCGGAAAACAGCCCGGTCGTGGGCAACAGCCCGGTCAAAATCGGCACCCAAGTGCAAATCGAAGGGGATCTCTACAGCTTCTATACCAGCACAGTCGGCGTGCGCGTCTTAGACGACGAAGGTTAGGCTAAAGCCGTCGAATCATTCTGCTAAGACATGGGCTTAGGATCTAACGCCACCTCGCGATCGCGCCGATGGCCTCAATGGACGTGGCTATTTTTGTTGTCTATGGTGTTGCCGCCCTTGCTCATGAGCACGGCGTGGATCTTGCCAGGGGCGCTGCAGGTGATTCAGACCGGCACCTGTCCACCGGCCCCACCGGACATTCCCCCGCATCCTTGCTCGCTGGGCACTTACCTAATACGCATGACCGTGGGCCTGTGGGCTTTGATGGGCCATCTGGCCACTTGGCTGTCATGGTTTGTCGCTAATTTGGTGCTGTGGGGGGTGGGATTGTTTAGTGTGGCACTGTATCGCAATTGGCGATCGGATTGAGGCTTAAGAGGGTTGAGGGTTGAGAGTGGAGGGCAGGGGGTTAGAGCTGACTGCGGTGGCTGCTGGAGTGGTTGGATGGGGTGTTGTCCGCGATCGCGACGGCATGCAACCGGTCTCAACGTCTGAGCAAAGTTGTCACCTTTGCTCAGGTAGCAACCAGAACTAACAGCCGGTTAGGTCGTCCAGAATTCCAGACAAATTGCCTGACTGAGAATCACCAGCTCACTCCCAACGCCACCGTTTCTTCGCCGATTCACCGCTCTCTTAACTTCCCAGCCCTCTGGCACCATCGCCCCTGGCGTCCCTAAAATCGGCAACCATCAAGAAGTTCTACAAACCTTGGCCCGGTTTAACGCGAAGGGCTCTAGCGTATTAGCCTATAGATTGGCCTTTTATCTTGCTGTGCCCATGAATTCACCGCTGTCTACCGCCGAATGGAACTCACTGGCTGATCAGTCGCTCGCTGGAGACGTGATTAGTCGTGAAGCGGCCCATCGGATATTGGCTGCTCCGGATACCGAACTGCTGGCACAGCTACAAGCGGCTTATCGAGTGCGACACCATTATTGGGAAAATCGGGTGCGGCTGCATTTTTTGCTGAACGCGCAGAGTGGCCTTTGTCCCGAAGATTGTCACTACTGCTCGCAGTCCAAAATTTCCACCGCTGATATCGACAAATATCCCCTCATGACCCAAGAGCGGGTACTGGCGGCAGCAGAGCGAGCGCACACCCTCAAGGCGGGGACCTTTTGCATGGTGATTTCGGGGCGAGCGCCCGCCGAACCGACCTTCAACCGCGTGTTGGACTTAGTGCGATCGGTCAAAGCGCAGTATCCCATGAAAATCTGTGCCTGCCTGGGTCTGCTGGATGAGCCGCAGGCGGAACGTTTAGCGGCAGCCGGGGTCGATCGCGTCAATCACAACCTCAACACGGCAAAAAACAACCACAAAAATATCTGTACCACCCACACCTTTGAAGACCGCGTCGATACTGTAAAGGCGGTAAAATCGGCGGGGCTGACCACCTGTTCTGGCGGCATTCTCGGCCTGGGCGAATCTGCTGATGATGTGATTGACCTGGCACTGTCGCTGCGACAGCTAGAGGTGACTAGCGTGCCGATCAACTTTTTGATTCCGATTCCAGGCACGCCATTTGAAACGCGTTCTGAGCTGCATCCCCGCCAGTGTCTGCGCATGCTTTGTCTCTTTCGCCTGCTATTGCCCAGCCAAGAGATTCGCATCGCGGGCGGACGAGAAGTGCAGCTGCGATCGCTGCAGCCCTTGGGACTGTATGCAGCGAATTCCATCTTTGTGGGCGATTACCTCACCACACCAGGGCAAACTGCAACTGCTGATTTTGAAATGATTCGCGATGCCGGATTTGTGCTCGAAGCGCCTGATGGGTCGGTATTAGAAGGCGATCCGGTGGCTGAGTTGCAAGCTCTAACGATCGCTTAAGGAGATTTCCACCCAAAATAATCCCTGCTGGGGCAAGTTTTGTGGATGCTCGATCGCAACAAAATCAGTGAGATCGAGGTCTTTAGCCAAACTCGCCCTGATCGTAACGGGACGTTCTTGCTGGGAAATCTTCTGAATTCCACCCGATGCCAAGACTCGGGCAGACCGGCAGAACTAACGCTTCTGATAGTTTTGCGCCCCCTTGCCCCCGGCCCCAAGCAATCGACACGTTCGGTGACTTTGTGAGCTAGCCGAATCGACTCACGCCATCGGCTGCTATGCTGACGGTCTTTCATCTGCTAGCCGTATCTACCCGTTTTTCCCTCTCCTCTCCACCCTCTACCTTCCCCCCTCTCTACCATGACTCACTGGCAACAAGGCGAAACCCTCGAATTGGAGATCACTGACCTCAGCAGCGACGGCGATGGGGTGGGCCGGTGGGACAACCGAGTCGTATTTGTGCCAAATACTGTACCGGGCGATCGCATTCAGGTGCGGCTAGTTTTCGTGAAACCGTCGTTTGGCAAAGGCCAGCTGATGGAAATTTTGCAGGCGTCGAGCGATCGCATTCGTCCGCCCTGCATTGTGGCTGATAAGTGCGGGGGTTGTCAGTGGCAGCCGGTGGCCTATGCGGCTCAGTTGGCAGCCAAACAACAGCAGGTGATTGACGCACTAGAGCGGATCGGTCATTTCACCAACATTCCGATCAGTCCGATGATGGCCGCTGACGCCCCACTGGGCTATCGCAACAAAGCCACCTATCCGCTCGGGATTTCGGCTGAAGATACCGTTAAAGCCGGCTATTTTCGCAAGGGCACCCACCAAATCATTAACCTCAACCAATGTCCGGTGCAGGATGATCGCCTTGATCCTCTATTGGCTGAGGTGAAGCACGATATTCAGGCCCAGGGCTGGTCAATTTATGACGAAGCCACGCAGCAAGGGGCACTACGGCATCTGGCGCTGCGGGTGGGTCGGCGCACTGGTCAACTGATGTTGACGCTGGTCAGCACCACCTGGGAGCTGCCAGGTCTAGAGGCACAATGTGGGGAATGGAAGGCTCGGTATCCCCACCTAGCGGGCATTTGCATCAACCGTAACCGCAAGTCGGGCAACGCGATCTGGGGCAAAGAGTCGCGCTTTGTGGTGGGTGAGCCCTACTTAGAAGAAGAATTTGCCAATCTGACATTTCACATTTACCCCACCAACTTTTTTCAGGTGAATACGGAGCAGGCAGAGCGACTGCTGCGGGTCATGCTAGATGAGTTGCAATTGCAGGGCACGGAGGTCGTGGTCGATGCCTACTGCGGCATTGGCGCATTGACCTTACCCATTGCCCAGCGCGCCAGCTTCTGCCTGGGCCTGGAAGTGCAGGAGGAAGCCGTGGAAGTGGCGATCGAAAACGCCAAACTTAATAACATTCGTAATGCTCGATTTAAGGCGGGCACAGTGGATAAACTGCTGCCGGACGTGCGGGAATCGTTGCGCGATCAGGCTCCCGATATTGTGGTGCTCGACCCGCCCCGCAAAGGCTGTGGCGATCGCGTGCTGGCGGCGCTGCTGGCCCTGCATCCACCGCGCATTGCCTACATGAGCTGCAATCCCGCCACGCTGGCGCGAGACCTCAAGCGCCTGTGCGAAGCGGGCGGCTACCGGTTGCAGCGGGTGCAGCCGGCCGACTTCTTTCCCCAAACCGCTCATGTAGAGTGTGTCGCGTTTCTGGTAGCGTAAGAGAGCCCTTTTTTGATCGAACCGGTATGCAGTTCAGCGCGATCGCCCAACAGATTGGCATCACTGAAGCCTCAAGTCTAGCCGCGTATCCAGAACGCGATCCCGATATTACTGGGGTTGCAGCGGTGCAAACGGCAACAGCGGGCAGTATCAGCTATATCGAAGGGGCAAAGTTTGGCCAATACGCCACGACAACTCAGGCGAGCGCCCTGATTTTGCCGCCCGATGAGGCGCTGCAAACCCAGGCAAATGAGCGGGGTTTGGCCTGGCTCAGTGCGGCTGATCCGCGATTGGGCTTTGCCCGCACCATTGCGTTGTTTTATCGCCCGTTTCAGCTAGCACCGGGCATTCATCCCACGGCCATTGTGGATGCTGCTGCCAAACTCGGAGCCGACGTCGCCATCGGGGCTCATGCCGTGGTGCAGGCGGGGGCCACCATCGGCGATGGCGTCTGCATTCACCCCAACGTGGTGGTTTATCCGCACGCTATCATCGGCGATCGCACCGTGCTGCATGCCAACTGTGTCATCCATGAACGCACTCATATCGGGGCCGACTGTGTGGTGCATAGCGGGGCTGCAATCGGGTCAGAAGGCTTTGGCTTTGTGCCCACTGCCACCGGCTGGGAAAAGATGGAACAATCGGGCACAACCGTGCTTGAAGACGGGGTAGAAATTGGCTGCAACTCCACGGTTGATCGCCCCGCCGTGGGGGAAACTCGCATTAAACAAGGCACCAAGCTCGACAATATGGTGCATGTGGCTCACGGCTGTGAAATCGGCCAGGGCGTAGTGATGGCGGCCCAGGTGGGCATGGCCGGGGGCGTCACGGTCGGCAACCGCGTGATTTTGGCGGGCCAAGTCGGCATCTCTAACCAGGCAAACATCGGCGATGGCGCGATCGCCACGGCCAAGGCGGGCATTCACAGTGATGTGGCTCCCGGCGACATCGTCACCGGGATTCCCGCCTTGCCTCACAAAGTCTTTCTCAAAGCCTCGGCAGTGTTTAGCCGCTTGCCTGAAATGCATCGCACTCTGCGCAAAATTAGCCGTCAGCTCAAGTTAGATTGAGGTGGTGCACCGCTCTGACCAAACGGTTGCGACCCGCTCCTTTTGCTCGGTAGAGCGCCTTGTCCGCCTGATCAACTAAGCTGTCGGACCGCGTGGTTACAGTCGGCAACAGGGTCACGCCACCCGCGCTGTAGGTAACAATTTCATCCACACCAGAATTGCGATGGGGAATCGCACAGGCCCGGAGACGCGCCCTGATTTTGCGATCAATCGCGGCTAACCCAGCCATTGAGATATTGGGGAGCAGCAGCACAAATTCTTCGCCGCCATAACGCGCCACTAAATCAGCGGGCCGTTCCGTACAAGATCGCAAGATTTCAGCAAAGGTTTGCAGGCAGCGGTCACCTTCTAAATGTCCGTAGGTATCGTTAAATTGCTTAAAGAAATCCAGATCGCAGAGTAGCAGCCCTAGAGGTAGCTGCTCTCGGGTCAAGCGTCGCCATTCTTGGTTCAGCATAGTCTGAAAAAACCGACGATTGGCCAAGCTGGTCAGGTCATCGGTATGAGAGATTTGCTGTAGCCGCACATTGGTATCAGCCAACTCATGAAATAGCTGGCGTTCTCTCAAAACGCGCTTAATCCGATGACAAAGAACCGAAAGGTTAACAGGCTTAGTGATGAAATCTGTCGCTTTAGCATTAAAGGCTTTATTAACTGAAGATTCATCACTGAGTCCAGTCACAATCAGCACCGGTGGGCAGTCCTGCCGCAGTCGCCGATGCATCACTTGGCAACACTCAAACCCATCAATATCTGGCAGCAGCGCATCCAACAGCACCACATCCACAGTCTCACACATTACCGTTGAGATGCCTTCGAATCCAGTTGCCGCAGTGACGACTTCAAAGGTCTGCTGCTCAAGGGCACACACTAGCAAATTTCGGGTATCTGCATCATCATCAACTACCAGAATTTTAGGGAGCGTCGTCATGACTATCTCAACAGATACGAGCTTAATGTCTGAGCGATAAAGAAAATCCTGTTCTTCTGACGTGTAAATTGCCTAATCACTAAAGAGCTTTCCCTATAGTCTTGGCTGTGCTGACTCTCGAGTACTTTTCGCCGAGTTTGGCGATAAAAACCAGCCTCAAAGGCAATCAAGGACGAGCACATCAAACAGGTTGCCGAAAGACTGAAGGCTCATAAACCCTGGGTAACAAGCTCACGAATGCACTCTAAATGACTCAAGTTCTCCTAAACTCAGCCCACATTACCACTTGCTATTTCACCCAGTTTCTAAGGAAGTGTCGAGTCAGGCAACAATGAATGTGACAATTTCAAAACTATATGTCCAGACTGACAGATTATGCGCAACTACAGCTTCTGGCAAAGGGCATAAGTTTTCACGTAAACCGCGAAATCATCTCCATCAATAGGGTGTGCCGCAACCGAGGCAAATCACTCAGACAAAAGACTGCAGCGAAGGTTTAGCTTTGCTTTACAATTTGTCCAAAGCTTGAGTAACCGTCAACCAGCCTTGCCTCACCTCGTCAATTAGAGAAACGTAACTGTCATGAGCACCGGATATCTTGCCCTTGTTCTGCATGCCCACTTGCCCTACGTCAGACACCCGGAAAGCGATTTTGTACTAGAGGAGGAATGGCTGTTTGAGGCGATTACCGAGACCTACGTGCCGCTCATTACGATGTTTGAGGGGCTCAAGCAAGACGGTGTCGATTTCAAGCTCACCATGAGTATGACACCACCACTGGTGTCGATGCTGCGCGATCCGCTACTGCAGGATCGGTTTGATGCTCATCTGAGTCAGCTTGAAAAACTGATTGAGATGGAGCTTGATCGCAACGAGCACAACGGCCATCTGCGTTATTTGGCCGAGCACTACACCGAAGAGTTCCAGCATGTGCGGCAGCTCTGGGAACGGTACGATCGCGACCTGGTCAAAGCCTTTAAGCAATTTCAAGACAGCAACAACCTAGAAATCATCACCTGCGGCGCAACCCACGGTTACATGCCGCTGATGAAAATGTATCCAGAAGCGGTGTGGGCGCAAGTTCAGGTGGCGGTTGAGAGCTACGCTGAGCATTTCGATCGCCCCCCCAACGGCATTTGGCTGCCAGAATGCGCCTATTACGAAGGCGTTGAGCGGATGCTCGCTGATGCCGGACTCCGCTACTTTCTGACCGACGGCCACGGCATTCTCTATGCGCGTCCGCGCCCGCGCTTCGGCTCCTATGCCCCCATCTACACCGAAACCGGGGTGGCGGCCTTTGGCCGCGACCATGAATCATCACAACAGGTGTGGTCATCTCAGGTAGGCTATCCGGGCGCGTCCGAATACCGCGAGTTTTATCGCGACCTAGGCTGGGATGCTGAGTACGAATACATTAAGCCGTTTATCATGCCCAACGGTCAGCGCAAAAATGTGGGCATCAAGTACCACAAAATTACGGGCAAAGGTCTCGGTCTCTCCGATAAATCTTGGTATGACCCCTACTGGGCCAGAGAAAAAGCAGCTGAGCATGCTGACAATTTCATGTTCAACCGCGAACGGCAGGTCGAACATTTGCAGGACATGATGCGCCGCCCCCCCATCATCGTGTCGCCCTATGACGCCGAGCTGTTTGGCCACTGGTGGTATGAAGGCCCCTGGTTTTTAGACTATCTCTTCCGCAAAACCTGGTTTGATCAAAGTACTTACGAGATGACCCATTTGGCCGACTACCTGCGCGACAACCCGACACAGCAGGTAGCCAAACCGTCGCAGTCGAGCTGGGGCTATAAAGGCTTTCACGAATACTGGCTGAATGAAACCAATGCCTGGATCTATCCGCACTTGCACAAAGCGGCGGAGCGCATGATCGAGTTGGCCAAGCGGGAACCCGAAGACGAGCTGCAGTGGCGGGCACTCAATCAAGCAGCCCGCGAGCTGCTGCTAGCGCAGTCATCGGACTGGGCGTTTATTATGCGCACTGGCACGATGGTGCCCTATGCGGTGCGGCGGACGAGATCGCACCTCTCGCGGTTTACCAAGCTGTGGGAAGACTTAAACGAAGGCAAGGTTGACTCCGGTTGGTTAGTCAAAGTCGAGGCGATCGACAACATCTTTCCCAACATCAACTATCGGGTTTACCGACCGCTGTAGCAGGCAGTTAGGGAGACCGCTGTGCTGCCAATACTCACCCCTCTGAGGAGTCGTCCACTGTGTTCGATCAGTCGTTAGCACGGCTCAAGCAAGAGAATGAAAAGTTGAGAAAGCGTCTCGCCGCGACCCGACAACTGGGACTGCGGGGCGAGGCTCTTAAAGTCTTTGAAACCCACTGCTCAGCGCATCTAGAACTGGACAAACAGGGCAACATTAGCGGCATTCAGGGCCATGATGGTCAACTTTATGGTGTCGCCACTTGGCTAGAACGAGCCCGCCAAGGGCAAGAAGGCACCATTGCCCAGGCGCTGCTAGCGACCAATGATAGTCAATCAGAAATTTCGCAGCCCCACGTGAGCGTTGATCAACTGCCCACTCTGTCAGCGGCACAATTGGCCGCGATCGCCTGCGGTGATTTAGTGGTGACGATCTCAGTGCTAGAGCCTTAGCGGCTGCTCGAGTCTGGCCGCTGCCATCTGGCGAGGGCGTTGCCTGAAGCCTGCTGGTGGAACAGGGGCTTAACCGCGCACCTTTTTCAAGACAAATAGACTGCCTTGATTGCCTCGGCTGATCCGGAGGTCGTCATCCAGATAGGTCACTTCTAACCAGCCCGATTGGCGATCGCGGTTGATGCGAAAATCGATGCCTTGCCAGAGCGGCAGTTTGTTCTGATCGCGCAGTTTTTGGATGAAGCTGAGCGGCGTCTTATACCCGAGCAAACTCTGCAGACCAAAGACGCCTCGTTCAAACGCCACGTTAACCCGCCGGTCAGAGACCGCTTCAAACTGGGCTGAAACCGAAACGAGGCCACCGAGTTGGGGGAGGCCAACCACTTCCGCCAGGTTATAAATTCGCGCTTCGTCAAGATAAACGCACTGATAGATCTGCCCTAGTTTGTAAAGTGGGACATTGTCGATGCCCAGGAGTTCTTGACTGGTGGTGTAAAGCAGTCGCCAGATGCCGTTTAGCTGTTCTTTAGCAGCCAAGGCTTGGGGATGGGGGGTGCGATCTTCTAATCGGGCAGCCCAGCTCTGAATCGCTTGCCGGTCATTGTCTGAAGCCAGGAGGCCTCGATTGGTCGAGGCGATCGCTTCTAATAAGTCTGTTTTACCCAACATGGAATTCTCAATGAGGATTTGTGAACTCTGTGCTCAATCGTCAAGATACCTGTAAGCTTACGTGAGTTTTGATTGACATTTTCTGACTCGTCAGCTATCACTCCGGTGTTAGACTCATAGCTGGGCTTGACGCTCTGTTGACCTGCTGTCAGCATATCAGCGTCCAAACTTGAGCGATGTCGGTCTAACAGTTGGCTGAGGGCTCAAGTGGTTATGGCCCTGCTTAAATTTGATTTGGATTTTCTATGACTTACAACCCTTCGCTGCGGACAATTCCCCGCGATCAAACGGCCGACGTGTTGCCGACGCAAAAAGAGCCTTCGATTCTCTCTTGGCTAGAAGGCACGGGCCGCCTGAAGCCTCGGGAAGAGGTCGCCGTGATCAAAGACGAGACGAAAGAAGAAGAGAGTGAAGAAATCGATGATCTCATGGGCGACTCGGATAAGAGTTTCGATGATGATCTCAGCTTAGAAGATGACGATTAAGTATCCATCTGAACTTGTGTCAAATGATGGAATCTCTTAGGGTGAGGAAGCTTTGGGCTCCACCCAGTGGTGAAGCTTGAGGACAGTGTGAGGAGTAAGGTTCGTTGTGGATGCCAAGTTTTCGTCGAAAAAGCCCCTAGGGCTAGCTTTATTATCAGGAACGGGCCTGCTGTGGCTGGTGAGTGGCAGCGCTTTCACTAGTAGTCTGGCCTTGGATGCGGCAGCGGGTCGACTCGGAGCCTTGCAGTCGCTCACCCTGCCTCTGACGCTCGCCTGGGCGATCGCTGCGATTGCTGGCGTGGTGGTACTGCCCGTCTTAAAAGCCCTCAAGACAGGGCAATTTATTCGTGAAGAAGGCCCCCAGGCTCACCTCAAAAAAGCAGGCACGCCGACAATGGGTGGCATTTTCTTTATCCCAGCAGGAGTCTTGGTGGCGCTGGTGCTGTCTAGTTTTTCTACCGCCGTGATGGCGGTTGGGGCAATGACGCTGGCCTATGGCTTTATCGGCTGGCTCGATGACTGGCAAGTGCTGCGCCGGAAGTCCAATAAGGGCATCTCCCCCCGCATGAAACTGGTGCTGCAGATTGGCTTTGCCGTCGCCTTTTGCGCCTGGGTCATGGCAACCCAACCCATGGAGATCACGCGCTTGACCTTGCCGCTGGGCTTGACCTTGCCGTTAGGAATTTTGTTTTGGCCGCTGGCCGGGTTTGTGTTGGTGGCTGAGAGTAATGCGACCAACCTGACCGATGGCTTAGACGGCCTGTTGGCCGGTACCGCCGCGATCGCCCTGCTGGGCTTAGGTGCGATTGTGGCCCCTCTGCAACCTGATCTCATGGTGTTTTGTGGGGCGATGGGCGGTGCTTGTTTAGGGTTTTTGGTGCATAACCGCAACCCCGCCAAGGTGTTTATGGGCGATACGGGGTCCCTAGCTTTGGGCGGTAGTTTGGCTGCCGTGGGGATTTTGAGCGGCAACCTACTGGCCTTGCTGGTAGTGACGCTACTATTTTTTGCCGAAACCCTGTCGGTCATCATTCAAGTGACTTATTACAAAGCCACTAAAGGGCCGGATGGCATTGGCAAACGGTTTTTTCGCATGGCCCCGTTGCACCATCACTTTGAGCTATCTGGCTGGTCAGAGCTGCAGGTGGTAGGCGTGTTTTACACCGTCACGGCGTTGCTAGCCGCGATCGCCGTAACGACGCTCTGAGTCTCCGCTCTATCGTTAGCTCCTCACGAAATTTCTACAAAAGCCCCGTCAGCTATCTGGCGGGGCTTTTGTATTTCGCAGCCATTAAGACGGGTCTAAGCCCCAGGTCGGAAAGGGCAAAATTGTGATTTGCCCTTCTGCTGGAAAATCTGACTCAGGGACATCAAAGGCTCCATTCGCTAGCAGGTGTTCGCGCAAAAATCGCTCAGCTTCAACCCAGGTTTTAAAGCTGAAATTGGCCGCATACAGGTAAGGTAACGGCGCTGCCGCCTGGCAATCAGTGGCGCTAATCGGTTCCCAAAGCCTTAATTTAATTTGTCCGCTATCGGTGCTCAACCGATAGCAAATGACATGATCGCCGGTGAGGGCATGGGCTAAAGTCATATCCTAAATTTTTGTATTGAAGGCAGACTCAATGCACCCTGAAGCAACCCGAATGTCAAGCAGACCCTGAGATCCCATCCAATCTCTGTCTAACTATTTTCGGTTTAGACAATCCGGCAAGGATTGCTAACGTCACTATACTCTCGGCTTCTAGTCAATGCCAATGCTTCTGAAGCATGATGTGTTTAAAGCACGAAGACTAGACGGTTTTGCGGAAACGTTGCCCGGCGATAATGACCGTGACTACCAGCAGTGTATAGGTGAGCCAGTTGCGCCAACGCACGTAGGGCGTCAGGCCTTGGCGACGATAAATCTGGGTGAGATAGGTCACATATTGGTTGGGCTCAGATAGCCATAGCGTTCTGCCGTGGGGATCGACAAGGCCCGAGATGCCCGTATTAGTCACCCGCACCGCCCAGCGATCGCTTTCGATCGCGCGCATGACATCTTGGGCATGATGCTGCAGCATCATCCGAGGTGGGTAGGGATCGTTGTTAGAAGCCGTCATTATCCACTCACCGCCCCGAGCCGTTTGTTGGCGAAAGAGATCACTGTAAGCCGATTCGTAACAAATGCCGATGGTGGCACGGCCAAAGGGGGTTTCAAAGACCTGATCTAGGCGCCCTGGCAGCAAACTGCTGCTGACCGGAGAAAGTCGAGAAATAATGCGTCCCAAGGTCGCTTCAAAGGGAATGTATTCTCCTAAGGGCACCAGCTTGACCTTGTTGTACTGGCTACTCACCTGCCCTTGCGCCGTCAGATTGACCAAGCTGTGAGTCAAGGTCTGAGATGAGTCGGGGATGACGGGGCGAAACGTCCCGAGCCATAGCACCACACCCTGTTCAATGACCGCTTGGCGAATCGGACTTCGGAGCTGGTTGGGCGCCGTCCACACCTCGGGGATCGCCCCTTCGGGCGTCAACACGGCCTCCGCCCCCTGGCTGACCAAGCGACGATAGCCATCGACATAGGCCGCAATCGCCTGCCGAGTGCCCGCCGGTGTCAGCTTGACGCGGGTGGGCACATTGCCTTGAATGAGCCCAATTTTTAAGGCAGTCTCGGGGCGATCAGCCAGGGGGTGGCTATAAAGCGCACCGCCGATGCCGTGCAGCCCTACCAGCAATATCAGCCCGCCCCACCCCAATTGCTCTCGCGAAATTTGAGCCTGGGCTCGGCTTGCCAACGGGCTCAGACTCATTTCGGCCCAGCAGCCATTGACGGCGACGATCGCGGCGGTAACGGCCATCGGCCCCGCGAGCTGTCCCAGATGCAAAATCCACAGGTTGCCGGGGCTTTGCGTAAAACCGAGAAAAGGCCAAGCCAATGGCCCCCAACTCAAAACCGTTTCTAAGCCACACCAAAGGGCGGTGCCCGCCACAATGCGAGCCGCCGGGCCAAACTCACCACGATCGCTGAGCTGCCGCAACAGGACAGCCCAGAGCCCAAAGGTGACGGTGCCGAGTCCGGTAATAAATGCCCAGGCAAACAGCGCGATCACCACACTCGCCAACCAGGGAACCCCCATCCAGGTCAGCGGATGCAGATGGGTGATCCACGATAAAACGATGCCATGATAGGTAAAGCTCCACAGACTGCCTAGACCAAATAGGGTTTTGATAGTGGGCGATCGCTCGGGGTTCACCACCGCCCGCCACAGCGGGACTAAGGCGAACCAGGCCAGGGGCCAAGCATTCACGGGCGCAGGCGTCAGCCCCATCAACAGCCCGCCCCCGAGAACGGCGAGCCAGGGCGACTGCCACCAACCTTGACGACTGCTGGCGACTCGCTTACCAGCAGCCAATGATGATAGACGTCTCTTTGTTTTCGCGATCGCCAAGGGCCAATTATTGCCCTGAGAGGGGGGAAGTGCCATGGACAAGCGGAAGGAATACCCTCACGGTACGGTTAGATGCAGTATCGCACTCGATTCCGATATTGGGAGAGCAGAATGCGGCTCAGGCATCAGCCGCATTTGCCGTTATGGCTGCTCGTCGCTCTGATCTTGAGACTTGAGGCGATTCGATTTTTGGAGCAGATCGGCGAAATAATCGTCATTATTCGAGGGCGAGTTCGCTGGCGGAGCCGCCGATTCCGAAGCGGATGGGGAGACCGGCGGTGGCGTGTGATCAGGGTTCGACAACCGGGCTTGGCGCTGCGCTCGCAGCTCTTTAGCCTGGGCCTGCAGCTGGTTGAAATAATCAGTGTCGGTGATTTCGGCGACTTGTTCACCGACCTTAGTCTTGTCGATCTCAATCTCGATACGAAGCAGGCTTTTCATCTGCTTGTAGACAGCCTGCCCATAGTCGCTCTTGTTGAAGCGGTCGAGCAGCAGCACCCCACCCGAGGCCAGTACAAACCCTAGTGCGGCGGGCACCAGCGGTAGCCAGCCCCCCTGTAAAAAGGCGACATAGCAAAGGCCATATAGCCCGCCCAAAAGCCCGATCGCCACCACAGCGTAAACCATCGGGCGGCGAATGTATCCGGCAAACAGCGCACCGCCGAGTCCCCAAGCCACGATCCACAACGCTTCTACCGGCGGTGACCAGCTCCATAACAGCGGGCGATCGTCGAGCACAGCGCTCAAAATTTGGCTGACCGATTGGGCATGCACGATCACACCAGACATTTTTTGGCTGTCGCGCAGGCCGCCACTAAAAGGGGTATAAAACTCGTCTTTGGCTTCGGGAGTCGTTGCACCGATCAAAACAATGCGATCGCGAATTTGGGCAGGCTCGACTTGCCCCGTCAACACGTCGGTCAAACTCACCTGCGGCACAGCAGCCTGCGCCGCTCGATAGTTCAACAAAATTTGATAGCCGTTAGCATCGACGTTACGATACCCCCCCAGGTTAGGCGTCAAGCGGGGCAGCACCGTTTGGCCCAGCTGCAGCTCTTGATTGAGAGTGAGTTCGGGATTAATGCCCTCGGCCGCCAAATACCGCAAGGCCAGCTGTAGACTCAGGGAAAATAGCTGGTTATCAGGGCTGTTACACAAATGGGTATCGACAGTTTCAGTCTCAGCGGGAGGTGCCGCAATCAGCAGGTTGCGACGTAAAATGCCGCCAGCATCGACGACTAAATCGGAAAAGCCCACCTGCGTCTCGAGGGTATCAGTAGGCGGCGGCACGCCCGGATTATCAGCGCTGCTAATTTTACAAACGGGGAAAATGCGATCGCTGCTTTGCAGCACTGATAGCAGTTCGGCTTGGCCTGCACCAATAGGCAGATCGCGAAACATATCGAGCCCGATGGCCTGCGGTTCAGCTTCTAGCAGCACCTCCAGCAGTTCGGCCACGGTGCTGTCTTGAATGGGCCACTCTTGACGCGATTGAATATCTGACTCGCTAATGCCAACGACTAGGATGCGATCGTCTGGGGGCGGGGTGGGCCGCCACCGCAGCATGTTGTCATAGACTCCCAGTTCTAGGCCCTGCAGTGCTCCCAAAGTCCGTAAACCGAGAATAATCGTCCCCGTCGCTAAGGTTGACATCACCACTGGTCGCCCCAAATGACCGACCCAATTGAGCGCCGTTTGCAATTTTGGCGGTAGTTTTTGACGAGGTGGAGGCGTGGGAATGACCATAGATGCAGAAAACCGGGATAAAACGCCCAGGGCGCGTCCGTCAATTAACGGCCAAAAGCTTTGAGTCAGAGCATAATCGCGCCCGCATTAACTTCTTAAGCTAAGAGCTGGAAACAAGGCACGACAAGCAGTAGAGAATCTAAATGATGACAGACCCGAGAGTTGGGCGTCAATACATTCTAACCAGGCAGATTCTTTAAACCTGTCATATCGCCCGTACAGTCAGAAATTTTCCGTAAAAACCGTAACAGTTCTCCGTCATTGTGAGATTGCCTGGTGTAGACCTAGATTAGGGACAGGGCGCATCACTCAGATCAAACCTTACTAGGGATACCCACCAGGCGATTTGGGAAAGTTATATGAGGTTGTGGTGGTGCGTTGGTTCGCGGCTGTTACCAACCTTCAGCTATTACCAGCCTTCAATTGATACGACAATTCTCAGCTTAATTGCCTCGTCTCCCCCGCACGTTTGATCGGTCACTACTCATTTTTGGATTCATTAGGTTCTATGAAAGGTTTTCGTCGCGTTCAGCAAATTGGCCTACTCAGCACCGTCAGCCTGCTCATGACCGGAGGTTTGATGACAGCAATGCTACCGGCGATCGCCCAGGGGACTCTACAGTTCCGATTGCCTGACATCAGTGCCCCCGGCAACCGCGAATCGGGGTCAACCCGCAGCACCTCCTGCGTGGCCTTTGATGACAAGGTGATTGCCCTGATGCCAGAAACCAACTATGGCTATACCCAAACAGGCTATCCCTCGTTTTACTTCTACCTGCCGCCCACTACAGCAGAGCAGGTCAAGTTTGTTATTCGTCATGAGATGACCGGTGCACTGGTTTATGAAGGACGCTTCCACATTGCTGGTGACTCCGGCATTGCCCAAGTCAGCTTGCCGAACAACGGGCTACAGCAGCCCCTGATGACTGATGAAGTGTATGTCTGGTATGTATCAGTGGTCTGTGACGAAACTGACCCCAGTGCTGATGTGGTCACCGAAGGGTTTATCGAGCGAATTGACGCCCGAGTAGTGGCCCCCACCACACCAGCGGCAGCACTGCCCGCACTCTACGCGGGGGAAGGGATGTGGTACGACGCTTTAGCGGCTTCGGCAGCCCTCAAGCAAGACGATAGTTCTGCCGACTGGAATGCACTATTAGAGGCCGTTGCCCTCGATCAGCTGATTCCGGTCGAGCTGCTGACGACTGAACCCACACCGTAGCTGCCGTCAGGTCGCCGTCTTCCCTGGCATCGGGCTCCCCGGCGTCTCCAGACACCAGGGAAGTCGGGTTTTGCAAGCTGTTCTCGCCAATCGTTGCCTCTCTCGACAGACACGCGGTTCAGCGCGAACGCTGCTGGGCGGCGGCGATAAAGGCAGCACAGTATTGTTGATATCCCTCCGGAAACACCACGTTTAAATCGAGTGGATCAGTCGTGTCCTCCGGATCACCAGGACCTTCCACAACGGTTAGCGCCCCCTCATCTGGGCGAAGTTTAAGCGCTTTGCGGTTTTTAAGTTCGCCGCCGCTGCTATCGACGTAGGTGACAATGTTGCCAATGTTGAACGATCGCCCAATGTCTTGAACTAAATGCAAGAAGTTGCGATCGCTGCCGCCGCGTTTAGCCACCGGTTCACCCGCCACGGTCATCACTTTGCTGGTGACGGTATCACCGACGCCCACGATGAGCGGCATGACGGCGGGGTCAAACCGAGCTTTAACCAAATCAATCAGGGCTTGATGATTATGGGGCGCAGTGCGGACGCTAAAGTCAGCCCCGAGGGGATAGGTGCCCGTTTGTTGAGCATAGTAGCGGTTGAGCAGCGCCAGCACGCCCGCCTCTTTGATGGCCCCTCGCAGCATAAATTGAAAATCGGTGGTGCCTGATTCGTCACCCTGGCTGAGCCAGATGACTTCCTTACCCTGCTCATCACGGCCATGGTTGGGTGCATAATGCACAAAAAATGAGTCCGCCAGACCCTGCTCTGCCGCTTCTGACAGCAGGGTCTCCATGAGCGACTGCATCGCTTGCTGCAGCGCTACATAAGTGTCGCGATCGCCCCCGATCGCCGCATGAAAGGTATTGAGGTTAGCCGTCGGCGAAGCCACATTGGTCAGAGCTGAAGACTGCATGCAGCGCTCCAGCTCGTCAGCCTCTAGCGTCAGCGCTTGGGCTGCAGCAAAGCGCTGCAGGGTTTGGCGAATGCGATCGGGCACCATTTCGAGAAACGCTAGCTCAGCCTCGCTGACACCGGGATGCTGAATCTCGCCCTGGCGCGTTTGCCACTGCACACCACCCGCCGCCAATCCCGGCAAATAGTACCCGTTGGCGCGGACCGCGGCGGGGGCACCAAAGGCTCGCTCAATAATGCCGTTAACCCCACGTTGGCCAATGTGTTCGCCATTAGTCAACACATAAAAATGGCCCTCAAAGGCTTGCGTTGCGGTGACGTAATCGGGGTCAATTTGGCGATCTAGGGGATCTTTGACCAGACTCATACAAACACCGTCTAAATCTTGAATGATGAGTAAATTAACCGTATTGGCAACAAGATCAATGAAGCGATCGTGATCGAGGGAATATGTTTGTTGGTGTAACGGCAGGCTGGTGGCAGAGGTCATGGGGATAGCAAGGTCGCGGCAGTCTCAGCCTATCAAGTCTTGACGAATCGGCTAGGGCTGGTCGCGGCACAATTAGCGATGACTGGGATTTAAGGTTCAGGGTTTAACGGGCCAAGGGCTGGGAAACTTCTGACCGGCATTCCTAGCTGGACAGGTGGTCAGAATTTAAGTCCCTGTAAAGGCAACCTTAGTCTTGCCTTAATGCCAACTGATTTTAATAGTTCGGGTGTTATCTGAAATCTGGTTTGAGCTAATTCTGATGACCCAATCGCATCGCCCCATCCTGCCTAACGTCATGCAACAATACAACCTCAAAAACCTTGACTTTGATACTTGGTCATCGGCGGTACGACAACAGATGTTGGAATCATTATCAAAGCGCCGCATGAGCGCTCAGCAGGACTCTGCTGCCCCTAGAGATCGCGATACCGCAGAGAACGACGCCAAATAGGGCAGCGTCTTTGTATTGGGCTTAGATATCGCCGGAATCAGCCGCGATTTATCGACGACGGTGATTACTCCGCCCTCGACCCTGGTCAATGCATTGCCGCTGGCTTACTCAGAGTCCGAGGGTTGACTGTCGCGACGGCCTAACTCATAAACCCCGCTGCCCACGGCAAATAGCAAGCCGAGACTGATCGACCAGCTGCCGCCCAGCCCCCAAATCACGCCGTAGTGAATCAGGATACCCAGCACGATGAACGGTAAGACGCTGAACATGGAAGCCCAGAATGCATTTTGTGATTCCCGACCCTGGCGAGTTTTTTCAAACTCTTCTTGCGAAAGGTAGAGAGAGCGTTCAGCAAAGTTAAACCAGCGGGTGAGCTGTTCGATGACCCAGTCACTCAAGGGCGAAAATGCCAGATACAGTGCCAGCGCCCACAGCAAAACTCCCGACACAGCCATCGGATCAATTGAGAATGAAAAGGGAAACAGATCGGTAAACTTCATCGCCAAAAGTTCAGAGGTGAGCTACGAAAAATCAGGATGCATTCGGGCAGACCTCAGCTAGGTGGTTAAGCGACCAGGGCATCTACCAACGCGCTCATCAACCGAACCGACTAGCTGTCACCCAATCAAGCCGGGATTTTTTACAGAAAAGCGTGAAAGAGGGCTCTTAACTTGAGTTAATCAAGATAGCCAGTGGAGTGTTAGCTCAAGGCAATCATTAACTATCTGTTAACAGTATCGACGGCTTGTGAGGTTTTGTATAGGCAGCGATCGCCGGCGGACGTGAATCCCTTGGCGCTTCGCCTCCATGAAGTCGCCCCAAAAATCACCCCAGGTCGCCAACACTATCAGTATTGTTCTCAATAGGATGGCTTGTAGAGGAGTGACGCAGCGGATTCATGGCAGGTCACTGGTCATCAACGGAACTCGGTTTTTCTGCCTTCGCCGTCAATTCCAAACATCCCCAATAAGTCGAGTAGATCGTTACCCAGTCTGTGGGAACAGTACTAAGGTCAACCTCTCCGCCACTAAAGCGTTAAGTGAGCACACAGCCTGATCGTTTGTCATGAATTACGCCTACGACCAGGGCAAAGTTCGCGATCTCAACTGTCTGCACAATCCGGCCAGCCGACTCTGCCGTCAGACATCAAGAAAATTGATAAACATGCTTAAATTGAGCTTGGCTAATTGTGGCGTGCTGTAGCCTTGGTGAATCCTGAGTTGAGCGTCTGTGTCCCCTTAATTTGCTCTTTACCACAGCCAGAGTCTGGTCATTACGATGAGTGTTAAGCCAATGTCTCAAAGCTGGCTATCTCCCCTCTTTTTAGGGACAGCAATCTCTTTATCTTTATTGAGCGCAAGTTGTCGCTCAACGCCGGAGGCCGAAGCTGCCGTCCCGGCGGTGCCGGTCAAACTCGAAACCTTACAGTCTGACGCGGTCAAAGACAGCTCCAAATTTGTCGGCAATCTTGAGGCCGTGCAAGTCGTAGAAGTGCGGCCAGAAATTCAGGGTCGCATTGAGCAGATCTTAGTCGATCCGGGGCAGGAAGTCGGCGCAGGACAGTCGGTGATGGTGCTCAAGCCCGATCAAACAGTGCCCAACTATGAAGGGAGTTTGGCTGGCGTAGATGTGGCGATCGGCAGCCGTGAGAACGCGGTTAAAGGTTTGGATATTGCCAAAGCCCAGCTCGCGACAGCCCGCGCTCAGTTGGACCTTGATACCGTCAACGTCGCCCGCGCGCAACAGCTCGTAGAAGCCGGTGCCCTCGGCCAAATTCGCTTAGACGAAGCCGTAACTCAGCAAGAGGCCTCGCAGAATGCGGTGATTACGGCTGAAGAACAGGTCGCCGCCGCTCAGGTGCAAATTCAACAGGCCGATGCCGCCGTTCGTCAGGCCCAATCGCAGGCGGATGCCTCACTCATCAGTGTGGAATTTAAAGAGGTCGTAACGCCGATCGCGGGGATCGTTGATGACCTACCCGTCAAACTGGGTGATTACGTGAGTACCGGTCAGTCAGTTGCGAAGGTGACTCAGCTCGATGCGCTTTTACTCAATCTACAGGTACCTTCAAATCGTTCGGCGGAGCTGCGTACGGGGCTGACAGTCGAACTTTTAGACCCCGTTAGCAAAGCGCAGCTGACCACCGGTAGCCTGACCTTTGTTTCACCAACAGTTGAGGCTGAGGGGCAAACAATTTTAGCCAAGGCCCAGTTTCGCAACCCCGATGGCAACTTGCGCGATGGCCAAGTCGTTGAGGCCCGCATCGTTTGGGATACTCAGCCCGGCATCTTGGTACCCACGACGGCGGTTACGCGGGTGGGGGGGCAAAACTTTGTGTTTGTTGTCGATGAAGAACCGGACGAAAGTGGTCAAGAAGTCGTGCGCTTAAGTCCCGTTGAGCTAGGCGATATTCAAGACGGTAATTATCAGGTGATGTCAGGGTTAGAGCAGGGCGATCGCCTAGCTGTTTCCAACATCCTTAAGCTCCGAGATGGTATTCCCATTCAGCCCGAGTCTTAATCGTGGATAAAAGATCATGGGTCTGTTTTCAATTGCGACCAACTTTATTAAGCGCCCGGTACTGACGACCGTTTGCACCATCGTCATTTTGCTAGTGGGCGGCATCTGTATTCCCCTCTTACCAGTTAACTATCTGCCAGATATTTCGCCCATTCAGATTCAGGTGCGGGGCGCTTACACCGGAGCCGATGTCGAAACGGTGGAAAGTACCGTCACCACGATTTTGGAGCGAGACATCACCGGGGTAGAGGGCATGGACTACATGACCTCTCAAAGCTATGCGGGCACCAGCAGTATTTCGGTCTACTTTCCCACCGGGGTTAATAAAGACATTAGCCAGGTCAACGTGCAAAACCGGGTGGCTCAGGCATTGCCAAAGTTACCCTCCCCGGTACAGCAGCTGGGGGTTTCGACCCGCGCCTCTTCCACCAGTATTTTGCTGGTGTATGGCATCTACGCCGAAGCCGGTGAGTACGACGATATTTTTATCAGTAACTATGTTGATCTGAATATCACCGACGTCTTGAAGCGGGTGCCTGGGGTTGGGGACGTAAGCGTCTTTGGCTTGAAACAAAATGCCATGCGCCTCTGGATCGATCCCAACGCGCTAGCGGCCCGGCAGCTGACGATTTTGGATGTCAGCAATGCCCTCAAGTCGCAAAACGTGGTAATCGGTGCGGGCTCTATTGGTCGAGAGCCGGTGCCTGAAGGCCAAAATTATGAATTGCCGATTCGGATTAATGGTCGCTTTCAAGATGCCGCCGAATTTGAAAATTTAGTGATCAAAACCCTGCCAGACAGAACGCTGATCCGCTTTCGAGATGTGGGCTATGCCGAACTAGGGGCAGAGAACTACATCAGCAATGCCCTAGTCAACGATCAGAAAGGGGTGGGTATCGCGATCTACCAGCTGCCAGGGAGTAACGCGCTTGATGTGGGCGATAACGTCAAAGCGGCCTTGGCTGACCTCAGCGAGAGTTTTCCGCCCGGATTAACCTCAGCCGTGGTGTATGACACGACGGAGTTCATTCAGGTTTCAATTGAAGAGGTGTTTATCACTCTTCTACAAGCCATTGGCTTGGTGATTTTGGTGATTTTCATCTTTCTGCAAGACTGGCGGACGACCATCATTCCGGCAGTGGCAATTCCCGTCTCGCTAATTGGGGCGCTCGGCTTTGCCTATATCTTTGGCTTTTCGTTGAATAGTTTGACGCTGTTTGGCTTGATTCTCGCCACGGGCTTGGTGGTGGACGACGCGATCGTGGTCGTGGAAGCGATTACGACCAAAATTAACGAGGAGGGTCTGACACCAAAGCAAGCTTCGATTAGCGTGATGGATGAAATTGGGGGAGCGATCGTCTCCACTTCGCTGGTGCTGATGGCGGTATTTATTCCCGTAGCGTTTTTTCCCGGTACTACGGGACAGCTATACAAGCAGTTCGCGTTAATCATTGCGTTTTCAGTGGCGGTATCCACCTTTAACGCTTTAAGTTTCAGCCCGGCGATGTCAGCGATTTTATTGCGATCGCAATCTGAAACAGCCGCCGATCAAGCCGCTGGCGGCGGGCCATTACACTGGCTGTTCGATAAATTCAACCAAGGACTGGCGTGGATTTCAGCCAAGTATAAAGCATCCGTCGCCGCCCTGATTCGCCTGCGGTACGTCGTCATGACGGTTTTTGTGGCCGGTCTTTTTGCCACGTTTTACATGTTCACGGCGGTGCCCGGTGGCTTCGTGCCCTCGGAAGATCAAGGGGTGATCATCGGGATTGTGCAAGCGCCCGATGGCGTCTCCGTGAGCTATACCGACAACGTCCTAGAATCAGTGATCGAGACCCTCAAAGATACGCCAGAAATTGAATCTTACTTTGTGGCCAGTGGCTCGGGTCTAGAAGGGGCTGGCCCGAACCAGGGAATATTCTTCGCCAAGCTCACGCCTTGGGATAATCGCACCGGGCCTGGGCAGACGGTTACCGGCGTGCTGCAGCGCTTAAATGGGCAGTTTTTCCAAAACCAGGATGCCCGCGTAGTGGCCTTTAACCCGCCGCCGATTCCGGGCTTTAGCGCCACCGGAGAATCAGAACTGCAGCTGCAAGATCGGACAGGCGGTAGCTACACCATTGATGACTTTTTGGCTGGAGCCAATGAGATTTTGGCGGTCGCCAACCAAAAGCCGGAAATTGGGACTGCCTATACCCAGTTCACCGCAGGGACGCCCCAGTTAGAAATCGACATCGATCGCAATCAGCTGGAGGCCCTCAATATTGATTTCCAACAGGCATTACAAACCGTTGGGGCCTCGGTGGGGTCGCAATATGTCAACGACTTTGTCTTAGGCACCCGCAGCTATAAAGTCTACGTCCAGGCCGAGGGAGACTATCGTGATGCCCCCGATGACTTGGAATCCCTGTATGTGCGATCGCGATCGGGCCAAATGGTGCCGATGAGCAAGTTGGCAACGGTCACACCGACCATTGGCCCGCAGATCATCACTCACTACAACGGCTATCGCTCCATCAAATTTCAAATGAGCGAAGCGGATGGCTACTCCAGCAGTCAGGCACTAGCGGCGATGGATGACGCCTTGGATGAAACACCCCAGCAGGGATTGGCGGCAGACTGGATTGGCTTGGCTAAAGAACAATTGGCCGCCGGCAGTTTGGGAGCGCTGGTGTTCCTCTTTGGCATCATCATGGTGTTCCTCACCTTGGCGGCCCAATACGAGAGCTATGTTGACCCCATCATCATTCTGTTAACGGTGCCCCTGGCAATGCTCGGGGCATTGTCCTTCATTGCGGCTCGTGGCTTGAACAATGACGTGTATGTGCAAGTAGCCTTGGTGATGCTGATTGGTCTCGCCAGTAAAAACGCCATTCTGATTGTGGAATTTGCCAATCAGTCCCGCGAGATGGGGATGACGATTGTACAATCGGCTCAGCGAGCCGCAGAAGAGCGGTTCCGACCGATTTTGATGACCGCAATTTCTTCTTTGGTCGGGTTCTTTCCGTTGGTCATTGCTACCGGGGCGGGCTCAGCCTCGCGTTGGGCAATTGGCACAGCTTTGTTTGGGGGATTGTTAGTGGCCACGGTGCTTAGTTTCCTCGTGGTGCCGGTGCTGTATGTGGTAATTAAAAGCCTCGAAGCACAGTTCCTCGGCGGCCAGAAGCCTCCGGGCAATTCGGATAGTGGCAGCTCTGGTAACGGCTTAGTCACGAATCCCGATGGCACCCTGACATTGTCCTCCCCCAACGGCACGGGCACTCATACCGAAACGGAAAGTCCAGCACCCACCCAGTTTCAGGAAGAGGACAACCCCGCTTAGGAGGTGACAGATGAACTGGCGCAGAATGTTTTATACCGGTCTGATGAATACTGTCATTGGCGTCGGCCTGGGGTTAGTGATGGCGAATATTGCCGCGTCACCTTACACCAGCCGCAGCTATCAAAATCTCGATCGGCTTTATATGATCATCGGCGGCGGCGGTGGCTTTGCCCTGGGCTGGAGTTGGGAAGGCTTGCGGCAGCTCAAAGAAAAGCGCGATCGTGAAGAGCGCGAACTTGCCCAATCGGCTCAGTCAAAAGATTAATATTGGCCAGTGGCAATCCCCATCTGACCTTGCAATCATCGCCGGATTGCCCAAACGATTCCTCACCTTAGAGCACTCGCTAACAACCAACTTGGAGTTGCGGGACTGAGCCCACAGTCCAGAGTTAAACCGTCCACTCATGCCTTAGGAGAATCACCGATGAAAATTGAACGCTCTAGCCAACATGAATTGACGCCAGAAGAACAGACCCATTTAGAAAAGCTGCGAGAATTGGTGCAAGCGGCTTTAGCGGATGGCAAATTGTCAGAAACGGAGATCCAGCAGATTCGAGCCTTGATTCATGCCGATCATCAGGTGACGGTCGAAGAACTCGAAACGATTCGCACCACGGCTCAAGAGCTGTTGGGCGATGCCTTTTTAGAGTACGACTGGGGATAAATCTAACGTCTCAATGCCATTCAAACCTGGTCGTCGCTCCGTTGTTTCCCGACTGTTGGCTTTCCAACAGTCAGAAACCAAGTTTTTCTATATCTTGGCGGCCTTGTTTCTGCTGATCATTGGCAACCCCATCTTGCCGAATCAAGGTTGGGGAGCCTACACAGTGAAGCTGCTACTCAACTTTGTCATTTTGTCGGGCATTGTCGCGGCCAATCATGAACAGCAGATCATTCGTCAGATGATGGCGTTGGGCGTGCTCACACTCTTACTCGACTGGTTATCGCTACTCGGCCCCCAGTGGCCCCCATTAGCGCTCATTGCCTTTGCGTTGTATTGCCTATTTGTGGCCCTCGTCACGATCTCCATCATTATTCAAATTGCCCAGAGCCAGCAGGTGACGGGAAATGTTTTGTGTGGAGCGATCGCGGGCTATTTATTGATTGGCCTGACCGGCACCTTTCTCGCCCTCCTGCTAGAGCTGGCTCACCCCGGAGCCTTTGTTACCGGGGGTGTCGTGATCGACAGAGCCGATCTATTCAACGCGTTGATGTATTACAGCTTAGTGACGCTATCCACCATTGGCTATGGTGACATTACACCGGCTGTGCCTGCGGCTCGTTCTCTATCGCTGCTGTTAGGGTTATCAGGGCAGATTTATCTCACAGTGCTCATCGCTCTGCTGGTCGGCAAATACTTAAATGATACCCGTCAAAAGTAAGCCATGGCAGGCCTCTGAGTCTCAGGTGCGGTGAGTCCGACGGATGCCCTTAGCCCCCCAAAACGTCGATTTATTCGACCACAAAGCCAGTTTCGACGTCGGTATCTTGGCCGTCCTGATCCAGCTTCTCCATTAACAGGTTGACGATCACCACCGTAATGTTGTCACGCCCGCCGTGTTTCTTGGCGGAGTTGACCAGCGCCTGAGCGGCGCTCTCCACCGCTCTGATCGATTTGAGATGAGCGGCAATAATGGTGTTGGGGAGTTCTTCCGTCAAGCCATCGCTGCAGAGAAGAAAGCGATCGCCCGGCTGCGCCTCGACCGCCTGCACGTCAATCCGATGCATATCGGCTCGGCCCAGACATTGAGACAGCACGTGTCGCCAGGGATGATTGCGACTCTGATCGGGAGTCAGTTCGCCCTCTTTAACAGCCCGAGCAATCCAGGTGTGGTCTTCCGTGATTTGCACAATCTTCGGGCCGCGCAGCCGATATAAGCGAGAATCGCCGACATGGGCACACCAAATCGCCTGATCTTGATGTTCACGAAACATCAAAACGACAGCGGTAGTGCCCATGTCACCCCGCTCAGGATGCTGTCTCTGATCGGCCAAAATCGCTTTGTTGGCGAGATCGAGACCACGATGCAAGATGTCGGGGGTCGCCAGGGTTGAGTCCCAATGGTCCAGCAAAAATGAGCGAATGGTCGCGGTCGCAATACTACTGGCTTCTTGACCACCGGCATGCCCACCCATGCCATCCGCGACGATAAAAAACCGCCCCTGCGGATCAACGTAATAAGCGTCTTGGTTGCTCGAACGCAACAGACCGGGGTCGGTCATTCCAGAAAAGATTAGCTTCATCGACCTGTCTTTCCCTCACTAAGGCAGCCGATCAGCTCGTCCCATTTGCAGCATCAAACGCAACAGGGCAATGCCAGCAATTCCTGAAACGATAAAGGCCGCGATCGCGAGCCACAAGAATCCGTAAACCAATAGGATAGTCGCCGATAGCACAAAAGCTCCAACCAACAGCGTATAGTTGGTAGCCATATTGACGCTGCTGACCCGACGCAAGATGCGGTCAGTCTCGATGGAGCGCACGCGCACCCGCACATCGCCACGCTCTAGCTTGTCGAGCGTATCCTCCAGTCGCCGGGGCAGGCCAAAGGCGGTTGACCCCACCTGAGCGGCCTGTCGGCCCAATTCACCTAGCAGTGAATCGGTTGAATTCGACAAATCATTGTTACTCATAAGCTTTGTGGCAAACGGCTTGGCCGCTTCCATAAAGTTAAAATTGGGATCTAATCCTTTGCCTACACCCTCTAGCGTCGAAAACGCCCGCATCACAAACGTAAACGTGGCGGGGAATCGAAACGGCTGGCCGTAAGCAATCTCGTATAAATCATCACTGATTTCACTGACAGATTGCTCTTCAAAGGGTTTATCCATCAGGTTGTCCAAAATATATTGGACAGACCGACGCACTGGCCCCATGTCATCCGACGCCGCTAAAGCCCCTAAATCAACTAAAGAGGAAACAACTAATTCGGCATCCCGTTGGGCGATTCCTATGAACGTTATCATAAGACGCTCACGGGTCATAGGCTGAATTTGTCCCATCATGCCGAAATCGTAAAAGATCAGGGCACCTTCGGGACTCACCGCGATGTTGCCAGGATGCGGATCGGCGTGAAAAAAGCCGTCATCCAATAGCTGGTGTAAATAGGCCTTAGCGCCCAAGTGAGCCAGATTAGTCCGATCAAGGCCGGCTGCTTCCAGCGCTTCGTAATGGCTAATCTTGATACCGGGCATATATTCCAGCGTCAGCACACGGGGCGAGGCATAACGCCAAAACACCCGCGGCACGCGGGTCCAGTCATGCTTCCGAAAATTGCGGCGAAAGGTGTCGGCATTCCGTCCTTCGTTGAGATAGTCAATCTCTTCCCACAAAATGCGACAGCACTCTTCATAAATGCCGAGCCAATCGCGGCCACGGCCCCAATCGGGATGATTTTGAAAATAGACGGCAATGCCCCGCAGGATCGCCAAGTCAATTTTGAACAGTCGCTTCAGCCCCGGACGCTGCACCTTAACCACAACGTCTTCGCCGGAATGCAGCTGGGCTCGGTGCACCTGACCAAGACTCGCCGCCGCTAACGGAATCGGATCAAAATTTTGGTAGAGCTCAGCCAGGGGCTTACCAAAGTCAGCGGTGATAATTTCCTCCGCCAACTCATAGCTAAAGGCCGGTACCCGATCCTGCAGCTTGGAGAGTTCTTCCACATATTCTGCCGGAAACAAATCAGCCCGGGTTGAGAACAGCTGCCCCAACTTAATGAAGGTCGGCCCCAGATCCAAAAAAGTTTCGCGAATCCAAATGGCCTGCCTGCGTCGCCGGGTTGCCAACTTGTCCGGCGTCATCTCGCCAGCGTAGCTCCAGGACTTTTTGTAGAGCCAGCGAGCACCTAAAAACCGGAAGACAAATGACCAAATATCAGCGGAGCGCTTGACCCGAGAATAGCGCTTGCGATTCCAGCGATAGGCTTTGCCATCGGCGGCTGAGGGCCGAGTCGCGGTCGGGGCTAGTGATTGGGGTGGGAGTTCGGTTGCCGCTGGTGAGCCAACGGCCAAAGCGTGATCAGTCACCTCCATCAGCGCATGAGCATTCGCTTCGCCCCCTGACGCCAGCGTCGAAGCAGCCGATTCAGTCGATACTGAATGACCACCCGAGGCTTGCTCGGGTAGAGAAGATGAAGACGTGGCGGAATCGTAGGCGGCAGACACTCAAACTCCCGGACAAGCGATTAAAAAAACAAAAACGGGTAGGCGCAAAAAGACAGTTGAACCTAGCTAGTTCAAAGATGCCCGATACTGTTGCAGAGTTGCGCGAACTTGAGCAATTTCGGCGCGCAAGTTATCGATCGTCGCTTGCAAATCTTGAGGACTAGCAGCAGCTCCGGGGGGCGTTGTGGTCGGGTCTTGAGCAACCGCCGACTCTTGCTGTTGGACGCGAGCCATCACCTCATCGGTGAAATTGCGCAAACTCTCTCGCTGCTCGGCATCAAATCGGCCCAGATTGCTCAGCGTTTCGGTCATTGATTGCTCGACCTGCTCAGCGATCGCCGTGGCTAAGGCGCGACCCATGAAAAAGGCATGGACGACAGGGCTACTCATAATGTCACACTTTGTTACACCTCACGTCCAGATTATAACGTTGCTGGTCTAAAAGTCCGCTCTGTCTGCGGCATCAAGTTTTTAGGGGTCATGGCGAAAACGCTGAAATCAGCTTTCTGAAGCGACTCCAGGGTCTGGCATGGGCTTGAATTCGGTTTCCGTCAGGGCTTGCGGCGGGGGGGCGTTACCACCGGAAAGGCTGGTGGCATCGGGCGATACCGGTGACTTATCTAAGGGGGGTGGGGCAAAATCTTGGGGAATTTCGGGGGCGGGGAGCCGTTCGTTATCCAAAGGATCTGCTTCCAACGGGGGCGGTGGGACTTCGTCAGGCTCGACATTGCCGGGGAAAGGCGCTTCATTCGGCAACTCAGGCGCTGGCTCCGTGCCGACACCCGGTTCTGTCCACTCAGCGGCATTGGCGGGGGATTCCCACAGGGGTTCTTCGGGTAAGATTTCGGGCTCCTCGTACCACTCTTCGCGGGGGCGCGGGGTCGCGCTACCAGGCACAAAAGGCCCCTCAAAGTTGACATCGGGCGTGTCGCCTGACCAGTCGACTTGGGCCGGAAACGACTGCTGTGGATCAAGCTGCAGTGCCCCCGGCAAACTCGGCGCACTGAGTCGCCAGGTTGTGCCTAGGGTGACACCGGCGATCGCCGCGATGATCGCCGTGCCCGCTAGGGCCGGGTACACCTTCGACTGAGTTCGCGGCCTCCCTGGGGGTTGAGGGTGAGGTCGGGGCAATGCCCCCTGAGAACGGTGGGTGGGTGCGATCGCACTGGCATCGGGCAGTTGATCAAGCCACTGCAACAGCGTGAGAGCAGGGCCGTCTGGGGCCGCTTGTCGGCCTTGAATAATCGCCTCAGCAATGAGCGGACTGAGGGTGGGCAACTGTTGACGCAGCCGTCGAGCCACGGCAGCCGCATCTTCAGGGGGGGGCAGTTCACCGGTCAAAAAGCTTTGTAGTAAATGCGCGCAGGCCGACACCGAACGACGGCAAGCAGCATCACCCACTGGGATACCCCCGGCATGATGCGGCAGACCGGTCAACGTAATGGCAGCCACTGAGCCTGATGCTGAGGGTGATAGCCAAACTCGATTGGGCGATAGGTCGAATCCCTCAAGGCCTTGTTGTTGCAGCCAATCAATGCTCTTAGCAATCTGGCGAATCGTCGCGAGGGCGCGCTTGGGAGACATCGGGGCAGGGGTTTCACAAATCGATGACCACGGCAGACCAATCGTCTGGTCAATGGCGAGACAGAGGGCTTGATCATCCCCTTTGAACAAGGTAAACGGATGGGGCAAAGGAGACAGCAGCGATGGGGCGATGCCTTCTAAGCGGGCGATGAGCTCAGACAGATCGGCGCTGCTCTCAGGTGACGAAACGGGCAACATCTGCAAAAAGACTCGCCGGCCGGTGACCACATGGGTCCCCCAGTAAAGATCACCATTCGGAGCTGCTTCTAGCAGCGCATCGACAATATAGTGACCATTTTGCAGCGCAGTCCCAGGAGCAAACGACATAGGCGGGGAAGAGTGATGGCAAACGAATGGTGAGCTTTAGATTCTCTTAATCTACCCTGTTGTGTTTCTGATATCAGATCAGGGCGACATCCAGTAGTCGCCTAGAACACTAAGGCCATGTCGGCGACTGAGGTAGGGGATAGCGCTGCTGCAAAAAGGCGATCGCGCCGTGCTGATCGGTCACATCGCCATCCAGGGTAGCCGCTAATAATTCATTTAACAGGGTGCGATACTGCGATCCGGGCGGATAGCCTAACCGCTTCAAATCATGACCATCCAGCGGCGCTTTTACCTGTGACCACTGCATCAAATAGCGCCAGAGTGGCCGACTCGTCGATTGCGAATGGCGTACCCCAACTAAAACTAAGGTGCCGAGATCGTAGTTTTGTAAAAGCTGCACGATTTGACTTGGGCGATCGCACGCCAACAAGCCCGTCAAGATATCGGCTTCCGCCTGCCCCAGCTGAGCCAACCGGGTGATCGCGGCCTGAGGCAGCTGCAGGCTCTGCGCCACCGCCCCGCGATCGACCGCAGGAATGGCCGCAATTAGCAACTCTAAACGCATCTGATAGGGAAGTAGCGATGAAAAAAGTTCTACCCGCGATAGCCAGCGACTCAGGCGGCGCAGGTGACGCCACAGGCGATCGGTCATCGTCAGCTGAGAATGCAGGCAAACGAGCGCCCCTAACCGATTGAGTAACGCCAGCGCCGGTTCCCAATAATCAGCTTCTAAGATGTACTTGAGTTCAGCCTTTAATCGCGTTTGCAGCGCCGGCAGTTGGGCCATCTCTGCTTGCAGCCGTTGGTACACGCCGCTGTCGATCGCATGGCGAATAAACCGTTCTGTTTGCGGATCAAGGTGAAAGTCGAGGCGAATAGCAAACCGTACGGCACGAAAAATGCGCGTGGGGTCTTCGATAAAACTATTGGCATGCAGGACGCGAATCTGTCGCTGCTGTAAATCAACCAACCCCCCGAAGAAGTCGAGTAACTGACCGCGATGGGGGGGCGTCAAACAAACGGCCAAGGCGTTAATGGTGAAGTCACGGCGATACAGATCCTGACGGATCGAACTGGCTTCCACCTCGGGATTAGCCGCCGGGTAAGGATAAAACTCGGTGCGGGCGGTGGCAATATCGACCAACCGGCTGGAGGGATGGCCCCCTGAGCCGGCGTGCCACACCAGCGCCGCCGTCTGGAATTTGCCATAAACCTGCAGTTCGACCTCAGGATGCTGCGCCTTGATCGCCTCTGCCAGCACGACACCGGCCCCCATCTCGAGGGTTTGGTAGGCACTGTCAACCACCAGATCAACATCTTGCAGTCGCAGTGGGGTGGTCGGGGGCGTCAAAAACAAATCTCGCACCCCACCCCCGATCAAATAAAGCTGCCAGCCGTGATCGACCGCGACGGCAGCCATGACTTGCAGCATGGCCCATAGACTGGCATCAAGCCGCTGCTGTAGGGTTTGCCACAGCTGGGCCGCGGTGGGTGGCGTGGCGATGGCAGCGGCATTGAGAGCAAGGGCATGATCAGCGCTGGCAGCCGCGATCGCAGTTTGCTGATCGTGATGTAAGCGGCGCAAAACATCGGTGCGGGTGACAATGCCAACGAGCTGACCAGAGGCCAGCACTGGCAACCGACCAATATCGTAGGTCACCATCAGGGCTTCAATCTCCGGCAGCGGTGTAGCGGGCGTAATCGTTCTGACCTGAGTGGTCATATAACCCTTTACCGGAGCATGGCCAAAGCCATGGTGCAGCGCCAGGTCGATGTCTCGGCGAGAAATCATGCCCACGAGTTGCCCCTGCTCATCCACCACTGACAGCCCAGAATGGCCGTAACGGAGCAAAAGGCGCTGGGCCGCCGTAATTAACGTCGTGGGCAGAATCGTGCGCACCGGTGACGACATCAGCTCCTGAGCACAAGGCACAGGGGGAATCTGTTGACGCAAGGTCGCTAAAACGGTCTGAAACGCTTGCTCCGGTGCCGAAGTTGAGACCGTCACCGCCGCCGCCGTCGGATGGCCGCCACCGCCCAGTGGGGCCAACAACTGATGAAAATCGACCCCAGGACGATCGCCATGAGCGGCGGTGCGTCCCCGCGCTCGTCCAATCAAAATGAGTTTCTGAGCCGGTTCCTTCGCCGGAAACCAGGCCCCAAACAATAGACTATCGACATCCATAAAGGTGATCAGCCGTTCGGCCAAGGCTGAGAGTCCGGGGACATATTGGGCCGTCTCCAACAACACCCACCCGAGCGTATGGCCGGGCTGCGCCTCCTGCTGAAAGCTAGCCACGGCAGTTTCGATCAGGGTCTGCAGGGGAGGCGATAGCGTCGGCTCCACAAATTCGGCGATCGCGCTTTGACTCGCACCCTGCTGCATCAGCCACGTCAAGGCCGCCGCATCTCTCGCGGTGGCTGAGGCAAAGGTCAGCGACCCCGTATCGACATGAATCCCTAAGGCCATCACCGTCGCTTCGGCCCCGGTCAGCGCCACAGACTGGGCCTGCAGTTGCTCGGCAATCAGCGTTGTAGCAGCACCGACGGGTTCCACGACGACCCGCGTTGCCGGCAGAGAGACTTCCTCAGAAGAGTGATGATCGTAGATCGAGATCGTTCCCCCCCGCGCGGCGACAGCGGTCAGCCAAGGCGCAATTGGCCCAAGGCGGTCAGCAGATTGTGTATCGACGACAGTCAGCGCCTCAACGGCATCGATATTGACGGCTCGCCGTTCGATTAGCTGATATTCGTCACGGTGCAGGGCCAGAAAGCTCTGTACTGTCGGGTGACAGCCGCCCGCCAGCACGATCCGCGTACCGGGGTGCAGCCGGGTAACGCCCACTGCGGCGCCCAGGGTATCAAAGTCAGCCGTCGTATGGCACAGCACCAAATTCATGGGCAGGGTCTCTGAGTCAAAATTCCGAGTTAACGCTCGGAGTATCTGGCGGGGCGATCGCCATTCACGAGCGAGCAACCCAGTCCTTAATGGCTAGCGTAGGCGCAAAACTTGGTACGTTGCTGACGATAAAGGCTTCCGTCGCACCCACATTTCTGATAGCTTACTAATAATATTGCGGGAAATGAGCAGCCGTTCGGCTTGGACTTTCCTGCATCGCTGTGTTGAGAGAAGAGATTTTAGCAAAATGGTAATCATCTTCCAGCTAGCACTCCTTGCGCTGGTTCTTTTATCTTTCGTCATGGTTGTGGGGGTACCGGTCGCCTATGCGTCACCCCAAAACTGGGAACAGTCTAAGCGCCTAATCCTCCTGGGCTCCGTAGTCTGGGGTGTTTTGGTCGTCGTCGTCGGTGGTCTTAATTACCTCGTGGTGTAGCCACTAAGGCGTTGAATTTTCATGGCAGTGTTTGAAGGAAATTTTCACCCAGGCAGTCCGCGTCGGTTTGCCCTGGTGATTGGTCGATTTAACGATCTGATTACAGAAAAGCTATTAGCAGGTTGCCAGGATTGCTTAAAGCGTCACGGGGTTGACGTCGACCCTCACGGCGACCAGGTTGATTATGCCTGGGTGCCAGGGAGCTTTGAGATTCCTATGGTGGCGCGTCAATTAGCATTGACGGGCCGCTACAGCGCCATCATTTGCCTAGGCGCTGTCATCAAAGGGCAGACCCCCCATTTTGACTATGTGGCGGCGGAAGTTTCTAAGGGCATCGCGGCCGTCGGCTTTCAAACGGGGGTGCCGATTGTTTTTGGGGTGTTAACGACTGACACCTTGCAGCAAGCGTTAGAGCGGGCAGGCATCAAAAGCAATCTGGGCTGGAACTACGCCATGAGCGCCCTGGAAATGTCGAGCCTGATGGGTCAGATTCAGGCCTTACCGCAGGAAAACCAGGGGAGTTTGGTCGGCACCGTCTCTCCCAGCCTGCCATCAGCAGCCGTCGCTCCGGTTCAATCAACCTCCGGCACCTAGGCCTATTCTTCGCCCTGGCGGGCAAAGAATTAGGCTGTCAAATGTTGACAACTGCATCACCGTTTGAGATATTGGTTAAACGTCTGAAATTTTAGATTTGCGGGTATAGCTCAGTGGTAGAGCGTCACCTTGCCAAGGTGAATGTCGCGCGTTCGAATCGCGTTACCCGCTTTTTTTACTCCTCAATCAATTGCGCCCTTCATCTTATCAATATTTTTTGAAGGCCCGATATCCGTATATTCACTGTCAGTGAGCATTTACACTAGCCGTGTCCTTTTCAAGCAGTGCTTGCTGGCCTACGACAATTGGGCTCTTGGGTTCGTGCGCATTGAGAAAAGTTGACTCCAGCGATCGCATCTAAGGCTTCAACTGGCAGCCAATGATGGAGCGACCGTTGATGACAATCGCTCTGTACTCTCGCGGATGAAAAAGAAATACTGGGCACATTGGCGCTGGCCCAACCGTCTTTGTCATGTAAGGCGATCGCCGGCCCCCACATCAACGCTATTGAGGCTGAACCATGGTCGAACTCATCCGGCAGCGCAGCCCAACCCCAATCAAATAGCCATCAGACCCAGACTTAATCTTTATTTCACAAATTAACTCAACAACATAAGCTGATTAAGTATTTTTGTCGAGACCATTGGTTGCATTTATGACTCAACATATAAAATCTACTTCGAATCTTTAAACTGATTTTCAGTTTAAAAAGATTTCATGAACTTGTCAGGACGGAGATTGGCATTTCAGGCGAAAACTCCGAATAATCACTTACATCAGGCTAGGCGAGTAGCTTGTCTTTGCGAACTGTTTTCGTAATTCAGAGACAAGGTTGTCCAGCATATTGATCTACGAGGGTTTGGGTCTATGCCGCTAGGGATGTCTTCGCCGATGCCACCGAAGTGAATCTTTGAGCTTGGTTTTCTACCAAGCACCTTGATGGGTGGATAAAGATTTTTGGCCGATCTTTCGCGGGGCTGCTGTCAAGAAAATGCGGGTTTTTGGAGATTGAATCAATGAAGCTAATGCTGGTATGCACCTCTGGCGGTCACTTTTCGACAATGCGAAGTCTTAAAAGCTTCTGGGAACTCCACGAAAGAGTGTGGGTGACTGATCGCAAGAAAGATACCGAGAGCCTCATGGGTGATGAGGAAGTCTTCTGGATGCCTTACCAGGCTCCTCGTAACGTTGTGACGCTGCTATTGAACCTACCGCGGATTTTCTATCTGTTGCTGCAGCAGAAGCCAGACATGGTCGTCTCCACTGGGGCCAGCATCGCAATTGGTACGGCAATGCTGGCTAAATTGTTGGGCATCAAGTTTGTCTTCATCGAAAGCATTTCGCGATCGCAAGAACTCAGCCTCTCTGGCAAGATCGTCTATCGCGTATCCGATGAGTTTTACGTGCAGTGGCCAACGCTAGCCGAAAAGTATCCCAAAGCCCTATATCGGGGATACGTCTGAAGCGGGCAGAAGCAAACTGCGTGCTTGTGAATAATTTTGTGAGTGCCGTTATAAATAATTTCCCGAAGGATAAAAGCCTCCATGATTACTGTGACTTTAGGAACGATTTCGTTTCCCTTTGACCGCGTGGTGCAATGGCTAGAGCAGCTGTTAGACGAAAAAGTGTTAAACGAGGCGATCGTATTTCAGCATGGCGCAACCAACCCAGGCGTCGTGTCCCGACATCCTTTAGTGAGAGCCACGCCGTTCTTGGAGTTTGAACGTCTAGAGAGCCTGAGCAAACAATCTAACTTAGTCATTTCCCATGCTGGGCAAGGGTCTACTCGCGGTCTAGCAGCCAAGAAGGTACCGTTTGTCGTGATTCCTCGATTGGCCAGCTACGGCGAGCATGTGGATGATCACCAGCTCTTGTTTGCCCAAAGCGTTCGCCCCCTGGGGGTGCAGTATTGCTCTAGCTATGAGGAAATCAAGAACTCCATCCTCAACCCCCCTCCGGCTTTTCGAGGGCCGCTCTTGCAGGGGCCTCGGCTAGTCGAATACTTAATGGAGCGATACCAAGCAAGTGAGGCCGACAGCCGCCAAATCGCTCAGCGTATTGAGGCTGAGGAACTGGATCAAGCGCCTGTGGCTGAAGCTCCCAGCCGGCTAGCTGAGCAGCCATTGACCGTTTCTCAAAACTAAGTTATCGATAGCTATCTGAAACACCCTACGGTGCCAAGAGTATGCCAAAAAATAACTTGCCGAAGACTCGATCTCTGTGGAAAATTGCCGCCGACGATTGCCCATTTCCCAGAGAGCAGATTCTTCAGGTGAGATATTTTGATTTTGGATTACTTTCAGGGCTGGCATCAGGACGGCCCCGTTGGCAGAGTTCAGGAATCGAGTGCTGACCTTAATGCTCAGCACTCGATTCCTTTTGACCTCAGTGATCATGTGCTTGATGACCTGGGCTTTAAGGTGTCCATAACCAAAGCCATCAGGCTGGTTACTCGGTTGAGATTCTCCGACCAGTTCTGCAGGTGACTAAATTACTTGCTGCTGCATCTCGACGACTTGTTGAATTTGATTACGGCTAAACCCGGCGCGGGTGAGATAGTCCAAGTGCCCCGCCTGATAGTAACGGGCGTCTAGCTGTAGCACTTGACTGTAAGCAGCGCGCGCGGCGATCTCATCTTGATTGCTCCAGTGGGCCAGGGCCAAGGCAACCCAGGGGTGAGGATTATAGGGCTCTAACTCAGTCGCCCGGTTAGCATGACGAATGGCCGCATCGACATCTGGCAGTCGCTGATAGGCCAAGCTGAGATTGTAGTAGGCAATTTCGTTCTCAGGGTTGAGCGTTTTGGCTTGGGTGTGGGTGGCGATCGCCGCGTCGATATCGCCATTGACCAAATAGGCAATGCCTAACGCGTTCAAGGCCGGAATGTACTCAGCATCTAGTTCTATCGCTCGATTGAGCACTGCGATCGCCTCGTCTCGCTCGCCAGCGAGATGTTGCGTCCAACCCAGCAAGACGTAGCCCGAAACTGTCCTGGGGGCCAAGGCAACGGCAGTTTTCAAAGCGGCGATCGCGGTCGCAAAATCGTCAGCCTGGCGCGCGGTAAGTCCGGCTTGACGATACCCTTCGGCGGCTTTCAAATCTTCTAAAAAGAGTGGATACGGGAGTGTGGTGAAGAGAGTATCCGGGATTAGAACGGACTGCAGCGGTACCAGCGGCTCGGGTGTGGCGCAACTGATCATGCTGCTACAAGCGATAAAGACGAACGGCAGAACACCTCGATTCATAGCGCTAATTCTTCTCTCAACTGTTAGCAATTAGCCTGGATTTCTTTATTTCTAACGATAAGAAGAAGTGCTCTGGCTAAAGTTGTGCCTACTTCATTGATAGTTCTTCTCAGCGTCGTTCTTTTCAAGTTTTCAGGCGTCACCTTTACCGTGAACTAAATATCACGCTTTAAAGAGGTCAAACGACTGGTCGCTGCCTGGTTTATGGGAACATGATATATTCTATGTGTTTTGTGAGATGGTCGAGTCTGTCTTCACAAGCAAGTCCGCACCTCAGAGGACGAGAGTCTATGAATAGTTCTGCAGCAGGCTGTCTCCGTGTGGGCCAATCAGCCCCTGATTTCATCGCTACCGCTGTCGTTGATCAAGAGTTTAAGACGATCAAGCTCTCTGACTATCGCGGTAAATACGTAGTTCTTTTCTTTTATCCTCTAGATTTCACGTTTGTTTGTCCAACTGAAATCGCGGCTTTCAGCGATCGCTATCCTGAATTTGATGACCTCAATACAGAGATTCTAGGAATTTCTGTTGACAGCGAATTTTCTCACCTGGCGTGGATTCAAACTGAACGGACTCAGGGGGGCGTTGGTGATTTGAACTATCCGCTCGTTTCTGATCTAAAAAAAGAAATTAGTGCTGCTTACAATGTGCTCGATCCCGATGCAGGAGTAGCACTACGAGGGTTATTCATTATTGATAAAGAGGGCGTCATTCAACACGCAACTGTCAATAATCTCTCCTTTGGCCGCAACGTTGAAGAGACATTGCGAGTGCTGCAGGCCATTCGGCATGTCCAAACGCATCCTGATGAGGTGTGTCCGGCTGGTTGGAAACCCGGCGAAAAGACCATGAATCCTGACCCCGTGAAATCTAAGGAGTTCTTTGCCGCTGTTTAACCGTATTGGCAGGTACCCCAAATATCACCGCGGCCAGTCTACGAGCTTAGTGATCGCCCTGACGACTCTTCCTATGACCAGTCTTTCCTCCTCTGCTGAGCTTCAATCCAAATTAGTGAATGGGCGCTTTTGGCGTCATTTTTTACCGCTCCCAGCAACCAACTGCTTAGCCTTGGGCGATCGCGCCCCCGATTTCACGTTGACTGAAGTCGCGACTCGTCAGCCCTATCGGCTGTCACAACATTGGGGCGAGCGGCCTGTGGTGTTGGCGTTTACCCGCATTTTCACAGAGCGCCATTATTGTCCCCTCTGTTTTCCCCACTTGGTGGCGCTCAGCGCCGCCGCTGAAAAGTTTCGGGCGGCTGGTAGCCAGCTAATTTTGGTCACAAGTACTGACTTGGCACAAAGCCAAGTGGTCAAAACAGAACTAAATTTGCAAGCGCCGCTGCTCAGCGACCCACTGGGTAAAGTCTTTCGGCAGTATGGTACGGGGCAAGCTTTGGGCGCGCCACTGCCCGCTCAGTTTTTGTTGGATAAATATGGCCGGATTCGTTTCTGGCATCACTTTTCGTTTTTGGACTACAACGCTGAGCCCCTGAAGCTGCTGTACCAACTGGCGACACTAGCAGCTGATGACTCAGGCTAGTGCAGTTGCCGATGGTGAACCGATCGCACTATGAGGAGTCGTAACAAACGGTAGAGAAGCCGAGCAAAATTTGGCACTATCAAAGTCAAGATGCCCCAGCATCCGACCACTGTTTTTTTGAAGTAAGCTGAGTCTCGATTACTGCCATGGCAGAGCCTGTTGAACCCATCATTCTGCCGCCAGCAGAAAATCCTGAACAAGAGGGCCAGTGGCTAAATGCCTCGCTGCATCGCTGGTTAAATACCGAGTTTCCGCCCGAAGAAGTCAATACGGAGATTGCCGAGCGAGCCGCCCAAGTCTTTGTGCGACAACGCATGGAGGGCGAGAACGATTTAGGGGCGCTCGTCTTAGCGATTCTCACAGAAATGCAGGGCTTTGACTTCTCCAAAAGTTTCTACGGCGAGTTTGCGATCGCCAATGCCGTTAGTGATCTGCTGTTAGACAGTTTGGGCATCGATCACTGTTGTGGGGCAGACGCGGGTTAACGCCCTCAATTTTCCACACCGTTGCGGACAGACCAGATCAAACGGCCTCTGACAGTCCAAGATTGTCGCTCAGATAATCTTGGGTTCCCCCTCTCGGCTATGGCCAATTGTCACGGCGGCCACCTTCGCTGATAATGCGCTGTAGTCACTCAAACAAACCAGATAATTATGGTGCGCTGGCTCCAAAAACTGTTGCGAGTCGGGTTGGTGCTAATGGTGCTGCTGCTAACGGGCTGTTTGCAATATGACCTAGAGTTGCAATTTGACAGTCAAACCCACGGGCAACTTGTGCAACAACTGCGCTGGCGGGGTGGCGCGATCGCGGCAAACGACGAGTTGCAGCAGTGGTTGGCTGTACTGAGTGAGCGCACCCAGCAGGTGGGCGGTCGCACCCGGTGGCTGAGCGACAATGCCTTTGAAATTGTGATTCCCTTTAGCAATGGTCGGGCGCTAGAGACTAAGTTCAATCAGTTTTTCAACCCCAACGACACCACCACTTTCACCCTGCCAGCAGGTGAACCGATCCGGGCGGAACTGACTCTGCAACAGGGCAACCGGTTTGTGGCAATTGATAACCACCTCAAACTGCGAATTGATCTCACGGCAGTGCCAGACCTGGCCGCGACAGGACTACCTCTCCTGCAGAGACAACAGCTACTGGCAGGACAGGTGACGCTGCTGGCGCCCTGGGTGCGTTGGCAAAGCCTCTCCCCCGGAGAATCGCCCGCAGGTGCATTCACTCCCCAAGAGACTTGGTCACTGGTGCCTGGCGAAGTGAATGAGCTGGAGGCCGAGTTTTGGGTACCGAGTCCCATCGGCATCGCAGCCATCATTATTCTGGTATTCGTGCTGCTGGGCTACGGCGTGAAATATGGCCTCGCCTCGCGATGATCCTCATTTTCCAGAAATTTGACAGCTGCCATTTCCCCAGCCCTTCAGCACCCTTATTCTCTAGGCTCACCCGCCTGCGCTCTAGCTTGCCATTTTGCCCTGTCCCACTCTTCTCCTTCAGACTTCCTATACTCTTACTACAGCTGTTCACCAAGATTCAGAGGTTGGTTTATGCGATTGCTACACACGATGCTGCGAGTCGGTGATTTGGAAGCGTCTAAGAAGTTTTACTGCGACATCCTCGGCATGCAGCTATTGCGCCAAAAAGACTATCCCGGCGGCAAGTTTACCCTGGCATTTGTGGGCTATGGCCATGAGTCTGACCACAGCGTGCTAGAACTCACCTACAACTGGGAGACCAACAACTATGACCTGGGCGACGGCTATGGTCATATTGCTTTGGGCGTGGATGATATCTACGGCACTTGTGAAGCCATCAAAGCTCAAGGGGGCAACGTAGTGCGTGAACCCGGCCCAATGAAACACGGTTCAACCGTCATTGCCTTTGTGCAAGACCCCGATGGCTATAAGGTGGAGCTAATTCAGCTCAAAACTCACAGCTCTACCCAGACTGTAAATCAGGCCGCAGCTCAAGCGGTTGGTTAGGAACGTCGGACTGTTTCAATCACGGGGCATAGAGCTAGCAAAACGCCGAACTCAGTCTCTTACTGAGTTGCTGGAGCCTGCGTAAAGGTACTTTTTCTCCAGGTGCTGTGCTTACCAAAGGTAGCTGTGCTTAATTGATGATGCGTTCTGACGATGAAGTTAACGCCCAAAAAGTTGCTTAAGTCCTAAACAAACCTGAGTTCGGGATAAGAATAAGTAACGCTTTTACCCGCCAATTGAGCCTCCAATCCCCTCTCGGGAGGGGTGCCCAAGGCGGGGTGGGTGCCGATCAGTCGCGCTGACTGGCGATCCACCCACCCCTCAGCCCCTCCCAGGAGGGGAAATATCCGGCTTCGGTTTTAACCCGAACTGACGTTAAAAAAGGGACGGTTGAGCCAGCAAATCTGAGAAAAGATGTCGCTCTGACCGTCCCCCTTTAGCTAACTTGCCGATAGGACTTGCCCGTTAGAGCTCACTTGAACTGCGGCAAGCCGATTTTAACGCGTCGAGACAGCAGGTAGAGACCACCACCGCCCAGACCAATGGCGACGGTACCGCCGACCACAATCAGCCAGAGAGGTACTGGCCAACCTTGCTGCTCGCTGGTCGCCTTCTGGGATTTACTGAGGTAGCTTTGCACATAGGGATAGTCTGGGTTGATTTCACTGACCTGGCGGAAGGTTTTCAGGGCCTGGGGAAACCGTTCTTTATCAAACTGACTAACCCCCTCTTGATAGAGTTGGGAGATGTCACTCAGGGCCGGTTCGACATCAGCCTCATCCAAAAATTCCTCGACGACATTGATGGGAATCACAAAGTTAACCCCTTCAACCTTGCCGCCGGTTGCTGGATCGACCTTGCCAAAGGTGGCGATACCGATCGCCTCACCCGCTTCATTGAAAACGGGGCCGCCACTATTGCCGCTATTCATCGCCGCATCGGTTTGCAAGATATCCCAGCCGTCAGACATCGTTTTGCGAGCGCTGACTAACCCAGCAGTTAGGGAAGGTTCTAAGGTTTCGGACTCGTCGAGGGTACCAGCCCCCGGATACCCCAAGATAAAGATGCGATCGCCTGCCGTCAAATCACTGTCTCGACCCAAGCTCACAGTGGGCATGCTGTCAGCCTGAATTTTGAGCACGGCCACATCCTTACCGGGGGTCGGTTCACCCATCGCTTCAACCGTCGCCTTGTGACCTTCTTCTAAGACCTCATCGAGCGTGGTGACACCGCCCATGGCCGCATAGATATCGGTCTCCAGGGCATCCAAATTCATATAGTGGGCGTAATATTCGACATGGGCATTTAAGCAAAGCTGGGTAAATTCTTCAGTCCCCATCAGAGCGCCAATCGCGTCTTGAGAGAAACCGTCAAAGCCATCCCAAACGATTTGACAGCTGTCATAAGCCACATCTTCTAGCGCATAATCAGCGAGCGAAAATTTCAAATCGTCTTGCTCTGATGAAACCACATGGGCATTGGTCACCAAATAGCCGTCTTCGGTCACTGCTAAGGCTGACCCTGTTGTACTGATCTCAGCCGATTGGTAGATGAGTTCATTTAAGGGCGCAAAATAGTACAGCGGATCTTCCATGACTTCAGCAATGACCGTGACCAAGGCCTGCTCTTCAGACATACTGCCTTCCTGTTGCAGCGCGGCAGCCAACTCGTCCAGTCTGGCATCATCTAAGGTGTAATCAGGAACTGAGAATTCTGCCTTGTGCACCGTCTGAATCATGACAGTGCCGGGTTTGTTGTGCTCAGTGAGCTGCCCCGGGCTCAGGCTTTCAGTTTTGGCACAACCCGCTAAAAAAGAAGCGAGTAAACCAACTGCGGTCAAGGGCTTAAGGATCGTTTTCATGGGAGCTATTCCTCTAAAAAACAAGTGCGTGTGCAATAATGCCTTGGAAAAAGTTGAGCTATTTAACTGAATGGCAGAAGCTAAAACGACGACTCAAAAAAGTCTAAGCAGACTAATTCAGGTCTGATTTCGACAATTCATATCGGCGATCACGATGTTTTTTTGGATGAACGAACTAAGACTGTGAGCCTGATGACATCCGTCTTTTAGACTGACTACCCAGCCCGGCGCCAGTGCCAAAAGAAATCGCATGCGATTAAGATCAGTGGCAAACGAAAAACTCATAGAGGCTAACGATTGCTGTCTCATTCATCCTAAATTTGCGATCGCAGTGCCTAGACAGAGCTTTCTGCGAGAACGCTTGCACTTTTATGCGAATTGCTGTTCATCAATCGAGTCATTAATTCACAAGCTTTTTCGGTCAAAAAAAGAAAAAGCTGGTCGCTCACCAAGCTATTTATTAAAGTCTCGACCCGGCTTTTAGGCGCTCACCCCACAGACCTAGCGAGATTCCCTAGAGCACCGATGAACCACGTTAGAATTATCAGCAGGCTGAAGTTTCAGGTCTGATCAGGGGTTGGTCGCGACGGCGCTGACACTGAAGAGGACGCCCCGCCGAGCTAGCCTGATACACTAAAGCACTTAGGGATTTTTACTTAGTCGCGCTTCGTTGTCGATTACTCCACTATGCAGCCCACTGATCCAGACAAATTCACGACCAAAGCCTGGGACGCGATCGTTGAAGCCCAAAGGGTGGCTCGCCGCTTTAACCATCAATATATGGAAGCTGAGCACGTCATGGTGGCGCTGCTGGAACAAAAAGACGGTCTCGGCAACACGATTCTCACTAAAGCCAGTTTAGAAGTTGAACTGCTGCTCAAAGAGATTGAAACCTTTGCCCGGCGGCAGGCACGCGTGCGGTTGGCGGCAGACAGTAATTTATATTTGGGTAAAAGCCTCGATCTCATGTTAGATCAGGCCGAAACGAGTCGCCAGGAAATGGGGGACACCTTCATCTCAGTTGAGCATGTGCTGCTGGGCTTTGCCGAAGATGAACGCATTGGTCGACGGCTATTGCGCGGCTTTGACATCGGCGGGCCAGAGCTGCTGGCCGCCATCAAAGCAGTGCGGGGACGGCAAAAAGTCACCGACCAAAATCCCGAAAGTCAATACCAGGCGCTTGAAAAATTTGGCCGTGACCTGACCGAGTCGGCTCGGGAGGGGCATCTTGACCCGGTGATTGGCCGCGACGAAGAAATTCGCCGGGTGATTCAAGTCCTGTCACGGCGCACTAAAAACAATCCGGTGCTAATTGGGGAGCCCGGTGTCGGCAAAACAGCGATCGCCGAAGGCTTGGCCCAACGCATCATCAACGGCGACGTACCGGAATCACTGAAAAACCGGCAACTCATCTCGTTGGATATCGGCGGGCTGATTGCGGGGGCCAAATATCGCGGTGAGTTTGAAGACCGCCTGCGATCGGTGCTTCACGAAGTCACCGAGTCTGACGGGCAGGTCGTGCTGTTTATCGATGAGCTGCACACCGTCGTCGGAGCCGGGGCGGGGCAAGGCACGATGGATGCCGGCAACTTGCTGAAGCCGATGCTGGCCCGGGGCGAATTGCGCTGCATTGGGGCCACCACCCTGGATGAATATCGCAAGCATATTGAAAAAGATGCCGCGCTAGAGCGTCGCTTTCAACAGGTTTATGTCGAACAGCCGACTGCCGACGACACGATTTCGATTTTGCGGGGGCTCAAAGAGCGCTACGAGGTGCATCACGGCGTCAAGATCGCCGATTCAGCGCTAGTAGCAGCGGCGGTGCTGTCTGATCGCTACATTAGCGATCGCTTTCTACCGGATAAGGCGATCGACTTGGTAGATGAAGCTGCCGCCAAGCTCAAAATGGAAATCACCTCCAAACCGGAAGAGCTGGAGGTGATCGATCGCCGCCTCATGCAGCTGCAGATGGAACAGCTTTCACTCGAAAGCGAAGACGCCTCATCGGGCACCGCCTATCGCACTGCTCAGGAGAGACTCGCTCGCATCATCGAAGAAATTGAGGAACTGTCGGAACGACAGCAGCAGTTCAGCGGCCAGTGGCACATCGAAAAGCAAACGATCGAAGCAATCAACGCCCTCAAAGAAGAGGAAGAACAGTTGCGCCTGCAGGTGGATCAGGCCGAGCGAGCCTACGATCTCAACAAAGCGGCTCAGCTGAAATACGGCAAGCTGGAGGCCGTGCAGCGCGATTTGGAAGCGAAAGAAGCCCATTTACTCGAAATTCAAGCCCAGGGTAAAACGCTGCTGCGTGAGCAGGTACTGGAGGCTGACATTGCCGAAGTGGTCGCGAAGTGGACGGGGATTCCCGTCAATCGACTGATGGAGTCGGAACGGCAAAAACTACTGCGTCTAGAAGGCCACCTGCACGAACGAGTTATCGGGCAAGAAGAGGCCGTGACGGCGGTAGCCGCCGCCATTCGTCGGGCGCGGGCGGGCATGAACGATCCGGGTCGGCCCTTGGGCTCCTTTCTGTTTATGGGGCCGACGGGGGTGGGCAAAACGGAGCTGGCGCGGGCGCTAGCCGCCTTTTTGTTTGATACCGAAGAGGCGCTCATTCGGATCGACATGTCGGAATACATGGAGAAGCACGCGGTCGCTCGGCTGGTCGGGGCACCGCCCGGCTATGTCGGCTACGAAGAAGGGGGGCAGCTTTCGGAGTCAGTGCGGCGGCATTCCTATTCGGTCGTGCTGCTCGATGAAGTCGAAAAGGCGCATCCTGACGTCTTCAATATCCTGTTACAGGTGCTGGATGACGGCCGCATCACGGACTCGCAAGGGCATCTGGTCGATTTCAGCAACACTATTGTGATTATGACCAGCAATATTGGTAGTGATCACATTTTGGATGTGGCAGGCGATGACAGCCGCTATGACGAAATGCGCGATCGCGTGCTCAAAGCGCTGCGCAGCCATTTTCGCCCCGAGTTTCTCAATCGGGTTGATGACCTGATTCTCTTTCATGCCCTATTACAGGAGCAACTGCGGGCGATCGTCACAATTCAGGTACAGCGCATCGAGAAACGTCTAGCCGATCAAAAGCTGTCATTGTCGCTGTCCAAGGCCGCGATCGATCACATTGCGCAGGTGGGCTATGACCCCGTCTACGGTGCCCGCCCCCTCAAACGCGCCATCCAAAAAGAGCTGGAAAACCCCATTGCCACCAAAATTTTGGAGGAGGCTTTTCCTGAAGGTAGCCTTGTTCAGGTTTCACTCCAAAGTGGCAAGCTGGTGTTTGCCTGTCGGCAAGATAAAACCGCCGTCGTCGCTACTGACGAAGCGGCTATCAGCGTCAAAGGCTAACGAGCTGACCACAAAAACTGGGCGATCGCGCCCAGAATGGGCGTAAACCTGGTGAGATTTACTTAGCCACCTAGCTGGGGAGACTGGGCATGTTAGGGACAGTAATCTGCCGTCTCAACGTGATTTTGGAACCGGCCAATGACCTCTCCCGAAGTGGCTCCCCCTGCCTACGACATTACGATCGCCATCCCCACGTACAACGGCGCTGAACGCCTGCCCAAACTGTTAGAGCACCTACGAATACAGACTCAAACTGAGCTCATTCGCTGGGAAATTTTAGTGGTTGACAATAACAGTCATGATCACACCGCCGCAGTGGTTCAAGAATATGCCCGCCAGTGGTTGCCCGACGTACCCTTGCGCTATGCCTTCGAACCGCGCCAGGGAGCAGCTTTTGCCCGCCAAACTGCTGTCAAATCAGCCGCAGGTGAACTCATCGGCTTTCTCGATGACGATAACTTACCGGCCAACAACTGGGTTGCTGAAGCCGTTGACTTCAGCCGACGTTATCCTCAGGCCGGTGCCTTCGGTGGCCGCATTGACGGCAACTATGAGGTTCCTCCCCCCGAAGGATTCGAACGGATCAAAAATTTCCTCGCGATCCGCAACCATGGTTCTGAAGTCATGGCCTTCGAGCCTGACAAATTACGGTTGCCACCCGCCGCTTCTCTCGTGATTCGCCGCCAAGCCTGGCTTGATAGCGTACCATCAGAGCCCACCCTGAGCGGCAAGGTCGCCGGTTTATTTGTGCAAGGTGACGACTACGAACCCTTGCTCTACCTGCACAAACATCAGTGGCAGATTCTATACGATCCGGCGCTGCAAACCGTTCACCAAATCCCGTCCCAGCGCTTTGAACGGAGCTATCTGCTAATGCTCGCCAAAGGCTGCGGGCTAGCGACCTGTCAACTCAGCCTAATGACGGCCAACCCGTGGCGCAAGCCCATGATTGTGATGCGCACCTGCTTAGGAAGTTTGAAACGGCTCGGCCTGCATATTCTCAAACATCGAGGGCGATCGCACGCCGACTTAGCGACAGCGTGCGAGTTTGAGTTTCACTTAGGCAGTTTGCTAAGCCCGCTCTATGTGCGCTGCTGATATTAGAGACACATTTTGTCAGGAATTATGAGTCCAAAAATTGAGATTCAGACCTCATTGAGATTCAGATCTCAATGAGATTCAGACACCGAAGTTCACTCACCAGTCATTCATCATAAAAACGTAAAAGGTTTGCCCGTACTCTTGCATCTTCATCCTTGACAAAGGCCTTTTTATTTACACGATACAGCTCACTCAACAACTTCTATGGTCAACGTTTCAGTCATAATACCAGCCTATAACGCAGAGCATACAATCCAGGAGACTGTGGAATCGGTCTTAGCTCAAACGTTTACCGACTTTGAGTTAATCATCATCAACGACGGTTCTACAGACGCCACCCTAGAGATCATTGATCAATTTTCAGATCCACGTCTTCAAGTTTTTACATTTGATAATTCTGGCCCACAAAAAAGCCGTAATTGCGGGATCAACAAAGCTTCTGGAGAGTACATTTCCTTCATTGATGCTGATGACCTCTGGACAGCAGACAAGCTGGAGCTTCAACTCGAAATACTGAGAAACAATCCAGATGCTTCAGTAGTTTATAGCTGGAGTGACGTGGTCAATGAAGAAAGCGTATTACTGCGTCAGGGCGGACATCTCATACGTCGAGGCGATGTTTTTTTGGACTTGCTATTGGTCAATTTTGTCGAGAGCGGTTCTAATCTTTTAGCAGAGACAACGGCCCTGAAAAATATTGGCGGATTCGATGAAGCGATAGTAGCAGGTCAAGATCGCGACATTCTGCTTAGCCTAGCCAATAAATACCGGATTGACGTAGTTCCAAAAACCCAAGTGTTTTATAGAAAGTCTAGTTCATCCAAGTCTTGGTCGAGCAATATTCAGCGCACACGGGCAGGCATTGAACAAGTGCTTGGCAAACATTCTCAGATCAGGAAAGGATTAGAAGTCTTTCAAAGAAAAGGATTGAGCAATGCCTACAAGCATATGATATTTGAATGTTTAAATAATCGTCCTTCAAGACAAAAAGGCATATATGCAATCAACCTCTTATGGATGATAATTATTAATGATTGGAACTTTATTACTAAAGGAGCATTTGCCAAAGCTGCCGCCAGAACTTTGATTACTATTCTCTTCTCTGAAAAGCTAATTGAGCGACTAGTCGCTCAATATCCTAAGGTCTTTGACATCACGTCAGTTTATGGATATTTCGTCACCGAAAAGAGTTTAATATTGAAAGACTCGGGCTGATGAACCTATTGCCTGGCAGCGCAAATCCGACCGCAACAAATATAGGAGGTCAGACGAGCAGGCTAATAGAAGGAAGGGTTAGCCAGTTTAGATCGTTCTGTACTCGCTCAATATCTTGATAGTTCGCATCGATAAATATCAATTATCTGTCAATAGGTAAAATCGTCTTCTGAATTTAAAAATATGAATACTCCTACTATCTCAGTTGTAATTCCTTGCTATAACGCGGAGCAAACAATTCAGGAAACAATTTCGTCTGTGTTGGCACAAACCTTCACGGACTTTGAAATATTGGTAATTAACGATGGCTCAACTGATGGTACCGTATCGGTGCTAAAACAGATCGTCGATGATCGCCTTAAGGTTTTTTCATTTGAGAATTCAGGTCCGCAAAGAAGCCGAAATCGGGGTATTGAGAAAGCCAGAGGCGAGTATATTGCACTTATCGATGCTGATGATCTATGGACATCAGATAAGCTAGCTTCACAACTGCAGGCTCTCCAAAATACGCTAGAAGCAGCCGTTGCCTATAGCTGGACAGATTTCATTGACGAAGACAGCCAGTTTTTGAAACATAGTCGTCATATTGAAATAGCAGGAGATGTCTTTGAGCAGCTACTTGTAGATGATTTTATAGCCAGTGGCTCTAATCCTTTAATTAAGGCAGAAGCGATTCGAGCGGTGGGAGGTTTCGATGAAAGCACTTTGGCAGGGCAAGACTGGGACATGTGGCTAATGCTGGCAGAAAAGTTTCAATTTGTCGCGGTTCCAAAAGTTCAAATTTTATATCGCAAAAGCTGTTCTTCTAAGACTTGGTCAGACAACATCAGGCGGCAAGCCCAAGGGCATATTCAGGTAATGAATAAGCACTTGGACAACCGCAAGAATCTGATTCTCAAGAAAAGCGTGTATTTTGCTGGTCGTTATCGCTATTTATTGTTTCACTGCCTAGACCAGGGACGTTTGACACCTGGCAATGGGATTTTATTATTACGATTTTTCGCCCAAGCTTTAGTATTAGAGCCAAGCTGGTGGACAAAGCGCCCTCAGCTTATTCTATTTGTGCCTATCAAGTCATTAAAGTACCTGTTTGCTTACTTCCTGAGAAAGCACAAGACTGTGCTTTAGAAAGATGGTTATACTAACTTGCCCGACCATGACTATAAATAGGTCGGATTCAACTCTGCTCAGCTACCGTTCCTTGAGCGAAGTCGAAAAGGGCATTCATAGCGAGGTCTTCAAAAATTGATATTAGATGTCGTGACGTTCAAGTAGCTATCGTAGACGATCGTTAGATTCTTGACCTTTTTGCTGCACCGATGGAAAGACTATATTCATACCGCAACGAGCTCAGCAATCAAGGGTTCGCTCAGGGATTGGTGTTTGTCTTGCATTAACTTTGCAAGATGGTCGCGAAGGCGATCTCGCTGTTGCGGATTCACGACGTAGATTTGCCGAGTTTGTTTAGTGAATAAGGCTGTGGCAGCAAGTTCTTGATAAGTGTCACTAGCCAGAGTATCCCGGCTGAGATAGTCTTGGGTCGAAGCATCAGGCCGCAGTCCCGGCGGCAAATGACCTTCTAGGATGGCCGCAATGCGAGATTGACAGGCATCCGTGTTGACGCCCTGCTCTTCAAGAAGGTGCAGAATGCCTTCAAAGGGCAGGGGGGTATCGGGCACCGTGCGAATCATTTCATTAAGCAAGAAATAATCACTGTATTGATGCCGCGGGACATCTAGCAACTGCGGATAACGACAGAGGTTGGCCAAACCATAGGCAACCCGACTGCAGGTTTGAGGGCGATTGCTGGGATAGGTGTCTTGAATAATCGTGGCGTTAGGAAACTTTTGGCGCAGCCATTTAGCGATCGCGTTAAAAGACGCATTGCCCCCCGTGCAAACCACCTGATTGATGCCTTGAGACGCTAACCCGGTTTGGCTCAAGAGCGCATTGAGCTGTTGATTAAGCCGCTGAATATAAGGCACCAAAACTCGACTTTCGAGATCTCGCCGTAAAACACGCCAGGATTGATCGGCCAGCTCTAGCTGATAGTGGTTCTGATTTTGCAAGATCAGTTTGAGATATCGGGCAGCCTCTAACAAACTTTGTCCCAGTCTGGAGGCTTCTAAGCGCTGCCGGAGATGGATACGAGCACTGGCATCGGGTTCTGCCAGCTGCGGCAAGTCAAGGGCTTCGAGGTGCAGGTCGTCCCAATGAGCGTTGGTTACTTCTGGTAAAGTCGCTTGCCAACTCCACCCGTCTTTGGTCTGGCGGCTAGCGTTGGGGGGGACCGTCTGTCGCCGCTCAGCGGGAATTAGCAGCTGGCAAATGATGTCTAAATCTAAGGCATCACCGCCATAGGCCAGATTGCGCAACGTAAAGTCTTCGCGGCTGAGGGCATCTAAGGGCTGAGGCAGGTCAACGATGCCGACATCGGTACAAGTGGCTCCACCGCTAATGACAACAGTGCCACCCTGCCAGTTGCATTGATATAGCGTCTGCATTTGGCGGTTAGACTCGGGCTGCGGTTCGTTCGGATCGGGCAATCCCGAGAGCAATGCAGCGATCGCCTCTTCGACAAAGAAAATTTGACTCGATGACTCCACTAAACCCGCACCTAAAACTGCCTCTCGAATATTCAGACAATAGGTATCTGACCAGTTGCTAGGGAGTCCTAACACCACGCCTTGCAGGCTGGCTAGCGCCTCCAGTAACATCTCATCATCTAATCCCACCGCGGTGAGGTGCAGCGCCAACTCACCCGGATGGGTAATGAGCGACAGCAGCGTCGTCACTGCAGTCAAGACCTGTTGCAGAGAGACGGTTTGAGCATCCGCCCACTGAACCACAGGGGCCCACTCACCGGCGACGGTTTGATAGGGCATGCCGACTTTTAACAACGGGCGAGGACTCTGCAAAAGCCACGTCTCAGGGCTCTCAGGGGGCTGCTGCGGCAGGGCCGCTGGCCCGACTGCGAGTAGCTCTGATAACGCCCCCTGAGCGCTAGCGCTCGGTCGAAAAGCAGCAACCGTAGGGAGGCGAAAAGTGGCCACTCCAGGATTATCGGCTTCAGACTCGGCTAACCAACAGAGAGGATGGGCAGTGCCACTCCCCTGTTCCATCAAGACTGCCGATAGGCCACCCGAACCAAAGTCTAGGCCTAAAAACCACTCCTCGATGAGTTCAGAGCCTGAGTCAACAGCATCATCGGGCTCATCCGGGTCAGCGATCGGAATTGCCGCTAACTGACCAGAGGATGCCAACAAAGACTCGTCCGCAGTTTCCTCCAAAGATTCGTCTAGCGTCTCTGTCTCAGGGATAGCGGGTGTAGCGGGTGTCTCCACCGGCAGGGACGGGCTCGGGTCGCGAGCGAGCACGTCGCGGCTCTCCGTCACGGCAGGTGTCTCCTCGGAGGCAACAAGATTGCTCTCGTCTGCCAACTCGGTGTCTAGCTCAGTGGCCAACGTCGGCGCTCCGGTGTCTTCGCCGCGATCGCTATCACTATCAAGAGTAACGGCAACATCGACCGTTTCTGGTGTGTCTGCCGCATCGGCGGCGATCGGCGGCGTCAGAGCAAGATCAACGTCAAAGGCTGAACGAAAGGCTTCATCACCTTCCAGATCAGCGGCTGGAATCTCTTCCATCGAGAGATCAAGGGGCTCAAACAGCGGCGAAGTAGATAAATCATCTTCAGTGCGCTCAGGAAGACTGTCTAGCTCGCTGGCCTGATCACGGTTCTCATCATCGGGAAAAATCTCTGTCGGCGATGGCTCCAGTGGTTCAAATAGGGGAGACGCTGCAAAGCCCCCAGGCTCCTCAGTTTCGCTGTCTAGATCATGGGTGACGTCACTATCACTGTCCCCAAAGTCAGATTCCATAGGATCCCAATCAACCCCAAAGGTCGTACCTGCCTCAGTCGACTCTGACTCAGTCTCTAATTCGGAGCCGACAGACGTGTCATCTTCGGTGTTTAACGAGGTAGGGGCTGAGTCTGTAGAAGATGAGGTAGCGGCGGACTCAGTCACTGGCGGTGCCGCATCTAGGGCAAACGTATCCTCGTCAGTAGGGGGAAACAGATCGACAAAATCAGGGTCTTCAGGCAGGAAAGTCAGTGACTCTTCGTTAGTTGAATCTACCCCGGAAGCATCTTCTGGAAAGGCATCAGCGGCTATCTCTAGGGGTGAAGATACCGGACTGTCATCATCAAGGAAAGGGAATGGGTCTTCGCTAGTCGGGTCTACCTCAGACCCTCCTTCCTGATTGGCCGCCGCTGCCATTTCTAGGGGGGCGGGCACGGTGCTGCCATCGTCGTCAAAGAGGACTTTCAGGTTGTCAAGGGGAGCGACGGTGACAGTGTCCTCAGTCGGCTGGGGTGGAAACAGGTTGACTAGTTCATCGTCAGAGAGAGGACCCGGTAAATCCGCAGTAACGGCATCGTCGGGGATGGGTTCAGCATCAGGGGTAGATTCAGAGGCGGCGGCAAAGTCAGCAGCCATTTGCTCCTCCATCTCAGGCGTCCAGAAACCGTCGCTAGCCGTCGGCACCGTGGCTGGGTCAGAGGCGTCTGTCATGGCCACGATCGCTTCGTCTAACTCCGGCATCAACGGCGCGATCAGGGCAGCCTCGTTACTATCGGCGGCATCACTGTCGGCGGCCGCCTGATCAGTCCCCATCAGATCGAGCCCGGCTAAGTTATCCAGCGCCGCGCTTAAAGCTGCATCTTCGCTCTGCGCAGTCGTGCTAGTAACTTCTGCGGTAGCGGCAGCGTCCGGACTTTCGCTCTCGTCCTCAGGCATGGCGGCGATGAGGTTAGCGAGTGTTTGCTCAGTCTCGGTAGTATCGGCCTCAACCCCAAACCCATCACTCACTGAGCCGGTCAGGGGCAAGGTCGGCGTTGAGGGTGCTGGGGTCGGGGAGGGGGCAGGCAGGTCATCAGGGAAATCAGCGAACAGCTCCGCTGCGGTACTGATGGTCTCGCTATCGGAGACCGGGGCATCGAGATCGAGAGAGAGATCCAGATCCAGATCGCCTAATGATAAAAAATCGTCCGCTGTCTCGACCGCATCGCTCTTGACTACTGACGGTTGCGGCTCCTCTGGAGCAGCTGCAAAAAGGCCGTCCTCGTCAGGCTCATCACTCACGTACTTAGACCAGTCTTGCGAGGTCTCGGAGGCAGCAGGGTTAGCGGGCATCGCGAGAGGCGGCGATGAAGACACCGTCTCTGGGGCATTGTCATCAGGGAAGAAATCGTCGTCCAGGGTGATGCTGGCACTTTCGGCGGAGATCGCCGGCTCACCGTCAGCGGCCTCTGAGGCAATCTCCAACAGACTGTCTGAAAAATCCGGCAGCTCTAGATCTAGAGGGATGGCTTCTTCTAAAGTCAGCGTCAACTCTTCGGTGATGGGTGGCACGGGTGGGTTGAGGGCCGCGTCGGCAGCAGAAGATGTCTCAGGAGGAACATCACTCAGCGGCTCAGCCAAATCATCAACATCAGGGCCAAAGGCATCTGCCACAGTGAGGCGGCGATCATCAGCGTTGGCATTGGCCTCATCGACAGCTGGCAACTCGAAGTCAGATTTTGACGCTGGAGGCGAGACGGGGGAAGGCAAGTTGGCGTCGTCGCCAAAAATATTGTCTAAAGCGATCGCCTCAGCCGCGTCCGTGGGAGCGCTCGATGCCGAGGCGGAATCATCTGAGGGGGGCAAGTCGGCGTCCAAGTCAGCATCCAGAGCATCCAAATCGAGATCTGCGAGCCAGGCATCGGGACGATCCGCCGCTGTCTCGACCGCAGAGGCATCGGCGACGGTATTAGCTGAGGGAGAAGGTTCTCGGTCAAAGTCATCAGCGATCGCAGCGGATGGTAAGGGGTCTGACTCCGTTGTCAGCTCTGACACCAGGGCGTCTAATGAGTTAATCGGTGCACTGTCCGGCTCATCCTCAAACAAGCCATCCAGATCTGAGCCCAGATCGGCCTCGACGGTGTTGGGCGTTGAACTAGCTTCTGGCTCGCGCTCAGGTAGATCGTGATTGTCAGCATCAACAATGGAGTTATCAAGTCCTAGCGGTTCTAGGGCATCGATGAAGGTATCTTGGGCATCATCCAACACTTCATCTTCGTCATCAGCCTCCTCTGCAAGGCTGAGATCATCTGATGAGTTCGCCGCCGCGATCTCCGGCTCATCCGCAAACAAGCCATCCAGGCCTGAGCTTAGATTGACCTCGACAGCATCGGACGCTGAACCAGCTTCTGGCTCATGCTCAGGCAGCTCGCGGTCGTCAACACCGGAGGCATCAATTTCCAACGGTTCTAGGGCATCAATGAAGGCATCATCCTGCGCCTCCTCCACCTCATCTGCGTCATCAGCCGCCTCTACCAGACTAGGATCATCAGTAGATGTCCAACCGACCTCAGCTTGACTGGCCGGAACCGCTGTTGCCGTCTCCTCAGGCGAGGCAATTGGCCACTCGGGGGTAGATGCCGCAAAGCCTTCTAATTGGGAAAGATCAGACGTCAATTGTCCGAACGTAGCTTCATCCAAGGTGAAATCGAGCGTTGTCCCCGAGTCGGCGGCGGGGGCATCGAGCAAATTCTCTTCCGGCGGTGCCGCAATAAAGGTATCTTCTGACTCCTCAAAGGCGGCAAACGGATCGGCGGCTGGTGGTGATTGGTCGGACTCAGTTGTCGGCAGCAGTTCGCTCAAAGACGTAATGATATCGTCTGACTCGTTCTGAGCCTCCCCAACCGGAGCCAGCTCTTCAGCAATTTCAATTCCTAACAGATTTTCTAGCGCGGCTGGCGGATCAAGCGGGGTCGCCGCGTCATCCGCTGCTGGGGTCGACTCAGCGACCTCAAGCAGCGACTCTAAAGCTGTCTCGGCAGGCTCAGGGGGAGCGATCACCTCGGGTGCATCGGTCAGGATTGAGCCAGGCGATGGTGGCTCCAGAGTTTCCAGCGATTGGTCCAGCGTAAACAACGGCTCATTGACACCGGCTGTTGCTGCCTCATCAGCTTCGTCCAATTCATCATCAGATATCGAAGAGGCTGCGCCGATGGTGCCAAACAAGCTGTCATAGAGGGAATCAATTTCTTCGGTGTAAGCGTCACTTTCAGTCGCCTCGGCGGGGGCATCGTTCGCTGCAGCGCTGACTTGCCCTGTGACGACCGCCCAGGGAATCGGCTCAGTCTGCACCATGGTAGCTTCGCCGGGGTCAGGCTCAACCCACTCAGACATCTCGTCGGGGTCATCATCCAAGTCATCGACAGGCAAATCGGTCAACTCTTCGTCAAGCTGAAAGAGTGTCACCTCTTCATCGGCTTCTACTGCTACGTCCAGATCAAGCGCGCTCAGATCAACGTTGCTCAAATCAAGCGCGTCTAAATTGCTGTCCGAAAGATCAGCATCTGTCGAGCGCACGGAGCGGTCTTGGGTGGCTCGCTCCTGCCCCGTCAACCGGGCCTGCTCTGGACGACTAATGAGATAGCTCGATTCATCTTGTAGCTGCTCTGCCAAGTGATTAATGAAGGTGCGGAAGACAAATTCCCCCTGCTGCCCCAAACCATGCATGGCGTCTAACCCCTGATTGAGGGTATCGCAGTAACTTTGAATGCTTTGATCTAAAGACTCAAACACCGTCCGGAGATTGCCGTCTAGCCGCAGCAACAGATGGTCGGTTTGGGCTTGAATTTGCCGCAGTTGCTCTAGGCGCTGCTGCGGATTCAGCGGCGGCAGCTCCGCTGCCACCGCTGCCGCGTCGGGAGGCAGTGCGCCATATAGGGCAGGCGCGCCATCAATTTGCGATCGCAGGGCACGAAACTGAGGGGTCAGCTGCTCCAGCAACACCGCACTGAGTCGCCCCACGACATCATCCATCCAGGCCGGATTGAGGGCGTTAGCATTGGCGCTTTCTGACCGCTGTAAACGCTCGATCTCAAGCTGACGGACTTCATTCTTCAAAGCCTCGCGCTGCTGCTGCAGAGCCATGACTTCGCTGGTCAGCGGCTGGACCATTTGCACCCGCAAGTACTGCATCTCTTGCAAGAGCGCTTGCAAAACTTGCTGGCTGTCGGCTCCAGCGACGTCGGTCGGTTCACCAGCCGTCGGAGCGATCGCCGCGCCGACAGTTGTCGTCAGCCCCCACCCAGGCGATTGGGCACCGGTCGCCTGCACCTCCTGCAGATAGGCCAGCACCTGCTCCATGATGCGCCGCTGCTCATTGGCCTCCCCTGACATCACCCAAGGCAACTTGGGCGCAGCTTTAGTCAATAGCGCTTCAATCTCGGTAATAAGTGCTTGAAGTTGCCCTGATTGTGAAGTCACTGTGACCTCCTTGAAAACCGACCGACGACAGTTAACCCACAGCAGATGAGGTCTGAAATATCCTGACTCTTGATCTTGGCTGAACGTCTAAGCACCAATGCGATTAGGCACTGTCGTTTGGCTGCCTTAAGCATACTCAATCTTGTGTTTGAGAGGGGTGCGACGCTTGGTTTGCCCAAAGTGTAGGACAGCCCAGGCAAAACCGTTAACTATTGTTGTAACCAAGACTGTCGACCAAAGCTGGGGCTAACCGGTGGGAATGGCTGTAGTGTGCCCTTAATAGCGGCTTAACTAAGCGCCTGATAGCAAAGCGGCGCAGAGCAGTCACGAAGGCGGGGCTTCACAAGTGCGTTTTATCCGATTGAAGCAAAACATTGGCAGCGAAACGAATCGGCGACCAACCGGTCAACCGGGGAGGCACTGAGCCCTATCATCGACTGCAGAACTGATCGGTTCGGGGGCATCGGATAGCCTCAAAGGCCCACTGTAGAACCCACCGCCTAGTGACGCTGGCGACTGTCGAGAGGAACCGGCGCCCTCTGAAATCGGTTAATAAATTGCGTCAAAGGCGCACCATCCTCTAGCCAGAAACCAGACTGTCGTTAGCCGAGCCTTGGACATGGCGACTTGGTCGGCAAGTTAGGAGCAGAGTTATCCGTAAAGTGCGATTGGACTAGTGGTATTCTAAGAGACCGAAGCCGTGCTCATATCTTCTTATCTCCCCTAGCAGGAGATTCTTGTTGGGTCTTCTGGATGTCTGTATCTACCGTTTGCTGTGCTGAGTTGATAGCTTGAGTGGGCGATCGCCTGATTAACTGAATTAATCTTGGCTTTCAAAAAAGCGCCATTTTTGGAAACTTTTGTTAAATCTCTAATATTCAAAGTTCATGGATAGCCGCTATGGATCCCGCGACAATTCCATAGGGGGAATGCCCATCCGAGAGACCCCATTCTTTCAAGGGTTGCCTGACGATATTATCGATCAGGCAACGGCTCAGGTGGTGACCCGTCGGCATCCGGCCAATCAGGTGCTGCTGCTAGAAAACGACTGGGGTAGCTCCGTCTATTTTATTTTGGACGGGTGGGTCAAGATTCGCACCTACAACCTTGATGGCAAGGAAATTACGCTCAACATCTTGGGCAAGGGCGAACTGTTTGGCGAAATGGCTCCGCTCGACGAAGTGCCGCGCTCAACGGATGTCATTACCTTGGTACCAACTGTGATCGGCAACTTGCCTGCCCAAGACTTTGTCAGCTTGATTCAGGCGGAGCCGCAGGCCGGTATTCGCCTGTCACAGCTGATGGCCCGTCGCCTTCGCCAGGTCAATCGCCGGTTACGCCTGCGGGAATCGGATAGCACCTCCCGCGTGATTGATATTTTGCTATTTTTGGCCGACGGGCAGGGCGTTAAAGCGGCTACCGGGCTCGAAATTCCCAATCTGCCGCATCGCGAGCTGAGTAGCCTGAGTGGGCTTGCCCGTGAAACGGTGACACGAGTGCTTAATAAACTTGAGAAAAAGGGGTTGGTGAAGCGCGATCGCGATGTGATGCGCATTCCTGATGTGGTTGCCCTTGAAAAACTTCTTGTGTAACGCTCACTATGCCTGAGTTTTCTCCCGAGCGATCGTCCGATGAGGCGACTCCCGAGTGGCGAGCCGATGTCCCCACGCCCGACCCTGATGAACTGGCCGAAGTCGAAACCTATCTCGACTATCGCCCGTTAGACGCCTTGGGAGATGCCATCCCTCGCGCCCGTCGCCCCCAAGTGGGCCCAGCGGCGATGGTTGAGACTGCTTTTTTGGCCAGTGCGGCCAGTCTGATTTGGCTGGTCAATGCTTATTTCCCGCCTGGGCCGCTATTGCGAATTGTCTTTCCCCTACCGATTGCTCTGATTTATCTGCGCTGGGGGCATCGCGCCGCCTGGATGGGAGCCCTAGTATCGACCTTGCTGTTAGCGGTGCTGATGGGGCCACCCCGTAGCCTGCTCTACCTCATGCCCTATGGTTTGCTCGGCGTCCAGTTGGGCTGGCTGTGGCGGCGCGGCGCCTCTTGGTATCTCTCAATCGGTATCGGCACACTGCTCAGCGCTCTCGGCTTTTTTGTCCGCCTGTGGCTACTCTCTCTCATGCTGGGAGAAGACTTGTGGGTTTACCTGATCAATCAGGCGACCCAAGTGATCAACTGGGTGCTAGAACGTCTGGTCAATCTGGGCTTTTTGGACTGGGGCAGTTTGAGCCAGTCAAATACCACCCTCATCCAGGTCGTCGCGTTGGTGATTGTCTTGCTCAGCTCACTGGTTTATCTCTTTACCGTGCATCTGGCGTCTTGGCTGTTATTAGAGCGATTGGGTGAAAAAATGCCCGCTCCCCCCGGTTGGGTACAACAACTCCTTGAGAGTTAACCTCAATGGCCCCCTGCATCCTTGCCCTATGAATTTTGGCCCGATGAATCGCGTTTATACTCAAATCGCTCAAGGGCAAGGATGGCTACGGCGCTATGTTGGGCATCGGCCTCGCTTAGCCTGTGTTTTAGGGTTTACCGAAACGGGGCTGATTCCCGGTATTTCGGCAGCGGGCAGCACGCCTCAGCAGCGTCAAACGACAGCGATCGCCGATGCTGAGTTTTTATTTCACGGGCCGACCCCAGCACCTCAACATCCGTTACCACCCTTAGTCGAGGGGGTTTCTCCAGCCTTGATTTCGCGGGCCGTGATCGCGACTCAGCTGATGCCGCTGCTGATCTTTGATGCCGGGTTACCGATCGCGCCGACCGTGCCCCATATCGACTTGCGAGGGGCCGCCGCTGCCTGCGTGAGTTCGGGGCAAGCGCTGCCGCGTAGCCTAGTCGAATCTTTATTTCGGTTTGGGATCATGTGGGGCCACCGTTTGGGCAGCCAAGCCGGCTCTGATTACGTCATTTTGGGTGAGTGTGTGGTCGGGGGCACCACAACCGCACTGGCGCTGCTGCTGGGGTTAGGATTACCGGTGCAGAATCAGGTCGGGAGCAGTCACGCCACCTGTAATCACCCTCAGAAACAGGCGATCGCCACTCAGGGATTAGCACACTGGGAAAAACAGCAAGCCGCTGGTCGCTCTCTTGATCCGCTAGATCTGGTGGCGGCGATCGGCGACCCAATGCAAGTAGTGGTAGCAGCCATGGCATTGAGTGCGAGCTGTCATGGGGGGGTGATGCTTGCCGGTGGCACGCAAATGCTCGCCGTTTATGCGCTGGCGCGCTCCCTCGCTCGCTATCGCCGGGTTTCTTGGCAGCCGGAAAAAATTATCGTGGGCACTACCCGGTGGGTCGCGGAAGATCCCACTTGTGACACCGTGGGGCTAGCAGATTTAGTCGGCGGCGTACCGCTCGTGGCCACACAGCTTTCCTTTGCCGAGTCCCGTTATCCGGCTCTGCGACAATATGAAGCTGGGTTCGTGAAAGAGGGCGTTGCGGCAGGCGGCTGCGCGATCGCCGCCAATATCTATCAAAACTGGCAGCAATCCCAGCTCTTATCGGCGATCGAAGCTCTGTATGAGAAAACGCTCAATCAGCAAACACCCCCGCCAGAACGACCGGTCTAGCAGCGCTGAACCTATACCCCAGCGCTCAGGATGACCGCCAACCGCGGTTGGCTCAGATCTCTCCAGATCACTAAAGTCGCAACTTGACCAGCATCTCAATGCCACATTCTGACCGTCGCATGCCGTGGGGTTTTGCCTTCCTCGAAGCGTATTCTGCTTGTGGATCGTTAAGGCGATTGAGCGGTGCTAGCGCCTAACCAGGCCAGATAAGGAGCCGCCCCTTGCACAATCGGTAAGGCGATGATTTCAGGAACATCGTAAGGATGCAGCGTTTGTAGGGCTTGTTCGATCGCGGCAAACAAACCCAGATCCGTTTTGATCACGAGCTGCCATTCGCCGGCCTGCTGCACCTGGTCATTCCAGCTGTATACCGAATGGAGAGGAAACAAGTTGACGCAGGCCGCTAAGCGATCGCCGACCAGAGACTGAGCGATCGCCACAGCCGTTTCTTGGGTGTCTACCGTCACTAAAATGACGCCATGCTCAGTCAAATCCACCTACCTGCCGCTGTAACTCCGCCGGGTTGGCATGATCGTGGCCATGCCGCAGGAATCGTGCGCTCGGCCTCCGTATCGATCTTAAAGCACGATTTAGACAACCGGTGAACGAGGCTGTGCCGCCATCGCGGCAGGATATTGGCGATCCCCCAAACACTGCTCCCAAACACTGAGAAAAGCGCTACTGAGCACATTGAAGCATGAGTGATCACGAAGTCGACTGATCGACAAATTGAGAAGCGGCCAACGTTTCACGAGTAGAGCGCTGGCTCCAGGGAGCATAACCCGTGGCCTGCGCGTAGAGGTCTGACTCAGCACTCTTAGGCAGAATCGCATCGGTGAATTCAGCCCCAGCGATGGAAGCAACCTCAAGCGCGGCCCCTGCGAGGTTAGCCCGCGATAAATCAGCGCGCGTGAGATTAACACCTTGCATCTGGGCTCGCCACAGGATGCTGCCGGTCATATCGGCCCCGGTCAGATTGACCTGTCGCAGGCTGGCATCCCGGAGGGTGGCAAAGCTCAAATTGCTAGCAGTGAGATTGACATAATTGAGCTGGGCCCCGTTGAGCTTGGCTTCCTTGAAATTGATGCCGCTGAGGTTCATGCCGTTGAGATTCAAACCATTGAGATAAGCGCCCTCAAAATTGACGTCATCCAAGAAGGTGCGCCCGAGCGCGGCACCACTCAATCGAGCATTGCTCAAATTGGCCCAAGATAGATTGGCATGCCTAAGGTCAGCCCCGCGTAAATTGGCCCCACACAGATTAGCCCCACACAGATTAGCGCCGCGCAGGTTGGCACCGCGCAGGTTGGCCCCACACAAATTAGCGCCGCTCAATTGCGCGTCAGAGAGATCAGACTTAACCAAAAAGGTACCGCGCAAATTCGCTTTGTTGAGTAGCGCACGGTGCAGATTAGCTTCGCTGAGTTTGGCGAAACTAGCATCGACCCGATGCAGGTTGGCATCGATCAAATTGGCCTTGGTTAAAAATGCCCGGCCTAAGTCAGCGCCAATAAGGTTGGCCTGCTGCAGGTTGACATCAACCAAAATTCGCTGCGTTAGGTCAACACCACACAGATGAATACCGGCAAAGTCACGATAGCCAGATTCGTAGAGTTCAAATAGATAATTAGCATTCATCGCAAAGTGCCCTCGTGCCATACGTCGGGTGCGTTGGGGAAGATCAATAACAAACACATCCGGGACTCTCGTTCAGAATGGCTACAGCGTTGAGAAAAATCTGAATCGTTTAATCAGCCTGCTGAGCGGGGGCAAGGGATTCAGAGCCACAAGCGATGATCAGGGTCGCGCCCAGAAATAGAACTTGTAGCGACGAGAAATGGAGTTTGCTAAATCAGGACACCGGGGCATCGGGGCTAGCAACGGAAAAATCGTTGCCACACGGTAAGGGCGATCGCCCTCCCTATGGGGGGAGGTATCTGCTCTCAACTATCACGGTAGGTGGCGTCTCGCGAAATAGGAAGATTTTGTTAAGTTGATTGATAATTTAGAGTGAAACTTAGTAGTTGCAGGAAACGCTGAAATGCTGCGCCGTGCTTTTTTGGCCACTATCTGGTTGGGTTTTGTGGTTTACGCATTTCGCTTTGCGCCTCCCGATCAGCCGGATACCGCTCAACTGATTCAACAACTGGCCACCGGCGAATGGCAGGCTCTGAATCCCGCAGTCGTGGCCTTGTTTAACCTCATGGGTCTTTGGCCGCTGGCCTATGCGGGCTTGGCGATCGCTGATGGTCACGGTCAAAAGATACCTGCCTGGCCTTTTGTCATTGGCTCGTTTGGCCTGGGGGCGTTTTTGCTCTTGCCTTATCTAATTTTGCGCCAGCCGAACCCCGCCTTTACACCGCCGTCGTCGAAATTGATCGCGCTTTTAGACTCGCGCTGGTTGGGCATCAGTTTACTGGTGGGGGCGCTCGTGCTGATGGGATATGGCGTCTATGCCGGCGATTGGGCGGACTTTGTTAACCAATGGCAGAGCAGCCGATTTATTCACGTGATGAGCCTCGATTTTTGTCTGCTGTGGCTGTTGATACCAAGCTTGCTAGGCGATGATATGGCGCGTCGCGGCTTAAAAAATCCGCGAGTGTTTGGGCTCGTGAGTGCCATTCCCCTCGTGGGTCTGACGGCCTATTTCACCTTTCGGCCCCAGCTCGGTACTGACGAGTAGAGTGCGGAGCACATCCAAAAATGAGAATGACCTGGGCTTAAGGTTCACGACTTAGGGGTTGCAGCGGGTAACCGCCTAAGCACTCTGGAAAGTAAGTTTTCTACCGTTCAGAGGGGGTTGTCTGCCTGGATTTTGGCATAATGCCGCTGAAACTTATCACGTGCCGCCTCAAGAGAGAATTGCCAGTGAATGCGGATTCGTTGGTCATGACGTTCTTGCACCAAGGCAAGCACCT
>JBCBJQ010000017.1:0-85636 GCA_038523235.1 Cyanobacteria bacterium J06626_4
TTACAAGTCGCTTGACATGGTAAATCTTAAGAAAATATAAAGCGCAAGTAATACAAACGTTGCGTTGACAGGTCATACCCCCTTCAGCGCACAATGTAGCGACTGGTTGAGGTGAATCACTTTTGTGCCTAAGGCTAATCGTTAACCCATTAATGATGGAAGTCATCACAGGTAATCTATCTCCGATTCATTCCCAGCTAGGTTGACCCGAGTTTAGGGTTAAAAGCTTTTTTGTGAATTTAATAGGTGCAGGGTGTGAGTCTGTGACGAAGTTCGTTTTGTCATGCCAATTTTTAGTCGCAAAAAATAGCTTGATTTATACAAACGTTAATTATCAACTGGGAGTTTGAATATGCACCGCCGGATCAGCATCCTCTCTGAAATCCCTGAAGAACTGCACAATTCTCTCGCTGACTTTTTGGACGGTCATCCGACTTGGGATCAAGATCGCGTGTTTTCCGCTGCTGTTTCGTTGTTTCTTTTGCAGAATGGGCGAAAGGACAGCGTCACTTCTCGTATCTACTTAGATACGCTATTTGATGTCGCGGCTTAGGTCGTAGAATGACGCCTGTTCTGGCATGATTTTGACGATCGCGCCAGAACAGGTGATAGAAAGCTTAAGTCGAAAAGTTCACTTTCTCAATCGGGACTGTTTTCTGTGAATGGTCTGGCGCTCGTCTTAGCAACGGCATGCATTTAGCAGGGTGGGGGCAATGCTGGTTAAATCAGTTGCCGCTGCAAAATTGATGGCTTGGGGGCCAACCACAATGAGCGGTACCGGATTAAAGGTATGGCGTTTCGTCGATAAATCTTCGATGTTGCCGTGATCGCTGGTGATGACTATGGTCACATTCGCGGCTAGATTTTCCACAAGGTTTTCCACAAAGCGATCAATCTGCTGCAGCACTGCGATCGCTGCCGACCAGTCTTGCTGATGGCCCACATAGTCCGGCGCAAAGCATTCAAACAGAGTGAATGTATAGCGACGCCCCAATTGCGCCAATCGTCTTCCTGCTTCCTGAGGTGTAATCGGGGGTGCGGCAATGCCCCGAAAGCGGGCATGCTCGCCGGTAATATCCCAAAAGATGGCTTCCCCCTGCTCATATTCGCTTTGCATCCGAAAAGGCAAACCGGCAGTGAGATTGAGCAGCGTACCGACGGCATAGCGAATGCGCCGCTGGGCGATCGCCTCAAAATAGGCGGGCGAATATAGATTAGCTAGGGTGGCGGTGCCGCCATGAGCCATCACCTGCTTGAACAACCCGTGGGCCGCAATCAGATGCCGCAGTGAGCCGTTAGCAAACCCGGTCTGATGCTGACCGCGAAACTGAGCGGCATTTTGTCCAGTGTAGAGGGTGGTTTGGCCAGTGGCGCTCTGGGGTAAGCCCGGCACGCCCAGGCAAGCGTCAATAGGCTGCGCGACCAGCTGTGGCTGCATGACGTTGAGCCCTACGGTCAGCGAATGCTCCAATAGGCTAGCCAAAAAGGGCGTATGAGCAGCTGCAGTCAGCGGATTGGCCGGCTGAATTGAGCCCAGACCGACCCCATCAAGAAATATCAGAATAAAGTGGGGGCGATCGCCAGTCATCGGGTCAACCTATTGCGAAAGTCATCGACATCAGAATCAGAGCGCAGGTGATACCTAGCCCGTTGGAGCAGAGCAGTTGGGGATGTGAGTGGTTAAAGCGAATTCATGCCAGTTTGATCTGCCTGTGAATGGCTAACGATCACGTTCAGCGGATGTAACTTTTTTGAACCCGAGCAAAGCCCTAGCACGTTCGCTGCAGCACAGTTATTTGCTGGCAAGGCCTCATCGATCGGCTGCGCTAAATTTCCATGGCTGCTGCCTCCACCCTAATCTTCGTTTTGCTGCTGATGTATCCACTTGCGGTAGATTAGCCTCCACCAGCTCTACAGTTTCTCTAACCAGCGCTTCAAGCTGATTGACCGCTATTGAAGGTTCTTGACAAAACAGCCTTTCCAGACGAATGGCAAAATTCTCCGGCGCAATCTCCATTTGTTCAATAAACCTGTTCATCCGCTTGAACTGAAATGTCGAATAATACAAGCGGTTCAACCCGGACAGCACGCCGAGCAGATTTTGGGCTGACTCAACCAAGATTTGATAGTACCAAAGCGTCGTATCTCGCTTGGCGAACTTTTCCTGCATTCCCCAAATTGCGAAGAACTTCAGGTAATGTTCAACCATCTTCTGTGCGAGTTCGTCGGGATAATTCGCTACTGTGGCTTGCCAGCGCTGAATGAGGGTCTCACCGTATAGTGGAATGCCCACCAGCGTGCCGGACAACGCTTTTACTAACGGGGATTGAATGTCGTGTCCTCCCAAAATGTTTGAGATATCTTGCTCCCATTGGGCGATCGTCACATGGCCAAACTGGCACTCAACACCGTTCACAAGATAGCTCTCAGCAAATCCTCCCTCCTGGCGATCGCCCAACACCCAGAGCCGTTCTGAACCTTGATTCTGTTGACGTGCAAGCTGTAATTCTTCGTCGGAAGGTAATTCGTCGTAATAGATGCTCATGTCACAATCGGAGTATTCATCACACAGCCCTTCTGCAACCGAGCCTGCAACCATTGCTGCTTTAGTTTTGGGATTAGCAATGTAAGCTTTGACATTGCGTTTTGCTAGTTCCAATAAATATTGAGTTCTATTGTTCATGGATTGTCGTGCTTTGGATGAGGCGGTATATCCATGATGCAACATTGAATTTTGCGGGCTACAGTTAACCCCGATGACCAGTTGCTCGACGCTGCACGATGCCTGAGCCTGTCGCCATCACCTTCACTCAGAAATGTCGGATAGAGAAGTGTGTCCTAAATCCGTCAGCGATCGCGGCACTCTGTCCAACGTCTCGACGGTCTCCAGTTCGTCCCCCGAAGCCGCGCCCAAATCTTTGAATTTGCGAGCCGTCACCAGTACCCGCGACTCTAGCGAACCGACGACTTTATTAAACGCATCAACGCTGCTGTCTAAGCCCCGACGCAGCTTGCCCATGTGGGAAATTAGGGTATAAGTGCGATCGTACAGTTCTTTGCCTAACGTGCTGATCTGCTGCGCATTTTCGGCCAGCTTTTCTTGCCGCCAGCCGTAGGCAACGGCTTTGAGCAGAGCAATTAGAGTCGTTGGCGTGGCCAGAATCACCCGCTGCTCCACTCCAAATTCAATCAGGCCCGGATCTTGCTCTAGCGCCGCGCTAAAAAAGGTCTCTCCCGGCAAAAACAGCACCACAAACTCGGGCGCGGGCTGAAACTGCTCCCAATAGCCTTTGCTGCCGAGCTGGGTCAAGTGGGTGCGAATTTGCCGGGCGTGGTGCTGCAGGCGATCGCGCTTACCGCTTTCATCCGTCATTTCTAGCGCCTCTAGATAAGCCTGCAGCGGCGCTTTGGAATCCACCACAATCTGCCGCTGGTTGGGCAGCTGAATGACCATGTCGGGGCGCAATCGGCCCGCGTCGGTCTCGGCAGTGGCCTGTTGTCGAAAATCGCAGTATTCCACCATGCCCGCCATTTCGACGACCCGCTGCAGCTGAATCTCGCCCCACCGGCCTCGCACCGTGGGAGATCGCAGCGCCTTAACCAAGTTGGCAGTTTCGCCCTGCAGTTGCGTTTGCGCCACCGCCAAAGATTTGACCTGTTCGGTCAGGGTGCTGTAAGCCTTGGTGCGAGACGTTTCTAGCTCTCTGAGGTGGCCGCTTACCTGCTGCAGCGACTGGTGTAGGGGATTCACCAACGCCGCGATCGCAGCCTGTCGCTGGCCCAAGTCTCCCTGAGCCTGACTCTGAAACTTGGCCAAAATTGTCTCGGCCAGCTGCATAAATGACTGTGAGTTGCGCTGCAGGGCATCCGCTGATAGCGCCTTAAACGCATCGGTGAGCCGCTGCTGGGCCTGATCTAACAGCGCCTGCTTTTCTTGGCCTAGTGCTTGCTCTTGCTGTAGTCGGGTTTGCGCTTCGGTTAGCTGCGATCGCACGGTGACGTAACTCTGCTGCAGGTGCTGCAGGTGGATATCGCGCTCCTGTAGTTGCTGTTTGATCTGGGTGATTTGCTCGAGCTGAGCTTCGGCAGTGGCGCGCAGGGTGGCCTCTTGCCGCCAGCTGCTCTGAGCGGTTTCTAGGCGCATTTCTCGATCTTGTACCGTGGCCTGCAGGTCTTGAATCTGCCGCTCTTGTTGCTGCAGCCGCTCGTAGGCGCTGGCTCGGTCGGCTACGACATCTGTTTTGGCTCGATCGCGAATGGTTTGCACCCGCTGTTGAAACAGGAGAGTCGCGATCGCCCCGCCTAATGCCAACCCCACCAGGCCCCACAGTAAACCCTGCACCGCATCACTCCGCATTTGAGTGCTCTTACGGTAACAACATTTGTACTAATTCTCAACGCCTGCCTCTCAAGCCAAGCACTATGCTTCAGCCATCCTTATCGGCATCGTCCTCTTGAGCCATCGAAGACTCGCCAGGTGACGGCTCTGGACGCGATGCCAGAGAGCGCCTTTCGGTATTCATCACTTTGCCGGTGCCGAACAGCCGCCGGGTGCAATAAATCCAGGCGCCGCCCAAAATGGGCACCGACGGCATCACAATCAACCACGCTACCGACGGCGCTGCGGGGGGTGGGGCAGAGCGACTGCTAGCAGGTGCAGCTGGTCGTTGGGCCGATATCCCAGCTGTTGTGAGCGGTGCTGAACTGAAGGAAGTGCTCACGGCAATAGGACGAGATCGCGACACTCCCAAACTCTCACAGCGGGCGGGCAAAGCCAGGGCTAGGGTGCCCACCCCACTGAGTAGCAGCAGGGCGGCAGCGTTGCGACTGAGGCATCGATACCAGCGGTGGGAAGCCACGACGAGAATCGGTAAAGCTTGAGTGGGCGGGTGAGATTGAGCTGGATCTCTCGGGGTTTGCGGCACGGTTGATTACCCTTCGGCTGGTCAGGCTGTCAGCTCATTCTAAGGGCAGGCTTCATTCTCGATCCGGTGTCTAGCCGCCAATCTGCTATCCCTGTTCTGAGGCTGCCAGCGAGCGATAAGCGCCTTCCACAATGCGCTTAATGCCGTTTCTTAAACGGGAAACCACCATAGCCAGAGGGGGAGCGTCAACAGCAGCAGAGCCGAACTGACGCCGACACAGGTCACAGCCAGATCACGATCAAGGTTGAACGTCTCCGCCAACACCAGCGTGGCAAAGGCGGAAGGCATGCCCGCCTGCAGCACGATCACTAAACGCGGTGCGCCGGTAATGCTCACCAGCGTTAACAACCCTCCCACGAGGGCGGGGGCGATCGCTAGACGAATGACCGTAGCCTGCAAGGCCGGGGGCACCTGACGCCACGATCGCAGCTGCTGCAGCTGCATCCCCATGAGCACTAACGACAAAATCACCATCGACCAGGCAAAGCCCTGTAGGCCCCGATCTAACCAGACCGGAAACGCCACGGGGCGCAGCGCCAGCCCGAACAAAAACGCTGGAATCGTTGGGGCTTTGGCGAGCGCAATGAGACTCTGCTGCCAGGGTGCTCGCGATCGTGCCTGAGATTGACCCGCGCCATAATAGGTGCCAATCATTGCGCCCAAGCCATAGGCGGCAAATACCGTGCCGAGCAGGTCATAAAACACCGCCCAGCCAAAATAGGTCGTGCCCAACTGCGGCAAGAGCAAAATCACTGGGTAGCCAATGTACCCCGTATTGCCCACCATTGAGGACAGCAAAAAAGCCCCTTTTGCCGGAGCCGGTCGGGACTGAGCCGATAGCTGGAGCCACAGCCACGCCAGCCCGAGGGCGATCGCAAAGGTGACCCAGGCCATCAACGGTGCCACCCAAACACCGCCCGACAAATCAGCCTGTCGCAAAAAATGGATCAGACTGCCCGGCACGCCTGCCCAAAATAAAAATTGCCCTAAGTAGGTTGGTACCTGATGCTGTAGGGGTCGGTTGAGCACCTGCTGTAGCCGAGGCAACGACAGCACAAAACTGACAACGATGCCGAGCAAAACACCGCCACACAAAGGCAGATAAATCTGGGCCAAAAATCCCACAGGCTACCAGTGATGGATGGCTCCAGCGTAATCTAAAGTAACGTTTGAGAAGAAAGATACCGATACTATTAATCAGGGGTTAAGCAGCAACTTCACGGTGATGGCTATAGCGCTTCCCCATCTCGCGTCCCGACGAGTCTGGGCTGAGCCAACCCGCTCCTGAGCGGGTTGGCGATTGACCCTGCAGTCAAGATGAGATCAGCCTGTCGCTCAAACGGCGATCGCAGGTGACTGTTCGAACGCTAGAAACTGTCTAGATCAAGCGCTTTGGAACCGCCTTGCTGCAGTTCTGACAAAATTACGCCGAGCTGCCGCCACACGAGCCAGGCCATAAAAGCGGTGAGGACGCTGCCTAGGGCGTAGCCCACCTTGGCCGAAAAGCCGAAGAATTGAATACCCGACGCCAGAGAGACACAAACGCCAATACAGATGCCCAAATACGGCAGCTGTAAAGAGAGGCCGCGAATGTCTTCTAAAGAACTGGCTCCCGGATCTTTAGCCCAGGCTTGCGTTGCCTGCTGCAGAGAGGCACTAAACGCTGAGCCTGCGGCGATTGCCGCTAAAAAACCCGCAAGGATCAAAATGTAGGGCGGCTGGGAGTACACAGAAAACGACCTCTGGCTGAGACGAATTGGATAGAAAGTAAAACCTCTACTTATTATATCGGTCGCGGGGCGCGATCAAGATGCCTTTGTGGGCTGCAAGCTGGCCGTCAAAGCGGCAACCGGCGGCGGCAATAAATCAGTGGCGCGTTCTACCGAGGTTTGTAAGATCGCGTTCCACGCGACGCCCAGCATTTTGGAAGGCGTGACGTCATCTTTCACGAGGTTCCACAGTTTTTGCACTTCTTCAGTGTGGAGGCGATTGTCTTCCGTAATTGCCATAATGAGGCGATTGCGAATGTATTGCCCATCTTCTGACACAAGGAATTGCAGCCCCAGGCTGGCCGTCGGCAAAATGTCAAAATCTTCGTCGTTTCGGGCAATTTGCAGCAGATTTTCTAAGCGCTGCCACTGGAATTTTCCGTCCTTAAACAGCACCTCTAGCAGACGACGGCGCAACGAGGGTGTCTCACCCCGGAGCAACCGTCGGGCAATATAAGGGTAGGCAATATCGACAATCTTGAAGTCGGGATTGAGGCTCAGTGCCACCCCTTCTTGAGTCACCAGTGAGCGGATAATCAGCGCAAACTTTGCCGGTACGCGGAAGGGATAGTCGTACATCAACTCCGAGAAGCGATCGGTGGTGGTTTTGAAGTTAAAGTCTCGGACTTTCGCTCCCAGCGCATCCCCTAGTACCATTTCCAGTGCCGGAATAATCGGTTGAATATCGGTATCGGGCGTGAGGAAGCCCAGCTTGACGAAATCCGTCGCTAAGTTTGAATAATCTTGATTGATCAGGTGCACCACCGCATCTACCAGGGTTTCCTTGGTTTCTTGACCCAGCTGATCCATCATGCCGAAATCAATGTAGGCCATGCGACCATCGGCCATCGCGAAGAGATTACCGGGGTGCGGATCAGCGTGAAAGAAGCCATATTCCAAGAGCTGCTGTAGGCCTGAGGTGACGCCCGCTTCAATCAGGTCGTTGGTGTCGAGCGAGGCGGCTTGAATTTTGTCAATATCCGTCAGCTTAAAGCCATGGATCCATTCCAGAGTCAAGACTTTATGGGTGCTGTAGCGCCAATAAATGCTCGGCACCTTGATATTTGGGTCATCTTGAAAATTAGCCGCAAACAGTTCGGCATTACGGCCTTCATTCTGATAGTCAATTTCTTCGAACAGCTTGGTGCCAAACTCATCCACAATGAGAATCAAGTTGTGGCCTAAGTTCAGCGGTAGTAGCGGGCCTAACACCCGAGCTGCAAACCGCATGATGAACAGGTCACAAGTGATGATTGGTAACAGATGTGGGCGCTGTACCTTGATCGCTACCTCATCACCGTTATAGAGCCGTCCCTGATAGACCTGCCCTAAACTGGCCGCAGCAACCGGCAGAGGAGAAATTTCGCTGAAAACTTCTTCGACTGTGTAGCCCAATTCCCGCTCGACGATGGCCATGGCTAAGTCAGTCGAAAATGGGGGCAGCTGATCTTGCAGTTTGGTCAGCTCTTCTAAAAAGTCTTTGCGCACCAGGTCAGGACGAGTGGAGAGCGCTTGGCCGACTTTGATGAACGTTGGCCCCAAGCGCGTCAGCAATTGCCGCAGCTGCACTGCCCGTTTCTCTAAATTTCTGTGTTCGTTACCCAACCAGCGATCGCTCTGCAAGCCTAAGACAAAACTACCCACCCACCAGAGCACTTGTATTGAACGCCAGAGTACTTTCCAGGGGCGGCGGCTGTAAAACTTCGCCACGACAGCCGGATCATAGATTTTGGAGCGAAATAGCGAAGCCTGCATTACGAAACCCTTGCCTCTTATGGATAAAAACCCACCAAATCCGCTTGAGTGCAAGCGGAGAGCGCATCCAGGAAATTAGTAATTTCAGAATTTCACTGATATCGGCTGGTCGGCATCGTCCCGTTACATGACAGGGAATCAGGATGCGCATTTCAGCGCTCTTAACAATAGTATAGAAAAATACAGTTAATCTCTGTTGATCTTAAACATCTGTTAAGTAAGAGTCTTGGCGCTCATCCATTGATTCAATTCAATGAATGATTTTTTTTCGTGGCTGAAAATAAATCCTGTACGCCTGTTGTCAGGCGATGTTAGGGGTAATCCAGTATGCTAGCGGCGTTACTTAAAGCGTTCTGCCGTGATTGAACTGGGTTTGCTGCAGTTGTCCTTGTCGCTGCTGTTTATGGTGGCCGCGATCGCCCTGGCCCGCTGGCAACAGTTAGGGCTCGAACTCACCCTATTGAATGCCACTGCCCGTACGGCCTTTCAGCTGCTGGCGGTTGGCTATCTGCTGGCTATTGTGTTTGCCTGGCGCAATCCTTTAAGCATTTTGGCTGTATTGCTGGTGATGCTCGCGATCGCCACGGTGGTGGCCCGCAATCGCATTGGCAAGCGCTTGAGCAGACTGCTGCCGGTGTTGGCCGGCTCGCTATTGGCCAGCACCGCCCTGACCGTGATTTACACTACGGGTTTTATCATTCGCCCAGAGGTTTGGTATGAGCCGCGATATGTGATTCCGTTGGCGGGGATTGTGCTGGGCAACGCTATGACGTCAGCTACCATCGCAGGCGATCGCTTGGTCAGCAATTTGAAACAAAATCAAGTCGAAATTGAGACCCATCTGAGCTTAGGGGCCACCCCCGCGCAGGCGATCGCGGCGTATCGCACAGCCGCGATCAAGGCGGGGTTAATTCCCACCATCAACGCCATGATGGTGGTCGGCATTGTTAAGCTGCCAGGCATTATTACGGGGCAATTGTTGGGGGGCGTTGATCCGCTCAATGCTGCGCTGTATCAGATGCTCATTATGTTTATGCTGGCCTTCTCCGATCTGCTGGCGGCAATTCTGGTGACAAGCGGCATTCGTCGCCTATTTTTCAACGAGGCGGCGCAGTTGGTCGTACCTCGCTGAGCCGCACAAACGTCTCTGCGGCTCGCCTCTACACAGGGGATGAGTTTGACTGGAGTTTAGGCAAATGATGGGTTGGCCCGGCGACTTCTAATTTTGTTCTGAGTCAGGGTCATGGTCGGGTTCTATCAGCGCTGGAGCGTCCACCGCTGTAACCGGTAGGGGCGCTGGCTTCTGGTCCAGCACATCCACAACCCAGGCTTCCTCAATCCACGTTTTGCAAACGACGGCCAGTGGCAAGGCCAAAATCAATCCCACAGGGCCTAAAAAATTGGCAAAAAAGAGCTGCACGATGAGGGTCGCTGCCGGTAAAAGCGACACCCGGCGCTGCATCATCATGGGACTAAACCAGTAGCTCTCTAAATTTTGGATCATGACATAGAGCACCAGCACTGCGATCGCACTGCCAAACGACTGAGACAGCGCCACAATGATGGGGAAAATTGCGCTCAACGCTGGGCCCAGGTTAGGAATAAAGTTAAATAAACCGGCCAGCATCGCATTCGCAAAAGGATAGGGCACCTGCAACAGCACCAGCCCGATAAAGCTTAGGGTCGCGACGAAAAGAGAATTGATCGACACTCCGCCCAGCCAGCACAACAGCGACCATTCGCATTTGGTCAAAATGGCATCGGCCCGACGACGATACCCAGAGGGAAACAAGCGCAGCAGCAAGTTGCGGTAAGCTTGCGGGTCGCTCAGAAACATAATCGTCAAGACAATGAGCAAGAGCAGCTGCAGCAGGGTGATGACTGACCCGGAAAAGAAACTGACAAAATTACCAAAAAACTGACTGCCCAGAGTGGCAAACTGTTCAATCAAATTCGATAATCCCGGAATTTCCCACTCTGGGATGCCTTCTGGTAGCCAGCTAGGCGGGTTTGTCAGCATGTCATCGGCCCACACATCGAGCCGGTTAAACCCGTCAGGAACCAGCGCTAAGAGCTGTTCAAACTGTCCGACAAACAGCGGCAGCACGAGCACGGTGAAGAGCCCCAGCACCATAATCACCGACCCCATCGTCAGCAGTACGGCCCGCGATCGCACCAGACGTAGTCGTTTCACTAAGCGTCGGGCAAAGCTATTGAGGGCGATCGCCAACACCACCGCCGCAAACACTAGCAGTAAAATCTGACGAAACTGCCAGATGATCACCAGAGCAATCACAAAGCAAATTAGACTAATCCAATCTGAGAGTTTCATCATTGAGGTCTCCGCTAGATTGCCGGGATCTGACAGGATTCTAAGCCGCTTAAATCGATTTTGGGGAGAGACGTATGTGAGTCGTCAGTCTAGTTAGGACGAGACTGCGGAGCCAGTTGGCTGCTCTGCGAAGTCTCAGAGTGATCTCAGGTGTTTTCAACAAAGTGGCCAGCACTGTCAATCGGGTCTCCCCCCTGGCCAAACTTCAGCGGTGCCCCGTGGGTAGCAAGGTAGCGGCTGTGAGCATGTCGAGCTGCAAAGCAGTTGATCATGACGTTATAAAACACCCAGAAGTATCATTTAAGCGCAGAGTTCTACACTGTTCCTCAAGTTATGCCGTGGAAATTCCGGTTGATTGAGGGGCGACAAGGCTTCCAGTTGTCTTGATCCCGATGGCTGATATAGCAGAGAGTAGAAAGGTGGCAGGTTCAAGATGCAGGGAAGGGCCTTGCCGCAAGCGATCTGGCGATTAAAAGTACCCAAACCTGACTGCGGCTCGCCATATTCTTCTAAAACACTTCTTGAGTTTTCAAGCACTTTCTCGAAAAAGTTCTTCGAGTAAATTTAGCGCTTTCTCCGGATCTTCCAAATGCCTTTTGGGTAGTAATATATCTTGTGCAGAATCAACCATTAGTATGATTAGATGATTGGAATTTTCGATTTTGCGTACTGCTGACCATAAAATACTATAACTAAAGTTTGGCCCTATAATTTTGATTCCTTGAATTGAGAATAGGTACTCACGTTTGCCTAGAATCCAAGCATTTTCTAGTGGTTGAGCTGCTAAGAATATACTTCGATGCCTCCACCAATTAATGCCGGTCAAAAATAAATATATTGAAGTCATGAACAGAAATTCATTAAAGTCATAAGACTGCATATTTTGACCAGATATGCTAAGCAAAATCACTCCAAATATAATGAAACTTATATATCGCCAGTCATATATTCGTGCAATGCTAACTTGTCGCCAGAAATCGTTGAACTCACGTCAGTCAGTCTTCGATATTTCAACGGATGACTTCAAAGTTTTCATACTCTTATTTTGCAATTTCTAGCTTGATACTCTGACTTGCTGTGCCGATCAAATGCAACCCACATAACTACTTTATAAAGGAATTAAGCTACAGCTTTGCCTTTGACATCAATGTCGCTATGTCAGCCCCAAGCGCAATGAAAAACAGAACTTCTTTCCTGACCAGTTCTTTGCCATAGATAGGGTATTGACATGAGGAATAAACTAAGCGCTGAAGTACTTGGCCACTGGGTGATAGGTGACGATCGCGGTGGTGGATTGTTCGGGATATAGCTGTTCGCTTTCATCCATCAACATGCCGATGCGCTCAGTCTGCAGCAGTTCTAGCTGCACAAACTGATCAGGAATGTGCGGACAGGCCGGGTAGCCAAAACTGTAGCGCGAGCCCTGATAGCGCTGCTGGAGGATTTCTCGCAGCGTAGCGGGCTCCAAATCGCCGTAGCCCAACTCGCGCCGAATGCGCGTATGGCACCACTCAGCCATGGCTTCTGCCGTTTGCACCGACAGCCCGTAATAGTAAAGGTAGTCGGTGTATTGGTCGGCTTGAAACAGCTTTTGAGCAAACTCGGTGGCGACTTCGCCCACGGTCACTGCCTGCATCGGAAACACATCAAACTGGCCGGGTTTAGCCTGATCTTGCGGCAAAAAGAAATCAGCGATGCAGAGACGGCGCAGCGACTTTTGTCGGGGGAAGGTAAACGTTGCGATGGGGTCAGGCGCTTTCTCTCCCGTTGTCATCACCTCTGGATCATAGATATGCAGGGAATTGCCCGCTGCCAAACAGGGGAAATAGCCATACACGATTTGCGGCTTCAGTAGCGGTTCCGAGAGCACGCGAGCCTTCCAGGTGTCGAGAATCGGGTATACCGTTTCTTGCAAAAAGGCGTCGTATTCTTCCCGTGACTGTTCCTTGGCCTTACGGAACTGCCACTGCCCGACAAACAGAGCCTGCAGGTCTAAATAATCGAGCACTTCCGTGAGGGGAATATCGATCGGATTGAGAATCTTGGTGCCCCAAAATGGCGGCACCGGTCGCGGAATGTCGATCGCCACCGCTTCAGACCGACGGGTATCTACAACGACGGGTTCAGCTGCCGCCGCTTGATCGGACTCTGAGCCGGATTCATCAGTTGGTGGGGCGGCACCATTGGTCGAGCGATCGCCAAATTCCGCCTGGCCGGCCTCATCTAAAAACCCTTGCAGATCATCCCAATTGCCCGCCGCTTTGGCGGGCATCAGTTTGTCCATAAAATGCAGATCGGCAAACGCATCTTTGCCGTAAACCACTCTGCCCTGGTAGGTGTTTTGGCAATCATCATGCACAAACTTCGGCGTCAGCGCAGCCCCCCCAAGAATCACCGGCACGCGGATGCCCTCCTGGTTAAAGGTGGCCAGGTTGTCTTTCATAAAGGCGGTCGATTTCACCAACAGCCCGCTCATGGCAATACAGTCGGCATCGTGCTCGCGATAGGCCTGAATGATATTCTCCACCGGCTGTTTGATCCCCAGGTTCACCACCTTGTAGCCGTTGTTCGAGAGGATGATATCCACCAGGTTTTTGCCGATATCATGCACGTCGCCCTTGACCGTGGCAATGATAAATTTGCCTTTGCCCGAGCTGTCGCTGTCGGACTTTTCCATCATCGGTTCCAGGTAGGCAACTGCCGCCTTCATGGTTTGCGCCGACTGCAGCACAAACGGTAGCTGCATCTGGCCAGAGCCAAACAGTTCACCCACCACCTTCATGCCGTCGAGTAAAAAGGTGTTGATAATGGTCAGCGGCTCATACTGCTGTAACGCCTTGGCCAGGGCATCTTCTAAACCGATACGTTCACCGTCGATGATGTGCTGTTTGAGCTGTTCCTCAATGGGCAGATCTTTGGCGATCGCCTCTTTCTTTTTCAAACTCTTGCCTTCAAACAAGGTGGTGAGTTTGGTCAGGGGGTCATAGGTGACAATATCGCCGTCATACTCGCGGCGATCGTAAATCAGGTCGCGGCAAATCTTTTGATGATCCGGGTCGATCTTCGCTAGGGGCAAAATCTTGGCGGCGCTGACGATCGCGCCATCTAACCCTACCTGCATCGCTTCGTGCAAAAAGATGGAGTTCAGTGTCACCCGCGCCGCTGGATTTAAGCCAAAGGAAACATTTGAGACTCCCAGCATGATGTGACAGCCCGGCAGGTTGGCTTTAATCAGCCGAATTGATTCGATGGTCTCCTGGCCGTTCACCCGATCTTCTTCAATCCCGGTGGAAATCGGCAGTGCCAGCGTGTCAAAAAACAGCTCCCGTGCTGGAATGCCATATTCCAGCGCAGCCCGATAGGCTCGCTGGGCAATCTGAAACTTTTTCTCAGCGGTGCGCGCCATGCCATCTTCGTCGATGGTGCCAATGACGATACCTGCGCCGTAGGTTTTGGCGAGTTCTAAGACTTTCAAAAAGCGCTCTTCGCCATCTTCATAGTTGGTCGAGTTGAGAATGCACTTGCCCCCGGCAACTTTGAGGCCCGCCTCCATTTTTTGCCATTCGGTGGAATCGAGCATCAGCGGCAGGGTGACGTTGGTGACCAGGCGTGACACCAGCTCGTGCATGTCGCGCTCGCCATCGCGGCCGACATAGTCCACGTTGACGTCTAGTACGTGGGCCCCTTCTTTGACCTGCGATCGCGCCAGCGCCACCAGCCCATCCCAATCTTCGTCGTTCAACATCGTGCGGCATTTTTTGGAGCCGCTGGCGTTGAGCCGCTCACCCACAATTAAGAAAGAATTGTCTTGATCGTAGGGCTGTGGACTGTAGATGGAAGCGGAAGAGGGGACGTAGTTGAGGGCAGGTCTAGGGTCAGCGTAATGGGGTGGCTGGGTGGCTGGGTGGCTGGGTGACTGGTTAGAAGCGGGAGATTCACCCTCATACCCTGCTCCCCTCACCGGTCTTTCCTTGGGATGCAGATCCCTAGCTAGCTCTGCCAGTTGCGCAATGTGGTCAGGGCGCGTCCCGCAGCAGCCCCCAATCACTTGCACGCCCAGATCTTCGACGAAATGCATCAGTGCTATCCGCAGTTCCATCGGTGAAAGATGGTAAACGGCCTGACCGCCGACATTTTCGGGTAGGCCCGCATTGGGAATGCAGGAAATTGCAAAGGGTGATTGCTCTGCTAAGTGCTTGACGTGATTTTTCATCAGGTCTGGCCCGGTGGCACAGTTGAGCCCCAAAATGTCGATGGGATAGGGCTCCAAAATCGCCAGTGCCGCCGCCATCTCCGTGCCCACGAGCATGGTGCCCTGCTGTTCCATCGTGACGGAGACCATCAGTGGCAGATGAATGTCCCGTTCTTCAAAGACTTCAATAATGGCGTTGAGGGCCGCTTTGATCTGCAGCACATCCTGACAGGTTTCCACCAGCATCAGATCGACGCCCCCGTCGATCAGGCCTTGGGCTTGCTCGACATAGGCGGCTTTCAGCGTGTCAAAGTCAATATGTCCCAGGGTCGGCAGCTTGGTGCCCGGCCCCATTGATCCGGCCACAAAGCGGGGATGTTCGGAGGTCGAAAACTCTTGCGCAACTTGTTTGGCCAGTGCTGCCGCCGTTTTGTTGAGGGCGTAGGCCTGATCGGCCAAATCGTATTCGGCGAGGACAATTGATGTGCCGCCAAAGGTGTCGGTTTCAATCACATCGGCTCCAGCGGCCAAAAAGCCCCGATGTACCGTTGCAACCGCCTCGGGTTTCGTAAAGACCAGATATTCGTTGCATCCCTCGTACTCCGGCCCACCGAAGTCAGCGGCGGTCAACTCTTGCACTTGCAGATTGGTGCCCATCGCGCCATCAAAGACGATAACGGGGCGATCGGGGCTGTGCAGACGGTCGAGAAAGGCGCTGGGCATTTTTTCACGCAAGGGCTAGACGAACGGCAACTGGAGCACAAGTAGCTGGGCAACTGCGCTTAGACCCCTATTATTCAATATTCTTCCGCCTACTGGGGCAGACACCGCCACAACTTGGTAAGCCGCGTCGCCAGTTGGGGACATTGTCACGGCCTGAGAGGGAAGATCAAGGCGGCAGTCTGAGGGCCGCTGCTAGCTAAGGCTGTCGATCGTGCCGCTCTGATCGCGCTTGACCGCCCGTGCCATTAACAAATCATGGGTGCTGCGGCTGTCACCATCCGCGCCGGGGGTACGCTGGGTAAACACCCCGTCAGCATCCAGTTCCCAGGCGTGGCGATTATCCGTCAGCATAATGTCAATAATGTCCTTGAGCTCTTGCACCGCTGTGGGTTCTTCGACCGGGGTGATGGCTTCAACGCGGCGATCGAGGTTACGCGGCATCCAATCGGCGCTGCCCATGTAAATCTCTTCGGCACCATCATTTGTGAAGTAAAAAATGCGGGCATGTTCTAAAAATCGGCCAATGATGCTGAGCACACGAATGTTGTCGCTAACGCCCGGTACGCCTGGTCGCAAACAGCAGATACCGCGAATAATCAGGTCAATTTGCACCCCAGCTTGAGAAGCCCGGTACAGCGCTTGAATCATCTCCGCATCCACCAGGGAATTCATTTTGGCGATGATGCGACCCTGCTGACCCTGTTCCACATGCTCAATTTCGCGATCGATCAGCTGCAGCATCCGCTTCCGCAGCGTTAACGGGGCGACCAACAGCTTGCGATAGTTGGCCTGGCGCGAATACCCCGTCAAAAAGTTGAACAGGTCGGTCAGATCGGCTCCCAGTTCATCGCGGCAGCTGAGGATACCGAGGTCGGTGTAGAGCTTCGAGGTTTTGGGGTTGTAGTTGCCGGTACCAATGTGCACATACCGGCGCAAGCGATCGCCCTCTTGACGGACGACTAGCGTCGTTTTGGTATGGGTTTTCAGCCCCACTACACCATAGACGACATGCACGCCCGCATCTTCTAACTTGCGCGCCCAGATAATGTTGTTTTGCTCATCAAAGCGGGCTTTGATTTCGACTAGAGCCACCACCTGTTTGCCGTTTTCGGCTGCCGCAATCAGTGACTGCACAATGGGCGAATCGCCGGACGTGCGATAGAGCGTGATCTTGATGGTGAGGACGCGAGGGTCACGGGCGGCATGGGCAATAAAAGTCTGCACCGACGAGGCAAATGACTCGTAGGGATGATGCAGCAAAATGTCGCCCTTGCGAATCGCCCCAAAGACACTTTCCTCACCATGATCGACGCCTTTGAGACGGGGGTTCACCAGCGCGTTCCACGGCTGATCTTTCAGCTCGGGCAGCGGCATCGAGAGAAAGAAGAATAGGTCTTTGAGATTCAGTACCCCAGATAATTCGTAGATATCCTCTTCGGCAACCTTCAACTCCTGCATCAAGCCCTCGCGGAGCTCGGGCGGCATCGACTGCTCAATTTCTAGACGGCAGACAAAGCCTTCTAAGCGGCGCTTGCTGATCTCTTCTTCCATGGCGACCAAGAGGTCATCGGCGTCATCTTCGCGCACGGGAAAATCGGCATCCCGCGTAATGCGAAACAGATAATGGCCCGACACTTCCATGCCCGGAAACAGAAAGTCGAGATGGTTGGCGATGACTTCTTCGAGCGTCGTCCCCATCCAGATCGTCTCTTCACCGGTAGTGAGCTCTGCGGGCAAGCCAATGAACCGGGGCAGGTTGTTAGGCACTTTGATGCGCGCAAACTTTTGCACCTTAGTGTCTGGATTAGTCACCGACGCCGCGAGATTCAAGCTCAGATTCGACAGGCGCGGAAACGGGTGTGCTGGGTCCACACTCAAAGGCGTCAATACCGGAAAGATTTGTTTTTCAAAGTAGTCTTCCAAATACTTTTGCTGCTTGGCGTGAAGTTCGGCATAGTCCAGCAGATAGACGCCATGCTCCTGCAACTGGGGCCGCAGCTCGGTTTGAAACAAATTGTGCTGGGCTTGCAGCTTGGGTTTCAAGTGCGATCGAATGGCCGCTAACGTCTCCGCTGGCCTGAGACCATCGGCGGTCTTGGTGCGAATGCCGGCGCTCACCTGATCCATGAGGCCAGAGACGCGCACCATAAAAAACTCGTCCAGGTTAGAGCTATAAATCGCGGTGAATTTGAGTCGCTCTAAAAAAGGCGTGCGGGAGTCGTTGGCTTCGTGGAGCACGCGATCGTTGAACTCGAGCCAGCTCAGCTCCCGATTAAAAAAGTATTGAGGATCGCTAAAATCCACTGTTGGAGCTACGTCTGCTGCTTGAGCCATCGTGTTTACTTCCCGTCACAGTACGTTGAACCCTACAACCCTAAATCTAGAACGTAATCGTCTGGTTAAGGGTCAGGAATCCCTGGCAAGCCGCACCCAAAATGCGCCGTGTGGCAAAGATGCTTCCAAGGGCGTGTCAAAAGTCTCTAGTCAGCTGTGATGGGTGTTGCTCCCTCCAGTTTTCGAGCTGGCCGGAGTGTTCGACTTTGGAAAACTGTCTCAAGCCTCAAACGCTAGTTCTGGGTGACGCTTAACCCGCTCGCCGACGTCGGTTGACGCTTGCCAAATGCCATCTTGCGTGGGGCTGCTGTGCCATGGTTTGGCACCACTGACGAGCGTGGTGTTGGCTAAACGACAACCGGCTAGAAACTGCGCGGGGCGATCGCTGGGAAGACGCACGTTCAGTGATAATGTGTTAAGTGGCGCTGCGAAAACCTAAGGTTGTCTTTAGAAAGCGGTCAGAAAGCAGATCACAGAGATAGACGCAAGCATGGTCACCACTGCAGAGAAAACCAACACCGGCTACATCGTACAGGTCGTCGGCCCTGTCGTTGACGTCGGCTTTAAAGGCGGAAGCCTACCTGAAATTTATAACGCCCTTGTGGTTAGCGGCACGAATGCTGCTGGTCAAGAGGTTTCGGTCACCTGCGAAGTACAACAGCTTCTGGGAGACTCCAAAGTTCGTGCGGTTGCGATGAGCGGAACGGATGGTCTGGTGCGGGGCATGGAAGTCACTGACACCGGTGCTCCTATTAGCGTGCCGGTGGGCGGTGCGACCCTGGGCCGAATCTTCAACGTATTGGGCGAGCCGATTGACGAAAAAGGCCCCGTTTCTGCGGATAAAGCCTCACCGATTCACCGTCAAGCCCCGCCCTTAACGGAGCTAGAGACGAAGCCTGCGGTGTTTGAAACCGGCATTAAAGTTATCGACTTGTTGGCACCCTATCGCCGTGGCGGTAAAACCGGTCTGTTTGGCGGTGCGGGCGTGGGCAAAACGGTCTTGATTCAAGAGCTGATTAACAACATTGCTAAAGAGCACGGCGGTGTGTCTGTGTTTGGCGGTGTGGGTGAACGCACTCGCGAAGGCAATGACCTCTACAACGAATTTATTGAGTCGGGCGTGATCAACAGCGACGATCTCAGCCAGTCGAAAGTGGCTTTGGTCTATGGCCAAATGAATGAGCCGCCCGGTGCCCGGATGCGGGTTGGTTTGTCGGCCTTGACCATGGCGGAGCACTTCCGCGATGTCAACAAGCAAGACGTCTTGTTGTTTATCGACAACATTTTCCGGTTTGTGCAAGCCGGTTCTGAGGTGTCCGCGCTGCTTGGTCGCATGCCGTCAGCGGTGGGCTATCAGCCGACCTTGGGTACTGACATGGGCGACCTGCAAGAGCGCATTACGTCGACCCTAGAGGGATCGATTACCTCGATTCAAGCTGTCTACGTACCGGCAGATGACTTGACTGACCCGGCTCCGGCGACGACATTTGCGCACTTAGACGCAACGACGGTGCTTTCTCGGGGCTTAGCCTCTAAGGGCATTTATCCGGCGGTCGATCCGCTGGATTCCACCTCGACGATGCTCCAGCCGGAAATCGTGGGCGACGAGCACTACGACACGGCGCGAGCAGTACAATCAACTCTGCAGCGCTACAAAGAGCTGCAAGACATCATTGCCATTTTGGGTCTGGATGAATTGTCAGAAGATGACCGGCAGACGGTGGCTCGGGCTCGCAAGATCGAGAAGTTCCTGTCACAGCCGTTCTTTGTGGCAGAAATCTTTACCGGCATGGCGGGTCAGTACGTCTCTTTGGCGGAATGCATCAAGGGCTTCCAGATGATTTTGAACGGCGACCTGGATGATATTCCAGAGCAGGCGTTCTATCTGAAGGGCAACATGGATATGGTGCTCAAGGCCGCTGAAGAGATGAAGGCGCAGTCCTAGGCGAGCTGCGGGAGTCGGCTGTAGTTAACAGCCGACTCTAATTTTTGATAGTTATCTTTGCAAGAGAGCGGTTTAATTCACAATGTCTCTAACCGTGCGTGTGATTGCTCCCGACCAGACAGTTTGGGATGCAGAAGCTGAAGAAGTAATTTTGCCCAGTACTACCGGGCAACTTGGTATTTTGAGTGGTCACGCTCCCCTCATGACGGCCTTAGATGTCGGCGTGATGCGCGTGCGCCCGGCCAAAGACTGGGTGGCGATCGCCCTCATGGGCGGGTTTGCTGAAGTTGATAATGACGAAGTGACGATTCTTGTGAGAGGCGCTGAGCGGGGCGACAGCATCGATCAAGATGATGCCCGTTCTGCCTTTGAAACGGCGCAGGCGACAATGACGGCGACGTCGTCAGATGATCGTCAAGCAGCGTTGCAAGCGCGACAGGCTTTACAAAAAGCTCGGGCTCGCTTACAAGCGGCGGGTGGTTCGGCCGGCTAAGTTCAGTCCGCTGATGGTTGATCGACATCAACTCTAATAAAAAAGAGGAAGCGATCATCGCTTCCTCTTTTTTATGGCTAATACAGAATCTAGCTACCGGTAAGGTTGGAACGTTTGGGTGCTCGCCGTCATCACGAACTACCGGTAAACAAGACGGTTTTGAATTTCTCTTGGGCGACGCGCATCGGCTTGCCTTTGCCTTCTTCTTGCCAGTAGTTGATGATTTCAGTGGCGGTATTGAGCAATCCTACCCGCTCTTCTTCAGAAATCCAGCTTTTGCCTTCCAGCTCAGTTTTCATTTGTTCCCACGCGTCGTTACGCGGCCAGAAAAAATAAGCCGTGAGTGGGCTGGTGCCCTTGCCGACCACTTGGTCAACTGCTAAGGCAACATCTTTATCTAACCAGAGCACCTTTAAGACAAACCTGGCCTCAGTTTCTAATACAACCTCCACCGCAAACCCCCTTCCAAAACTACAGTCCTCCATAATATCCTAAGTCGGTAAATCTGTAATGTCCAAATCACGGCGGCTAGCCCTCCAGAGACTCATGAGATGACTTCAGTTATGCCCTTACAAGCGATCGCCGTATTTGATATTGACGGCGTGATTCGAGATGTCGGCGGTTCCTACCGCCGCGCCCTGGCCGACACGGTGGAATCGTTTACCCAGGGCTGCTATCGTCCCACTGCTGCGGCGATCGATGACTTGAAGGCAGAAGGTCGGTGGAACAATGACTGGGAAGCGTCGCAGGAATTGATCTATCGCTATTTTGAAACTCAAGGTCAACCGCGGGCTGATCTGACGCTGAGCTATGAGGCACTAGTTGACTTTTTTCAGCAGCGCTATCGCGGCCCTAATCTTGATGATCCGGCGCAGTGGACGGGCTACATTTCACAGGAGCCGCTGCTGATCAGCGCCCCTTACTTTGAGCAGTTGACTCAAGCTCACATGGCCTGGGGGTTTTTTAGCGGGGCGACTCGTGGCTCAGCCGCCTTTGTGCTTGAACGACGGCTTGGGTTATCGGAGCCCCTACTCGTCGCGATGCATGATGCCCCTGGTAAGCCTGACCCCACGGGCTTTTTCCAAGTGACGGATCAGCTGAGTGGAGGCAAAACCGACATCCCTGTGCTTTACGTCGGCGATACCGTCGCCGATATGCACACTGTTCAACAGGCCCGGCAGCAGCGTTCGACCACCCCATGGATCGGGGTGGGGATCTTGCCGCCCCATGTTGTTGCCGCAGACGAGACCTACGCGGCCAACTATGCCGCCGGTTTAAGGGCCGCCGGGGCCAGTCTGGTATTGCCGGGCCTCAAAGCCCTGACTCCAGATCGCATTCAACAGCTGATCAACGGCTTGCCGCCCGCTCAGCCATGACCTGGCAAGACGACTGTGCCAGACACGTCGCTGCCGCTGCTCCCGCTCAGCCGGGACTCCCTGCACGGGGTGATTTCATGGCGGTTCTCCTCGGCGATCGCTCCGGCTGAGGTCATCGAGACCCGGTGCTCAATCGCTGCCTCAAGGCGATGACTCTGGCGGGGTTTGTTCAGCTTGCTGACGGGCGATCATCTCCTGCTGGAGCTGGGCTTTAACGTGGGCTAGTTCGGTGGTGCAAGTTGTCAATCGCCGCTCTGATTCATCATAGGCGGCCCGGAGTTGTTGGGTGGTTTGCTCACGTTGGGTGATATTTCTCAGCAACCATAGTACTGCTGCCTCAGTCTGCTGATGGCGAGCACTCGTTAACCAAGCCGTCGAGACCGACACCACAATCGGAGTGGCTGCCGGCTCTGCTAAGGTGACTTGCCAATCTTGCTGATGTTTCGGATGAGTCAACTGGGTCAAGACTTGCGGGCGATCGGCTGCATCAATCAAGACGACGAGAGGCTTGCCGATTAAAACTTCTCTCGATGTGGAGAAAAGACTGGTGGCGGCCCGATTAACCCAGTGAATCAAACCTTCATGATTAGTCACCAAATAGGCATCGGGGGCCAGTTCAAATAATGTGCGATAGCGCTGTCGCTCTTCTTCGATCGCCAACCGAGTGGCTGATAGCTCAATATTTTGCTGTCGAATTTCTTCATCAGCGGTGTGCAGCTCTTCCAGCACAAAGTAGAGATCACTCAGAGCGGCTTCAAGTAATTCTGGCGAAGCTGGTGAACGGGTCGCTTTGTCACGCAAGCGTAAGGCTCGTTCATAGACCGCTTCAATTTGTTGGGTGATCCCCATAAAACCTCAGAAGCTATGTGCTGTGGATAGTGAGCATGGCCATTGGGGTGGTCAGCCGTCAAGCTGTGACTGCAGGGTGCTGGGTCGAATGGCCGCTCGCCTGGCGAGTCCGTACGGCTTCTCCTCACTATAGGGGCAAAGTTCTGACGGCGGGTGACGACAGGATGGCATCATACGGCAACTGTCAAACGACCTTGCCAGTCTTGCTATTCGCCTTGCGCCTTAGTGCCCCAGCCATTGGTCATCGTCGATAAATTGGCCGCAGTCGATCAGCCGTTGAGGGGCCGCTTGTCTAAATGCTGCCTGATGGCATGGGGCCCCACCCGGTGAGCGATCGACCCATCACTACCCGTCATCACGGCTCGGGAGGCAACTCTTCGATCGCGATCAAAATTAGGTCGTCATCATGTTGCCGAGCCAAGGTACAGGCATTGAGCACCATGGTTTTTGGGCCAATGTGCTCAAAGTTATGAGTGACTTGAAAGTCAGTCAGTCGTTGCTGCTGCGGCAAAATCTCTTGGAGCAGCGATCGCAGCTGTGGACTATTCCACTGACCGTTGCCCAGTTCAAAAATTATCCGATTTTCTGTTTCATTCGGGTTGACCTGAAAGAGCTGATAAAACTGCTCATTTGCCGTCACGACCCGAAATTCGTGGGTCAGCACGACCAACGCCTCGCGCACGGTCTGCACAATGCCCTCGGCAAAATCCCGCGCCGCCCGCAGCTGCTCGGTGTTGCGTTTGAGCCGATCAATATCGATCAAAACGACGACTGCGCCATCAATACGGTTGTCTAACGTGCGATAGGGGCGAATCTGCAGCTCGTACCACAGCTCATTTTGTCCTTGAATCTCTTGCGACGTTTGGGTGAGCGGATCAATCACCGCCAGAATCTGCTGCTCTAAATCAGCGATCGCCAGCCGATGATTGATGTCGCCTAGGGGCCGACCAATATCACTGGCAATTAGGTTAAAGAGCTGGGCTGCGGCTGGGGTAAAGCGGCGAATGCGTAAGTCGCTGCCCAGCATCAGAACCGGCACGTTGATGCTGTTGAGCAAATTTTGAAAGTTATCGGTAATGCGTGTGGCTTCGGCATTGCGGCGATATAACTCATCGTTGATGGTGCCGAGCTCTTCATTGGTCGCCTGAATCTCTTCTTTGGCGGTCTGCAGTTCTTCATTGGTGCTCTGCAGCTCTTCGTTACTAGAGAGGATTTCTTCATTTGCTGCGCGTAAATCTTGATTGGCAAACTCCCGCTCGCGAATAATCGATTGCAAATGCGATCGCGTGGTTTCAAGATCCTGCTGCAGCCGTTCCATCTCTTGACGATACCGTTTGATTTCTGGCGGCTCAGCGACCCAATCATCGTCAGCGGGGATGAGAGCCGCCACTGGCGTTTCGAGCGCCATGGCTTCAAACAGTACGAGATAAAAGGTGTCAGTGTTGTCGAGATTAAAGGGAATCACATCTAGCCGAACGCGCTGGCGATCGCCCGCCTGCAGGATCACTGATTCGCGACTGGCGGGCTGACCGGACTGTTCTGCCTGATAGATCACCGTGCGGAGATCTAAGCGCAAAGGTTCTTTCGTCATGGTGAGCAGATTGAGACTGGCCCGTCCCGGTTCCGGTTCTAAATAGATCCCGGTTTGGCCTTTAAACTGCACAATCTCTAACTTGGCATCGACGACCACCCCAGTCGGCTGATAGCGCTGCAAAATGGCTGCCGTGGTGGCCGCCTCTAGGTCAATATCTTGAGCAGCTCTGGCGGGTCGCACAAGGGGCGACGGCAATACTGGGCGTGTAGGGCTGCTTTGCTCAAACTCGAGCGGCAGCCGCAACGACAACGATTGTTTGGCATAGAGCTTGTGCTTACGGTTGACCAGCGAAAATAAATCACTGGAGTCTCCCACCGTTTCGGATGATCCCAGTATCAAAAAGCCATCGGGTCTTAGGCCGTAGTGAAACATCGGCAAAACCTTTGCCTGCAGGGCTGACCCAAAGTAAATCAACACGTTGCGGCAGCTCACGAGATCGAGCTGAGAAAAGGGCGGATCGCTGGTTAAATTTTGGCGGGCAAAAATGTATAGGGAAGCGCAAATAAATAAGGTCCCAGTTAATTGGGGACAATCGTGATGTCCCACTTCGGTAAATGCTCAGAGCGTTGCCACTGCTGTTCATAAGCTTTTAGCTCCTCTTTCGGCACCGTTATCTGCTTCTGGTAGACCCCGTCCACTAACTGGACCAAGGGCTTGAGTCCATTCCAAGTCATGTTGCTCGCCCACTGCAATGCGGCCTCGACAGTGGTGAGCAAAGCGCCATTCCAATAGTTTTCTAGAGCCGCCCAACAGCGTTCAATCGGATTGTATTTGCTGTGATAAGGCGGATAGTAAATGAGATGGACTTTCAGCCCTGTGGTTTGACAGAACTGCGCCATGCGCTTGATGAACTGGGTGTGATTACTTCTGATGGCGGAACCGCCATCCAAGTCGATAGCGAGTTCCTCCACCTCGGGATAGTCCTGCCGATGCGCTTGCCACCAGGCGAGCAGACAATCCACGATAAAGTCGCTGGTTTCGGCGGACTGTCCAAAGTAGAGCCACAATTGGCTCCCGAGCACATCGAGAATGCCAAAGGGCACGAAGACTGAGTGCCAGTGGTCATCATGGTCGTCCGCTTGGTGAGCGTTGAGCCGACGTGCTTTCCCCCCTTTCGAGAGATTCCCAATTTTGACTTTGGCTTTGCTGTCAATGGATAGTCTGAGCATCTTCGGGTTGCGGTCGGCGGCTTGGTGGGCGCTCGCCACGTGGGCAAAAATGGCGTCCGTCTCCGGCAGCTTCTTCTGAGGCTTTACTTTTTGGGTTTTTTTAGCCGATAGCCGAGGCGATTCAGAATACTGCCCATCGTCTGACGGCAGGGTAAGTCCGAGGCCGCATAGCCTTTGTCGGTGACTAAGGCTTCTAAGACGGCTGCAGCCGTCACTTTGGTGTATCGAAACGGCGTCTTCAGTTGCGGGTCGGCGTGACACTGCTCGGCCAGCAGTTCGTGAATATCGGCGGCCAATCTCGGCAGCTTGTCTTCCGTCTTTTTAGCGCCTCTTGCGGAGTAGTTGTCGAAGCAGACCCGGCCAGTGCGACGCTCATGCAGGCCCAGTTGCACCGCTTGGCGTTTCCAGCCTAGGTAGGTTTCAGCTTTGCGCGCCGAGCCCTCAAAGTAGTCTTCCGTCGCTTTGGCCATAAAGGCTCGCTTCTTCGAGCCAGTCAGTTTCTTCGCGGCGTCCTTCAATGTTGACTGGACTTTCTCATCCAGGGTCACCCCCATTCGCATGGCCCAGCCTCTTGAATGCTAACCAATAGCCTCTTATATTAACTGGTACTTTATCTGTGAGCGCCTCCCATAGCTCGCGCACGGTGGAGTTGACCTGATACCCCTGTTCGACGGCGACAAAAAAGCGCTGTAACCGGTCGGGAGCGACATCGGCAATCTGCGCCTCGCGATAAATGCCCCGGCGAGCCGTCTCGACCGCCGCTTCGCTGATATCTGTCGCAAAAATTTGGCTGGGCTGATTAAAGGTCTGATCGGCCAAATACTCTAACCAGCAAATCGCGATGGAATAGGCTTCTTCACCGGTGGAACAACCGGCCACCCAAATGCGAATGGGGTCGTGGCGATCGCGACCCCGCAGCAAGGCGGGAAACACCTCTGTCTTTAAGGCTTCAAAGGCTTCGGTATCGCGAAAAAAGCTCGTTACATTAATCAAGATCTCCTGATGGAGCGCTTCGAGTTCGGTCGGTTGCGCCTGCAAATAGCGCTGATATTTGGCTAAGCTCTCTAAGCTATGCAGCGCCATGCGTCGCGCCATGCGCCGTTGGAGCATTGTGGGTTTGTACTGGGAGAAATCGACCCGAGTTTTCGACCGGAGCAAATTAAGAATTGCCGTAAAGGTATCTTGCTCAGCGGTATCGGTCACCACGATATCGCTCAAATTAGCCCCGTTCAGATAGGGATGGCTGCCAATCTCGGCTAGCGTCTGTGCCATCTCCGCCGGTGCCAAGACAAAATCGACCTGGCTGGTCGCGATCGCCCGGTGGGGCATACTACCGCTTTGCGCTGAGGCGGCTGTTTGGGCTATGGTGATGCCGCCAGCAGCCTTAATCGCTTCGATGCCTAAGGTGCCATCGTCCCCATTCCCTGACAGCACAATCGCGATCGCCTGATTACCCCGTTCTTGAGCGAGCGATTCAAAGAAGATGTCGACAACTCGATTGATCACCTCATTGGAGTGGCGGGTCCGCAGCCGCAAAGCCCCCGCCGCGATCGTCATCACCTGATTGGGCGGAATCACATAGACCTGATTGGGCGCTACCGCGAGACCGTCAGCCCCCACGCTGAACGGCATCGGAGTTGCCCGCGCCATAATCTCACTCAGGGCACTGGGCTGATTGGGGTCTAAGTGCTGAATCAGCACAAAGGCCATGACCGTATCAATCGGCAGGTGACTGAGCAACTCCGTAAAGGCTTCCAATCCACCGGCAGAAGCGCCCACCCCCACGACTGGAAATGACTGTTCAGAATGAGGTTGAGGGCGTACTAACCATCGGTGACCCAGACGTGAGCGTAGAGAACGGTTCAACCGCGTCAGCATGCTGCAGCACCCTCAATATTGGCTTCTCCTATCAGGCAGATCTCTGGCCCAACCTGAGTCCAGAGGCTAGCGTTGGCGCAGCGCGATCGCGATCAATAAAAAAGCGAGGCAGACTAACGCTACCTCGCTCATTTTTTCATCGATTTTCCGGGCGGCTCTAATCTCTACCGTTTTTTAATGTCCTTTGCCATGTTACGGAACATATCCATACTGGTGTCAGTGTTAGCAGTTCGACGGGGCGCTTCAGACTTGCTTGCTTGAGGGGTGGACTGAAAAGATGAAGACGATGAGGCAGCTTTCTTGGGCTGGTTCGCAAGCCCTTTTTCGTCCAATTCGCTCATTTCCATCGCCGAAATTTGCCGAACAGATTCCATCTCTTCAGCACCGCGTTTGCGGGCAAAGGTGCGCTTAACCACTTTATTCGAGCGCATGTAGTCGATATCGCCAAACGTTTTAGCGTCATCTTCGTTTAAGAAAAAAGCACCCGTTTGCTTGGGTTGGGCAGCGCGAGTCTGCTGATTTTTGCGGCCAAATAAGCCTCGAATAAAGCCAGTCATGAACCTTTCCTACGTCTATGAGCGTCGCTTTACTTATCGTAACGTTAAAGCCTGGCTTATGAAAGTTTTTCTTTCAGCGATCGCAAATTAAATTGGCTTATTTTGACAACCGTTATGAGTTTTACCATTCGACCCCGCAGCAGGGACTCTAGCCAATTCTCTCGGCTTGCGGTCACAATACCAGAGGGGCGTTTGCCGCTCCTAAAACCGTCGTTGGGTTGTGCTCATGATGGAATGCATGGTCTGCTTGCTCTTTCATATTCGGGCCAACTGGGCCTGGCATTTGCTGACGGCACCTGACACCTTTGGCAGCATTGCCTACGAATATGAGAAAAATTCCTATCCTCGTGCCTTGGCCGATGTGTGGGTCGGTAATGCCCAAGCCGAGGAAGCGCTGGCCTTTTTGCAGCAGCCTGATCCCGAAGCTGCCGAAACCTTCGAGATTGATCTCTATTCGAGCTTTGTGCTTAAGGGCCAAATTAGAAAGTATTTTGCCTTTGGCGATCAGTTAGATGCTGACTATCGCGATCGCATGTATCGCGCGATGGATTGGCTGACTCGCACTGACCCGCTGACCCAAATTGCCAACCCACCGCGCAAATTTTGGTCGAATTCTCAAGACGACTGCACGACGCTGGTCGACTGCCGCAACACCGATAATCTGCGCGCCATGCGAGAAACTTCGGTCTATCTGATGGCGGAGGAAACCGGCAACGAAGCCACTCGCCAGATTTACAAAGCTCATCTGCAGCGCTATGTCTCCACCCTGCTCGATATTGGCATGGGCGAGTGGGATAGCTCGATCTACCACGGTCATACCACAGCGGCCTATCTCAATCTCTATGACTTTGCTGTCGATCCAGAGGTCAAGCAACTGGCTGCAGACGCGCTCGACTGGCTCTTTTTTACGGCGGCCTTGAAATACTGGCGGGGCAGCTGGACGTTTCCGGCTAAACGGGTGGATAGTGATAGCGCCGCTCACTTTTTCTGGCTGTATTTTGGTCAGGGGCCGCCCCCCGAAACCTTAGAAAATGACTGGCTGTATGCCCTCACCAGCGACTATCGTCCTCCTGCGTCGGTGTTGCAGCTAGCGCATCGAGCGTTTGCTCGTCCCTTAGAAGTTCGCCGCACTCACCCTCACTATGAGAACTGGTTGCCGGGTCTCTACGGCCCCGCCTTTTATGAAACGCTCTACCTCGGCCGCACCTATCAGCTCGGTAGTCTGGCGCGGGGTACTGGCGGCGACTGGCAAGGCTTCGGCTTAGCTGTCGCTGCGGGCTCTAGTATCGATGAGTTGCAGCTCGAAGCCGCGGGCCCTCACACCATCGCTCAGTACGAAAATCTGCTGATTTGGCAAGGTGCTGCGTCGCCCGAGCTGACGTTGCCAGTGGGGCGCGTGGATACTGAGTCAGCAGTCACCTTTGTTGAAACGGAACAAACCTGGCTAGCCCTGCATCCCTTAGCAACTGGGTTTGTTCTAGAAGTGGGGGAATCAGCCACCCACGGCGACTTTGTGGACTTTCGGCAGCAGGTTTTGGCGCGATCGCGCCTTACCGTAACGGATGACCGGGTGGAATATCAGGGCTCCCAAGGTAAAACCCTGGCGCTGCAGCCCCGAGGAGAGGATTTACCGCAGGTCTGGCGTGATGGACAGCCCCATGACTGGGCTGCTCATCCTGATATGACTGACCTGTTATCGGTCCTTGAGGGGACCATCCCCCAATGACTGCAGGGGTTTTGCCATCAAACCTGACAGCCTCGCAGTTAGACGGATTTTGCCCGTAAGAGGGCCTGGACCAGCTCTTGAAATCCCTCGACTTCGGCACCCGCGGTGATGAACTGGGGCTGATGCCGCAGGCGATCGCAGTAGTGTTGCACGTTGGCAACGCCAACGGATACAGGAAACCGTTCCGTCTCGAAAAGGCCTTCATCATTGGGACTATCGCCCACCGTTACGACCTGATTGGCAGTAATTTTCGGAAACTGCTGCTGCCATACTCGCTGCAGCGCGATGCCTTTATCTTGCGCTGCCAAGCGAATATGGCACTGCACCGTACTGTAGGTAAACCCCCAGCCAGCTGCCTGGCAGGTCTGGTTAATCCTGGTCAGATCAGCGGGTGTCAGCTGACCAATATCAAAGGTCCAGTCGGTGAGGCGAAACTGGTTGTCGGCAGAGGGCTGCAAATCGGGAAAGGTGGCTTGGAGCTGAGCAAAGATGTGCGCCAGGCGATCGCGATGTGGGGCGATCTCTGGAATGTCCATCAGCGTTACTGGCTCCCCTGTGTCAGCCGGAATCCAGACACCGCCATTTTCTGCGATTGCCCCAACCACTGGCAGATAGGCCGCGATGCCCTGCACCCAGCCTGCAGAGCGTCCCGTCACAATGACTGTGGGAATCTCAGATGCGGCCAACTGGGTGAGCGATCGCAAAAGCTCCGGGGTGAATTTTCCAGCCTGAGTCAGCGTGCCATCCATATCAGTCGCCACTAACCGAATAGCCGTGAAGGCGGCGGGCGAAGATTCTTGCAGCGGCACCGGAGATTTTTCCATAAACGTCCTACACTTTGGGGATATTGACAGGATTCAGGGCTATGGCACAGCGTTCTCCCGATCAGCGTAATGATTACTATCTGATTGAAGCGGCTCGCTCCGGTATTCATAAATCCGTCTTGGCGGCACTGTATGCCACCCAAGGGACTCCTCCCCTAACCGATGGCGAAACCGGTTTAGGCATTGCCCCTGCTAACCGCATTCCCCCCGATCAGGTCAATACGTTTCCCGAACAGGTGCAGTATGCCGCCAATACCGTTCGCAGCCTCACCAACCAGCTTATCGCTGAGGGTTGGCAAGGCAAAGATCTCTGGGATGTCACTGCGGGACGGTATAGCGATCGCTTTTTGCAAGCCGTCGCTGAAGGCTACAGTCCGCCCGTCACCGACGCCGCGGCAGCGCGGCTAGAGCCCGTCGATGATCAAGCCCTGATCAAGGCTTACTTAGCCGATCTCGCCATCGCTTACAGTGCTGAGCAACTGCCCAAAAACCTGGCATCCGTCGATCAGGCCCTCTTAGCCTTTGTCGAACGCATTCCTGAAAACTATAGTCGTCTTACCTTTCAGCGCGAGGCCCTGCTCGAAGCCGTGCGGCTTTGGCGCAAACTTGATACCCATGCAGCGGCGATTGCTACCCTGGTCGAGGTGGATGATACCGGCAATCTCGACGAAGTCCAGTTAGATCAGGCTTTAGTGGATTTTATCTCGCAGGCCGATCGCTATTTCTCTGGCTATCCCAATCAGCGTGAGGCCTTCATTCGCTTAGTGCAGCTGTGGCGCGAACTTGACTCTCGTGAGGCAGCCATTCGAGCGCTGGCTGCCACCGATCCCTTCAGCAGCGAAACCAACATTGAAATCATCGATCCGGCCCTGATTGCGTTTGTCCAGCGTCTTCCTGAGCGCTATCGCGGCCAGGGTGACCAACGCTTTTCTCTGACTGAGGGCTATCGCCTGTGGCAAGGGCTCGACTCACGCACTACGGCCATTCAAGCGCTCGGGCTCGATCCGCAAGTTTTGGTTAACAGTGCCCAAGATCCGCAAGCCATGGCCGCTGCTGCCACCCAAATCGACCAAGCGCTGCTGACTTTTTGGGCCACCGTACCCACCACTTACACTGGCGATGCGGATCAAAGAGAAGCCCTGATTCGGCTGGTGACCCTTTGGCGGCGGTTAGAGGGCCGCATTCCGAGCGTGCAATCGCTATTAGCCGACGTGCGCCGGATGGAACGGGCCAACCGCAATGCGGTGGAAGCGATGCCTCCCCCCGTTCCTGCGATGCCACCAGCGCGTCCTCAGCGCTGGACACCAAGCAATCTGCAGCTGGCCGCCTCGATTTTGCCCAGCGGCAACTTCACCTGGGCTGAGGCGACTCGTGGCGGTGCCCGTCTACCGCCCGATCAGGCGACGGTCAACGGTATTGTGAGAATCGCTACCCTGGCTCAAGAGGCCCGCGATCGCATTGGTCGGCCTTTCTTCATCACCAGTTGGTATCGGCCACCGGCGGCCAATGCGGCAGCGGGTGGGGCTTCAATGAGTCGACACCTGCTCGGGGATGCGATCGACTTCTACTGTGATGGGCTCACCGGTCGGCAACTGTATTGGGCGTTAGATCCGTGGTGGCCGGGCGGCCTTGGACGCTACACGCAATTTCCCTACATCTGTCATTTAGATGCCAGGGGCACGCGTTCTCGGTGGACGCACTGAACCTCCGTGCCTGATGATCCGACTAAGACTGGTTTCGGGCAACTTGTATATAGAAGAGTTGATTTGTCCCTTGCCGGGATAATTTATTTAGAACGCTCGTAGGGCATCTTACCAGTCGAGTTGATCAGTCCCTTTTAGCCATGAAATTTTCTCCTGTTCAGACCCGTCTAATTATCGCTCAAGCGCCAGCTCCTGAGCCTCCTCCAGCTGTTAGCAACAGCCTGAATATGTGGATGGTGACCTCTGGCGTCCTCTTTGTTTTGCTGCTCGCTGTCAGTATCGTGACGCAAGTTCAAAACAACCAGATGCGCAAGAAGCTGAAGTTTGCCGAGTACAAAAACAGCGAACTGCAAAAGCGGGTCAAGATGGCTACCGGCACCATCAGCAAAATGGAGAAAAATCCCGATCTGATTCACTCGCGGGAATTCAACCTTGATTATTTGCGGTTGCGGATGGAAGAGGAAATGTTCCACTTTCAAATTGTGAATCAGCTCAAAATCAAGGTCAAACAAGAACTCGCAGTCGCGCTGCGATCGCGCCCGGCTGACTCGGGCATGGTAGGCATTGCAGCGAAAGCCCGGCAAATCGACCAGATTTTTGATGTGGTCTACAAAACCAGCGAAGCGTTGGGATCGAAAACACGCATTTTGTTTCGGATTGAAATTAAGCTGGCTAAATTACCGACGCAATCCACTTCCAGCACGATCAATCAAATCATTGACTGCATTGAGACCTTTCTCAGCCCAGAAGCTGAAGGCGGCAGCTGGCAGCCTACTATTCAAGGGCGCTTGGCCAACATGCATTGGGATCAAAAAGCGAAGCCCACACCGCTGCTGATTTTGGCCCAGTCAGAAGAAGGCGTCAACGTCACGATGCGCAGCACCTATAAACCCGCGTAAACCTGACTAGCTGTGGTTCTCTGATCGCGATTGCAGCTATCGTGGCGGTTTTGCTGACCCTTCACAAAACTGATGGGCCTGTCTATGATGACTGCTTGAGCAGGCATAGGTAACACCGTGGTAAAGCTGCAGACCCTGGTGGTCAAAATTGGCACATCGAGTTTAACCAAATCGAACGGCAACCTGGCGATTTCGGTGATTGCCAGCCTGGTTGAAACGCTCTCTTTGCTAAGGGCTGAAGGCCATCAGGTGATTCTCGTCTCTTCGGGGGCGGTGGGGGTGGGCTGCGCGCGCCTCAATCTGTCCGAACGGCCCAAAAATATGGCGATGAAGCAAGCGGTGGCGGCGGTGGGGCAAGGAAGACTGATGCGAGTCTATGACGACTTTTTTTCTTCCTTGAATCAGTCGATCGCGCAGGTGCTGCTGACGCGCACTGATTTGGTGCAGCGATCGCGCTACGTCAATAGCTATCGCACATTTCGTCAGCTGCTGCAGCTGGGCGTGATTCCCATCGTGAACGAAAACGACACGGTGGCGATCGAAGAGCTCAAATTTGGCGACAACGATACACTGTCGGCGCAGGTGGCCAGTTTGATTGGGGCCGACTGGCTATTTTTGCTCACCGATGTGGATCGCCTTTACTCTGCTGATCCACGCCAGCATCCCGACGCGCAGCCCATTCATATTGTGGAGCGGGTCGAGCAGCTCGAAGATTTGCAGGTCAGTATTGGCGATCGTGGCAGTCAATGGGGTACGGGTGGCATGGTGACCAAAATCGAAGCCGCTCGCATCGCTGCCAACGCGGGTGTTTGCACGGTGATCACCGATGGTCAGCACCCCGAAAAAATCGCTCAGATTATGGCGGGGGCCGATTTAGGCACCCAGTTTTCACCCAAGTCAACTGTGGCCAACGCCCGCAAACGATGGATTGCGCAAAGCTTGATACCCGCTGGCAAGCTGTATTTAGACGCGGGGGCAGTGCGGGCCATTCAACACGGCGGCAAGTCGCTGTTGCCCGCTGGCATCACGGAAATTGAAGGGGAATTTGAGCGGCAGTCTTCCGTCCAGCTCTGTGATGCTCAAGGACAAGAAATTGCTCGCGGCATCGTCAATTACAGTCATACTGAGCTGGCGCAAATTGTCGGCCACCGTTCTGAAGAAATTCCCCAGATTTTGGGCTACGCCGGGGCGGATACGGCAGTGCATCGCGATAATTTGGTCATTTCAGTGCAGGCATAAACATTTCCGTACAAACACGGGAATAGTAATGGTGGCAGACCTGATCGAGCGTTGAGCGATCGCGCCCAGCCGCCGGTTTTTCTGGACTTCAGAGCAGTCTAGCCAACCCCAAAGCAATGATAAAGGCAAGATAAATCTCGCAGCGTGGGGTTCCCCTGTGCTCGACGCTTGTTCCATGATGTGACTGGAGCGAGCCCGAGCGTCTGATGGCCAGCGTTCCCCACTGCGATACAACCGGCACTGGCGGTTCGTCCGATCACTGGCGGCAGAGATTGAGCGTAATGACTTGGAGAATCTAGGAATGTCTACAGAAAAACCCAAAATTCTGGTTACCGGCGGGGCCGGTTACATTGGCTCCCACGCTGTTTTGGCGCTAGAAGCAGCAGGCTATCCGGTGGTGATCTTGGACAGTCTGGAATATGGCCACCCCGAATTGGTGGCAAAGCATCTGAAAGCAGAACTGATCAAGGGCGAGACCAGCGATCGTGCCCTGCTCGACAACCTCTTTAAAGCCCACGACATCGGTGCAGTGATGCATTTTGCCGCCTACATCGCGGTGGGTGAGTCGGTGCAAGCACCTGCCGCCTACTATCGCAACAACGTCACCGGTACCTTAACGCTGCTGGAAGCCATGCTGGCGGCTGATGTCAAACAGTTCGTGTTTTCGTCTACCTGTGCGATTTACGGCCCGCCCAAGACTGTCCCCATCCCCGAAGATCACCCCAAAAATCCGATCAGCCCCTATGCTTCGAGCAAGCTGATGGTTGAGGAAATTGTGAAAGACTTCACCCAGGCTTACGGCTTAAGCGCTGTGGTGTTTCGCTATTTCAACGCGGCGGGGGCTGACCCTCAAGGCCGCCTCGGCGAAGATCACCAGCCCGAAACTCATCTGATTCCCCTTGTGCTGCAGGCTGCTCTGGGCCGACGCGAAAATATCGCCATGTTCGGCACCGATTATGATACGCCTGACGGCACCTGTATTCGTGACTATATTCACGTGAGTGATTTGGCTTCGGCTCATGTGCTCGGGGTGGAATATCTGGCAAAGGGCGGCGACACCACCTTCATCAACTTAGGCAACGGCAACGGCTTTTCAGTGCGTGAGGTGATTGAAACAGCCCGTCAAGTCACGGGTGAGACGATTGTGGCGGTGGAACGCGATCGCCGCCCCGGTGATCCGCCCCGGTTGATCGGCAGCAGTAAGCAAGCCCGTAGCATCCTCGGCTGGCAGCCCCAATATGCTGATTTAGAATCCATCATTGCCCATGCCTGGCAATGGCATTTACATCGTCATGGCCGAGCGGCATGAGTAAAGCCCTACCACATGGTCTAGGGCGGTGATTGCATTGTCATCAAAGCAAATCTGCAGCCCGAGATGCTTGGCATAGCAAGCCGCAGCTTGATGAGGCTACTCCAGATGGCTGAAATTAATAGCTGACATGCTTTTTAATTCTGCATGCCGAGTTCTGCTGGGGCAGAGTCGCCGTTGCAGAATTCTCTTTACCCACACAACAGGATTTAGACCAATTCTCTGAAATTGGTCTACAGATCTTCCTTTCGACTCCGCTCAAAGAACGTCGGCTGAGCGGAGTCGTTCGCATCGCGTCTCCCTTAGGGAGAAAGCCGACTTGTCTGTGTAGCTGTAATTTGTAGAACTGGTGTTAGACCGGTCCCTGTATTTCTCAGACAGACCCATTGCCTAAAGCATGGCAATACCGGCTTGCCGTGGAATATTGGCCGCGTGGCGATCGCGGCTGGGCAGTTATCGCGAGCAGCGCCGCACGCGCCACCATCTACGAACATAGGGAGACATGCTAAAATTAACCCATAATCGTTATGACTTTGATTTGGCCTTCAACCCTGGAGTTCTTATGGTGAAATTAGTCAGTATTGCTGGTAGCTTACGAGCGGGCTCCTACAGTCATCAAGCGTTGGCGATCGCCACCCGAACCGCGCAAGACTTGGGTGCTGAGGTGACGACCCTCGACCTCCGCCAGCTTACGCTCCCCTTTTGCGACGGCAACGATCACTATGCCGACTATCCTGATGTTGTCTGCCTGCGAGAAACCGTGAAAGCAGCAGACGGCTTGATCCTCGCCACGCCGGAATACCATGGCAGCGTCAGTGGTGTGCTCAAAAATGCTTTGGATTTAATGAGTTTTGACGAACTCTCAGGCAAGGTGGTGGGCGCCATCAGTGTGTTAGGCGGTCAGGCGAATAACAATGCCCTAAATGACCTACGCACGATTGCTCGCTGGGTACATGCCTGGGTTATTCCTGAACAGGTGGCGATCGGCCAGGCTTGGAAAGCCTTTGACGATAACGGTCAATTGGTCGATGACAAACTCGCCGAGCGATTGGATAAGTTTGTCCATAGCCTGGTGACCCACACCGCCAAACTTCGTCAATAGCTGCGCCCACCATCGCTGCTCTTGATCCAGGGGGGCTCCGATCCCAGGCAATTACTAGTGACTCAGCGGATTCTAGATTCGTTGAGTCATGATGTCAGCGTCATCAGAGTGTCTTTCCCAAATCCACAAAAATCTAGCTCAGGTCGAGACTTCGCTCCACAACCCTTCCAATCCGTCGTACACTTGCCAAAGTATTAGGGGAAGAGTCGAAATTTCATACCGAATGATCGATCTGAAGCAAGTCAACCGGCAGCTAGAGACTTACCTCACGACCAAAGACGCTAAATCCATTGTGGCTTGGGCTGATCAGACTTTCAGCACGGGAGCCATTATGAGTACCAGCTTTGGCATTCAGTCTGCTGTGATGCTGCATTTGGTCACCCGCGTGAACCCTGACATCCCCGTGATTTGGGTCGATACTGGCTACCTCCCAGCCGAAACCTATCTCTTTGCGGAAGAGCTCACCCAACGACTTGACCTCAACCTCAAAGTTTATCAGTCGTCGATTAGCCCCGCTCGCATGGAAGCTTTGCACGGCAAGCTCTGGGCACAACAAGATGTCGAAGCCCTCAACCACTACGACTCTATCCGCAAGGTTGAGCCGATGCAGCGAGCCCTGCGAGAACTCAATGCTACGGCTTGGTTTGCCGGGTTGCGAGCCACTCAAACTGCCCATCGTCAAACCTTGGATGTCGTGACTCAGCAGCAGGGCATCTACAAAATTTTGCCCATTCTCAATTGGCATGCGAAGGATGTCTATACCTATTTGCAGGCCTACGATCTGCCCTATCATCCCTTATTTGAGAAGGGCTACGTAACGGTTGGTGACTGGCATTCGAGTCGCCCCCTCACTGTCGACGATGCGAGCGATCGCGACACTCGATTTCACGGCCTCAAACAAGAATGTGGCCTGCATTTGCCCCAAACACCTGGTGAAGCGGAAAGCTTAGACTCCAGCTTGCTATAGTCCAAATCACCGGCGACAAAACGAGTCAATCTTTCGTCTATGCAGTCAAAGCAATGCTGGCGATCGGCCAGAACATACTAGCCCGCACGCTGGTGTGACGCTCTGGCTAATTGCTTAGCTCCTACGCTTGCACTCTACCGCGTGACCACTGCCAGGCGTTTTAAACAGGCGGTTAAATTCGGTCAGCACTTGCTGACGCCAGTCAGTTTGAGTCGTTTGGCTGCAAAGCTAGCTTGACAACTTGACTGGGTACTCTAAAGCCACCTGTGATGTCTGGGGAGCACACCCCAACTACTGACTGCCGATGCTTAGCGACTGAGACGGGCAGTATAAACAGACGCCTTGCTCCAGTCACCGTCGACAGGCATCAAAAATCAGCCTTCGACCCCCTGCACCATATAGATTTACTGGATATTGAACCAACATGACACAACCCAAACGAGCCCTAATCACCGGCATCACCGGTCAAGATGGTTCCTACCTGGCAGAACTTTTATTGGAAAAGGGCTATCAGGTTCACGGGATTATTCGTCGGACTTCGACCTTTAATACCGATCGCCTCGATCATGTTTACGTTGACCCGCATAACGAAGATGCCCGCCTGTTCTTGCACTATGGTGACCTCAACGATGGCACCATGCTGCGCCGCATCTTAGAGCAAGTCGAGCCGGCTGAAGTTTATAACTTGGGCGCTCAATCGCACGTGCGCGTGAGCTTTGACTCGCCCGAATACACGGTAGACACGGTGGCCATGGGCGCGCTGCGCCTGCTCGAAGCCATCCGCGACTATCAGCAACGCACTGGCAATGAAGTGCGCTATTACCAAGCGGGCTCTTCAGAAATGTACGGCAAGGTGCAAGAGATTCCGCAGAGCGAGACGACGCCCTTTTATCCCCGCAGTCCCTACGCCTGTGCCAAGCTCTACGCTCATTGGCAAACCATCAACTATCGTGAGTCCTACGATCTGTTTGCTTGCAACGGTATCTTGTTTAACCACGAGTCGCCGCGCCGCGGTGAGACCTTCGTGACTCGCAAAATCACTCGTGCCGTCGCTCGCATTGCCGCTAAAAAGCAAGACAAGCTCTACCTCGGCAACCTGGATGCCAAGCGTGATTGGGGTTACGCCAAAGACTATGTGCGCGCCATGTGGCTAATGCTGCAGCAAGACACCGCAGACGACTATGTGGTTGCGACAGGCGAAACGCACTCGGTCGAAGAGTTCTTGAAAATTGCCTTTGGCCGGGTCGACCTGAATTGGCAGGATTATGTGGCCTTTGACCCTCGCTATCTGCGTCCTACCGAAGTCGATATTTTGATTGGTGATCCCACAAAAACGCAGGCCAAACTCGGTTGGGAACCCAGTGTCACCTTTCAAGAGCTCGTAGAGCTGATGGTCGACTCTGACTTGGAAGCCGTGGGCATTGTTGACAGTGACAAGGCTCAACATCCAGAGTTGGCCACCGTGCGACGTACTCAGCTCAGCTCGACCGCATCTTAGGTAATCGGTTCTTCGATTTCAGTCTCACAACGTTAGCCAAACATAATCGCAGCCTCCTGGAGAAAGTGATCTTTCTTAGGAGGCTGTTTCATTTAATATGGAGACGAGAGCTTTCCCGCAAATACTGTTAGAACTATTCGGACCCAATAGGCGTAACTGAGTTATGGCTGACGAAAAAACGACTCAATCGGCAAGCACCGCAGATAGCGCAAAGGCTAAAGCCGCTCCCAAGGCGAAGAAAGAAAAGCCGCCTAAATTAGAAGACAAGCCCTTCAACGAGTTTATGGAGCAGCACTTTGTGCCTGGGCTCGACAACGCACTCAAAGATGGCGGCTGGGACGGCGTTGAGCTGATGTTTGACAAAAGTCCACTGGCGGTCAAAGGGGCTGAGAGTGATGACGTATATTGGCAAGTCCAAGGGCACAAGCCTGGATTGACCGATCGCCAGTTCAATATCGTCTTCACGAAAGAAGATATCAAAGGCCCCAAATTTTTCTACTACGGGCAGGGCAAAGGCCCATCAAGCGGGGTCGAGCAGTTTATGGGCGACGAACGCCGTATCACCCTCGACTTGATGGTGCTTTATACTTTGCAGCGACTCAACGGCCAAAAGTGGCTGACGCGCAACTGATTGAGTGGTTAGTGCGAGTGGCTAGGGCTGGATTGAGCGGAGCGACTGCAGCGGCAAATGCAGTCGAGTATGATGTCGAGTTGCTCGGCCGCGATGCCCTAGGATGAAAAAGGTGTTTTTGCAGCAGCGGTTGCCAGCTGTTCAGTATTGTCTATGTTGTCTGCGATCGCGACGCTCACCGCTCGGCTAGAGCAAGCCTTGGTCAACGCCTTTGGCTCCGAACTCCAGGGCACCGATCCGGTTTTGGTCCCGGCGAGCAATCCCAAATTTGGCGATTATCAGGCCAATGTCGCTATGGCGTTGGCGAAGCGTCTGCAGAAAAAGCCGCGGGCGATCGCCGAGCAGATTGTGGCTAATCTCGATGTGGCTGATATTTGTGAGCCGCCCGAAATTGCTGGGCCGGGGTTTATCAACCTGCGGCTCACGACGGCTTATCTGGAAGCGCAGCTGCGAGAAATAGCGCCCGATCCGCGTTTGGGCGTCGCTCCAGTCCAACAGCCGCAAAAAGTGATTGTTGACTTTTCCAGCCCTAATATTGCTAAAGAGATGCATGTGGGGCATCTGCGATCGACCATCATCGGTGATTCGATCGCTCGTGTGCTGGAATTCATCGGTCACGATGTGCTGCGTCTCAACCATGTCGGCGATTGGGGCACTCAGTTTGGTATGTTGATTACCCATTTACGTGCCGTCTGCCCCGAAGCCTTGACCAGTTCGGAAGCCGTGGATATCGGCGACTTGGTCATGTTCTACAAACAGGCTAAACAGCGCTTCGATGCTGATGAGGAGTTTAAAGCGCGATCGCGGCAGGCAGTGGTCGAGCTGCAGTCTGGCGATCCGGCTGCTCAAGCCGCCTGGCAGCTACTCTGCGATCAGTCGCGCCAAGCCTTTCAGAAAATCTATGATCGCCTCGATATCCGCATCATTGAACGTGGTGAATCTTTCTACAATCCATTCTTGTCTGACGTGGTTGTCGCCCTGAGAGATCAAGGTTTGCTGGTCGCAGATCAAGGGGCTCAGGTCGTTTTTCTGGACGGGTTTACCAATAAAGCTGGAGAGCCACAGCCGCTGATCATTCAAAAGTCGAACGGCGGGTTTAACTATGCCACCACCGACTTGGCCGCCATTCGCCAGCGCACCCAACAAGAGCAGGCCCAGCGGATTCTCTATGTGGTTGATGTGGGGCAAGCGAGTCACTTTACTCAGGTCTTTCAGGTGGCGGCGAAAGCCGGGTGGATTCCTGATGATGTGGAACTGGCGCACGTGCCTTTTGGCCTGGTACAGGGAGAAGACGGCAAGAAGTTCAAAACCCGCTCGGGTGAGACAGTGCGTCTCCAGGATTTGCTGGATGAAGCGATCAGTCGGGCTCGAGCGGATCTGGAAACGCGGATCGCGGCTGAGGGGCGGAACGAAACGGCGGACTTTATTCAAGCCGTGGCCGAAACCGTCGGCATCGGTGCGGTTAAATACGCGGATCTGAGCCAAAACCGCACCAGTAATTACATCTTTAGCTATGACAAGATGCTGGCCCTGCAGGGCAACACGGCACCGTACCTGCTGTATGCTTACGTGCGCGTTCAAGGCATCAGTCGCAAGGGGCAGATTGACCTCCAAGCCCTAGATGCCGAGGCCACTGTACATCTCGAAGATGAGAGTGAGTTTGCTCTGGCAAAACACATCCTGCAACTGGATGAAGCAATCGCTGAGGTGGCGCAAGATCTATATCCCAATCGGTTGTGTCAATATCTGTTTGAGCTGAGTCAAAAGTTCAATCAGTTTTACGATCGCTGCTCGGTTTTGCAGGCTGACGAACCACAGCGCACTTCGCGGCTCATGCTGTGTGACCTCACTGCACGTACCCTACAGCTTGGGCTATCGCTATTAGGCATTCAGGTAATCGAACGGATGTAGGCTCGTTTGATTGCATACGCCATGTTTCCGTGCATCTGCTGATTTCCAGAGCACTGTCCGGATCGTCAATCAGTGTTTTCGAAAGCGTAGAAGTCACTGCTATACATGAATGCTATGGAAATACCGAAGTCAGACTCTAAACTGTCGTCTTCGACAGAGTATGCGCTCATTTTTGGGGCGGGTGCCAGTGCAGCGATGTCTTTAGCCGCCCAGCAGGTGACCGCCGCCTCGGTACCGTTAACCGCCTTGGTCGCCATTGGCCTGATCAATCGCCGCCGCCTCGATCAGAAAATTAAAGCGAGTGAACCGACGGGCCCGGTCTCAGCCGAACAATCAGTACGTCACCAAGAGCTGCCCCAGTCGGCTCCCGCAGCGCGTCCCGCGCCGGAGATGATCTCAGCCCAGCCCAGCTTGATGAACAGTGTGTCGCCGATCCGGTTTTCGACGAAGCAGCAGCGTCTGATGGCTGACCGGCAGGCGCACAAGGATGCTCAACAAAACTGCTTGGCGCAAATTGGCCACGATCTGAAACAAGAGCGCGAAGGGCAGGGCCTCTCTCTACAGGATATTCACTGTCAAACCTATATTCAGCGTTATGCCCTCGAAGCGATCGAGCAAGGCGATTTAGACGCGCTGCCAGAGCCTTTTTATATTCGTGCTTTTATCCGCAAATATGCGATCGCTCTGAGACTGAATGCTGCTGATACGGTCGCGCGTTTTCCTATCGGTTAGCAACGGTCAACTCGGGTAGCGGCAATCGCGATCGCAAAATGCGGCGGTTAGAGGTCGGTTCTGTCTCTGCTTCAATCGTGAGGACGGCTGGCTGTTCTCGCACCCGCTCTTCGAGGGGACGCACCTGTTCGACCAGCTGAATGAGCTGTTCAAACCGAGGCGGGGGCGCATTGGCAATGTAACCGGCATCGGAAGCAATACTCGCTGGGGCTGCCTTCATCGCGGCTTCCACCAAGCGCTGTTGATTGCGATCAACGGTAGGGCTGAGCAACACTGCGCCCGTGGTAATCGCCCGACTTTCATGCAGCACCCGAAAGGTCGCCCGGCCAAAATCACTCCGAAATCGCTGAAAATCTTCTTCTGAAAGCGCCCCCGCTACGACATCACCGTTTGCCACCCAGGTCAGCACAGTTTTGGGGGTGGGAGCAAAGCGAATTTCGGCCAAGGTCAGACCATACAGGTCATACAGCGGTAGATAATAGCCGGTAGCTGAACCCGGTTCACCCAGACCAATGACCGTGTTGGCCAAATCAGGCAGTGCCTCGGCGGGGCTATCGGCCGCCACGATCATGACCGATCGCTGATTGGGACTGCCCTGCAGGGGAAACAACGGCACATATTGCGCCTCGCTCAGGGCGATCGCGGCTAACCCCGCTGGAGCGAAGGCTAAATCCCAGGCCTGCGACTCGAGTTGCTCAACGGCTCGAATTTCATTAAAAACCGGTTCTAACTCAATTTGAGCAGACAGGGCCTCGGCAAGATACTGCTGAAAGGGTGCATAGGTTTCAACGGAGGCGGTACCGGTGTCATAGCTGACCAACCCCACTGTCAGACGCGTGGGGGCACCCGAGTTGGCCGTCTGCTGATTGCAGCTGCCCAAACTCAGCGCCAGTACGAGGCTGAAACCCACCGTTAAAAAGAAGCCCAACCGGCGCAGCTGCTGCATGGCCAAATGTCCACCTTGTCACTAATCGTCTCACTGAGACAATCTCTGCTTGGTTGGAGATTACCCCGAGATCGGGACGCCTTCCATAAACTTTTTTTGCTGGCGTTTATTGACGGGGCGGCGCTGCAGTCCCGTCTCTAGGGCAAAATCGTGATCGGTCAGGATGGGCCACAGGGGAACGTGATTTTTCAGCCGCTGCCTTATAGCAGCACTTCTTCCAACTGATGCTGTTCCCACAGTTTTTGATACAGGCCCGCTTGCCGCACCAGTTCTTGATGGGTGCCGATTTGCACGATGCGGCCCTGATCCATCACCATGATGCGATCGGACAGCGCCGCGACCCCCATCTGATGCGAGATAAACATCACTGTTTGATTTTGCGTGCCGGTCTTGAGATTATTCAAAATATCGGTGGCGGTCTGATTATCGACACTCGATAGGGCATCATCTAGCACCACCACGGGAGCTTCAATCATCAGGGCGCGCGCTAAAGCCGATCGCTGTCGCTGTCCCCCCGAGAGGGTGATGCCGCGTTCGCCCACGACGGTATCGTACTGCTTGGGGAAGTTACCAATCTCCGGAGCAATTTGGGCGAGCTTGGCCGCATACTGCACTTCCGGTAGCTCAGCCAGCGGTTCCCCGTAGCGGATGTTGTTGTTGATCGTCGTGCTGAACAGAAAGCTCTCTTGAGGGACGTAGGCAATCGCGCTGCGTAAATCAACGAGGGGCAGCTGGGTAATATCTTGGCCGTCTAAAAAGAGTTGGCCTGGGGCAATATCTAGCAGACGCGGCAGAGCATTCGCTAGCGTTGATTTACCGGCGCCAATCGGTCCCACAATCGCCACCGTTTCGCCAGGATACGCGGTAAAAGACACCCCATTCAGCGCGGGTTCCCGGCTGTCAGGATAGGTGAACATCAGGTTGCGGGCCTCGAGCTGGCCGCGGATGGCCTCCCCAGGTAACGCCTGTAAGGTGGGCGCATCGGCGATCTTGGGTTCGCTCATGAGAATGGCTTCGACCCGGTCAATACTGACCTCGCCCCGCTGATAGGCGGTAATGGTGAAGCCCAGCAGCGCCGTCGGAAACACCAGCCGCTCAACATAGAGCACCATCGCCACAAAATCACCGACTGAGAGGAAACCATCCGCGATCGCTCCGGCTCCCGTCGCCAAAATCAGCAGCAGGCTGATACTCGCTAAGCCCCCCAGCAAAGGAAATAGGGTGTTGCGGGTACGTGCTAGCGTCAGATTGGCATCGAGCAAATCGTCGTTCAGCTCAGCAAAAGCCTGCCGCTCGTTGTCTTCTTGGGCGTAGATTTTGATCAGCGAGATCCCACTGAGGTCTTCTTGAATCAGCTCGCTCAGCCGGGAGGTTGATTCCTGCACCCGCAGTTGTTGATTGCGCAGGCGATCGCTAAACAGCCGCACGAGCACCAACATGACCGGATACACCAACAGTGCCACGACGGTCAACCGCACGCTGAGTGACAGCATCACCGGCACCGTAAAGGCATAGGCAAACAGCGTGTTCGCAATACTCAACACGGCAAAGCCTAGCAGTCGCCGAATGTTGTCAACATCACTGGTGGCCCGGCTAATCAGTTCGCCAATCGTGTTGGTGGCAAAGTAGCTGGGCTCCATCGTCAGCAGATGCTGAAAAATGCGCTGCTTCAGGTCAAACTCTACCTGTCGCCCCACCCCAAACAGGAAAATGCGCGACGCCATGCGCAGAATCCACATGACTGACGCCAGCACGAGCACCACGAGAGAATATTGGGCGATCCGGTCAAAGCCAAACGCCACCTGCAGCTCATCAATCCCATCCCGAATCAGGAGCGGAATCCGCGCGCCTAAAAGGTTGACCACCAGCAACGCGATAATGCCGAACGCACACTGCCGCCAGTGCGGCTGCATGTATTGTCCTAGTTTTTTGAGATGCCAGTTTTTCTGTGCCGGGTTGCTTGAACGCGCCATGCTGTTGCCAAATCTTCAGCCCCTCCCATCCTAGACGACGCGACGTCACTCCTGTTCTGTCGTTCTGGTTAATGACGCAGTACCGATTTGAGCGGGCAGGAGGTACACAAATTCTCGAAAAACGGAGCTACTGCGCCGCAAAATCAGCTTGCCTCACCTGTTCCCACAGTGCTTGTATTTGATCCGCAGAGAAGACACTGCTACTCGCCGCCTCGGTCAAGGCGGCTAATCTGCTCCACGCAAAGGTGTGTGCGACACGAACGAGGTCGTCATCGGGAAAAGCCGGATGCACCCAGATCACCAGCTGGCTAGCTGGGATGCCGTCTGAGACTAAGTCGAAGGTCACTCTGTGATACGGTTCTGAGAAATCTTCTCGGACCACAGACCGTTCAATCGCTGCGATTTGTATCGTGCTGGGATCACGCATGACAAGAAACTTCTGTGGTCAAGACCTGCATGGCCATTGCTGGCTAGTCTAGCAGTGGTTTTTACGGCAGCATTCTGCTCTTGGTGTGAATGCCGATGCCCAGAACCCATCACAAAAAGCTTTAATTCGCTCAAACATCGTTATCTGAACACTGCTGTTTTACTGGGGCACTAGCTCGACGATTTCGCTCCATTGAGAGTCAATCTCGGGTAGCCAGCCCCGCAGAAAATAGCCGATCAGAGCGGTCGTTTCTTCGACGTAGGCGGTGGTTAACCGGAGCGCTTCGACATTCGGCACCAGGTCAGACAGCAGCGCCAACGTATCGTCAGTCGAAAATTCGCTGCCATAGAAGTTAGTCGGCCAGGCCACAACCTGGAGGTTCCCTTCTTCAAAGGTGAGGGCGGCGCGGCGCATCGTCAATGCTGGTGCCACGATCGCCACGCGATTAGAATTCAGCTGACGGGTTCCCTCGCCATCGAGCTGACCTCGCTCCTCTAGCAGATCCTGGGCATCCTTCATGGCCTCGCGGGCGTTGAGCCCATTGCGATTGACGCTGATCACAGGGTCGGGCACACCGTTGTTTATCAGCACTTGACGGAGGACTTGTTCTTTTTGCGTGCGGCGTTCTGAGTTGCCGACCACCGGCCCCGCCGTCACCATGACAAAGGGGTCGCCACCCGCTTGCCGCACCCGGCCATACAGCCGCGAGGCACTGTCTAAGCGCGAGAGCAGAATGGGGCTCAAGCTCGCTGCCGGACTGGGAGTCATCGTATTTTCTACCCGGCTAGAGAGCTCTGCTGGGGTGCGGACGGCGTCCATATTATCGCCCAACACCACGAGCCCCACAATCTGGCCCAGCGGGGCCGCTTCGGGCACGTCGGCAGGGCAAACATCCTGACAAATGCCCTGCTGTTCAGCATAGGCTCGCTGCACTGATTGCTCAGCCTGATTCACGAGTACCCGTGCCACTAGGGGCAGACTTGACATCACTAAAATCACGAAAGCGATCGCCACCCACTGACCATTGATTTTCTTAAAGCCGTTTTCGAAGGAGACGTCTCTAAACGAGAAGAGCAAGATCGTAATCGTTGCCCCCAAAGGGCTTAACGGAAAAGAAATGATGCGCCGAATCGCACTAATAGTGGGATCACCGGTAAAGGCAAAGGACAGGAAAATTAGAGCCAAAATGATGGCCCCCCCAAATACCGTGAGGAAGTTTTTGGGAATGATTTTGTTGATGAAATACCAAATCAGCAGCCCAAAAGCGGCCCAAACAAGAATGCGGGTAAGCAGATTTAAAACCATGCTGCTGCGGGGGGCGAGGGGGCGAGGTGCAGAGACCGGCCCGAGGGGCCATCGCAAGCGGGCATAACGCTAGATGTTCGCTAGGTTCATCGAGCAGCCCACCCTGCAACAGGCATGATACATGCGTTCAGCCTTTCTGGCACGCCGCTATTGAGTGACTTCAGCAGGATTTTGCTTATCGAGGTCAGGGCAAAACGACAACGGCTGTGCCCAGTGCAATCAGGTCATACAGTTCAATCACGTCCGCGTTCCGCATGCGCACACACCCATGGGAAACGGCCTCCCCGATCAGGTGTTCATCAGGGGTGCCGTGAAAGCCAATGGCATTGGTGCCATCCGTCCAAAAGCCAATCCATCTAGCCCCGAGCGGATTGTCGGGGCCGGGGGCAACCACTTCTCCGGTGAAAGGATGCTCCCAGGCGGGATGCTGCTGCTGCTGAAAAACGGTGAAGGCTCCCGTCGGGGTTTCCCATTCATCACGCCCGATCGCGACGTCATAGGCGACGATTTCGCGATCGCCGTGATAGCCATAGAGACGCCGTTCCGAAAGCCGGAGTACCAGTCGCGAGACCCGCTGGGGAGCCTGAGGCAAAAATAACGCGGGGTCGCGGACGATATCGTTGTTTGGGAGGGGGGCGATCGCCGCCATGGAAACTTCCAGCGGGAGCGGACGGTCAGGCGGCTTCACCGCCGCCGCTTGGGCCTGCCCCAGGCTGAAACTGTCAGCCATCCAGAGACTGATGAAGACACCAGCCGCAGTGGGCAGCGACAAGCGAACAGGACGGCGACAGCGACTCAGAAACGACACCATCATTAGGGCTCAACCACAACAGTCATCCCCATCTTGACATGGCTGTAGAGCGACAGCACGTCTTCATTGGTGAGGCGCACGCAGCCGTTGGAAGCCGCCTGACCAATGGAAGAGATGGTCGGCGTGCCGTGAAAACCAATATCTCCATTCGGGAGAGAGGTAAAGCCAATCCATCGCAACCCCAGCGCACTGTTGGCACCGGGAGCAAACACTTCACCCGTCCAAGGGCTTTGCCAGACCGGGTTAACCACCATCTGTGTGACGGCAAATTGGCCGATCGGGGTCGGCGTCTCAGGGGTGCCGATCGCCACGGGATAGTTCTCTAAAATCCGCTCGCCGTCATAGACGTAAACCCGTCGATCACCCAGCCGCAAGACGACGCGATCCGCCTGTGGAATCGCTGCGGGTAAATGATCAGATCGCCGCCCCAGACCGTAGACGTTGTTATCGGCAGGCAGCGATCGTTCAGGTGTGTAATCAAGTTCCAGGCGGACAGCATCAGTCACGACATTACCAGTCTGACCATTGGCCCAGACTGGTAATGTCAACCCGATTAACAGTAACGCTACCAGTCCTGCCGTTCGCCAAAGCCGGGCCATTGTCTGACGCCCTGTCCGCTGGTTCATGGGTACAACACATGCATTACAGAATCGTCGCTATCTTACCAAAGACCGCGAACGGGCTCAGCTGGCGCAGGCTCAACCGGAGCAGGCTCAGCCGGAGCGGGTTCAGCCGGAGTAGGCTCAGGCTCTTCGACTTCTTCGGCGGCTGCCAGACGTGCGCCTAGTTCCTCAGCCACATCATCAGGCACCAAGACGGCATCCAGCACGTGAATGACGCCGTTGCTGGCAGGCACATCAGCCGCAACCACCATGGCGTCATCAGCCATAATCATGTCATTATCAGCGGTCACCATGACGTCGTCACCGTTCAAGGTGGGGACGGGGCCGGTGGTAATGTCGGCAGACGGTACTTCACCCGGAATCACGTGATAGGTGAGGATTTCGGTGAGCAAATCTTCGTTTTCGGGCAGCAGTAGGGCATCGAGCACGCCATCAGGCAGGGCCGCAAAGGCATCGTTAGTGGGGGCTAATACGGTAAAAGGCCCTTCACTTTTGAGGGCATCAACCAACCCAGCCGCCTCAACTGCAGCGACTAAAGTGCTGAAGTCCTCGACTGAGCTGGCCACATCGACGATATCACCTGCCCCTTGGGCTGTTTCTTCAACTGCTTCCATCGCTTCCCCCTCAACCGCATCCGTGGCGGCGTGGTGATCAGCGATGGCCGGTAGCGTGACCCCGAGACTCAGAACGCTGGCTAAAGCCAAAGCCTTCACAGAAAAAAGTTGAGTGTTCATAAAATCCTTACGTAAAGTTGTGTAACTTAAGGTCGGTTTAATCTTACTGGCAACGGGATGCTCTGGCTAGGGCTTCCTATCATGTCATGCCCCCATCCCATGGGATCATCGTCCCTGTGCCCGCTCCATACAATTCGCTAGGGGTGAAATTCGTATCGGCAAATGACATGAAGTCACTAACCGATTAAAGTTCCTGACAACAGGTTAAGCAATTTAGTCATTTTGTTTGGCGGTGAACCGTGCGCACGATGAGATAGCTGACCGATAAGGCGAATATCGCGATCGCTAGGCCGATGAGACTGACGCCGGGGACTGTTTCTAAATCAAGAATTATGAGCTTGCGCCCGACGGCAGTTAATGCGGTGGCGATGACGAGTTCCACCTGTACAACGTGCTTACGAATGTAGGCAGTAATGTTCTCTAAAATTTCTAGCGCAATCAGTACGCTCAAAAAGAGACCAAAAATATCTGTCAGGGTGGTCTTAAAGAACCCAATATCGTCTGAAACAAACAGAGATCGATAGAGTACCAAGGCTAAATCTAAGGTCGTTACTAGAATGACCACCACCATCGCGATCGAGAGGATTTTGGACACTGTGCTCTCGATCTGCCCCAACCGTTTCAGAAAGACGTCATCTTTCAGATTGTGAGCCAAGCTGCTTAATGGAAACCTGCGGGGGCGCGCCATGTTGCCTTGGGTGATGCTATCCCTGTGAGCATAGAAGATGCCCCTCCCTTTGGTAAAGCCTCCGTTCTAGGTCTGTGGATGCTGGCCGACCGATCAGTGTGAGGGATGTGCTGACAAAACAGCTCGCCAGTTGAAGGGGGTGATTGATCTGGGTGACCGTGCGACTTGTCCCCAGCTTGGATCAGGAGAAGACCTGACGGTTGCTACCGATCCAGATGTTTTCCAGAAAGTCGCTCTTGTGCCTAGGCCGGTATCGATTTTCGTAACTTGCCCTGCTCGTCAATCAAGAGTCCTTAGTATCAAAAGTCGGAGGTGACTCGGGCCGACCAGTCTGACACCTCAATTAATTAATTACATTCATTTGCTGGGAGGCGACACACTTGCACAAAACATTGACCCATGGGCTTGGTGCCACACTCGCGATCGCTAGTTTGCTCGGCGGTGCCTTGAGCGCGATCGCTGAATCTTCTTCGTCTGATATCGAGGCGTCTGCTCCCATTGAAGAAACTCTCATGCCGCATCCTCTAGAGCAACCCTGGCAATTTGTGAGCTATCAGGCTGCTGACGGCACCAAAGTAGAAGTTGTGGGCGATCGCCCGGCCACCTTAGAATTTCAATCCGGACGCTTATCAGGCTCCACTGGCTGCAACCGATTTTTCAGTGACTATGAGTTGACTGGCGACAGCCTCTCCGTCAGCAGTGGTGGCACCACCTTGATGGGATGTTCTGAAGCCCTGATGCAACAAGAGACGGCCATTTTGTCAGGTTTACCGCAAATCGCCACTTACACCCAGTCAGCGAATCAGCTGATTTTGCTGGATGACGCGGGCACCCCGCTCTTTACGCTGATGATGCCAGCAGCTCAGTTCACCCAGACCAAATGGACGCTGGTGGCTTACCACAATGGTCGCGGTCTCGTGACGCCGCTGGCCGACACTCAAATCATCGCTGCCTTCAATCCCGAGACAGGGCTCACCGGCTCGGCTGGCTGCAACACCTATCAGGCGACCTACGAACAAATCGATAATGCCGTCACAATTGGCATGACTGCCAGCACTCGCCGCCTCTGTGGTCAACCTAACGGCGTCATGCAGCAAGAAGCGGCTTTCCTCGCGCTGCTGCCGGCGGTCGCGACCTATGCTCTATCGCCTGACCAACTGGACTTAAAAAATGCTGCAGGTGTCACCATTGCCCAGTTCTTGCCCGCAATGTGATGACTGCGGCAATACCGTTGCACTGTGAGTGGCCTGCCCAGATGACGGAAAAACATCAGGGTACTGATCAGTTGAGAGACCACATTCGTTGTTGGGCCTTGGCAAAGCCGCCTCAGACCAAAGGGCGACGAGCACGGGTCGACTATTTACAAACAAGTGAATTCGCGTCATCAGGCATGGTTTAGTGCCTCATCGCTAAGTCAACGAATCAGGCTTGGAGTCTACGGTGGACACTGGGTCTGCTCGAAACTGCCGGGTTAAAGCGGTGGTTAGCACTTCGCGCTGATTGATCAAATAAATGCTGACAATGGTGAGAGCGACACCACCTGTTTGAATCGGGCTCAACACCTCACCTAAAAATAGATTGCCAAAGAGGAGGGCAAAGACCGGTGTCAAAAAGGTGAGGGCGCTCAGGCTGGTGAGATTACCCTCAGAAGCCAGGTAGAAAAAGATGCCGTAGGCTAAGGCGCTGCCCAGTATCGTGGCGTAGGCGATCGCGCCCCATCCTGACAGCCCTATATTGGCCCAGGGCTGCGTTTCATTCACGGCTGAGAGCATCGCTAGGGGCAGGCCCCCAAAAATCATGTGCCAGCCGGTGGCCACCACTGGGTCGGCATGTTTAGCGACGTATCGAATTAAAACTGTGCCCACTGCCATCGACAGGGCCGCCATCAGCATCAGCCACTCACCCTGGTCAAACAGCAGCCGCAGCAGCGCTAACCCGTCTGCAGGAATTTCCGTCAGCGTGAAGTTGCCTTGAAAGACGCTGATCAACCATTCGTCGGGCAGGCCCAATAGGCTGATGCCGAGCAGCCCGACGCCCAAACCGAGCCAGCCCAGTGGCCCCACTTGCTCGTGGAAGAGCCATCGGGCGAGCAGCGCCACCGCGAGGGGTTGCGAGTCAATCATGACGGAGCCGAGACCAGCCCCTGTGCGCACCAATCCCTGAGCTAAAAATCCTTGAAACAAGGCCCCATCGACTAATGCAAACAGGCCAATCCACCACCAGCCTTGGGCAGTGACCTGAAAGCTGCGGCGCAGGGCGATCGCCGCCACCAGCACGATCACACCGGCGGGCAGTAGGCGCATCGTGGCCAGAAAAAAGGGCGCAGTATCCGGAATCACTCCCTTCATCGCCACCATGGCTGTCCCCCAGAGGAAGAACGGCGCAATCATCAGCGGTAATCGCAGCAGTGGTGAGCGGACGGGTAAATTGGAGACCATGCAATATAAGGAAGCGATCGCTCAGCTTAAACGTTAGTTATTTCAATATAAAGAAACCTGAAGCCCCTAGCTAGCTGAGTCGGCGGTGATCTGCCGGTGTCGCTGTCTCAGCTGTCAGAGTACAATGAGCCTTACGCTCTGGTAATCGGCGGCAATGTAGACTTGGGTCTCAACTGTGCGGCGGCCAGAGGACTCATTTTATTCAGTAAGCTTCGTCTATGATTTGGCCTTTTAAATCTCGCGCCCAAAAATCGATTGCCCGGATCGAAGTTGCCGGCGCGATCGCGGGGACAACCCGTAAAAACGTCTTAGAAGCTCTCGATGAAGTGGTGGAGAGAAAGTTTCCGGCGCTGCTGTTGCGGATTGACAGTCCCGGTGGCACTGTGGGCGACTCGCAAGAAATCTACAACGCTCTACTGCGACTGCAAGATAAAAAAATTCCTGTCGTAGCGAGCTTTGGCAATATTTCGGCGTCGGGTGGGGTTTACATTGCCATGGGAGCGCAGCACATTGTCTCTAACCCCGGCACGATCACGGGCAGCATTGGCGTCATTTTGCGCGGCAATAATTTAGAACAACTGCTTGATCGCGTGGGGGTTTCGTTCAAAGTCATTAAGTCTGGCCCCTACAAAGACATTTTGGCCTTTGACCGCGAGCTGACCGAGGCTGAGCAAACTATCCTGCAAGAACTCATTGATGTTAGCTATGGCCAGTTTGTGAAAACTGTCGCTCAAGCCCGTGGCCTCACTGAAGAAACCGTGCGGAGCTTTGCCGATGGTCGCATTTTTACCGGCGAACAGGCGCTGACGCTCGGCGTCGTGGATCGGTTAGGCACCGAAGAGGACGCCCGGCGCTGGGCTGCAGAGCTGGCAGACCTCGATCCAGAGGAAGCCGAAGTCCTAAAAATTGAGCCTAAAAAGAGCGGCATTCAACGCTTTGTGCCCGGTCGTAATCAGTCTGTCTGGTCACAGATTTTTCCGGAAGCCGCCGCTAATCTACAGACGGTGACGAACTGGCTAGAGTTTGAAATCAGCACGTCTGGGTTGCCTTTGTGGCTGTATCGTCCCTAGTGATCGCTGCCCGAGAGGCTGGAAGGAGGCTGCTAGGATTGACTCTGAGCTTTCAGGCATCAGGCCAATTGGCTGTGAATTTGGATGAGGTCAGTAAAGTTGGAGGAAGTTAGCGTGGAATGGCGCATGCAAGCAGTTCGAGGAGCAACGACTGTCTCCCATAATGATGCTGAGGAAATTGCCGCAGCCACCCACGAGCTTCTAGAGGTTCTAGAAACCCGCAACCGCCTCAGTCCCGAACATCTCATCAGTGTGACGTTTTCGGTGACCAAAGATTTGGATGCGCTGTTCCCGGCTGCCGCCGCTCGCCAGCGACCGGGTTGGGATGCTGTCCCCCTCCTTGATGTGCAGCACATGCACGTGAGAGGCAGCCTACCGCGCTGCATTCGAGTGCTAATTCACACTCAGGTGCCCGTACTGCACGAAGCTGTCTGTCATGTTTATCTGCGAGAAGCGCAGCAGTTACGTCCTGACTTGGGCGATCGCGCCGTCTCCGTTTCCTCACAGCGAGAATAGCCACAGCAGAATTCAGAATGTGGAAGTTGGAATTGCAGGCCTGAGCAAACAATAATTTCAGCAATCTGGGATCACCCGCTCAAACCGCAGCTATCTTTCCCTGTGGGCGAGGTGGCATGAGCAAACGCTACGCTCAAATCATGACAGCTGCGGTATCTGTGCGTAGCGCTGTAACGCCTGTCAGGTCTTTGACGAATTCTGTGACTCGGACTTGTGTGGCGGCTTGTGAGAGTGAAACCGAATACCCAGCACGACGTCATAGAGAAAGCCGAAGAAGTCCTTAGCGCCGGTCAAAATGCCCAGCGATTGGGGTGAGCCCTTCGAGTCGAGCAAGGGCTTCATCACTTCATAGGTCGGCTTGTAGCGATACCAGGGGACTGAGGGCCACAGGTGGTGAACCAGGTGATAGTTTTGGCCCATGATCAGCAGGTTCAAAATGCTGCTGGGGTAAACGCGAGCATTTTTCCAACGATCGCGGTCTTCGAAAGGGCGGTGGGGCAGATAGTCAAAAAACAGGCCCAGGGCAATGCCGACAACGAGAGCTGGTGAAAACCAGTAGTTAAAGAGATAGCCCAAAAAGTCAAACTGACAGGCGGTGAATACCAGCAAGCCGACTGCTAAGCGACCGAGAAACCATTCCAACAGTTCCCAATGGCGCCAGAGCCGCCGTTGAAAGAAATAAATTTCGTGATAGAAAAAGCGGGCGGCAATGAGCCACAGCGGCCCGCCCGTGGAAACAAAGTGATCAGGGTCGTTTTCGGGATCGTTCACATGGGCATGATGCTGCAGATGCACGCGCGTAAAGACCGGGTAAGAGAAGCCTAGAATCAGTGCACTCGCGTGGCCCAAAACGGCATTTACAATGCGATTGCGGTGAGCAGAATTATGAGAAGCATCGTGAATCACCGTCCCTGCTAGGTGCAGAGATACCACATTCATGCAAAAGACACACCAACTGGCCCAACCCCACAAAAAATAACCGGCTGTCGACGTGGCAATGAGAGCCACCGAAAACAGCAACATCAATAAGTTGGGACTCAATCCGCCATCAGCTTTGAGATAGTCTGAGGGAACGGTTCTGGGCAGTGTCAGGGGCTGACCGGCCACCGACATACGCAAAGCTCCTTATAATCTGACTCAGGTAGTATACGTCACTCAGGGGCGATAATAAAGTTTTGTGACGTTTCTCATTTAACTATTGCGATCGCCTATGAGCGCTTCTGCATTATCGGCTTGAGCGGGCAGTTTGCCGGATTATTGCCGTTTTCTTTCAGCTTTACCGGCAGTCTGGTTCATTGAGCGCCCAGAAATCTCATGATGCTCGCTCAATTGGCCCTTTAGACTTTATCTCAACCGCCTTAGACATCGTCGGGCAAGGGGTAACATGCTACTATCCCGGAGGTTTACGCAAGCGTTGTGATGGGCTGGTTCCGTTTGGTGAACGGCTCTTTACCTGACGCGTGCCTGCGCTCATTTTCCCTAAAACGGTTATGCAACTTCGAACTGCTCTGCGACGCACCAAGATCGTGGCCACCATTGGGCCTGCTACCCAAGATGCTGATGTCTTGCGATCGCTGATCGAAGCGGGTGCCACCACCCTCCGCCTCAATTTTTCCCACGGCACCTACGAAGATCATCAGCGCAGCGTTCGCCTCATTCGCCAAGTTTCCTTTGAACTCAATCAGCCCGTGGGGATCTTGCAAGACCTGCAGGGTCCCAAAATTCGCCTCGGTCGCTTTGCCGATGGCTCCATCCATCTAAATAAGGGGGATAAATTTACCCTCACAAGTCGGTCTCTACCGGGCACCCAGAGCATCAGCTCGGTCACCTACGAACCGCTGGCCCAAGAAGTGCCCAATGGCGCCACCATTTTGCTCGACGACGGCAAGGTCGAGATGAAAGTGGAAGCGATTGATAAAGAGCAGAATGAACTGCACTGTCGGGTCGTGGTGGGCGGCGTGCTGTCGAACAACAAAGGGGTGAACTTCCCTGGCGTGTATCTGTCGATTAAGGCGCTGACCGATAAGGATCGCAAAGATCTACTCTTTGGCCTGAATCAAGGAGTGGATTGGGTGGCCCTCAGCTTTGTGCGGAACCCACAGGACGTGCTCGAAATCAAAGAGCTGATCGCTAATGCCGGTAAGCGGGTACCCGTCATTGTCAAAATCGAGAAGCACGAAGCGATCGAGCAGATGGATGCCATTCTGTCGCTGTCAGACGGCGTCATGGTGGCGCGGGGGGACTTGGGTGTTGAACTGCCCCCCGAAGAGGTGCCCATTTTGCAAAAGCGGTTAATTAACACGTCTAACCGGCTTGGCATTCCGGTCATCACTGCGACTCAGATGCTCGATAGCATGGTCAACAATCCCCGACCGACTCGGGCCGAAGTTTCTGACATTGCCAACGCCATTCTTGATGGCACTGATGCGGTTATGCTCTCGAACGAAACGGCAGTGGGTAAGCATCCCGTCGAGGCGGTGGCGACGATGGCCCGCGTCGCCTTGCGAACCGAGCAGGAAAATTTTGCCCACGAAGCCCAAGATATGGTGGGCTCGCCGCGATCGATTCCCAATGCGATCAGTCAGGCGGTGGCGCGCATTGCCTCACAGCTTAGTGCCTCCGCCATCATGACCCTGACGAAGTCAGGGGCAACGGCCCGTAACGTTTCCAAATTCCGACCGAAGACGCCCATTTTAGCGGTGACGCCCCACGTGTCTGTTTCCCGGCAGCTGCAGTTGGTTTGGGGCGTGCGGCCTCTGGTGGTGCTCGATTTGCCTTCGGCTAGTCAAACCTTTCAAGCGGCGATGAACGTGGCGCAAGAAAAAGGGTTTTTGCGCGAAGGTGATTTGGTGGTGATGACCGCCGGTACTCTGCAGGGCATCTCGGGTTCAACGGATTTGATCAAGGTAGATATTGTGACGGCGGTGCTAGGTACCGGGGTCGGTATTGGTGAAGGGACGGTGAGCGGTCGGGCTCGCGTCGCGCAAACGGGATTAGACGTGACGGACTTTAACCCCGGTGAAATTTTGGTGGTGACGCACACGAGCGCCGACTATGTCGAAGCGATTCGTCAGGCGGGGGGCATTGTGACCGAAGATGACAACCTGACGGGGCATGCGGCAGTGCTGGGTCTACGGTTAGGCATCCCGGTGATTGTGGGGGTGAAAAACGCCACCGAAACGATTCGCGACGGCACTATTTTGACCTTAGATACGCGCCGGGGCCTGGTCTACTCGGGGTCTCTCGGTGCAGTGCGGGCAGAAGCATCGCTCGTGGTGTAAGACAGAATGCGGTTGATGTGGCCATGGTCAGATGTCTGGGAGAGAGGCAGGGGCGCTGGAAAGCGCGGGAGCAACAAAACTAGCTCTCCGGCTTTTCCAAGATGGCATCAGGAGTCCGAGCACTCAGAAGGGCTATTTATCTACATTGTGAGTATGCCACCAGGATTCGTTGGTCATTCGTCATCAGGGCGACTCCATCTGGGCACTCTGAGACAATACACTTGGTGCGGCAAGGGTAATGGCTCCCATGGAACTCAAACAATTGACCTTGGTCAGCGGCAAGGGCGGCGTCGGCAAAACCACCTTTTCCTGTGCGATTGCCCTCTCCCAGGCGCAGCAGCAGCCGGATGAACAGGTGCTGCTGCTCTCGACTGATCCGGCCCATTCCCTCGGGGATGTGTTGCTGCTGCCGGTGGATGACGAGGCGCGATCGCACCCCGATGCCGCCAACCTTAGGGTGCGGGCGCTAGATGCCGAAGCGTTACTGCAAGCTTTTAAGGCTGACTATGGCAGCGTGCTCGAAACCCTGGTAGAGCGGGGCAGTTTTGTCGAAGATGACGATCTTTCCCCCGTGTGGGATATGGATTGGCCCGGTCTGAACGAACTGATGGGGCTGCTTGAAATTCAACGCATTTTGCGGGCGGGCGAGGCTGATCGCGTCATCGTTGATATGGCCCCCAGTGGTCATACGCTCAACCTGTTTGGGCTGATGGATTTTCTCGATACGCTGCTGCAATCGCTGCGGCTGTTTCAAGACAAGCACCGTTATATGATCGAAGCGCTCTCCAAAACCAAAAGTTACGACCCAGACGACGCTGACACCTTTTTAGACGATATGACTGCCGACTTGGCCGCCGGGCGATCGCAGCTGCAAGATGCTGCCCGCACCGCCTGTTGGGTGGTGGCAATTCCCGAGCCATTGAGTCTGCGTGAAACGGAACGCTTTGTCGAGGCTTTAGACGAGCTGCACATTCCCCTCGGCGGCATTGTGGTCAATCGGCTGACGGGCAGTGCCGGACAAAATCAGCATCTGGCTGGGTTCGACCAGATTCCGGCCCCTCATACGGTGTTGGGGCTACCGCTGTGGCCGCTGGAGCCGGTAGGCAGTGAGGCGCTGCAGTCGCTGTTGACCGGGCTGACCTCGACGCAAACCTGGCAGACCAAAACTACTCCTGAAACCACCCTGACTTGGCCTGAGCCCTTGTTCCCGGGACTAGATGATTTCATCACGGCGGGTCGGCGATTGGTGATTTTAGGCGGCAAAGGCGGCGTCGGCAAAACCACCGTCGCGGCGGCGATCGCTACCGGCATGGCCCAGCAGCATCCCCAAGCTGCTGTGCGCGTCATGTCGATTGACCCGGCCCACTCGCTGGGAGACGCCTTGGAGGTCACGCTGCAGAATGAGCCGGTACCCATCACGGGTAATCTCTCGGCGCAAGAAGTGGATGCCGATATCATTCTCGATCAATTTCGCCATGATTACCTTTGGGAGCTGGCCGAAATGATGAGCGGCGACACGGGCGACGATGGCCTGCAAATCGCCTATGGCCCCGAAGCGTGGCGACAGATCGTGGCGCAAGCCTTGCCTGGCATTGATGAAATGCTCTCGCTCATCACCGTGATTGACCTGCTAGAGCAAAATCAAGAACAGCTGATTGTGCTGGATACGGCTCCCACGGGTCACCTGCTCCGCTTTTTAGAAATGCCAGTGGCACTCGGTGACTGGCTCGCCTGGATCTTTAAGCTGTGGATCAAGTATCAGCATGTGGTGGGCCGTACAGAACTGATGGGACGGCTGCGAACCCTGCGTAAACAGGTGATGAACGCGCAAAAGCGCCTGACTGACCCCACCCACACCGAATTCATTGGTGTGGTGCAAAACCAGTCGGCCATTCTGGCAGAAGCGGCTCGCCTCAACACCACTCTGACCGATATGCAAGTTGCCCAGCGCTATGTCGTGCATAACCGCTATCAGACTGGGCAAGCGCTCCCTGAGGAACTGTTTGCTGATCAAACTGTGGTGCGGCTACCGGCGCTCCCCGACAGCGTCAGTCCGAGGGCTCAGGTGGAGGGAGCAGCGCGTCTCTTGTTTGCGGCCAGCAGCGCTTGTGCTTAAGGTCTGGTTCAGGGCAAGACTCGTTGACCCATGAGCCACCCTCAGGCTTGTTATGTGCATTCTGAATGCGGTGATGGAGGCGCTGTCATCCGACCCATTTAAAGTGTGTACTTGAATTCATGAAGAACGCTGAAGTAACGATTGTGTCTATGTTTGACGCTTTGTAACAGGTGTCAGCTCGCCGCGCGATCGCCCCCTAGCTTCCTGATAACGTGGGTGGAGCTAATGGTTGCCATTGCCCTAGGCCAGCGCCGATGGGCACCGTATCAGGAGAATTATGGTCAGCACTGTTCCTCACTCACCCAGCGTCAAAACGACCGTCGAAGAGACCCTGCTCGCGCCTCGGTTTTATACCACCAACTTTGACAAAGCCGCTGAGATGGATTTGTCTCAGGGCGAAGAAGAACTGCAGGCGATGCTGGCCGAAATGCAGGCCGACTACAACCGCTATCATTTTGTTCGCACTGAAGCCTTTGAAGCCGCCTGGAATCACATTCAAGGGGAAGAACGCGCGGCCTTTGTCGATTATTTAGAACGTTCCTGCGTCTCAGAATTTTCAGGCTTTCTGCTCTTCAAAGAACTGTCGCGCAAGCTCAAGCAGCGCAGCCCCTTGCTGGCCGAAATTTTTCACCTGATGGCCCGCGATGAGGCCCGCCACGCTGGTTTTATCAACAAAGCCATGGCGGATTTCAACATTTCCCTCGATCTGGCGAAGCTGACGAAAAACCGGACTTACACCTTTTTTCCGGTGGAGTGGGTGATCTATGCGGTTTATCTGTCGGAGAAAATTGGCTACTGGCGCTATATTCTGATTTTTCATCATCTCGAAAAGCAGCCTGAGAATAAGTTCTATCCGCTGTTTGACTACTTTGAAAGCTGGTGCCAAGACGAAAACCGTCACGGCGACATCTTCAAAGCGCTATTGCGATCGCAGCCCCATATGTGGCAAGGCTGGCAGGCACGATTTTGGAGTCGTTTCTTTCTGCTGTCGGTGTTTGCGACTCACTCATTAACCGTTCACGAACGCAGCAAATTTTATGAAATGCTGGGGTTAGACGCGGCGGCCTTTGACGAAGAAGTGGTGCGACAGACCAACGCTACGGCGGCGCGGGCTTTTCCGGTCATGCTGAATGTCGATCATCCCGACTTTTTTAAACGGCTTGATCGCTGTGTCGAGCGGAATGTGCAATTGAAGGCGATCGCCACCAGTAACCTGCCGCGCCCCTTCAAGTTATTGCGCAAAGTGCCCCATATTTTGGGCACCGCTGGTGATCTGCTCCGCTTGTTCCTGCTAAAACCCATCGATACCGAATCCCTGCGCGCTACGGTTCGATAAGGATTCCGAACCGCCCACACCTTCTGTCTCTAGAACGCCTGCTGTCAGCATTGGGCACTGCTAAATCTTGACAGCAGGCGTTTGACCATTTTGGGCAACCCTCTGCATTTTGAACTCTGAATCCCGAATTTCTCCTTCAAATTGCTCCCGACTGCCCTGCCCCCCTATGCAACAATGATGGGTCTGTGCCGTTACTCTCCACTTTATGAATCCTGCCTCTTCCCCGTCTGCCGACAGCATTGCTGCGGCGCTCGACCCGAGCACCGACCTCAACTTTGCTCTGCCCAACCCCGAGGATGAGAACCTCTCAGAGCTTGAATTTCAGCGGCAGATTGAGCTGGCCTGGCAGGTGTGCGATCGCTTTGATTTGCAAACGGATATTTGGCGGGGGCGGATTATGCGTACGGTGCGCGATCGCGAAAAGCGCGGGGGCGATGGTCGGGGCACCGGGTTTTTGAATTGGCTGCGCGATCGTGAAATCACTAAAAGCCAGGCCTACTCGCTGATTGAGCTAGCGGAAAGTGCCGACACGCTGCTGCAAGATGGCATGTTAGAGCCCGAATCGGTCAACAACTTTAGCAAGCGAGCCTTTATCGAGACCGCACAGTCGGCCCCCGAAGTGCAGCAATTGGTAAGTGATGCCGCCCAGCGCGGCGAGCAGATTACGCGTCGTGAAGTGCGGCAAATCTCGGATGAGTGGACTGCCATGACCTCCGATTTACTGCCTGCTGAACTGAAGGAAAAAGCTGCGAACAATACCATTCCTACCCGCTATCTCGCACCTCTGGTTAAGGAGATGGAAAAACTACCCGTTCCCCATCGGGAGACGCTCAGAACTGAGGTGATGCTCAACCCTGATATTGATACGCTGAAGCAAGTGACGGCTGAGGCTCGCTATCTGGCTAAATATTTAGAAGCGGCGGTACAGGTGCAGGCGCTCGACAGCGAAAACCTCGATTTAGAACAGGCCCTCGAAGAGGCGTTGCGGATTGGCTGTCTCAACGCGACGGCAGATCTAGTGAAACAAGCGGCGCAGCTAGAGCAGGCCACCGCTAAGCTTTATAACGCTTGGACTCAAATGAACAAGCTATCAGAACGGGTCTTTGTCGATAGCGGTTCGAGTACGCCGCAGCTGCGCAATTTGTTGAGCCATTTAGAGCCTCTGACGAGTCAAACCCTAGAAGTACAGCTGGGCGATCCGGAAAGTCCGCTATCCCACATGGTGCGACTGCGATTGTTGTCGGCGGATGGTGGTGATGAGTGACGCGGCAGTGGAGAGTAATGAGTTAGCAGCGTGAGGGCGATCGCTAGTGGGCGATCGACTTGGACGCAACGATTTCTGTAAGTGGTCTCGTGGGTCGGGCGATCGCGAGTAAGATGCAGACAACGCCAGTGCCGCTGCCCCCATGTCAGAAGAGTCGAACTTTGACGCACCCGGTAAGCCCCCGATTGACCCCGGTTTTACGCCGCCCGAAGAGGATGCTGCCAGCGATGGTGACAGGAAGTGGATCATTCCGGTGGTGGCGCTGGGCTGCGGCTGCGTCTGTTTGCCGTTGATAGTGGTTTTGTCGGTGCTGTTTGGTTTAGGTAGTTCGGTGCAGCGCCTCTACAAATCCACCGGCTCTTATCAGGTGTATCAATTGGCATCGACTGAAGTCGAGTCCAGCGATGCAGTGGTTGAGGCGTTGGGCAGTCCGGTCGAGACGGGTTGGACGTCAAAAGTGCAAGAAACCTACCCGGCTGATGGGGTAGGGGAGGTCTGTATTCGATTTAACGTGTCTGGTGACGATCATCGCGGTAGTGTCTATGCCGAGGCGCAAAACGAACAGGGTGCTTGGCAGCTGTATCAGCTCAGCGTAGCGGTCAATGGTGAACCGGAGCCGCTAACGTTGCTCCCGCTCCCTACTGAGAGATCGCCCCTCTGCCCCGATTTTGACGAGCCTGAGCCTGAGCCCAACGCAGAAGAAACGCCGGTGATCTAGCGGCTAATCCTGCTGGTGGGAAAACTGATACGCTCCGGCGTAAGCCAAGGCGATCGCAAACCCACCCAACACCGGCAAGCTATACCAGGGAAACGCTGACAGCGGCTGGTAGGCAGCGGCCCGTAGGCCGATGGTGGTATAGGTAAGCGGCAGCAGATAAACAATCCCTTTGAGTACGACTGGTAAGGTGCTTGGGTCAAAAAAGGTGCCGCCGAGAAATGACATCGGCACGATCAAAAAATTATTGAACAGACCGACACTTTCCAGTGATTTGACGTTCAAACCAACAATGACGCCTAAACCTGCAAACACGGCTGAGTTCAACACCAGCAAGCTGAGAAATAGCGGGTTCAAAAAGCTCCAGACCTGACCCGTAAACAAAACCGCCACCAAAATTACCGAAGCTGCCGTCATCATGCCCCGCACGATGCCCGCCAGCATCTTGCCCAGGTACAGCGCTAGGGGATGAACCGGATAGAGCAGCATTTCCTCAAAGGTTTTGGTGAAGAGGCGATCGCCGCAAATTGAAAAGGTGGTGCCGCCAAAGCTAATCACCATCGAAGAAAGCGCTACCATGCCCGGCAGAATAAACTCCAGATAGTTGTCGCCGGCGGTGGGTTGGCTAACTTGATCGAGCGAACTACCCAGACCCAGACCAAACGCCAAGATGTAAATCAGCGGTGACACTAGCCCAGAAGCCGCGACTTGAGGAATGCGCACTCGCAAGTCGAGCCAGTCTCCCCAAAAAACGGTCAGGCTGTCGTCCACTAAGGTCTTGAGAAAGTGGCCCCAAGAAGACCGGCGAATTTTGCGAGGAGCGTTAACATCCACAGTGGCGACCTGAGAAAAAGTGTTTACAGTTTTTCACATAGCTTCTCTACTTTACCCTGAGTTGCGATAGGTTTTATCGTCCTAAAGTGGAACCGTCGATTTTGCTGAGGCGCTTTTGAGGCAATGACTCAGCCTGTTAACTGGCCATTTCAGGGCGTCAGAGTGACCCATAAAAATGGTACAAAAGTATTTAACTGCTTGAAGCGATCGCTTGCTGGCGATATCAACAGCCCCCAGATGGTTAGAGGCGTGGGCAATGGCAAAAAACCGCTCAATTTATGTGTGCAACAGCTGCGGTGCTGAGTCGTCGCAATATTTCGGCAAATGCGCTGTCTGCGGCGAGTGGAACACGCTGGTGGAGCAGGTCGCTCCCCCCACTGAAGCCGCCAAGGTGGGGGCGCTGCGCGGGCGATCGCGCACGGCGACGACAAAAAAAAGTGCTCAATCCCCTGCCCCGCGCCTGGCATTAACCCTGAATCAGATTGAAGATCGGCCTCAACCGCGCTGTCCTTCCGGCTATGAAGAGTTGGATCGGGTGCTGGGGGGCGGCATTGTGCCGGGGTCGTTGGTGTTAGTCGGGGGCGATCCCGGTATTGGCAAATCCACCTTGCTGCTGCAGGTCGCCAACTATCTGGCCAATCAGACCGGCGTACTGTACGTCTGTGCCGAAGAATCGGGCCAGCAGGTGAAGCTGCGATCGCAACGCTTGGGCATTGGTGGTGCAGAAGCGCGTGATCCGAAAACTGCAACGGTCTCTAAAACGTCGAAGGGGGTGGCGGCGAGCGATGGTCAACCGGGACTATATCTGCTGCCCGAAGTGGATCTAGAAACGATTTTGATGGAGTTAGAAGCGCTGAAGCCGACGATTGCCGTGATCGACAGCATTCAAGCGCTGTATTACGGTGCTTTGACCTCGGCACCGGGTTCAGTATCACAGGTGCGGGAATGTACGTCGGCCCTGATGCAGCTCGCCAAACGGGAAGATATTGCCCTCTTCATCGTGGGGCATGTCACCAAGGAGGGCGCGATCGCTGGGCCGAAAGTGCTGGAGCACTTGGTGGATACCGTGCTGTATTTTGAGGGCGATCGCTTTGCCAGCCACCGGTTGCTGCGTTCCGTCAAAAATCGGTTTGGAGCCACCCACGAACTCGGCATTTTTGAGATGGTTGATCGCGGCCTGCAGGAAGTGCATAACCCCTCAGAACTCTTTTTGGGCAACCGGGATGAGGCGGTCCCCGGCATCGCAACCATCGTCGCCTGCGAAGGCACGCGCCCCCTTGTGGTCGAACTACAGTCGTTGGTCAGCCCCACTAGCTATAGTTCGCCCCGGCGATCGACGACCGGCATCGAATTTAGTCGTCTGCTGCAAATCTTGGCGGTGCTAGAAAAGCGGGTGGGCATTCCCCTCTCAAAACTCGATGCTTACGTTGCCTCATCGGGCGGGTTAAATGTGGGGGAACCCGCCGCTGATCTGGGTATGGCCATTGCGGTGGCGGCGAGCTTTCGCGATCGCGTGGTCGATCCTTACACCGTGATTTTGGGTGAGGTTGGTTTGGGGGGTCAAGTGCGACCAGTTTCGCAGCTCGAACTGCGCCTCAAAGAAGCGACTAAACTCGGCTTCAAGCGGGCGATCGTCCCTAAGGCCCAGGGGGGGATCGCCACGCCGATGGATGTGGTACCGGTCGCCCGGGTGATGGACGCGATCGCGGTGGGGCTCGGCGGCGCTTCGTAGGTCTGGATAGAGGCTCACGGATGTTTGAGCCCTGAGCCTTGGGCTTACTCCACCGGTTCCACTTTGCCCATGTAAACCAAAGCGCTGTGAATCAGGGCGACGACTTCGGCTCGAGTGGCGGGGTCGCTAGGGCGTAATTGACTATCGGCGGTCGCTGCCGGTGTGATGAGGCCAGCGGCGATCGCCGCGGCCACCTGATCTCTGCCCCAAGCCGGAATCGTATTTTGATCGGTATACCCCTGTAGCAGGGTAGCGGCATCGGTGGGCTGCGGTAGCGAGAGTCCTGTCGCGAGGGTAACTAACACCTGCAGCCGAGGTACGACTTGGGTGGGCTGAAAGCGACGGTCAGGATACCCCGTCATAAATCCCAACTCGACGGCCTCGTCAATGGTATTGGCCGCCCAATAATCTGCCGATACGTCAGTAAAGCCAGAGCTCACAGTGCGGGGCGCGACTTCAAAGGCTTGGGCGACCTGGGTAGCGAGTTCGGCCCGAGTAAGGGGACGGTTAGGGGCAAAGGAACCATCGGGCAGGCCATTGAGCACGCCGCGCGCCGTCAACGCATCAATGTAGGGTTTGGCCCAATTGTCGGCGGCGACATCGGTAAAGGCGATCGCCGGTCGAATCTTTGGCAAACTGCCGGCGCTGACACTCTCGGGAATTTGGGGATCAGGAACCACTAGGGCCGGTGACTCTGGGGCTGCCGAACCCTCACTGTCGGTCGCGGTGGTTGCTGACGCTGGAGGGGGGCTAGAAGCACTGCTGCCCGCTGGCTCACTGTTGGGAGACGCCATCTCTCCGCTGGTTGGTGATGGCGTGATCGTCGGCTCGGGAACAGCGATCGCCCCGTCACCAGAGGCTGCATTGCCTACATTAGTAGGGCTGGCATCGGTGATTGCTGGGGGGCTCGTCGCTGAATCAGGCGTCTCGGCTAGCGGTGTGGTGAGACTGGGAAACCCGCCGAAGATGAGCCATCCTCCCAGACCGCCTAAGGTGCCCAGCGCCACAAAAATCGCTAGCCAGTCGTCTTTATCTTGAGGGCTGCGGGGGGTGGGACGGTTAGGGCCAGAAGGAGTAAACATGATATGTTGCCTAATCTTGGGGCATGATGGGCTGATGTGACGACATTTTTACAGAAATTGTTGGCTTTGACCTGACAAATGCGGGTGTGATCGGTTAAAAGAATTGAGTGTTCCATTTCTGTAGATGTAAACCATCGGTTGTGTCAAAAGCCCTATGAAACAAGCTCCCTTAATTGGTTCAGTGACGGCTTTGAGTCTGTTGATGCTGGGCTTAATCATGAGCCACCAGTCCACCGCGAACAGCCCCCCGTTGCTTGAAAGTCGCAATGCCCACCGCTTGGCAGAATTGAATAAAACGCCACTGCTCAATCCCTTTCAGTCATTGACGGTGGCCGCCAAATCGCTGCCTTATTTGTCGCGTATGAAGTATGCGATCGCGGCGATTAATCCAGAAATTTTGATTGAAGCAGAGACGGTCTTAACCGACGCCGAGGTGAGGCTCACCGGGGTGGGGCCTCTGCACATCGGTATGACGCTCGAAGAGGCGACCGATGCCCTAGGCATGCCAGTGGTTCCCATTGGCAGCAACATTAGTGGTGAATGCTCCTATTATCAGCCCGAGACCTCAGCTCAAGCGATTGGTTTGATGGTGGTCGATAATCGCGTGATTCGGGTGGATGTTTGGCCGGGGAGCTCTCTGCCGACGGTCAGCGGTGTCGCCATTGGTTCGTCAGAAGCAGAGCTGCGGGAGATTTATCCCGATCAGCTGGAAGCGACGCCGAATCCTTATACCCAGGGAGAATTTCTGACCCTAGTGCCCAACGATCCAGAGCTATCGCTCTATCGTTTGGTGTTTGAAACCGACGACCAAGGCGACGTAGTGCAGTATCGCACAGGACAGTTTCCCGCTGTGACCTGGCCAGATGGGTGCGTGTAGGCGACTTCTGAGCAAGCAGACATCATTACTGTCAGGGCGGATTGCGCCCAAAATCCTGGGGTCATCACGACGAGATATCGACAAACCCGACGTTTCTGCAGATGTCGTCTGAGCCAGAAATCTCCTTGGAATCAAACCTCCAAGAGACGCCAGCTAGACGCTAGATTGTGAGGGATGCCTTCAGGTCTGTGTAATGTCTAATCGGTTGGCCCAAGCCCAAAGCCTTTACCTACGAAAACACGCCGATAATCCGGTGGATTGGTGGCCTTGGTGTGACGAAGCGTTGGCGATCGCCCAGCGCGATCACAAACCTATTTTTCTCTCCATTGGCTACTCTAGCTGCCACTGGTGCACTGTGATGGAAGGCGAAGCGTTCTCCGATGGGGCGATCGCTGACTATCTCAACAGCCACTTTCTACCGATCAAGGTTGATCGCGAAGAGCGGCCCGACATTGACAGCATTTACATGCAGGCACTACAAATGATGGTCGGTCAGGGTGGCTGGCCGCTCAATATTTTTCTCTCGCCAGATGATTTAGTGCCCTTTTATGGCGGGACTTACTTTCCGGTTGAGCCTAAGTATGGCAGACCTGGCTTCTTACAGGTATTGCAGGCACTGCGCCAATATTTCGATACTGAACCGGACAAGTTGGGTGCAGTGAAAGCCGAAATTTTAGAGAACCTGCAGCGGTCAGCGGCGTTGCCTGCCCATCAGGATTTGAGCCAGGCGATATTAGAGCAGGGCTGTGAAGCCAGCGCCCGAATTTTAGCGCCGACTCGCACGGGCAATCAGTTTCCGATGATTCCCTATGCGATCGCGACCTTGCGGGGGGGGCGATTTGCGGCTGGCGCTGACCCTGTCGAGGTCAGAGAGAACGCTACGAATACTGAAGCGGGGGAAGAACCACAACTCGATAGCCGGGTGTTAGCGACCCGACGCGGCACCGATTTGGCCTTGGGCGGCATCTTTGACCATGTGGCTGGCGGCTTTCATCGCTACACCGTTGATGCCACCTGGACGGTACCCCATTTTGAAAAGATGCTCTACGACAACGGCCAGATTATGGAATTTTTGGCCGAACTGTGGAGTGCCGGCGAGCAAGAACCGGCTTTTGAGCGGGCGATCGACCTCACCCACCAGTGGCTTGTCCGTGAGATGACCGCACCCGCAGGCTATTTTTACGCGGCTCAAGATGCTGACAGCTTCGCCACTCCCAGCGACCTAGAGCCAGAAGAAGGGGCTTTCTACGTTTGGCGCTATGACGAGCTGCAAGCGTTGCCTGCCGCGGCACTCACTGCCCTGAGCGAACAGTTCACGGTTTCCGTGGCGGGTAATTTTGAAGGACACAACGTGCTCCAACGCCGCCAACCGGGGACCTTAGATGAGCCGACAGAAGCCGCGCTAGCGGCGCTGTTTGCCGGGCGTTATGGTCAAGCTCCCACAGACATCACAACGTTTCCGCCCGCCCGCAATAATGCCGTCGCTAAAGCTCATTCTTGGTCTGCGCGCATTCCGGCGGTGACGGATACCAAAATGATCGTCGCCTGGAATAGCCTGATGATTTCGGGTTTAGCGCGGGCTGCCGCTGTGTTTGATCAGCAGGCTTACTACGAGATGGCAGCGCGCGCGGCTGATTTCATTTTGCAAAATCAGTGGCTGGCCGGGCGGCTGCATCGGCTCAACTACGAGGGCACTGTCGCGGTACCCGCCCAATCGGAAGACTATGCCCTGCTGATCAAAGCGCTGCTGGACTTGCATCAGGCTGCTAACCGCTGGCCAGCAGTCGCGGCGACAGCGACCTGGCACCGTCATGCGATGGTGACTCAGGCGGAGTTTGATCAAGGGTTGTGGAGCGCTGAGATCGGCGGCTACTACAATACAGCCACTGATGCTAGCGATCGCCTCTTGGTGCGAGAACGCACCTATCAAGACAGCGCGACCCCGTCGGCCAATGGCATCGCGATCGCGAACTTGGTGCGGCTGGCTCTGCTAACGGAAGATCTGAGCTATCTTGATCGCGCCGATCAAGGATTGCAGGCTTTTGGCGTCGTGATGTCGCAAATGCCCCGCGCTTGCCCGTCTCTCTTCAGTGCGTTGGATTGGTTTCGCCATGCCACCTTGGTCAAAGCCCCGCCTCAGCTGCTATCGACACTGGTCACCCAACATAGCCCCACTGCTCTGTTCCGCGCTGATGACACACTGCCTGCTCATACGGTCGGGTTGGTGTGCGAAGGGCTCTATTGCAAGGCCCCTGCTACCGACGAAGCGATGCTGCGATCGCAGCTGCAGGCGAGTCAACGGCGTTCTGGGTGAGCTGCCCAGTGAGGCTACTTTATTGAGTGGGCTGTGGTTCTTGGTTCTTTGGCCCCTGGCCTGAGGCTAGTGGTCTGTCAGTTCTCAATTTGTGGGTTGTTGACTTTCAGAACGATGGCAATCCGGATTGATTCCTGTCGGGCAAACGGGCAAGATGCCCGTCCAAACAAGACATCTGCTCTGCAATTTTGAGGACGCACCAATTTAAACTTGGCGTTGCACTAGAGAAGCAGCGCTTTCTTTCCCGGTCTCTCCACATTTCCTGATGCTATGGAGAGACCAATGGGTGGCAAAACGGCTTGCTCGCTGGCCCTAGGTGTGGCTGACAACGCGCAGGGTCTTTAACTCAGGGTCAGCGGTGCCGGTGATGACGCCACCCGAGCGATGAATTTGTTGTAGTTGAGCGATCGCCGCAGCGGTAATCCGTTCCCCAGGTAGCAACAGCGGGATGCCGGGTGGATAGGCACAGAGCGTATCGACGCCAAGGTGACCAACCGCGTCGGCGATCGCCGACGTTTGACAGGGGGCAAAAAAGGCATCACGGGGCGTCATCGGCGGTTGCGAGATCGCCGCAATCGAGTCAGCCATGGAAAAAACCGGTGTCGCTGGTGCGCGGGGTAATTGAGGGGATTGGGCGATTAGCTCGCTGCAGGCGGCCACTAAGCGATCGCCATCGGCGCGGGTATTGCCCAAACTCAAAATAAAGGCGAGCTGTCGTTGGGTGGGTAGTTCAGCGGTGACGCCGTGGGCATGCAAAAATTCGTCGGCGGTAAATCCCGTGAGCTGCAGCTCTGAGACGTCAATTACCAGTCGAGTCAGGTCAAGCTGAAACTGATCGGTCTGAGCGATGATTGCCTCAGCGGTCAGGGGCGCCAGCGATGTTAAATTACCCAGGCGCGATCGCACGTCGTCGGCCAGGGCTAACGTTTGTGTCATGAGTGCTTCGCCTTGTGTGGCCATTTGATGACGAGCAGCATCAAGAGATGCCAGCAGCCAATAGTTTGGACTCGTGGATTGGGTCAACTGCAGCGCCTGTTGTAGGCGATCGCGGTCAACCCGTTGACCTTGCACATGCAGCATTGAGGCTTGTGTCAGCGCGCCGAGCACCTTGTGAGTAGATTGAATGACGATATCCGCGCCCCCGGCGATCGCGCCGTTGGGCAATTGCGGATGAAAGCTCAGGTGGGCACCGTGGGCCTCATCAACAATCAGGACGGCATTGTGCGCGTGAACCTGCTGGGCGATCGCCGCGATATCGGCACAGATACCGTGATAGCTGGGGGAAACGACAACGACGGCGCGAATTTTGGGCTGGGCTGCCAGGGCTTGCGCAACCTGGTGTGCTGTCACCCCCCAAGCTAGATCCCAACGGTGGTCGTGCTGGGGCGCGAGATAAACGGGGGCGGCTCCGGACAGCACTAGCGCGGCTAAAACCGACTGATGAGCATTCCGCGGCACCAGAATTTGATGACCCGGCGAGCAGACCGCTAACACGGCTGCCTCGATGCCGCAGGTCGAACCGTTGGCTAAAAAGTAGGTAGCCTCGGCGCCAAAGGTGTGGGCTGCCAACTCCTGCGCCTGTTGAATCGGGCCTGAGGGCGCAAACAGATTGTCGAGCTCGGGCAGTTCCGGCAAATCTGCCCGCAAAGCGGCGGCTCCCAGCAAATTTTGCAGCGGTGTGGCGGCCCCTTGCCCCCCTTTGTGGCCAGGGGCATAAAAGGCGGCGTGTGGTCGGGCGGCTGCGATCGCGAGGGCAGTCAGCAAAGGCGTTTCGTCAAAATCGGGCATGCACAGTTAAGGGGATGTCATCGAGCAGATTACCTCAAGCCGTGATATCCCTGCTTCGATTGTGAGACAAAATTGTAGCTATGCAAAAGTAGAGCCGCACTCAAGTACGACTCATCGTCATGACAGCTGCTCGACCATGCTGTCGAATTAATTTAAGCCTGCTTACAAGGCGCGGCCACCACAAAGCACCCGCTAACCGCTGTCCTAGTGGCCCGAATAAGCTGGTTCAGCCGCAGTTGGCTTCGAAACGCGGGTTTCCATATATTCGAGCCACAGCTCAGCCAACTCTTCGGCCTGCATCCGCCAATCGGGATTCAGACGATACATGCGCCGCGGCCGACCGCGACCATCGACCTTCTGCCAATATCCATCAATGGCTTCTTGCACTTCTAGAAACTTCAACGCGCTATAGAGCACGGTGTCTGACAGGCGATAGTCGTGGTAGTTGCTGGCGAGCTTCTTGATCAGCTCGGTGCCGTAGGAATCTTGCTGCAATAGCACGGCCAACACATAGCAAACTGCCAGCTCTTTATTTAGATAAATGGGGGGAGGATTTTCAAAAAACTGATAAATATCTTGAAATTTCATCGGATTTCTCCTGACTTTTTAAGAACTAGCATTGATCAGCGACAAGCGCCGGGTTTTTATATCAAGCTTGGTTTTTGAGTGGACGAGCTAATTAGGGCTTCATTGAGTCCCGTAACCCACATCAATAGTCTGTTTTAGGCGTGTCCAAAGGCGTCCGTTGCCTACTAGCTCATTGACACAACAAACGAAACCACGGGTAAGTACCATGATCCCGACGTTAGTCTTAAGAGTTTTCTAGGCTGGTAGGTTAATTTTAAGCACTGATGTTTACAAAAAGCGTCTTTAGTGACGAGATAGTTACTATCCGCAAATCTTGTAGACATTCTTAAATTATTCTGTCCAGAGAATATTCGTTGACCGGATCCAATTGACCGCTCTAAGGAGCATTATTGAGCCGCTCAAAACCGTCGGGGCGTTCATTCTCTGGTGGGTCTGGCGGCAAAGTGTCAGTGCGTAGTAGGACTTGCCCATTGCCCACCGCAAATAATTCGACTTGTAAAGGCCCAATGGTGTAAATGGGCTCTGAAGCAATTACTTGTATGTCGATCGCCCCAGTCAGGTCATTCATGCCTTCAACAAAGGCAATGAGTGCCTCGGTGCGACCCTCGGCTACCTGTAAGGTTTCGCCCACGATGCCATCTTGGCGGGCGCGAAACTGCAGCGAGGCCAGCAGCAAATTGAGCTTTTCCACCAGTTCTTGGTTGGTCAAGTCGCGAGGGTCAAGGCTAACAGAGGCCAACTGTTCGCCGGGCTCATAGATGATTTCGTTAACGGCGGCATCGATAAATACCTGCACACAGGGATCGCCATTCGCCACAACGCAGGGCTCACCGATGATATAGTTGGCGGCCGATCGCACTCGGACGACGTAGGGTGCACCATTGCTAATGCGCTCAATCAGGCGATCAGCATCTTCTCGGGGAATGAGAATCACCGGGCGATCGCGGTCAATGCCGGGTGCGATTTCCTGAATGGCTTGCCGATTGGCCTCTCGCAGCAACTGGTCGACGGCGCGGCGAGCATCAGCGCGATCTCGCACCCGCATCAGCACCGATACCAAAGACTGGTTGCGCCCCACCGCGACACTGCCGCGAAAGAGTCCTTCATATTGCCGTTCTAAGGCCGTCACGTCAGCTTGTAGACTAGCCTGCTGCAACTGCAGCTCGCTGAGCCGCTGCTCGCGCTGAGCAATATCGCGATCGCGCTCCTCAATGGTGCGATCGCGCTCGGCAATCTGCGTTCGTACTGTAGTTTGCTGCTGCAATAACCCGGCTCGCTCCGCCTCCAACCGCTGAATCTCCTGCTGCAGCTGTGCCGACTGCCGTGAAACATTGCCCAATTGCCCCTGCAGCGTTTCCAGACGGGTGCGCGATTCCTGTAGCTCTGATTCCGTAGTGCGCTGTTGCTGCACTGCCTGCTGTAGAAACTGGTTGATATCTTCCAGGTCGCCCTCCGCCTGTCGCTGCTCTTGGCGAGCGGTAGTGAGGGCGGACTCAATGCCGTCTTTTTGCTGTTGGGTATTGTCGAGGTCAGTTTTGGCCTGTTCTAAATCAGACTGAATTTGCTCCAGCTCAAACACGCCAGTGCGCAGCTGTTGGCTGACCCCAAACAGCAATCCGAGGGTGGAAGCAGAAATAACTGCGCCGGTCAAAATGCTGACGACGGTCGCTGTTTGCCGAGGACGGAGGTTAAAAAGACTGAGGCGGGCCTTGCCAACGCGCATGCCAATGCGATCGCCCAGCGTAGCAATCACCCCTCCCAAAATTAATACGGCTAAAACCAGGACGTATCCTGTGGCCATGCCTCGTTACCTGCAGTTCAAATCCACTCTACTGCACTGGTTTGCAATCAAGTGAACTGTTGACTGAGATTAACCGGGTCGTGAACGGTGATCTTCTTTTTGTGGATAGCAATCATGCCTTCTTGGCGCAGATCGCCTAGCAGGCGAGTCACGGTCACTCGCGTCGAGCCAATGGCTTCAGCGATCGCCTGGTGCGATAATTTGAGGTCGATGGTGATGCCATCGGAACTGGGTAGGCCAAAATCGCGGCAGAGAATCAGTAAGAAACTGACGAGGCGCGACCCCATATCGCGGTGGGCTAACGTCTCAATCATCATTTCAGTCTGCAGAATGCGTGATGACAGACCTTTGAGCATGACCATGGCCAACTCAGGATTTTCGGTGAGGGCCGGCTGCACCTGATCAATTGGTAGGGAAAGGAGCTCAACTGGAGTAAAGGCGACGGCGTGATAGAAGCGATCGGAGCGCTCACCGGTGATGAGGGATAAAACCCCAAACACACTATTTTCGCGCAGGAGGGCCACTGTGATCTCTTCGCCAATTTCATAGACGCGCGAGAGCTTGACGGCACCCTTCATTAAAAAATAGACGCGCTCTGCCGGATCGCCTGGAAAAAAGATCGTTTTTCCTCGCTCATAGGTTTCCACCATGGGTGGAAAGGCCCCACCGGCAAGCTGTCGAAACGCATTGGCTAAAGGTTTATCCGGTGCTGCCACCATCTTGAGTTCACTCTCGTCTGCTAGAACCGCACATTTTAGTCTTTAGTAAGTCTAGTGAAAATTAATATAGAAGAATGAGCCAGCTAGAACCGGTCGCTCCCCTCAACTTTTCAAAAGATACAGACCGCTGTGTATTGGATATCAATTAACGCGACTTATAAGAATAGCTTTTGTATCGATCAATACCCAATTATGGCAAACCTCTGAGAAAGTCGTTTATTTTTCCTAGACATTGACATATTCCATTCAAATTACGGTTCGGCTTACCTCGACTTCTGGTGTGTTCTGAAATGGCGATGCTGGCGATCGCTCAGCAATCAGCATCATTGAGACTGACGCAACGCCCCTGCATCTCTTCAACTTGGGGAAACGTAGCAGCGCTTGCGCTCAGAGTGCAGGCTAGAGACCGAAACTGCAGGCAACTCCGCCAGTCCTATTTATAAAGGATGTCTGGTCGGCATGCTGGCGGCCTAGATGCTGCTGCAGACGGAATCTAGGCCAAAGAGGCTTGGTGATGACTCCAGGGTTTAGGGGCGTTGGGAGAAAAGGACGCTAACGGCATCGCTATTTGGCTGCACCGCTGACACAATCCTAAATATCTATCAGGTGAGCCCAGATTTGGGCCGAGACTGACGAGTCTTACGTTTCTGGTTGCATGAGTCTTGCGAAATGTTGACACCCTTGATTGGCTGCCATTGTTATATGTCGCTTGGGTGATCGCAATGCCTCTGAGGGCAAAGCTTTCGCTATACCCGATAAAAAGAGTCGGGTATGTTTGACCCTGTTTTTGGCGCTGTGCTACTATCCGCCCAAGTTCGTTGCGAATTCAACTTAAAGTTCATCGTGAACTAAAGGCATTGATTTCCGCTTATCCACCGCGAGAGAGAAGACAACCCCATGACTCAGGCAATTGATAAACCTCAAACCCTATCGACGGCGACTTCGCTAGGCCCGACGTTTTCGGCGCTGCGCTGTCGTGAGTGTGGTGAAACCTATGAGCTGGGTGCCAAGCATGTCTGTGAAGACGTTTGCTTTGGTCCCCTGGAAGTGGTGTATGACTACGATTTGATTCGTCAGCGCGTCAGTCGCGCCAGCATTGAGGCTGGGCCCAAGTCGATCTGGCGTTACAAAGACTTTTTGCCGGTGGCGACCGACACCCCCATTGATGTGGGCACCGGCATGACCCCACTGCTCAAGACCAACCGCTTAGCGCGGCGCTTGGGCCTCAAGTCGCTCTATATCAAGAACGATGCGGTCAACATGCCGACCCTGAGCTTCAAAGATCGAGTGGTTTCGGTGGCGCTGACCCGCGCTCAAGAATTGGGCTTCACCACGGTTTCTTGCGCTAGCACGGGCAATTTGGCGAACTCCACTGCCGCGATCGCGGCCCATGCCGGTCTAGACTGTTGTGTCTTTATTCCCTCTGATTTAGAAGCGGGTAAGGTTTTAGGCACGCTGATTTACAACCCCACTCTGATGGCGGTGAGAGGCAACTACGACCAGGTCAACCGACTTTGTTCTGAGGTGGCTAATACCCAGGGCTGGGGCTTCGTCAACATCAATTTGCGGCCTTACTATTCCGAAGGGTCGAAAACCTTAGGCTATGAAGTGGCCGAGCAGTTAGGGTGGCAACTGCCTGATCATATCGTTGCACCGCTAGCCTCGGGGTCGCTCTTTTCGAAAATCCACAAAGGCTTCCAAGAGTTCATCAAAACCGGCTTGGTGGAAGATAAGGCCGTCCGCTTCAGCGGCGCTCAGGCTGAGGGCTGTTCGCCCATTTCGCAAGCGTTCAAAGAAGGTCGCGACTTTGTAACGCCGGTGAAGCCCAACACGATCGCCAAGTCGATCGCCATTGGCAACCCTGCTGACGGCATTTACGCCCTCGACATTGCCCGTAAAACGAACGGCAACATCGAAGATGTCACCGATGCAGAAATCATTGACGGCATGAAGCTGCTTGCTGAAACCGAAGGCATCTTTACTGAAACGGCGGGAGGCACTACCATCGCCGTGCTGAAAAAGCTGGTGGAAGCCGGCAAGATTGATCCTGATGAAACTACTGTCGCGTACATCACCGGCAACGGTCTCAAAACTCAGGAAGCGGTGCAGGGTTATATCGGTGAGCCGTTGACGATTGATCCGAAGCTAGAAAGTTTTGAGCGGGCCTTAGAGCGGGCTCGCACCCTAGAGCGTTTGGACTGGCAACAAACCTCTGTATAAAGCGTTTTCTTTGGGTTTTCTGGAGTTGCTCCGTGAAAACTCACTCTCGCGTAGTCGCAGCCTGCCTTTGTTGACACAAACAGGGGTAGGCTGTTTTATCTGATGACCAAGGACGAGCGATCGCCTTGACCGGGATTTGTGACCGGACTTCATTTTTACCCTGCTGATTTTTGATTGAGCTATGGCCATTAAAGTTCTCATTCCCACTCCGCTGCAAAAGTTCACCAATAACGAAGCCACCGTCGAGTGCGACGCGGGCAGTGTTGCTGCCCTGATGGATACGCTGGAAGGGCATTTTCCGGGCATTAAGGCGCGCCTCTGCGATGACCAGGGTGAGCTGCGACGGTTCGTCAACTTCTATGTCAACAGCGAAGACATTCGCTTTTTAGACGGCAAAGAGACCTCCCTCAAAGATGGTGACGAAGTCAGCATCGTGCCTGCAGTAGCGGGTGGTTAGGTTGTCATTTAGCTGGATATTTCCCCGTTTGGGAGGGGCTGAGGGGTGAGTTGAGTCAGTCAGCAGCCCCCTAGAACCCAGCTAAATGACAGCCTATGCGGTCGAGACTAGCTGCCCGCCCAAAAGTCAGTGATGTCGTAGCCCAGATCGCGAATCATCTCGCGTAAGAGAGACATGCTCAGGCCGACAACATTGGTGTAGCAACCATCGATTTTTTCGACCAGAATGCTGCCCTTGCCATCGATCGCAAACGCACCGGCGCAATTCAACGGTTCACCCGTGGCGACGTAGTCTCTGATCTGGCGATCGCTCACGTAAGCAAAATAGACCTGCGTGACCCGACACTGCACGATTGATTTTTGGCGGGCGGTATCAATCAGAGCATGGCCGGTATAAAGTTCGCCGCGCTTGCCGCGCATCTCTTGCCAGCGGAAGATCGCGTCTGCTGGCCCGTCTGGCTTGCCATAAACCTGGCCGTTAAAGACTAGAACCGAGTCACACCCTAATACCAGCGCCTTGCTAAATTGCGGCGCGACGGTTTCGGCTTTGCTTTGGGCTAGCGTATTGACGAGGTCAGCTGGATCCGATAACTGCACCTGATCTTCGTCGAATTTACTCGGGCAAACAAAGGCGGCGAGTCCCGCATCGGCGAGTAGTCGGCGACGGGCGATCGAGGCGGAGGCGAGTACAAACTGTAGGTCTTCCATAGGGGCGGTGGCGAGGGTGATCGACCTCGCGATTGTGCTAACTCGATTTTCAGACTAGCGCTAAAAGGGGCTAGCGTTGATGTCTCAACGGTTGCGCCATCTAGACCAAGTGAATCAGTAAAGACGATTCACTGCAGGGCCATACAGCACTGCCAACGAGTACAGACTTTTCGAGAAATTGCCTAATCTACTGCGAACGAGGCGACTGCTTGCTTCATCAGGTCGGCCATTTTATCCCAGCGTTCCTCTTCTGTAGAGGCATTAAAGGTAAATAGCTTATCGCGGCGCACCACGACGCTGGCTAAGTTGTGGCGAACGCCGGACGGTAGGTCAGCAATGTATTCCAAAATGTAATAAGGTTCACCAGCCCGATCGATTTCGATCGCGTTAGCAAGTTCCACATCGCGGTCACCCGCGATCGCGTTGATGCTTTTCGACAGCTTGTAGCCGACTTCGGTCGGGGTACCCAATTCTTTGAGACTTTGCCCATCGGGCACATCACTAATCACCACGCTGATGTTTTCGGTCTCATTGACAATGTCGTGAAAGACCACGTCAGCGCTACCAGCGACTTTAACCTCGGTCCACCCGGTGGGGTAAAGAAAGCGATAGCCGTCGTAGGTATCCGTGAAGGACTGCAGGCCCACACCCGCTCCCACACAACCCTGCAGCACTAGCGCAGTCACCACGATGAGTAAAGCTGTGAAACGTTTCAGCATAGGTCTTTCTAAATACATGCGATCGCCAATCTCTATCTTCTCACCTCCTGGAAAGAATACTAAAGCTTAGGCGGGTTTTTCGAAGAAAAGCAGATGCTGCTGGGGCAAAGACTCATCGGTTTTGAGCCAAGTCAAGCCCACCGCTCGCATTTCTCGCTTGACCTGCTTTTCGCTCATCTTGTGCAGCCGCTTGATCAAGACCAAAGGGCTCTCGGCGCGATATTCAGCCAGCACGACTTGACCACCGGGCTTGAGCGCGTCGCGCAGATGCAGCATCATCTCATGGGGATATTCAAACTCATGGTAGGCGTCAACCATGAGGGCCAGATCAACGCTCTCTGCCGGTAAGTTGGGATTATCGATCGCCCCCTGCACCGGTTCTACAGTGGTGATATTGGCTTCCAATAGCCGCTGGCGCAGCAAGCTCAGCATCTCTGGCTGCACATCCACGGCGAAAACGTGACCGGCAGGTAACTTGTCGGCGAGTCGCAGGGTCATGTAGCCTGTGCCCGCACCGATGTCGACCACCGTCTCATCCGGCGCGAGGTTCAGCAGTTCTACGATCTGTTGGGGATGCTCTTGTGGTTCACGACTGGGTCGCTCTAACCAATAAGCGCCCTCGTGCCCCATCACCTGAGCGATTTCTCGTCCCATATACACTTTGCCGATGCCGTCACGGCTGGGCTGCTGCTGCCGATACGGGCCGTCGCTGCCAGTTAGCGTGTTCGGTTGGCAGGCCCATAGGCTGATACAAACCAGACTGATTATGGCCCATCGTAGACCGGCTCTAACGATGTTTGGCATGGCGCGTCCCTTAAGAAAGACACTTACAGCTTACTGGGTCTTGCCTAAGGGGGTATCAAGATGAGGATCTGGCGGGTGAATTTGCCCTGCCCGCTTAGACCCGCTCAAATGCTATACAACTGCGGCCAGCTCATGGTTGTTGCGGTCAGGTCTCTAGACAGCGGCCAGATATTCCCGCAGTTCACTGCGATGCTGCCTCAGCTTATTCACGGCTTGCTTCTGCAGCTGACGTACCCGTTCGCGGCTGATGTTGAGCTGTCGTCCGACCTTTTCTAAAGAGAGAGGAACACCATCTTGCAGACCGTAGCGCAGCGAGAGCACTTCTTGTTGCTGCGGTGTTAGGCCGGTGATCAAATCCTGCAGATCAGCTTTGAGGGCACGCTGCGTGACGAAATCTTCGGGTGAATCTTCTTCCGATTCCAGCAGGTCGGCCAGCTCGGTATCTTGGTTGTCGCCTACCCGCAGCTCTAGAGACAGGGGACGGCGCGAGAGCCGCATACAGTCACGCACCCGCTTAGGGGTGAGGTCAAGATGGGCCGCGACTTCTTCAATCGAGGCCGTGCGGCCTTGGGCTTGAGTGAGCTGGCGCTGGGCTTTTTTAATTTTGTTGAGGGTCTCCGTCACATGAATCGGTAAGCGGACGACGCGGCTTTTTTCGGCGATCGCGCGAGTCATGGCTTGGCGAATCCACCAGTAGGCGTAAGTGCTGAACCGGTAGCCCTTCATCGGGTCAAACTTTTCGACTGCGCGGTTGAGGCCGATTGAGCCCTCTTGGATGAGGTCTAGCAGGTCGAGATTGCGATCGGTGTATTTCTTCGCGATTGAAACCACCAGCCGCAGGTTTGCCTCAATCATTTGATGTTTAGCACGGTTACTGCGGCGGATCAGGCACTGCAGGTTTGGCAGGGATAGGGTCGCGCGATCGGCCCACTCTTGCTGGGTAGGTTCGCGCTGCAGCGCTGTGGTAAGTTCTTCACGCATTGCCTCTAAGGGCACCATGGCTTGCACTTGTTTGCCGAATTTGATCTCTTCTTCATGGGTTAAGAGAGGAACTCGACCAATGGATTTGAGATAAGAGTAAACAGCATCAGAAGATTTAGTGCTTCGCATAATACGTGAGTGGCGTTTAGAGATCGTCTTTCTAGAATCGATGAATCTTTACATGGGGGCATCCTTCCCTTGACTGATTTGTTGGGAGCTGAGTCAATGAAGGCCTCTTGAGGGGGGATGTGGGTGCATCGGCTGACTAAGCGTGTGCCGCAGTCAAGCTGTCTGATGAGATATAAAGGTGAACCAGACTGCTTCATCATCCGAAGCTTGCACCTCAATCGGGGCAGCTAGCAAACTGGCTTAGGCAGCATATCTGCTGACATATCTTAAGGACGACATAGCCGCGAGCCTGTTTTTGAAACAGGCTCGCGGCTGTTGCGATGCTGGATTACAGCCTTGCTACAAACGAGCTTGCTGTACCGCTATGCAAAAGCTATACAGTGGCTGGGGCGTTGTTCACAGCCTGCTGGCTGCGTGAACCGCCACTCAATGATTCGCCCTCCGTGAAGGAGCGCAGCATCCAAGCTGCTTTCTCGTACTGCTGCATGAGGCCCGTCAAAAAGTCGGCAGTGCCTTCGTCGCCGTAGTCGTCATTGCACTGAGTAATGTGGTCACGCAGATTGCGAATGATCTGTTCGTAATTCGAGCAGAGGCGACTAACCATCTCGTTAACTGTCGGCAGATCGTTGGGATGCTCTTTGATGGAGGCATACTTCAGAAAGCCTTCGGCAGTGCCTAAGGGATACCCCCCAAGGGCTCTGATGCGCTCGGCGATGTTGTCGACGTCGAGGGCTAGCATCTCGTATTGCTCTTGCCAAAGCTCATGCATAGTGCGGAACTGTGGACCAACGACATCCCAGTGATACTTGCGCGTCTTGACAAGTAATAGGTAAACGTCTGCCAAATCTCTGTTCAGCAATTCAATGACGTTGCCTAGCTGGTTTTCCGTTAGTCCGATGTTGATGGATTTCATAAACTCCGTTGTTTGTTCAACATCTTTATCAAATCAAATTTTGATGATTGATACATCGTCCATTAGTCAGAAGCGGAGTCTATCGAACGATAGAAAGAGTTCTATTGCACTAACCCGGTGCGCAGCGCTCGGACGGCCGCTTGGGTGCGATCGCTGGCGCTGAGCTTATTTAAGATATTGCAGACGTGAGTTTTAACAGTGCCCACGGTGATGTAGAGCTGTTCGGCAATCTGGGCGTTGCTGCTGCCTGCGACGATCAATTCCAGCACTTCCAGCTCACGCTCAGTCAAAGGCGACATTTCGAGCACTTGCGCGTAGTCGTCGCTACTGTCTGTGTCGACTGGGGTTGGTGGCGCAAGGCGTTTGGCTTGAGTCAGCACAATGCGGGCGATCGCGGGGTCGATCCAGACTTGGCCTTCATGGGTCAGCTGAATGGCTTCGACTAATTTTTCAATATCGATGTCCTTCACGCTGTAAGAATCGGCACCTGCCGCAAAGGCGGCCATGACCGACTCTTCTGTATCGTGCATCGTCAACATGAGAATGCGCGTGGCTGGTGGTTCGGCGTTGGCCGAGCCCGCTTTGAATTGCCGGGTCACCTCAATCCCATCGATGTCTGGTAAGCCAATGTCAACCACGGCAACATCGGGCTGCACGCGTTGCAGTAGAGCGAGACCTTGCTGACCATTCGCGGCTTCACCCACGACGGAGATTTGCGCTTGCTGCTGCAGGGCTGCTTTCAACCCCATTCGGGTAAGGTCATGATCTTCGACAATTACAATGCGAATCTTATTCATCAAAAAACTAACCAGGGTGGAATATCCAATCAGAAAAAGTCTGCTTAACCCTCAGGTGTGTCGTTCATGTCAAGGCCAAAACCTTTGCAACACCGTATGACAGCACCTGTCCTCACTGCAGCCGCTCAAGTCAATAACCTGGATGACGAGTCGTAGATCCCTCCGATGATGACAGGTGCTAAACACTAGCGAATACCTGGAGATGTAGAACTGCGCGGTTACTGACGGGGATGTTGGGCCATTTTAGATCCTATGAATGCTGCCACGCCACGACTGGCTGGCCAGATATCACTCTTTCAATGGTTGCCTGTGGCGTAATTTTGAATGCCCGCTTCATCACCTAAAGTCAAAGTCCCATTCATTTTCGGTGACTGAGGAGCATCGCATATCTGACGAATGTCAGATTTTTATCTCCCTCAAAAGTCAGAGTCTTGCCGCCTGCGTGATTGGGCCGAAGCAAGCTCGAGTCTTGTGAATCTGCCTGAAAACGAAGAGTCGACAACGATTGCGCCATACTCGCCGGCAAAATAGTCCTGGTAGGGCTCGCGATCGCGAGTGCTATGGTGGCGCTGATGGGCCGCACTCTTGAGCTTGAGAGCCTGCCCCCTGTCGGCCCGATGATTGATGCCGACATAGCCCGTTCTGTCGCCTAACCATGATGACTTTGCAGTTTCCACCTGGCTTTCAATGGGGTACCGCAACCGCTGCTTATCAAATTGAAGGGGCGGCGCAGGTTGACGGTCGCGGGGCCAGCGTGTGGGATACGTTTAGCGCGCAACCCGGCCGCATTTTGAATGGCGATACTGGGGCGATCGCCTGCGATCATTACCATCGCTACGCAGCGGATTTAGATCTGCTGCAAGCTTTGGGCGTCAAGCACTATCGGTTGAGCTTGGCCTGGCCCCGCCTTTTGCCCACGGGGCGAGGGCCACTGAACCGAACGGGGCTCGATTTTTATCAGCGCCTCATTGATGGCCTGCTAGCGCGGGGTATTACGCCCCACGTCACCTTATTTCACTGGGACAGTCCGCAGGCGTTGGAAGATGGCTATGGCTCGTGGCGCAGTCGTGAGATGGCCCAAGACTTTGCCGACTATGCCACGGCGGTAGTCGAGGTGCTGGGCGATCGCGTCACCCACTGGATGACGCTCAACGAAATCTTTTGCTTTACCCATATGGGTTATGGCGTTGACCAAGTGCCCGTCCACGCGCCAGGCAACCGCGTAGCTTCCTTGAAAGAAGTTTGGCAAACTTCGCATCACGCGCTGTTGGCTCACGGGTTAGGCTGTCAGGCGATCCGCGCCGCATCCCCTCAACCTTGTCAGGTCGCTCTGGTCGATAACTTTTTGGCAACGGTGCCCCTCACGGCAACACCCGACCACATTGCCGCTGCACAAAAGGCGTTTCATACGGTTGGCACCAATGGTGGCATTATCTTTCCGGCCTTGACGGGCGAATATAGTCCTGCCCTGCTGGCCCAACTCGGCGATCAGGCCCCTGACATACAGCCGGGTGATTTGGAGACGATTCATCAACCGTTGGATGCGCTAGGGTTCAATGTCTACAGTGGTGTTTACGTGCGCGCTGCCGACACTGCGGTGGGCTACGAAGTGCTGCCGCTGCCAGCGGGTTATCCGCGGCTGCATATGCCGTGGCTGCACTTGGTGCCCGAGAGCCTCTATTGGGGCATTCGCCATGTCAGCACAACGCTGCAGCGCCCAGATCTGCCCGTCTTTATCAGCGAAAACGGTTGCGCGGCTCGAGATGAGGTCACTGCCGAGGGCGAGATTCTGGATCTCGATCGCATTCACTACCTGCGGCAATATCTGCAGGCCGCTCACCGCGCTGTGACCGAAGGCTATCCTCTGACTGGCTACTTTTTGTGGAGTCTGATGGATAACTTTGAATGGGCCTATGGCTACGATCGCCGCTTTGGCATTACCTATATCGACTACGCCACGCAACAGCGTATTCCCAAAGCCAGCTTCCACTGGTACAAACAGTGCATTGCGGCGGGGCAGATTCTTTAGGCGATGGCCAGCAAAAACGATACTCGCAGGAATTAGTTGGATGGATGTTTTGTCGCGATGAAATCAAGATTTCCATCCAGACTTCCCCTTGTACCGAATCATCTGAAACCAGCCAACAAATCTGCTCCCTTGCCCCGCTGCTCCCCGGCGTTACCCAAATTGTCTTGGGAAGTCCGATCCCGGAGGCGATCAGAAGCGGCAGCCGGCGGCACAGACCTAGGCAGAGCGTTAGAGTGTGAACCGTTGCCTTAATTTCTTCAATTGACTCCATGCCAGAAGGGCCAGAAATTCGTAAAGCTGCCGATAAGTTAGAGAAGGCGATCGCTCACCAGCCCACTACAGAAGTTTTTTTTGCCTTTGAGCATCTGCAGCCCTATCAAGATCAGCTGACGGGCCAGGCGGTGACTCAAATCTCGACCTATGGCAAAGCGCTGGTTACCTACTTTGAGGGCGGTCTGTGTGTTTACAGCCACAACCAGCTCTATGGCAAATGGATGGTACGCAACGCCTACAACTATCCCTCAACGAACCGACAGTTGCGGTTTGCGATTCATACTCAGCGCAAGTCAGCTCTGCTCTACAGCGCCTCTGACATTGAGGTGCTGCCTGCGGTAGCAGTGTTAGAACATCCCTGTATTCAGCGCCTTGGGCCCGACATTTTGGACGCGACCGTGACGCCAGAAGAGATTCTGGCGTGGGTACAGAGCAAGGTGTTTTACCGTCGTCGCTTTACAACCCTGCTGCTCGATCAGAGCTTTTTGTGCGGCGTCGGCAACTATCTACGCAGCGAGATTTTGTTTGTCAGCCGTCTGCACCCCACGCACCGACCGACTGATTATGATCGCGACCAGTTAGCTCGCTTTGCCGACGCGGCGCTGGCGGTACCACAACAGTCCTACCGGCACGGCGGGATTACCAATGATTTGGCGATTGCTGCCGATTTAAAAAAGCAGGGCATGCCTCGACGGCAGTACCGGCATTGGGTATTTGGTCGCGATGGTCAGGGCTGTTTTGTCTGTGGTACCGCCATCCTCAAAGATCGCACCGGCGGGCGGCGCTATTACTACTGCCCCACCTGCCAACCGGCTGAGCGCTGATTGAACTAAACCACAACCTGTTCGGGGCAATGGGTGACTACAACGTAAAGTGACGGATGCTTGCTCCCCCCAACCCCCTTGAAAAACTATCCCTTCTATAACAAGTTGCTATATTGCCCATTTGAGAAAGGTTTGACCGATTAGCTACGGCAGTTTTACGGACTCAGGAGTTACGCATTGACAGCTGAATGAATTTGTGGGTTGAAATTCAAAGGTGTTGCATGAACCATTCCGTTGCGTATTCTGACAAAACCTTCCACCGCTCACTGCACGCTCGACCTCTACGTCCGCTACCTCCTCGCTCAACCGCAAGGTTCTGGCTGTTGCGAACTGGCTGAGATCCTCAAAACGGTGTCCCACGACAGCGTCAATC
>JBCBJQ010000018.1:0-83480 GCA_038523235.1 Cyanobacteria bacterium J06626_4
GACAGAACTTGGCTTGCTTGAACGGCAACCCTTTTTTTATGGATACAATAATTAAGCCCACAGATCTAAGTACAGCTTCTAGAAGCCCAGCTAAAGCAAATACAGTCAAGGGTAATTTAAAAGCGATCAATCCTAATCTAAACGTTGCAAACAAGATAAATGTTGTACTAGTTACGAGTGCGGTGTATTTTGATTGAGTTCTTGATTGAAACCAGAAGTCAACAGTGTCTGATGGTTTAAAGAAGAGAATTGAGGCTGTAATACAAATCAACCAGTGGACTTGCGATCTGTCTGGAAAAATAAAGAGGTAGCTGACATAAATCGTTAATAGCCAAGCAATAATGCTTCCACCCGTCTTCAAGATAAACGTTGTCCCGAGAATGCTTGCCTGCCGCTCGGAATGGTTCACAAGCTCACGAACTACGATGCTGTCCAACCCCAAAGCAGCGATAACACCGAAGATCGATACAAAGGCAATGGCATAGTTAAACAACCCAAATTGACTAGGGCCAAGATAACGAGCAACTAGCATACCGACGACTAGTTCTAATCCCATCCGGAGTAGGCGATCTACGAATAACCAGCTAATATTGCTAAGGATTTTTCTGTGCTGATATTTTTTGTCCAGTTCGGAAATCAGTAATTTAGGCAGCAGTTGAATCCAATTTTGATTCATAGCGATCGTTGGCCGACAGTTCAGCTCGGTTTTCCGGTCACGTTAGGTCTAGGCATTATTTTCAAGTCATTCAAGATATCTGCACCTTATACAAGCGTAAGCGCGATTCTGTGACAGCATATTCGACACGTAAAACCATCTACAGGAATCATACCCAGCGATTTATTTGAGCCATCACTCAGCAGAGACACTCCATATCTGAAGCACATGAACGTTCAGAAAGGACAAATTCGCTTAGAATCCGTTTGCTGGAAGACTCATCCACTAACTTAAGCACTCATGCGCAGCATGGCTTCGATGGGTTTTAAGGCTGCGACTCGAATTGCTTCTGGCATCGTAATCTCAGGCTGGCGATTTTTCATCGCGAGATACAGCTTCTCCAGCGTGTTTAACCGCATGTGCGGGCACTCATTACAGGCGCAGTTCCCCGTCGATGGAGCGGGAATAAACTCTTTGCCGGGTACCTGCTTGGCCATCTGGTGAATGATGCCGGGTTCAGTCACGACAATGAACTGGGCGCGATCGCTCGTTTTGACATAGTTCAGCAGTGCTGTCGTCGATCCCACAAAATCGGCCTGCTGCAGCACCGGCTCCTCACATTCGGGGTGAGCGATGATTTCTGCTTGGGGATGCGCGACTTTGAGCTGCACCAGTTTCTTCTCAGAAAACGTTTCATGCACCATGCAGCTGCCTTGCCACAGCACCAAGTCGCGCCCGGTTTGCTGCATCACATAACGGCCTAGATTTTTATCCGGGGCAAAAATAATGGGTTGACTGGCGGGAATTTGCTCGATCAGCCTGACGGCGTTGGAGCTGGTGCAGATGACATCGCTCATCGCCTTGATTTCAGCGGAGCAGTTGATATAAGACACCACAATGTGGTCGGGATGCCGTTGCTTAAACGCGGCGAATTGCTCGGGGGGGCAGGTATCAGCCAGCGAGCACCCGGCATTGAGATCGGGTAGCAAAACCAGTTTATTGGGGTTCAGAATTTTGGCAGTTTCAGCCATAAAGTGCACCCCGGCAAACACGATCACCTCGGCATCGGTTGCAGCAGCCTGACGAGAGAGGCCCAGGGAATCGCCGATATAGTCCGCCACATCTTGAATATCCGGCTCTTGGTAGTAGTGTGCCAAAATTACGGCATTTAGCTCTCGTTTAAGCTCTGAGATCGCTTCAAACAGGTCGAACGGCAAGTTGGAGTTGGTAGGTTTGGGCAGAACGTTAGTGAACACGGCAGTTACTTTTGGTGAAACGAAAGAATCAGCAAGGTTTTAATTATAGTCATTTTCACCAAAAATGTATTTGCTGGCCCTTCACGATCGCCGTCAGGCGATGGCTGGCGATGGCTGGCGATGAGAATATCGCGCCGGGGTGGAGTTACGGCAGCCATCGCGCTGTCCTTGCAAAATCGCTTGACCGGTTACGGTTCGGCATCACTGCGGTTGGCTTGATGGTGGTGGCGGCAATGGCCCGTCACGCGATCGCGACGCTCTAAACGATAAAGTCACCTGTTTCACAATCGCCGCATCTTAGATACTTTCAGCCCCTCTCTATGGCCAAGAGGGGCTGATTCGTGGGGCTTCCTATCAGGCAGCCCACGGTTGCAAAAGCGGTCGATGACAAACGCGAGACAAAAAACAGGTACAACGCAAAAAGCGGCACTGCTGATTAGCAGTGCCGCTTAAGATGACTCGTATGGGCAGGCAATGCGGTGCTTATCGGAAGCCAATCGCGGCCTGCCAGACAAACGCTAGGAGCAAGAAGAACACTGGAATTACGGGCAGCACATCCACTAGGGGATCAAACAGTGAATAGGCTTCGGGCAGCTTGGCTAGCAGCAGGACAGCTTCCATAATTGAAATAACCTCTTCAACACAGTTCTCATAATTGCCATGAATTGTAACACGCTACCCTGTCTCTCTCACCCGCCAACTCAAGTCTTTGGGGTTAACCAAGCCCCAAATTCTTCGACAAAGCGATCGCCCAAAATGGCCGCGCGAATTCGCTGGGTAAACCGCACCAGCTCCGTAAGGTTGTGAATTGATAGCAGGGTGTGGGCCAGGGTTTCGCGGGCATGCACCAGATGACAGAGGTAAGCTCGGCTAAAGGTGCGGCAGGTGTAGCAGTCGCAGGTTTCATCGAGGGCCGCCAGATCCTGACGGAATCGAGCGTTTTTCAAATTCCAACGCTCGCCCTGCACAATCGCCGTCCCATGGCGGGCTAACCGGGTAGGAATCACGCAGTCAAACAAATCCATGCCCGCAGCGATCGCCTGCACCATTTCGCGATGGGTGCCCACGCCCATCAGATAGCGCGGCTTTTCCGGCGGCAGCAGCGGCGTGGTGGCCTGCACAATTTTTTCGATTAGTTCCGGCGGCTCACCCACACTGACGCCGCCAATGGCATAACCTGGGAGATCAAGCGTCGTCAACGCCGCCGCCGCTTGGGCACGCAAATCGGGATAAACGCCCCCTTGCACAATGCCAAAGAGGGCCTGATCAGGACGCTGATGGGCGGCGATACAGCGCTTGAGCCAACGATAGGTGCGATCAGTCGCCACCTCAACAGCCTCACGACTGGCCGGATAGGGTGGGCATTCGTCAAAGGCCATGATCACATCGGCCCCGAGCGCGTTTTGAATGCGAATCGATTCCTCTGGCGTCATATTAATGATGCGGCCATCGCGGGGCGATCGAAACTTCACCCCGGCTTCAGAAATCGTCCGCATTTCGCTCAAACTAAAAACCTGAAAACCGCCGGAGTCGGTCAGCATGGGGCCGGGCCAGCCCATAAATTGATGCACCCCGCCTGCCGCCGCAACCAAAGCCTCGCCGGGCTGCAAATGTAGATGGTAGGTATTGGCCAGCACCATCTGGGCTCCCGTAGCCTGCAGTTGGTCAGGCGTCACGGTTTTGACGTTAGCCAAGGTGCCAACAGGCATAAATCGTGGGGTCTCAACCAGGCCGTGGGGCGTCTGAAAACAGCCAGCGCGGGCCGCTGTATGGCGGCAGCAAGCCTCAATCTGATATGCAAATTTGCTCAATACTCAGGTCTCCAGCGGGCTGGTGGCTTAGGCCAACGGCCCGTCATCATCGAGACAGGCATCCCAACTGGCAGAGAGGGCTTCAGCGACGATCGCTTCCAAGTCTACCGGGTCGATGTTGCGAGTCGCTTGCTCTTTGATGGGGGTCGTCAACGGCACCAGTTGTAAGCAACGGTTTTCTTGAACCAACCTAAAGCAGGCTTGGTCACCGGGCAACTTTTCGAGTTGAATGTAGTCAAAGCTATAGACATTGAGATATAGGCTTTGATTCGCCACCAACGTCGAGAGGCCAGGTTCTGCAAAGACATCCATGATGTAGCCAGTACCTTTGCTCATCACGTCTTCTGCGTGAATGTCGGTATAGGCCACCTCCCCCAAATCATTGAGTAGCCGCACCATATCGGTCTTATTCACCACAATGCCATGATCGACCAGGCAGGGTGCAGGCAGATGAGAGGAGCCAGCAGAATCGTGGTTCATAGGACTGTCACAAAAGCAAACTTCGACTCCGCCAACGCCCAACAATCAGGGGGTTCGTCGGAGGTCTATATCCACGATAATCGATCATCCGAGATCGAAGTTCAGGAGTAGGACGGTTTTCTCAAATTGAGTCGATCAAACCCGCTCAAAAGCTTTGTAAAAATCGCCACAAGCGTCTGCTCATGAGCACTTGGCCGATTTGACTGCGGGCCTGATCGACTGTGGCAGCTGGACTTTGAAGCCCCGCAAAACCAGGCTTTGGGTCGTCAGAAAATCTGTTATGAAAGTTGGCAATTTCTCGGCCTGAATTTTCCCATGGCTATATATCGGCGCAACCTTAGGCCTTAGCTACCAGCACCACGCTACATCTAGTAGTGATGAGAAAAGCGCGATGATAGAGAAGCCCTGAACTCGCGCCCTATGATGTCTGACTTCTCTCCCCCGCCAGCGCCCCCTGACCCACCCCGATGGCAACGTTGGGGCGCTCAACTGATCGGCGCAGTGACTTTTTATACCGCAATTCCCATCCCACAACACTGGCCGATGCAGTTTGAGGGCATTGCTCGCTATGCGCCGCTAGTCGGGCTCGGCATTGGAGCCCTGCTGGCAGGGGCAGACACCCTGCTGGCGGCGATCGCCCTGCCAATGGCAACTCGCTGCGGCCTACTCGTGGCGCTGTGGCTGCTGATTACCGGCGGTCTGCATCTTGATGGCGCGATGGACACGGCGGATGGTCTAGCGGTACCCGACCGCCAGCGGCGACTGGCGGTCATGGCCGATAGCCACAGTGGCGCATTTGGCGTGATGACGGCGATTGTATTGCTGGGGTTAAAAGGCGTCTGCTTGTTCGATTTAGAGACCATGCGATGGTTTGCCCTGCTGGCCGCCACCGGCTGGAGCCGCTGGGGACAGGTGGTGGCGATCGCCCGCTATCCCTATCTCAAGCGAGACGGCAAAGGGGCCTTTCACAAAGCACATGCTCAGGCCAAAACGGACTGGCTGGTGGGTCTGACGGCGCTGCTCGGCCTCACGGGCGTGACGGGATGGCTATATCCCGAGCAGGGTCCATGGCTGGTGGGTACGGTTCTGGGCGGTGGGACGATCGCGCTGCTCACCGGGGGTTGGTTTAGTGGCCAGCTCAGGGGTCAAACTGGCGATACCTATGGCGCGATTGTGGAATGGACGGAGGCCTTGCTGCTGTGTCTGATGGTGGGCCTGCAGGGGCTGTTGTAAGCCACACCGCTCTAGTTAAAGACGACGGCAGCGTCGCAGTGCCCAAGTTCTCAGGGCGAGATAGCCAAAGTCAATCTCTGGTCACGGTGGGGCTCAACCCCCTCCCAAAGGCATGGTCATGCGAAGGTTTACTCGTCACTCGCTGCCCCCCACCTTCCACTCCAATAGCGAGTGCCGACCAGTGCCACATCGTCTTAATGGCGTCGCTATAGTGGGACAGTATGTTTCCTGGCAGTTGGTAACCTCGCGTTTATGCAGATTCCGGTGTTTGGCAAAGTGCGCCGTCCGCTCCCTTGGCTCTTGGGGGTGATCGCGCTCGGCGCCATTGGCGTGGGGGTCATTGGGATAGGGGTCACCCGCAGTCGCGGTCCCGCCTACGATGTCGAGGCCCTGACGGTTCCGGTCGCTGAGACGGCCCTGACCGTGCGCATTACGGCCAGCGGCACCGTCGAACCGGTGCAAACGGTGAACCTCAGCCCTAAAACTTCAGGCATTTTAGAAAATTTGTTGGTGGAGCAGGGCGATCGCGTCACCGCCGGACAAGTCATCGCCCAGATGGAAAATGATGACGTCGCGGCCCAAATCCGCCTACGCGAGGCGGCGGTTGCCGAAGCAGCAGCGCAGCTGGAGGATGTGCGGCGGGGCAACAATCAAGAGGCGATCGCCCAAGCCGCCGCCGCCGTTGATACGGCTGCGGCCCAGGTCAGCGATGCCGCTGCGCGGCTCGACCTGGCCCAGGCCCAGCTAGCGCGCAATCGCAGCCTCGCCACCCAGGGGGCGATCTCGCAGAATGAGCTGGATACCTTTGTGCAGGGCGTGCGCAGTGCCGAAGCAGCATTAGACACGGCGCAGTCGCAACGGCGGGAAGCAGCAGAGCGACTAGCCGATTTGCAGAATGATCCCCGTCCTGAAGAGATTGCCCAGGCAGAGGCCCGGCTGGCGCAGGCCCAGGCGCAGCTAGAGGCGACCCAGGTGCAGTTTGATGACACCCAACTGCAAGCGCCCTTTGCGGGCATCGTGACGCAAAAGTTTGCCAACGAAGGGGCCTTTGTCACCCCCACAACGTCGGCCTCGGATGCCACCTCGGCCACCTCCACCGCCATTGTGGCGATTGCCAGCGACTTAGAGGTGTTGGCCGAGGTGCCCGAAGCCGATATTTCCCAAATTCGTCCGGGGCAGACGGTGGAAGTGGTAGCAGATGCCTTTCCTGATGAGGTGTTTCAGGGTCAGGTGCGGCTGATCGCCCCCGAGGCGATCGAGCGCCAAAATGTCACCCTCTTTCAAATTCGGATTGAGCTGCTGGCCGGGCAGGAAATTCTGCGCTCCAACATGAACGTGACGGTGGCGTTTATTGGGGATGAACTCGCCGATGCCCTGGTGGTGCCTACCGTGGCCATCGTCACCCAGGAGGGCCAGTCAGGCGTCTTGGTGCCCGGCGATCGCGATCGCATCCGCTTTCGTTCAGTCACCTTGGGCTCTCAGGCCGGTGATCAGATTCAAATTTTGGAGGGCGTAGATGAGGGCGATCGCGTCTTTGTCGATTTGCCCCCAGGCACCACGCTCGAAAATCTCACCTTTGGCCGCGGCAGCGACACCGACGATACTGAGACCGAATAGGCCGAGAGCTGAGCCATCCCTACCCTTGGCGACCTGGTTCAGTGCTGGGGCATGAAGAGATGTGTCAAATTTGGCACATCCCTGTTTCAACAGTGACGCTCGCAATCAAGTTGACCTCTCCAATTAGCCGCCATTTCACGGGCGTTCTTACCTGCAGTTCAATGTCCGTGCCGTAACAGATGAAACTTTTCTAATGGAGAGTTTTGTCATAAGGTGCTAAAAATCCTTGGGTTATTGCAAGTACCTAAGAGATGATTTGAGCCCCGATTGCGATTGGTTGCGAGCGATTACCGTATCAGGTTTAGCCTTTTCCCTTGGTGCCGCGCCCCCATTCAGGGGGTATTGGAAGGAGCAGGTAAGTGTGATTTCGCTATCGTTTTTGTCCCTTGAGCCTAGGGCTGCTACGCCTTTTCCCCGTTCCCTGATGGAATCATGCATAGATGGTTAGTAACTCCGGCGAGTCAAAAAAACTGAATTGGCAGCAACTGCTGCGGGACGATCGCTTTTGGAAGATTGCCTTTCAGGTGATTACTCTGGCCTTAGTCATTATGACTCTGAGCTATTTTTTATTGAATTTGCGGGCCAACCTGGCCCAACAGGGGATCTCGTTTGGTTTTGGCTTTTTGTCGAACCAAGCTGGCTTTAGTATTGGCGAAAGCGTCCTCGAATATCGGCCCAATGACCCCTACGGCAAGGCACTATTGGTCGGCCTAGTCAACACCATTACCCTGGTCATTGCTGGCATCATCTTGGCCACCACGGCAGGCGTTTCAGCCGGTGTGGCCAGTTTTTCTAAAAACTGGCTGGTGCACAAAATCAGCCGCGCCTATGTCGGCCTCATCCGCAACATTCCGCTGCTGCTGCAGCTATTTTTTTGGTATTTCGCCGTCTATGGTCTGCTGCCCCGCCCTCAAGACCAGCTGAATCTCGGCAACGTGATCATTGGCAGTAATCGGGGCATTTATCTGCCCTGGCCGACCAGTAGTGGCTTTTTGGCCTGGCTGGCGGTGCTGGCGGCGCTGATCGTCGCCGCCTTTTTTGTCTGGCAGTGGCGCATCAAAGTCATCGTCGAACAGGGCGACACGGGCCAAAAGCAGCTGTTTGGGCTGATGGCGATCGGCCTAGTGGGTTTGGGGATTTTCCTGTTCGCCTTGGGCTGGCAGCCCCCCACGGTGCAAGAGGGGGGTGGCGCCACCGGCGGCCTACGGCTCTCGCGTGAATATGTGGCCGCCCTTACGGCACTGGTGTTTTACACCGGGGCCTTTATCGCTGAGATTGTGCGGGCAGGGATTCAATCGGTATCGCGGGGCCAATGGGAAGCCGCGCGATCGCTGGGCCTCGCCTCCGGCTTATCCATGCGCCTGGTAGTCTTTCCGCAAGCCCTGCGGGTGATTATTCCACCGTTGAACAGCGAGTTTATGAACCTCGCGAAAAACTCATCGCTGGCCTTTGCCGTGGCCTTTCCCGAGCTGTATTCCATCGCCAACACCACCTTTAACCAAACCGGCCGACCGATTGAGGTGTTCTTAATCCTCATGGCCACCTATTTGATCATCAACCTGATGATCACCCTCGGCATGAACACGTTGAACCAATCCGTCCAGTTCAAGGAACGTTAGTCTTGCTAGCCAATTCATTTGTCATTTGCCCCGTTTTCTCTGACCCCAAACGATTCAGCCCTCGTGGCTAAGGATAATAGCCCTGTGAGTACCGTGAGCGATAGTCCTCCTCAGCAATCAGACTTTTCATCTTTGAAAGGACGGCTGACCGTAGCCGCTGTGGTTGCTTTTCTATTGGGCATTGTCAGTCTTCTAGAGGCGTATCGGGTGTTTCCCCTCGAGGATATCCTGTTGCGACTGCCCTTCTTAGCCGAGGCCCCAGATCTCGATATCCTCTCTGTTATTAGAGGATTACCGGAAGTTGTTGAAGACAGCCAGCTAGTCTATTACGCAGGCGGGCGCGGCGATGGCCTCAGACTGTTCGCGATTAGTAACGCCGTGGCTGGGTGGATCCGCACCATTCCGGTGGTGCTATTTGCGATCGCGGTTTTACTGGCAGTGCCTGGGTGGATTTTGCCCGGCATCTCGCCTCTGGAGCAATGGCGCGAAAAACAGGGAATTATCGGCACCCTCAAGAAAAACTTACTGGGCTCATTCTTTGATATTGGCTTCACGGTGGCAATCTTGATTGTCAGCTACCTGGCCATCCGAACCGCACTTTTCTGGGGCTTCCTCTTGGCTCAATGGGCCGCCATTCCAAACAACATCGGCCTGTTTATGACGGGCCTCTATCCGTCAGAGCAATACTGGCGCATCTGGCTTTTATCGGGCATTGTCTCCGCACTGGCGGGTCTTTCATGGGGTCTGCTGGCTCGTAATTTGCCCACTCTATTTAGCCGCAACGTCTTGATCGGCTTTGGGGTGGTGTGTGCGGGTTTTGTGCTGTTTCCCCCCACTCGCCCTAGCAGTCCCACGCTGTTGCTCATGGTCGCGATCGTCGCCGCGATGGCTTGGGCCGGACGCTTGATCGGTCGCCGCCAGCCGGGCCTCGGCAAATGGATCACGCTGCTCTGGTTTACCTCCTACCTTGTTGCCATTTGGCTGATTGGGGGGGGGCTGGGGCTGGCAAACGTCTCAACTAATGACTGGGGTGGCTTAGTTTTAACGCTGTTGATGGCCGTAAGCGGCATCGCGCTGTGTTTTCCGATTGGCGTGGCCTTGGCACTCGGTCGGCGCAGCAGTCTGCCGGTGGTCAAATGGTTATCGGTCGCCTACATTGAGCTGATTCGCGGCGTCCCGCTGATTGCCATTCTGTTTATGGGGCAGGTGATGATTCCGCTCTTTTTGCCCGAAGGGATGCGCCCTGACCGGGTGCTGCGCGCCGTGATTGGCCTGACGTTCTTTAGTGCTGCCTACCTGGCCGAAAACGTGCGAGCGGGCCTGCAGTCGGTGCCGCGTGGTCAGCAAGAGGCCGCTGCCTCCCTCGGACTCAACACGCCGCTGAGCCTGAGCCTGATTGTGCTGCCCCAAGCGCTAAAGACCGCGATTCCGGCAATTGTCGGTCAGTTTATTAGTTTGTTTCAAGACACCACGTTGCTGTCAATTGTCGGACTGGCGGAGCTGTTGGGCATCAGCCGCTCCATTTTGGCTAACCCCACCTATCTGGGGCGCTATGCCGAGGTTTACCTCTTTATTGGCATCCTGTACTGGTTCTTCTGCTATGCCATGTCCTTAGGCAGTCGTCGTATTGAGGAACTGCTGAACACGGATCACCGGTAACGGCGTGAACCCTCACCACTTCGTGTAACAGTTAACAGCCGCGATCGCCGAGATACGGATATCCTGTTGCACAATGAAGTCATCTCATTGCTCAGCAGCTGCCCCCCGCCTTTGTCCGCGCTGGTTTGCCAGCTTTATTCACCCCTAGCCACTTAGCCATTTAGAGATATAGACCCATGACCCAGTTTCAAACTGAAACCGTTCCTGTTTCTGACAAAACCGGTGAACCCGTCATTGTCGCCACTGATGTCGAGAAATGGTACGACAACGGCTTCCACGTCCTCAAGGGCGTCAGCATGACGGTCTACAAGGGCGAAGTGCTGGTTGTCATGGGGCCGTCGGGCTCAGGCAAATCGACCTTCATTCGCACCTTTAACGCGTTGGAACCCTACCAAAAGGGCAGCATTGAGGTTGACGGCATTGAGCTGGCCCACGACCTCAAAAACATTGAGGCCATCCGCCGAGAAGTGGGCATGGTGTTTCAACAGTTCAACCTGTTTCCCCATTTGACGGTGTTGCAAAACGTCACCCTAGCCCCGATTTGGGTGCGCCACTGGCCTAAGGCTAAAGCGCAAGAAGTGGCGATGCAGCTGTTAGAGCGGGTTGGCATTTTAGAGCAGGCGCAAAAGTTTCCTGGTCAGCTCTCGGGGGGGCAACAGCAACGGGTGGCGATCGCCCGCTCGCTGGCCATGCAGCCCAAGGTGATGCTGTTCGACGAGCCCACTTCGGCCCTTGACCCTGAAATGGTGCGGGAAGTGCTGGACGTCATGCGCACGCTGGCTACCGAGGGCATGACGATGGTCTGTGTGACGCACGAAGTCGGCTTTGCGCGAGAAGTTGCGGATCGCGTTGTGCTGATGGATGGTGGCTTCCTAGTGGAAGAGAACACCCCCGAGGCATTTTTCAACAATCCCCAAGAAGACCGCACCAAGAAGTTCCTCTCGCAAATTCTCTAAGCCGAGTCTCGAGAATTTTGCCTGGTGGGGTCAGAACTCCTCAACTTCTCGCTAGCATGGGGGATGGCTGGGCCATGGTGCCGTAGCCTGACCTTTTTGCGGGCATTTTGCTGAATGGCCGGCATCCAATCACTGCCGTTAGACATTGTCAAACTGATGGCTGCTGGGGAGGTCATTGATTCCCCCGCGGCTGTGGTGCGCGAGCTGGCCGAAAATGCGATTGACGCCGGGGCTTCGCGCATTATCGTGACGGTGCGATCGCAGCCCTGGCACATTCAAGTCACCGACAACGGTATCGGCCTTTCCGTAGCTGATCTGCGACAAGCCGCTACCTCCCACAGCACCAGCAAACTTTCGGCCAAAGCTGACTTGTGGAATATTCGCAGCCTTGGCTTTCGCGGCGAAGCCTTGCATAGCCTCAGTCGGCTATCGCGGCTCACCCTCTGCAGTCGCCCCCAAGGGCCAGAAAACAATGGTTTTTGTCTTGCCTGCGATCGCACCGGGCGGCCCCTAACCGTCACGCCGATGGCGATGGCCCCCGGCACGCGGGTCGAAGTCGCCGATCTGTTTTATCCCATGCCGTCGCGGCAGTCGCTCGCCGCCGCTCGCCAGTCACAGCTGCGGGCGATGCTGCAGGCGGTGCAGCATTTGGCCCTGTGTCATCCCACCTTGACCTGGCAGGGCGAACTGGACGAGCGACCCTGGTTTACCCTCTGGCCAGGGCAGTCGGCCTTGCATATCTTGCCTCAGGTAATGCGGCGGCTGCCGGTGACCGATTTGCGCGAGGCGCGGCAGGCGGTTGAGCTACCTGAGGCCGCGGGACAGCTTTATTTGCTGATGGGCCTGCCCGATCGCTGCCATCGGCGGCGGCCCGACGGCCTCTTTGTCGCCCTGAATGGTCGGATGGTGCAGCTCCCCGACCTGACTGAACGGCTGCTGGCGATCCTCCGACGATCGCTGCCCCGCGATCGCTATCCGGTCGTGTTTCTCCATTTGCAGGCTCCGCCTCAGCAAGTAGACTGGCATCGCGCTCCCGATAAATCACGGGTGTTTCTGCAGCACAGCGATCGCTGGCATGAGGCCATTACCGCTGCCATTGACGACACCTTACGGGCATCACAGATCGAGCGCCCGGCAGCGGCCAGTCATCAGCGCTTGACTCAACTGCTGAAGCTGGCCGAACCCGACGGTCGCTATGGGTCGACTTCACCGGAGGCCGACCCCAATTCCGCCCCCTTGGCGCTGCGGGCGATCGCCCAGGTGCACAATCGCTACATTTTGGCCGAGCACCCCGCCGGACTTTGCTTAATTGAACAGCACATTGCCCACGAGCGCGTGCTGTACGAAGAGCTGTGCGATCGTTGGGAAATCGTGGACATCGAAACGCCCATCGTGCTGTCCGACTTGACTGAGGCTCAGGTAGCTCAACTACAGCGCATTGGCCTCACAGTGGAATCTTTTGGGCCGCAGCTCTGGGCTGTGCGCACGCTGCCCGCCCCCCTACAGCACCGGGACGACTGCGAAGCGGCCCTGCGAGAACTTAGTCTCGGCGGCGATTTGGACAGCGCCCTCGTCGCCACCGCCTGCCGCACGGCCATCCGCAATGGCACCCCGCTAGAAATCACTGCGATGCAGCAGATTTTGGATGCCTGGCAACGAGCCCGCAAACCCCAAACCTGCCCCCACGGTCGCCCCATCTGCTTGACACTGAACGAATCGAGTCTGGCCCGCTATTTTCGGCGCAGTTGGGTCATTGGCAAAAGCCACGGGTTAGAACCGTAGGGCGATCGCTAGAACGCCGTTACAGAAAACCGGTTTCTGGGGCCAAAAGAGACTCATTCCATCATTGCCTAACACGAGAAACCAGGTTTCTTGCAATACTCACCGGTGCTCTACGCATAACCCCGTTCACGGCTTTCTTGAGCAGTTAAAGGTCAGCTTTCAGCTAATGGCGGCAGCCGCCTTTGCACTGGTGAAGATTGAATCAGAGACGTGTTGGTCTGAGCATAGGGCATGAGCTGGTCGATAATGCGCTCCAGCTCATCCGTCGATCGCACGTGAACCTTCACGATAAAGCAGTCATCCCCCGTCACCCGATCGCATTCCACAATTGCTGCAATCGCTTGAATCATCGCCACCACTTTGGCCAACTGGCCCGGCAGCGGGCGAATCCGAATATAAAACGACAACGCATAGCCCAGCATCTTAGGGTCTACCGCGATTGTGAAATCCTGGATAACGCCCGATTCTTTGAGACGTTTCAGTCGCTCTGAAACGCTAGGCGCGGACATGTTCAGGGCTCTGGCCAAATCAGCGATCGAGGTGCGCGCGTCCCGATGCAAAATGCCGAGTAGACGGACATCGACATCGTCCAGTACCGATTTCTGTATACGAAGGCATTCCTTCATAAACCCCTGCTTTTTAAAGGCTATCTAAAATTATAGCCTTTAATACAGTATATAAATTTCCAAAAAGCGTTGGTAGTATTGGCGCACCCACTATTCCTTGCCTAACGCATGAAAATGCCAGCCGCTATATCGGCCAAAATCACCGCAGCGCCCCCGCATCTTTGGTTTGTCATTAGTGCCATCTTTCATTACTTAGGCCCCTCGTTTGCTGTTCTGCTGTTTGCCAATATCAGCGTTTTAGGCGTCGCCTGGTTCCGAATTGCCAGTGCGGCACTGATATTTGCACTCTGGACTCAACCGTGGAAAACCTTTCGCTCAGCGAATCGGGCGACGATCATTTTGTTGCTGCTATTGGGCGCTTGTCTGGCTCTGATGAACAGCGCGTTTTATCTCGCTATTGACCGGTTGCCCTTGAGTTTGGTCGCCACGATGGAATTTGTGGGCACCATTGCCGTTGCGTTATTTGGCCTGAGAGCCCGACGCAACTACGCGGCCCTGGCATTAGCGATCGCAGGGGTCTTTATTTTGATTGATGTGCGCTGGTCAGATGATGTCTTGGGCCTCACGTTTGCCGCAGTTAATGCACTTTTGTTTATGACTTACATCATTTTGGGGCATCGCATTTCAGAGCAGGGCGCGGGAGCAGGCGTGGGTCGATTGGGGGCGGCCATGGCCGCGGCGTTTCTCTTTGTGATGCCCATTGGCTTTGCCGATGCGGTTTCAGCCCTGGTGCATCCCCTGCTGATTTTGGCGGGCATTGGCGTGGGCCTTAGTTCTTCGGTCATTCCCTACATCTGTGATCAGCTCGCCATGTCTCAATTACCGCGCAACACCTATGCGCTGTTGCTAGCGCTATTACCGGCAACAGCAACGATTGTGGGCGCGATTGTGCTAGGCCAGATTCCCACGCTGAGAGACCTCCTGGGAATCTTGCTGGTGATGGCCGGCGTGGCACTTCACAAACCCGCAACATTGCCTTGAGCAATTGATGAAGAACACTGATACGACACTGAATAGCGATTCTTTGGTTGGTAGAGCAAAGTACCCCCTGCCTGTAGTCTGCGTAGCGGTGAAATCGCTCGCCGCCCTTTGTCCCCATCGAACTGGGGTCAGAAGCCTGAGGTCTTTTTAGTAGCCCGTCGATGAGTGGTAAACAATTTGACAGGTTTTCTCAGGACGGCTTGCATGCCGGTCTACACACGCTAAGGCGTTTCAAGATCAGCTGATCACGCCAATTCACAATCTGTCCAATCACGAACGTGGTTAGCCCCAAGCTAGGTCACGATTCATACAACGCAGCTCCCGCGCAGTTTGTATCCCCCCCCAGAACGGGCGATCGCCCGTTGCCACGCCCCCTTCAGTCTTTATCGCCAAAACTATTTTCTAGAGGCCTGTTTGCATGCCGACAACTGCAGTTCGTCCGTGGCGCTTAGTGTTTGCCTTGAGTGCCGTATTAGCGCTCACCGCCTACCTACCCCACCCCAATCTGGGAGAGCCGTTGCCCCAGTCACTCAATTCTTTAGTGAAAACCTTAGCCCGCTCCGACACCCAACTGTAATCGCGCGCATTCCTGGCCACGACAACAACTGATTCTCCCTCACGGCTGCTGCCATTACGGCATAGTCAAGTCCTGACATCACTGGGAGCGCGCTGGGTTAAGACAAGCCTGCACGATTGGGATAGCGACGCAGCAGCGTCAGAAATCGACTGGTATCAAACGTCCGCGGGTCTTGGCGACTGCCGGAGCGATCGACGGCTTTATGGGTGGTCAGGCGGCTTTCGGGAATGCTGCTCTGGGCGATTAGCCAGGCTAACGACTCATATTGGGCCTGAGTGTAGCCACTGTGGTTAGGGCCATTGCCGCGGCCATCGCTGGGGGTTTCTAGCGAAACGTGGTACGCAAAGTTATTCACCGAAGACGGAAAGGCCGAATTGGTCGTGACGGTTTCGGGGCCATTAGGTCCGTTAAAGATAGAATTGCCCGCTCCGTAGGCCCGTTTTTCTGGCGGCACAATGTAATAAATCGTGCCATCTCGACCAATCAGGGTGTGATAGCTCACCTGGTCGTTGTCGTTGGGGTGATAGGTCTGAAACAGGTTGAGCGCACTTTGGGCGGAACCGACCGTCTCATGCATGACCGCGATGAATTGATTGTTCACCGGCTGACCATAGGCATCGCTGCTGTAGCGATCGCCATAGTTCGACGGATCGGCCAGCTGAATCACCTGACGGGGCTGATAGTTGGGCGCAGACTGCGCTAGTAGCGGCGCAGATACCGAAAAATCTAAGGCACTCCCAGTCGTTTCTGGAGTTGTCGGCACCAAGGCCATATCGGTCACTTCGTGCACAGTGGGGAGTCCTGACACGGTTGCGATCGCCTGCAGCGCCATGCCTCTGGGCCAGACAATGAGGAAACCCAGCGCCAGAACGATCATCCAGATCCAGTTGCCGCCCAGCCAGTTTCTCAATCGTCCCATCAATTCCCCCAGGTTTTTACGCTTGCGAAGGTTAATCTTGGCGAATTTTTCAGAAACCTGACATTAATTTTGTCTAAAACTGTGAAAATCGACGCAGTCTATCCAGATTCTTTGCAAAAAATCACCAAGACGACCAGCGATCAAGAGCGCGTTTGCCCCCCCAGCGGGCCACGATTTCGTCATCGTAGTCATCGGCCAGCCTGACAACCGTCGTCACCGAATATTTCAGCTCGATTTGGTCGCAGGTTGAGCCCACCAAACTATGCTCAAACACAATGTCGTTTTCCGAGTCAAAGGCAAATCGACCAAAGCGAATGCCGTTATTTTCTCGTAGTAGATAGTAAGACAGCTCTTGCGTGACAGCGATATCGGTCACCACATAGGAACGAGTCGTGATCAACGCGTCATCCTCTTCCCAAGGAATTACCCGTGTCGAGGCCACCGCCGAACCAAAATTAATTACAAACAACGGCTCATCATCGAATAAAACCACGCTGCCGCCAAACAGGTGATGCATCCAAGGTTCAATTCGTTCGTAGCAAGCTTGTTGAGCAGAGGTCTGAAATTCCATTACATATGCAAACTAATCCTGTCTGCTATTTTCTCATTGATGGGACACCCTTAAGACCACTTCGGGGCAACAAAGCCACCGCGACCGCACAGCCAGTATCTTAAAAACAGTCATTGGATTATGCCTATGGCATCCTCAGAACCACCGGCGGGAGACCCGTCTGCCAACTTAGTCGATGAACTAGACCAAGTCATTCTCGAGTTTGAAGATCTCCAGTCAGAATTCACCTATCGCCAGGCCAAAGGTGTCTTGCAATCGCTCTTAGACCAGCTAGATCTGACGCCCCGAGAGGCCTCTAGTCTTGGGCGTGAAGTGCAGCATCTGACAAGCCTGCTACAAAAGCTGGACCAGGCAGTGGTGCAAATTGCAGTCTTTGGTTTGGTGGGGCGGGGCAAGTCGTCGTTGCTCAATGCCCTAGTCGGTCAGCCCGTGTTTGCCACTGGCCCCACCCATGGCGTCACCCAAACCGTGCAAACCGCTGACTGGCAGGTTGAGCAAGAAACGCTGGCGGCTGGCCCGACGATCTCACGGGTCAGTCTCGGCGGTGCTGGGCGATCGCGCATCGAACTGATTGACACCCCCGGCCTGGATGAGGTCAATGGCGCGGCACGGGCTCAGCTGGCCCGCCAGCTGGCAGCCTCCGCCGACCTCATTCTCTTCGTGATTGCCGGCGATATTACCCGCGTTGAGTACGAGGCTTTGGTGCAGCTGCGGGCAGCGAGTAAACCCATCCTGCTGGCTTTCAACAAAGTTGATCAGTATCCTGCTGCCGATCGCGACACGATCTACGCGGCCTTAAAGGACGAGCGCCTACGTGACCTGATCTCTCCTGAGGAAATCGTCATGACGGCGGCGGCTCCCCTAGTGGCCGTCATGACGGCGGAAGCCGGAGCACGACGCCCCCAAATTCAGCGCGGCCAGCCTCAAGTCGAAGCGCTCAAACTCAAGATTTTAGAGGTCTTGCAGCGAGAAGGATTAGCCCTCGTGGCCCTCAACACCCTGCTTTATGCCGATGAACTAAACGACACCATCGTGCAGCGCAAGCTCAAAATCCGCGACCAGGCCGCCCAAGAAGTGATCTGGAACAGCGTCATGACGAAGGCGATCGCGGTCGCCCTGAATCCCGTCACCATGCTGGATGTGCTTACCGGGGCGATCGTCGATGTGGCCATGATCCTCATGCTGTCTCGCCTTTATGGCTTACCCATGACCCGCGCCGGAGCTGTGCAACTGCTCAAAAGCATCGCTGTGGAACTGGGCGGTCTCTCGGCCAGTGAGCTACTTGTCACTCTTGGGTTGAGTTCACTCAAGGGGGTGTTGGGGGTGAGCGTGCCCGCCACCGGTGGACTCTCTCTAGCGCCTTACACCACGGTGGCAATCACGCAAGCTACTGTCGTCGGCGTCGCCACCTATGGTATCGGTTTGGTCACTCAGCAGTATCTCGCCAACGGCGCTAAATGGGGACCTGATGGCCCCAAACCGGTCGTCCACAATATTTTAGAGCATCTCGACGAAGCATCTATTCTTAACCGCATCAAGGCTGAAATCACCGTCAAACTCAACCGTCATTCGACCGATCAGTCGGTGTCTAAGCCTGAGATCTAAGACCATGGCCAGTTAGCACCCGAACCAGTCCGAGGCGATGAAGCATGCCAACTGAAGCCCGCTTAAAGACTTTGGCAGGATATGACAAGATGGACAACGTGACCGTAAATGCCCAGCTTGATCGCATGACTGACTCAACCTTTCGCTCGATGCCCGCCTACGAAAAACTTAGAACGCTACGCTCACTGTTGCTGAAGTTGCATAAAGCCCTCCTCGACGCCGAACAAGACAGTTATGAACGGGTACATGGCCCTATCACATCTAAGGGCGAGCTGTTTCAGCTAGTGATCAGTGATGAGTGGTTCGACTGGTTACGCCCCATCTCACAGTTCATCGTGCGCATTGATGAAACCCTTAGCTCAAAAGAACCGGTCTCGCCGAATCAGCTCCATGTACTGTTAGAAGCCGCCCGCGACCTATTGCCTCTGGAATCAGCGGCTGACAGCGAAACGGCAGTGCGCTATCAACGGGCGGTACAAAATTATCCCGCTATTGCCACGATGCATGCAGAAATGATGGAGCTGTTAGGCCTGTCTGCCGCTGCCGAAGGGTAGTGTTTTGGCACTGCCAACGCCTGCTCCTAGACCGTTGCCTCGCCTTCAACCGGCAGAGCAATCAAAGTTTGAGACCGCTATTAGGGCTTCAGAACGGGCACCATCCTCTACTTCACCCCTAGGTTCAGCCTCTGCTGGCCCTGCTCCCCGACGCCATACTGAGAGTCACTCTCAGGCGAACGCTTTAGACAGCAGCACCGCACCGCAAGAAATTACAAGACGCGGGTTGACCGCTTCGATAGAGTAGCGAAGCTGATACCGTCGAAGCTGATGCCAGTTAATTTATTACTGATTTGCCTGGCGGCAATTACCTGGGGCACAACGGGCACCGCGATGGTGCTGCTGAGTCAAACAACCCCCCTAAATCCCTTAGTTGTGGGGTTTTGGCGCATGGCTCTGGCGGCACCCTGGCTGCTGTTGATAGCTGGCCGCGACCCTGACTTTTGGCACTGGCCCCGTCAGAGGGGCACAGCCCAGCTCGGGATGGGTGCCTGCATTGCCGCCTATCAGGTCTGCTACTTCTGTGCGGTGCCTCTCAGTGGCGTGGCAGTCACAGCCCTGGTGGCGATTTGTTCGTCACCTTTGATTATTGCCTTACTGGCCGCCTGGCACTTGGGCGAGCGTCTGACCCCAAAAGTTTATGGGGCAATCGCCTTGGGGATTACGGGGACTATTTTGCTCGTGGCTAGGCCGGAGGCGATCGCGGCTAACCCCCGCTTTTTTCTCGGCGTTATGCTGTCGTTTGGTGCTGCTTTCGGCTATGCGGGCTACGTGGTGATCGCGAAAGTGCAGGTGGCCAACCAGCCCCCGCTAACGATTGCGGCTTCGGGCTTCACCCTGGCAGCGCTGTTTTTGCTGCCGACATTGGCCTGGCAGCCGCCCTGGCAAGATTGGGTGAAAGTGCTGCCCTGGCTACTGTATTTAGGCATCGTCACCACCGCGATCGCCTACGGCATTTACATGATTGGCTTGAGGCATACGTCAGCGACAGCGGCAGGGGTTTTGGTACTGCTAGAGCCCTTAACGGCGACTTTGCTAGGCGTCTTTTTCTTTCGGGAGCCGATGTCGCTGACAGGCGTGGTCGGTGCCATCCTCTTGCTGAGTGCGATCGCGCTGCTAACGTTACAATCCCAACCCGCATGACTGTTAACTGCCTTCCTGATCCGACTGGCAAGCAGCTAGGCGAACATGCCCAAGCCTGGCGGACTGACCTCTTTCAAGATTTAGAAGTGCTCCATGCGACCTATCGTCACCATCGGTTTCCCCGTCATCTGCATGAGGAATTTTGCATCGGGGTTATTACTCAGGGAGCAGAGCAAGTGAGCTATCAAGGCACGACCCATTTAGCGGCAGTGGGCAGTTTGGTGGTGATTCCGCCCGAAGCCGTTCACAGCAATGTGGCCGCCGATGCTACTGGTTGGAGCTTCCGAGTCTGCTATCCCAGAGCCACTCTGTTTATGCAGCTGGGGTTCGGGGCATCGCTGCCCTGCTTTCAAGAACCGATTATTACCGATCCGCCGCTGGCTCAAGCGTTTATCTATTTTCATCAGCTGCTGTCGCAGGCCAATCCACAAACAGCCCTCGCCGCCGAATCAGTTTTGCTAACAGCTTTGGCTCAACTCGTCCAGCGGCACAGTCAGTCTAGATTGACAGATAAGCAGGGCAGCGAGTCAAGGGCCGTCAACCAAATCCGAGACTACCTACACGTCTACTATGCGGACAAGATTGTGCTGCAGGATTTAGTTGAACTCACCGGGTTGAGCCCTTATCATCTCTCGCGAGTATTTCAACGGGCGACAGGGTTGCCGCCCCACGCTTATCTGATTCAAGTGCGAGTTGCTAAGGCCAAAATGCTCCTGGCTCAAGGACATTTACCAGCGGCTGTGGCCTGTGAAATGGGGTTCACCGATCAAAGTCATCTCACCAAAACGTTCAAGGCCATAGTCGGAGTAACGCCCAAGCAGTATCAAGGTAACCCACTCAATCACTGATCAGAGACAAGGGGCGATGGCACCGGTAGCAAGGCCCGAAAGGCTTAAAAGTTAGGCATATTGACCGTGAAGACTTATCGGCAGCTAGAATTCGGCAGTCAGAATAAAATGCTGGTTAAAGCGTGTCTTCAGCCATTCAGGCTGTCTTAACCAAACTGCAGCTAGTACTCCACGGCAGCAGTAAGACGACTATTCCAGTTCCCTGGCCCCCTTGCTCCCACGGCGCCCTAGCCATCGGCAATGGTTGGTGAAATCACGCCGCAGTCTACTAGTCAGATCGTCAGGACTCGATGCGATCGACAGACATCCTGCAACATGCAGAAACGGCGCGTCAGAGACTCATCTGAGCCCGCCAAGCGAGAGTCGCTACCGTCAAGCGACCGGGAGTTTGGGCACCAGCGTTTGCTCAGGATTGCGGCGGGTAGAGCGAATTTGCCAAAGGAGACGCCACGGCGCTGGGTTGAAGCAAGCAGGAAATAACAGCTCGGTGGCGATCGGGAGCTTACGTTGCGCCAGAGCGATTAAGCCCCAGTGCAGATACACGTATTGACTGATGATGTCGATGGAAGGATAGTTGGATTGCTCAGCTTCCTCTGCAGGTATAAATTTATAGATGCGTCTTTTAATGACGACATTCAGCTCTGCTCGACCTTTGAGATTCTTCTTTTGCTCAAACCCACCCGACCAGAGTGTGCGGTAGGCCAGATATTCATTGAGAAATAACGCGTCGCCATAGGCGGCAATTCTGACCCAAGCGTCAATGTCGTCGTAGTTGGTAGTCATGGTGATATCCCACCCACCCGCTTGCAAGAAGGCTTGACGTTGAGCCGCAACTTGTACCGGCGTACCGACAGGAGTTTGCTCAAGCAACATGCCATAGTGAATGGCTGTTCTAGGCACGTAAAACGTCTGGCCAGGCCCCACCGCACCGGTACGTCGCAGTTCATTGCCCTGCTCATCAACGTGAACTGACCGACAGGAACAGAGCACCGCTTGCGGATGCTGGGCGATCGCTTGACCCATTTTCTCAACGCAGTCTTCGGCGAGATAATCGTCATCATCAAGGAACTTGATCCAGTCTCCACTGGAGACCTCGACCCCCGCGTTCACACTGCCGGCATGGTTGAGGTTGACCGCATTGCGATGGTAAATTACCTGGTCACCCAAACTGCGAACATAGGCCTCGGTATCATCTGTTGACGCATCATCAACGACGACGACTTCGCAGGGCACCGTTTGGTTGAGAGCAGAGGCGATCGCACGCTTCAAAAACTCAAGTCGGTTGTAAGTGGTAATAACAATGCTGAATTTCACTTCGAATTAGTGGGTGAGCAACCGAATAGGAAATTGTTCTTGGCCAGATCTTAGGGCTGAATTAGTTTCGTTCCTTAGTCCCATTCTGGAGGACTAGATTCAGTATCCTCAGGATTGAGGAATTGAAGGGGCCAATGCGTCAGTTCTACATGATGCAAACAGCGGCTCCTTGTTCCAAAAACAAACTGCCCACAGCCAAACCTAATCGCTTGACGCGGGCAGACCAACCCTAGCCATTAGCCGTCTCAGTGACTTTAATGCAAGCTTTCAAAAAGTCAAAGCAGAGCTAAACGAGATTGCAAAATCTCGGCTTGAGTCTCCGCTTCGGTAAGGGCGTCGCGGGCTCCCTGCACCACATCTTCAGGGGCCTTATTAACAAATCCGGGATTTCCCAACCGCCCCGAGAGCGATTTGATTTCACCCTCGACTTTAGCCAGGTCTTTTTCGAGCTTGGCCTTAAGGGCATCAACATCAACAAGCCCCGTCAATGGAATCAACACCTGCACCGTTCCCACTACACCGGCGAACATTTTGGGTGGGGGTGTCGATGAGGCGGCGACGGACGAAGCCGCAGGAGGATCTGAGACAGCGGCTGGAGCGGCAGTTGCTGACGCTGGGGGAGTAGGTGGTACTACCACTGTAGAGGTCGCTGGCTGAGCTGCTGTTTGGCGGTTGATCCAGTCTTTAGCCTCGCCCATCACCTCTTGACGCCAGTGGGCCAACTGCTGCCAGGTTTGGCGGCGCTTGGGGGCATACAGCAAATTTTTGCTGATAAACCAGGCAGTGTAGCCGATACCGACCAGCTCAAGTAATGGCGCTACCAGCGGCAGACTTTCTAAGGTGCTGACGATCGCAGACAACACCTGCAAGGTAATTAAGAGCGCTGCGAATAAGATCAACGAGCCAGCGGGTCGCCGAAAATCGCTAAAAAATCGCTGGATATAGGTCAACGGCTCCTCCAGCAGAGGACGCATCGTCACCCAAAAATCAGTCACCTCAGCCGCGATCGTACTGACACTGAGTCCATCAACCAGGTCGGTATCTGGCTTAGAACGAGCAGGAGCATTCGGAACATCCGCCGTTTCTGAGGCCACCTCAGGGTTGACGGCAGCGCTCATGTGCGGCGCATCAGGTCGGTCAGTGGTCGTCTCTGAGTTCACAGTCGGGGCGGTAGCCGGTGGTTGGGGGGCCGCATCGCCTTGGATCGTCAGCGTTTCGACTTTGCCCAACGCCTGAATGTACGGCTGGGTGGATTTCAAAATCCGCTGCTCAGCAGGATTGGCTGACTGCAAAATGATCTCAATGCGAGCACTGGGCTTGATCCCGGCCTCCGCTCGCAAGTTACGAATTGTGCGAATTGTGCCAAACAGCAGGTCAAACTCCTGTTCCAGCATCGGCTTGATCGCCTCGGTGTCAGCCGTGGGATAAACCTGCATCGCTAAAAACTCATCCTCATCCGCCTGGTTAAGGGTGTGCCAGATCTCTTCAGTAATGTGGGGCATAAAGGGATGCAGCGATCGCAAAATGCCATCTAGCACATAGGCCAGGGTTTGCTGAGCGACCTGTTTAGCCTCACCATCACCCTGTAGGCGCGGTTTCACCAGCTCGATATACCAGTCGCAAAAGTCACCCCAGACAAAGTCATAAAGATGCTTGGCCGCTTCACCAAAGCCATACTTCTCCATATCGGTGTGCACTTGCTGCAAGACGCCGCTGTGACGCGACAAAATCCAGCGATCGGCGAGTTCGAGGGTGGTAGGATTGGGGACGCCAAGCTGCGCCGGTGTCTGTCCTTCGAGATTCATCATCACAAACCGGGCCGCGTTCCACAGCTTGTTGGTGAAGTTACGCGAGGCCTCGACGGAGACGGACTCATCGGTTTTGCGATCGTATTCCAGGCGAATATCTTGACCGGCCCCGGCGACCTCACGAATCAGCGCGTAGCGGAGGGCATCAGTGCCGTACTTGTTGATCAAAATTAGCGGATCAATGCCATTGCCCTTAGACTTCGACATCTTTTGATTATTTTCGTCCCGCACCAGACCGTGGATGTAGACTGCCTCGAAGGGCATTTGGTCGGTGAAATGTCCCGCCATCATCGTCATGCGGGCCACCCAGAAAAAGATGATGTCAAACCCGGTCACCAAGGTAGTGGTGGGGTAATAGGTTTGAAAATCTGGGGCGCTCTCATCGGGCCAGCCCATCGTCGAAAACGGCCATAATCCCGACGAAAACCAGGTATCCAGCACATCCGGATCTTGGGCCAGCAAAACATCTTCGCCGAACTGGGCGATCGCTTTCTCCTCGGCTTCATCAAAATTCGCCGCCACCACAAAGGGGGTATTGTCACGAATCTCGCCGTCGGTTTCGCTAACGGCATACCAGGCCGGAATCTGGTGGCCCCACCATAACTGCCGGGAGATGCACCAGTCGCGCAGGCTGACTAACCAGTCGCGATAGACCTTCGTCCACCGTTCGGGCACAAACTTCGGGGAGTGGTGCTGATCCAAGGCTGCCAGTGCTTTTTGGGCCAGGGGCTCAATTTTGACAAACCACTGGGTTGAGAGCAGGGGTTCCACGGGCACCTTACCGCGATCGCTATAGGGCACCGTGTGCTGATAGTCTTCAATGCGTACCAAGAAACCATCATCTCGTAGGCGATCGACCACGGCTTTCCGCGCTTCAAACCGATCCATCCCTTCAAACGGCCCGGCGTCAGAATTCATCGTGCCGTCTTTATTCATGACGGTGATGCGGGGCAGGTCGTGGCGCTGACCCATGGCAAAGTCATTGGGATCGTGGGCGGGCGTTACTTTAACGCAGCCGGTACCAAATTCCTTGTCCACATAGTCATCGGCAATGATCGGAATTTCGCGCTCCATAATGGGCAAGGCCAGGGTTTTGCCCACGAAGTCCCGATAGCGATCATCCTCCGGATTCACCGCCACGGCGGTATCGCCCAACATCGTCTCAGGGCGCGTGGTGGCCACTTCTACATAGCCGGAACCATCCGTCAGCGGATAGCGAAAATGCCAGAGATGACCATTCACCTCCGTTGGCTCTACTTCCAGATCAGACACCGCCGACTGACTCGCAGGGCACCAGTTCACCATGTAGTTGCCCCGGTAGATCAGGCCCTCTTCGTAAAGTTGAGTAAACGCCTTGACCACGGCCTTCGACAAGCCCGCATCCATCGTGAAGCGCTCCCGGCTCCAGTCAACCGAAACGCCGAGCTTCCGCAACTGGCTCACAATCGTGCCGCCCGATTCCGCTTTCCATTGCCAGGCCCGCTCCAAAAACTGCTCGCGTCCCAAGTCTTCCAGCGTCTTGCCGTCCGCTTTGATCTGCCGTTCTAGAATGGTTTGTACGGCAATGCTGGCATGGTCAGTGCCCGGCAACCACAAGGCGTTGCGTCCCTGCATGCGTTGGTAGCGCACTAGTGTGTCAATCAGGGCGTTCTCAAAGGCATGGCCCATGTGCAGACTGCCGGTGACGTTGGGCGGCGGAATGACCACACAAAAGGGTTCTCCCGGATGATCGGGGTCAGCCTTAAAGACATGGCGGGCTTCCCAAGCAGTTTGCCATTTCCCTTCCGTCAGAGAGGGGTCGTATTGGCTGGGAAGATTGGGGATGGTGGCCGTCATGGGGATAGAGTTCTCGTTCGGGGCAGTCGATTACCTCATGATCTTGCCATGAGATTTCCTTTAGAGACTAAGAGAACGGAAGAATTTCGCATCACCGGGCGCTTCACAGACGGCCTTTCTGAATATTTCGTTCAGTCGTTCCAGAACTTCGCTCTTATTGACGAGATCAGGGCGGCCCAGCCCGTAATACTCATCGTTGTGGCGCTCGAACTCGTGCTCGATAAATTCGTTAAGTTCTAGCACTGGTTTACCCACGCCCAATTCTGGAGACTGGATCTTTAACGCCAGCAGCTCATCAATGAGGGGAACCAATGGTCTCGGAGCAGTCTTGGCAACGAGCCGAACAAACTCAACCGGGGGAACACCGAGCCCCTGCTCTAGATGGCGAATGGCCAGTAGCGGGCGCAAAACATAGAAATACTTTTTCAACCGAACTTGGTCGCGATACAGGAAACTAGCAGCGTTGCTTCGCGCCATGTGACTGTAGTGGTAACACAGGGCCACGCGGTTGGCGGTGACATTTGCCAGGGCGCGCAGCTGACCCGCAAAGTCACCCACCTCGATGTAACGGATCGGACTGTTTAGCCACTCGAAGAGCGCGCCGTTGGTGCGAGTAAAGAGGTAAAGCGCCTTGCGAATATCCCAGCCGTTGCAATCAATCTCGTCGACGATGGGGTACTCGATGACGTCACGACGTCGCTCTACATCAAATGACAAGTACCAATCGGCCGGACGAGCATAGATAAATCTCACGTCATAGTCAGAATCAGGCGAGGCGAACCCCCAGGCCCGGCTGCCCGACTCACAGGCATACAAAATCTTGACGTTGTGCTCTGCCTCAGTTTGAGCGAGCCGCTGCTTGATCTCTACAGCAAACGGCGGCGGGATTTGAGAGAATTCCACGGTATCTCCGGTGTCGCCTAAAGATGACGTTGAGCCGCCGAACGGCATACTGAACGACGGTCATCATGGTGCTGATTGTTCTTGTCAGATGCCCAAACATGCACTGACCGAAGCCGGTCATGGGGCGATCGCGGCTCAGAATCCGAGCATCGCTACCACCAGCTTGTTCCCCTCTTCGGCCCGATGAAGTCCTTGTGCACCCAACCGACCTGCTCTGACACTGGAAATTTGACTTGAATCCAGGTTTCACATTCTCGGCTAAAGGCTTGACCGATGAGCTCCACATCTTCACCAACCAGCCCGTAGGCCGTGACCTCGTAATCTAATCCTGGCCCGGTTCTCACATTGACCCGACTACCAACCGTTTCGCCATCGATGAAAGCGGGTTCGGGTTCATCATACGAAAACACCTCTTCAGCCGGAATGTCGGTGTCGTCAGCGTATACGGGACAGGTGAGCACGGGTTGACTGTGAGCGGGTGCAGCCAGTGAGAACAGCGTCGCGGTGGCGATCAGAATTTTTTTCATGGGATTGAGAGACCTCCAATCAGCGCTTCTGCGATGAGCGATCGCACCTCTCAAACTTCAATTGCCGCACTCCGCATTCCGCATGCTGCACTCCGAATTCGCTCTCTACTCCCACTCAATGGTGCCGGGCGGCTTAGACGTCACGTCATACACCACGCGATTGACGCCTTTGACTTCGTTGACGATGCGATTAGAAATGGCCTCTAGCAGATCGTAAGGAGTGCGCGACCAATCAGCGGTCATGCCATCTTCGCTGGAAACAAACCGCAGCACGATGGGATAGGCGTAGGTGCGCTGGTCGCCCATAACGCCAACACTGCGTACGGGCAGCAGCACCGCAAAGGCCTGCCAAAAGTCGTGATACATGCCGCGATCGCGAATCTCTTGCCGCACGATATAGTCAGCATCGCGTAGGATGTCGAGCTTTTCGGCGGTGACTTCGCCCAAGATGCGAATTGCCAGACCAGGACCAGGGAAGGGATGGCGGCGCACGATTTCTTCAGGCAGGCCCAGCGATCGCCCGAGCTTACGCACTTCATCTTTAAATAACTTTCGCAGCGGCTCAACGAGCTTAAACCGCAAATCCTTAGGCAGGCCGCCAACGTTGTGGTGGCTTTTGATTTTGACCGCGACGCGTTCGCCAGTTTTCGGATCGACGTTCGTGTCGGCAGACTCAATCACGTCAGGATATAGCGTGCCTTGAGCCAGGTAGTCAAACGGCCCGAGGCGGCGCGACTCTTCTTCAAAAACCTGAATGAATTCGTGACCGATGCGCTTGCGCTTGACCTCTGGATCGGTGACACCTTTCACCTGTTCGAGGAAGCGCTCGCGGGCGTTGACGTAGCTGACGTGGATGTGGAACTGCTCTTCAAACAGTTTCACTAAGCGTTCGGGCTCACCCTTGCGCATAAAGCCCTGGTCGATAAACATGCAGGTGAGCTTGTCACCAATGGCTTTGTTTAACAAAAACGCCAGGGTCGAAGAATCGACGCCGCCAGACAGGGCCAACAGCACGCGGCGATCGCCGACGCGAGCGCGGACTTCGCGCACGGCTTCTTCGATAAAGGCTTCCGTCGTCCATGTAGGCTGACAGTCGCAAATGTGATAGACAAAGTTACGAATCAGCGCCTGACCGTCTTGAGAATGAACCACTTCGGGGTGAAACTGGACGCCATAGTATTTCCGCTCATGGTCAGCGATCGCGGCACTCGGCGTGTTGTTGGTGTGGGCTAACACTTCAAAGCCAGGGGGCATTTGGGTGACCGAGTCGCCGTGGCTCATCCACATTGTGGAGCCATCTTCCACATTAGTGAGCAGATCCGTGGGGTCATCAATTTTCAGCGAAGCTTTGCCGTATTCGGCCCGCTCGGCCCGCTCGACTTGACCACCCAGCTGCTGCACCATCAGCTGCATGCCATAGCACACCCCCAATACCGGCACGCCCAGATTCCAAATCTCCGGGTCGCAATGGGGCGCCCGTTCGTCGTAGACCGAGTTTGGCCCACCAGACAAGATGATGCCCTGAGGATTAAGCTGCCGCAACTGCTCTGCCGTCGTGCGATAGGACAGCACTTCAGAATAAACTTCGGTTTCGCGAATGCGGCGGGCAATCAGTTCAGAATATTGCGAGCCAAAATCTAAGATCACCAACATTTGGCGATCGAGTCTCGCCGTACTGGGCTCATCAGAGGTCGTCGCGGTTTGGGTTTGCAGAGTCACGGCAGAAATCCTGTGAATAAGTGAATAACTTGAAAGGTGTCGCTTGTCGGCGTTAGCAGCAACCTCAGGAACGGGGCTGTCAGGTGTCATTAATACGGACGAATAATCAAAAACGATTTAAAAACTGACGGGAGATAATCTCTCAATCTGTCCGTTCATCATGGCGCGAACGAGAGGCTAAGGTGAGCATCGAAAAAAATATTCCTCCTAGCTTACCAAAAGAGTTTGCAAGAGTGACTGGCCGCGATCGCTGATGGCGACAATCTCTCGCGAGCGGTCAAACACCGCCGAGCCAACGACTAGCGCGCGATCGGCATTGGCGCGCAGGTAGGTCGTCGATCGCTCATCGATCCGCTGCACCAGCGTTTGATAGATTTGCTCCACCCAGCTGCCCGATTCGGCAGCGTCGAGCTGTCGCAGATAGGTGAGGCCCGCTTCCACCGTCTGGGCCTGCAATAGTTGCTGTACGTGGGCGGTGGGTAAGCCTTGAGCAGCGGCGATCGCGGTCAAAATTTCTTGTCGGCCATCAGCGACATAATGATGGGTATGAAAAATGCCGCCCGCTAGCTTAATCAACTTGCCGTGGTAGCCCAGCAGCAGGATTTCTTGCACGCCACTCAGGGCGGCTTCCACCAGCAGCGGCCCGATCCAGTTGCCGGTTTTGAGCCGCTGCTCGGGTCGAATGCCAAGCGACAGGGCTTTGTCTAACCCGTTTTCGCCCACACAAAAGACCAGCGTCGTGAACTGCGTCGCCCGCTCCCGCACCGCTTGCCGAAACGCCGCCAGCTGTCCCGGCGCACTCAGCGGCTCGGCAATGCCCGAAGTGCCCAGCAGCGACAGGCCGTCCACTACGCCAAAGGCAGCATTAGAGGTGCGCAAGGCTAGCGATCGCCCCTCCGGCAACACAATTGTGATTCGCAGCGATCGCCCCTCCGGCAGCAGCGGCAGCAGATTTGCTTGCAATACCGTCTGGGCATAGGCATAGATGGCCGGTTGTTGGTCAGCCTTCACCTGTCGGCCTAACCCCTCACCACCTGCAATCTGGAGGCGCTCTATTTGCAGCGCTGGCCCCCAAGCAGCAATCGCCCAAACGGGCGTGTGACGTGTGATATCAAGATTATCGCCGGGATCGCTGCGGCTAATCGCTAGCACGGAGCCGTCGGGCAGCGGTGCCACCTGCTCAATCGGAATGTCGGCGGAGCGAGCCGGATTTACCAAATCAACGGTAACGGACTCGGCGGCCTGGGTCGAATCCAACAGCATTCGCAGCGCCGCGATCGCGCTGGCACAGGCAAACACCGGCAGCGTATAGCCTGCTCTGGGTTGGTCAGCTTTTGTCTCAGACGACATACTTTGGCAATTAATATGTTGTTAAAGTTGAGAGCGATCGCGTTCAATTGCGCCGCGATCTTCGCCCAGTGTATTCGCCAGTAGGGTTTGCTGTTTTTATGAACGCCATCGACTATCTCCGCATCAGTCTGATCGATCGCTGCAATTTTCAGTGTCAGTACTGCATGCCCGAGGGGGCTGACCTCACCTACGCCCTGCAGCAAGATTGGTTCACCCGCGCCGAGCTGCGATCGCTGTTGACCGGGGTCTTTGTGCCCGCTGGGTTTACTCGCTTTCGCCTGACTGGGGGCGAGCCCCTGCTGCGCCCCGACGTGGTGGAAATTGTCGAAGACATCGCCCACCTGCCCCAAACTCAAGATCTGTCGATGACCACCAATGCCTTTTTGCTGGCGAAAAAGGCTGAAGCACTGTGGCATGCGGGTCTACGACGACTCAATATCAGCCTCGACTCCCTTGACCCCGACACGTTTCAAGCGATTGTGGGCGGTCGCGGGCGGTCGCGCTGGCATGACGTTTGGGAGGGCATTCAAGTCGCTCACCAGATCGGTTTCTCACCACTGAAGCTCAATGTGGTGGTGATTCCCGGCGTGAATGATAGCGAAATCCTGGATCTGGCTGCCCTCAGCCGCGATCGCGAGTGGCACGTGCGGTTCATCGAGTTTATGCCCATCGGTAACGGTGATCTGTTTGAAAACAGCGGCTGGATTGCCTCAGAAGAACTCCGCCAACGCCTTCGTAATCGCTGGGGACTGACTACCGGCAACGTACGCGGCAACGGCCCAGCCGATGTGTTTCAGATTCCGGGCGCACTGGGCACAGTGGGCTTTATTAGCCAAATGTCGGAGTGTTTTTGCGATCGCTGCAACCGCATGCGCCTGTCTGCCGATGGCTGGCTGCGGCCCTGCCTGCTGAACGAAACCGGACAGATAAATCTGCGTGAGCTGCTGCGCCAAGGCGCACCACTAGAGGAAATGCGCGATCGGGTGATGGCGCTGGTGGACGCGAAACCCGAGGTCAACTTCAAAATGCGCGACTCGGGAACAACGGGCGCTTATAGTCGCACGATGTCGCAAATCGGTGGTTAGGCAATTATGCCAATTCGCTGAATTTGGACGACACAGCCAAAAAGCGGGTAGCCCTCTTCGACCAGGGGGCAGCGACAGCGGGCATGCCCGATCTGTAGCGCTACTTTGCAGAACTGGTATGACTTGCAGGTACCAGTTCTCTAAAATCTCCCAGCCCATCTAACGCCTCAGCTTCCCCATTCTCCTGCCGGTGCCCATGATGCCTCCCCGCACCGCTCCCCCTCATCGGGATGAGCGGTCAACAGCCCCGAGATGCCGCCGTCGAATTAGCGCTACCGTGGAGGTGATTTTTCTTTTGGGAAATCTCAGTGCAGATCAGTTTTGGAACGGTAGGCCGGATGACGAATCATCAACTCACCGCTCAGCTCAAGCAGCTCACAGCAGGACTGTGGCTCCCTAGCGAAACCGAAGCCCCGTGGACAGTGCCCACCTGGACTTTGACCACGGGCGATGCCGCAGAAATTCGTCAAGTCTTGCGCCGCGCTGAGGATGTATCTGTAACGGCTAGCTCCCTGCATGAGTTGATGGCCCAGGTGCAGCGGCGCTGTCGGGCCTATGGCGCTGAGGGCAAGGCGATCGCCCAGCAGCACCAGACGCTATTCGACTACCTGCAGGGTGAATGCGATCGCGTTCGCGTTTTTCGCGTCGGGGTCGTCACCATTGATGTGGTGATCGTCGGCGAAACCGCCGATGGCTGTGGCATTTTGCAAACTCAAAGCGTTGAAACGTGAAGCGGTCGAGAGCACAGCATCAATCAACGACATCACCTTCGATCAGCAGGAACGCACCCGTCCCTATGTAATCAGCTCAGGCCGGTAAGCAGAGTTCGGCCAGCCATAATATTGCCTAAACGATGGCAGACCCTAGAAACGAGAGCCACTTTGCGCGATGCTGTTACCGGACGGAATCACGTTTGGGAGTAAGCATCATGGCAGAAATAGATCCGGTCAAGCTGATGAAGCAGGAAGTCGGGCGGGCCGCCGCGGCGCAGGTCAAGTCAGGCACCGTCGTTGGCTTAGGCACCGGCTCGACGACCGCCTTTGCGATTCAATTTATTGGCGAGCGGCTGGCCAGCGGTGAACTGACGGATATTAAGGGCGTGCCCACTTCCTTTCAGGCCTCGGTGCTCGCCAAGCAGCACGGCATCCCTCTGACCACGCTGGATGAAGTTGATTACATCGACGTGGCGATCGACGGCGCGGATGAGGTCGATGCCCAGTTCAATTTAATTAAGGGCGGCGGTGCCGCCCACACTCGCGAAAAAATTGTCGATGGTCTGGCCGAAAAGTTCATCGTGGTGGTGGATAGCTCCAAGCTGGTGAATAAATTGGGCTCGACCTTTGCGCTGCCGGTTGAGGTGCTGCCCATGGCAGTAGCCCCCGTAACTCGCGCCTTAGCAGGCTATGGCGCTAAGGTCGAGCTGCGCATGGGCATTAACAAAGATGGCCCGGTGATTACCGACCAAGGCAACATGGTGCTAGATGCCAAGTTTGAGGCCATCACTGACCCCGCTGAGCTGGAAAAGGCCCTCAATAACATTCCTGGCGTTCTCGAAAACGGCTTGTTTGTTGGCGTCGCGACCGAAGTCTTAGTCGGCGAAGTCAAAGACGGCAAGGCCTCGGTGCGCAGCCTCTAGTGATCGCGACTGCCCATAAACTTCTCACTCAGGGCAAGCTGTTCACCCCCTGGCCAATTTTTAGTCGGCCCAGGGGCGTTTTCTCAATCCCGTGAACCGCTGGCACCCAGTCGCTGGTCATGACACCACAGGCGATCGCCACACTCACTTGAGCTTTAGCAACCCGGCAATCACAAACCATCCTCACGCTATTACCAACGACGGCTTCCAGGGATGCCAGCGGCCTCATCACCTCAGCCTCACGCCATGCTGGCCTGCCCGTTTTCATGCTGTCTTTATCTTGAGAGACGCTAGCTTTATCTGGTATCTGCGTGTCTCTTTGTTTTCTGGGTAAAATTGATACAACAAGCTCGGTTTCTTCGTAGATCGTCAGTGTAAAAACTGCTGCCCGGCCTCGTGCCCTGATCGGTTCTTGCACGCTCCCCTGACGGCTAAATCAATAGGATTAAACTTGGCAATGCTCTCGCGCCGCCCCCTTCGCCGCCCGACGCTAGATTGATAATAGATTTCGTCCTGAGTTTGCTGAAGAGGAATCATCCCTCACAGCAGATTTAACAGAGTATTGCCCCGGCCATCATGGTTTTGGCCATTGTTGAGAAGACTTTCAATCCGATCGCGCTTCGGATTGAAAGTCCCTTAAGATTTTCTTGATAAATGAGCATTCTGCCTAAAAGTGTGAGATTCAGCACTATGAGGTTGATCTACTCAAATTAATGCAATAAAAGAGCACAATAAGCACATCAAAAATATAGGACTGCCGTTTACTACAGCTTATTAGCAAATATCGTTTGGAGGACGCATGTGAAAAATGGGCAGATGGGAGCACAGCACAATTGATCGAATAGTGGATAGCAACGGTTATCTAGGCGAAAATCGCGTGGAAAAATTTGTTGTGATGGTTTTTCCGAATGGCTTGCAGGGGCAAATCTGGTCCGCTATTTTGCGATCGCAAAATCTTTCCGTGCTTTGGGAATCGCCTGATGTCTCTCTGCCCAAGGCGCTCAAGACACTGCATCACAAGCGTGCCTTGCCAGATTTGATTGTTGTCGATACTCGCCTCCATCACCTGCAACCCCTGCAGCTGTGTCGCTGGCAACAGAAGCATCACTTGGCCACCAAAATTTTATTGGTCAACGGCGTTCAGCCTCATATTGTCAATGCAGAAAGGCAATGGGCATTGACCCAGGGAGCCGCAGATCTGCTGCCCAGAATTTGCAAAAACACCCTCGTCAGCGGGGCCTCAGCCAATCTGCGGCGAGTGCTTGACGTACTGGAGATTACGTCTTGCGATCACCACACACTAATTAAAGCCCTTCTCAGATTAGGCTTGGTGACATCGCCTCGGTGCGCCCAGTCTGACCATCCGCTCCACTCTCAGGAAATGTAGGTTGAGCAGGCTATCCTGCGTTTATCGACGGCAAGTCTCAGCCCGGATTTTGCCTTCAAGTAAGCGAGAGCAGAATGCTTTGTGGACGCCTGTTAGGAACCTAATGCCGTTAGGATAAAAACCGTCTAAACTCATCACGGCAATCCTTTTTTATTCACAATGCAATACCGACGCTTTGGCCGTACTGAATTGCCGATGCCCGTTTTCTCCTGTGGGGGCATGCGCTACCAGCATTCCTGGAAAGACGTGCCTCAGGGAGAGATTCCGCGCAAAAACCAGGAAAATTTGGCAGCGACGATTCGGCGATCGCTGGCCGTTGGCATCAATCACATTGAGACGGCACGCGGCTACGGCACCTCAGAGATTCAGCTCGGTCGAGTGCTGCCCCAGTTTCCGCGCGAGCAGCTGATCGTGCAAACCAAAGTATCGCCTCAGGCCGATGCGCAAGCCTTTCGCACAACGCTGCAGCAGTCATTGCAAAACCTGCAGCTCGACTATATTGATCTGCTCGGCATTCACGGCATCAACACCCCCGAACTGTTGGACTATGCCGTGCGTCCTGGCGGTTGCCTTGACGTGGCTCGCCAGTTCCAGCAGGCGGGCCGCATTCGCCACATTGGCTTTTCGACCCACGGGCCGACCTCGGTGATTGTGGAGGCGATCAACACTGGTCAGTTCGACTATGTAAACCTGCACTGGTATTACATCAATCAAGACAACTGGCCCGCGATCGCCGCCGCGACTCGGCAAGATATGGGCGTGTTTATCATCAGCCCGACGGATAAAGGCGGCCACCTTTACAACCCGCCGCCCAAGCTCGTGGAGTTGTGCGCACCTCTGAGCCCCATCGTGTTCAACGATCTGTTTTGCCTCAGTCATGCCCAAGTGCATACCCTGAGTTTGGGGGCCGCGCGACCGACTGATTTTGACGAACATCTGCAAGTCTTGCCGCTGCTCGATCAGGCCAACACGGTGCTGCCTCCCATTCTCAAACGGTTAGAAGAGGCTGCGATCGCTGCCCTGGGGCGCGAGTGGGTGCGCACTTGGAAAATCGGCTTACCCAGCCCCGACCAAACCCCCGGCCAGATCAACGTGCCGATCATCCTCTGGCTGCACAATTTGCTCGAAGCCTTTGATATGCAGGAATATGCCGAAGCCCGCTATAACCTGCTGGGCAACGGGGGGCACTGGTTCCCCGGCCAAAACGCTGATCGGCTGCAGGACTTTGATCTCAGTAAGGCGATCTCCCAGAGCCCCCACGCGGCCCAAATTCCGGCGCTGCTAGCCGCCACCCACGAACGGCTGAAGGGCAAAACCGTACAGCGATTGTCACGCAGTTAATCGCAATTTTCAAAAGCGGGGATAGCAGAGTCGTCGGCAGAGAGGTTGATCGTGAAGACAAACAGTAAACTCTCCATAGCCGGACTGTTGGCCGTCGTCAGTCTAGGATTAGCCAGCTGCGAACGCGATCGCTCCACTGAACCCAATCTGGCCCCCTGGGTTGGGCAAACGGTGACGCTGAGTGCCGATCACCTCGTCTGCATTCCCTTCTCCAGCCGTGATGCGACTGGGATTAGTCGATGGCTGGTGAATCGCGACACGACCGCCTATGTGATGGTGAATGCTGACATCCAATCCGCTTGCCGCCAGGATTTTAACGAATTGATCGGCCCGGTATCGGCAGGCAGTCAAGCTGAAGTGGTGAGCTTTCTCACTGAATATGGCCTACTGGTGAGCCATGAGAATCTCCAGGCTGTTCTACGCGTCGAAGTTGAGACCCCAGAACCGTCATCCTTGCTGGTCAAAACTGATGTTGCCAGAGAGGCAGCGGGCTATGTCTTTCCTTGGAAGCCATAACTGCTGCCAGTTCCGGTCAGGTTTTCCCCTGACTTTTCTCGACGTGCGCCTGGCGATTGCACGTTGGTTGATTGAGTCGCCAGTCCGCCAAGGGTCTATGATTGACAGTGATTTGGGCGATCGCAGGAGCGCACAGCAAAACCATGTTGAATAAAGTACTCAACGGCCTGAACTGGCTACTCGTTGCTAATCTCTTTTTTGTACTGGCAAGTTTTGGCTGGTTTGCCACCGCCGTGGTGGGTCGCAGCATGAACGTCAACCTGGGATTAGAAACCTGGTATAGCCTGTGGATGCCGGTGTTTCAACCCGCGATCGGCATTTTGATGGCCGGGGCGATCGCGATCGGGATTCTCGGCTGGGCCTCCAAAAAGTTAGCCTCACTGCGCGAGAGTTAAGGCCAACCACTCGCCATATGCACAGTTTTGAGATTCAAATTTCAGACGTCGAGCCCAACTCTCCCTCTGCCCCTACACCGGCCACCCTAGACCTTCTTTTCCCCCTTTTCCCCTACCCCTCTTTGTTCTCCTGCGTCTTTGAGCGACGCTGTTCGCTCAGCTTCAACAAAGTCTCCGCATGTACGGCCCGCGTAATCGGGTAGAAATAGCATAGAACTAACGAACAAATCAGCAGTACCAGTGGCACCGGCCCCATAAACAGCCGAATCGCCACCAACGCCGATTGCGGTTGCGTGGCTTGCTCGGCAATAAATCCCGACCCTTCTAGTGCCGCTCCCACCAAAAATAAGCCCACCGCCAGCCCCATCTTTTGCAGCAGTGTCATAAAGGCATAAAAAATGCCTTCCCGGCGTTGCCCCGTTTGCAACTCATCCAGCTCGATAACATCCGGCAGCATCGCCCAGGGCACCACATAGGCCGTGGCCACCCCAAAACTTGCCGCCACACAGAGCGCATACAGCAATCCAATTTGTCCTGGTTGCAATAAAAACAGCCCAATTTGCACCACGAGCCAGGCGCCGATGCCAACGTAAAAGAGGCCCTGTTTTCCGAGGTGGCGACTGAGCAAGTTGCAGGGCACCATCATCACGATCGCAGTGCCCTGTACCAGCAATGCAGGCAAGAAGTAGGAATCAAGCCCCATCCAAAACGTGGCATAGAAGGGAATGATGCTGGCGGTAATTTGCAGGGCCAGCCAGGAAAATAGATAAATGCCGATGACATACCAAAAGGGACGGTTGCGAAACGCGATGATCAGCGAGGGGCCTAGGACTTGAGGAGATTCCGTCGGTTGAATATCAACGAGTGGGTTAGGCGATGGGGACTCGGCAGGGGCGCGATCGCGGGCCGGTGCTAATGCCTGCATTTGGCGAGCGCGGGGAAAGGTCCCAAAGACACAAATCAATAATGGAACGATCGCAATCAAGCCGCACACGCCGCCCAACATGGCGTATTGCCGTGCCAAATCAGCCACACTGCCCTGGTCGGAAATAATCAACAACCCCAGCGCTAGGGCCAAAATCGCCCCAAACAGCGAAAAGCCGAGGCGAAAAGTGCTCAGATCCGTCCGTTCGTCATAGTCCTCAGACAGCTCGGCAGTCAGGGTCGTGTAGGGCAAATTGGTGGTGGTAAAAAAGATTTGAAACAGGATCGATGTGATGACGTAATACCAAAATCGAAATCCCGAACTGCCCCCAGGCACTAGCCACATCAAAAAGAACGTAATGCCAAAGGGAATTACACTCAACAAAATCCACGGATAGCGCCGCCCCCAACGGGTTTGGGTGCGATCGCTCAATACCCCCACCAGCGGATCGTTGACGGCATCCCACACCTTGCCGATGAGCAACACGGTGCCCGCGGCAAGGGGGTTGAGCCCCGCCACCTTGGTTAAAAAGATCAGAAAGGAAAAGGCAATCAGGTTCGAGGTCATGCCCGCACCCATGTCGCCGATGCCGTAGGCGACCTTCGTCCACAATGAGAGTTTGAGCGGTGAGGTCACCTGACCCGCCGGAGCGGGAAAATCCTGGGTCATTCCATATCCCTCACTTCAGTAGGATGAGCATATCAGGTTGTATCATGGCTCAATCTTGTTTTGCTGCCGCTCATACTGTTGCCATCGCCCCTATGTCTGACCTTTACGTCACCTTAGACGAGTACCACACCCTCATCGAAACCCTGGCCCTCAAAGTCCACGAATCAGGCTGGGAATTTAACCAAATCGTTTGCCTCGCCAAAGGTGGGCTCCGCGTTGGCGACATTCTCTGTCGGCTATATGACACGCCGCTGGCTATTTTATCAACTGCTTCCTATGGTGGCGAAAATAATCAAACCCGTGGCACTGTCACCTTTTCTCGCGATATCAGCATGACCACGGCCAACCTCGGCAGCCGAGTTTTATTAGTGGATGACCTGGTGGATTCGGGAGCCACGTTGGAACGCAGCATCAAGTGGCTAGAGCATAAATTTGGCTTTTACATTGATGAGATTCGCACTGCCGTCATTTGGCAAAAGGAATGCTCTTCGGCCAAACCCGACTACTACGCCCAATATCTCGCCGACAACCCCTGGATCCATCAGCCCTTTGAGAAATACGAGCAGATGAGTTTGGCTGACCTCGCCCAAAGCCGACAGGTGCCGGAGACGGTTTAGCGCCGCAAAAGTTCGTTAAATCTGTCCGTCAGTCCCCGCTCCATAATGAAAAACCTCGCTTGTCAATGACAAGCGAGGGAAGGTGACAGTCCAAACAGTCCTCAAGGCAAATAGATTGCCGGTGCTGAGGTTGGTTAGAGGATATTATCTATATTCTCAAGGAGAGCGGCCCCATCAGGTCAAATGGAGCAACTTCTCAGTTCTAAACTGCAGTAGAGCGCTTACGACGCACGACGCCAAAGGCCGCTGCAGCGCCCAATCCCACCGCGAGGAAAGGCTCCGGCACTTTCTCCGCATCTTCGTTAGCGGTGTCGTACCAGCCCTGGCTGCTGTAGTTGAACTTCGTCAACTCGTGAGAGGCGTTGTATTCAGCATCAACATCAGCCACACCGTGGAACCAAATACCGATTTTCTCCTCATAAAACGTGCCTTTCCAATCAGCCCCGAGATCCGTCCGGCTGTTGATGTCGGTCATGTCAACGGCAAAGCTGAAGGTGCGCTCATTACCCGCAGTGCTGACATCTAAGTCCCAAGAATCTAGATAGACGCTGTTGTTATCTTTCCAGCTGTTGCTACCGTTGACACCGTTGTAGGTATAGGCCGTCAGCTTTTCGGCCACGCCGTCCAGATAGAACATCGTGTACTCTTGCTTGTCGCCTTTCGGATTGGGGCCTTCACTCAGCACCAGCCAAGCACCGTCCGCCAGTTTCCCGTTCTTCTCAGAAAAGGTAGAAGACCAGGTCAGCACTTCGCTGTTAGTGTCATAGGTCGTGGTGATGGACTTATGAACGCCGACATTTTGGTTGCCGCCAACGGATTGAGAGTCGTAGGAAAATTTTGCTGCAGATGCCGGTTGAGCGGCGATCGCCACCGGAATCACAGCCGCCGCTCCCAGGGCTAAAAGATCAATACGCATCGTTATCCTCTCCATGTATCTATCAGTACGATAGATTCAGGCGAGTATACTTAGGCAAAGTTACGGTGAAGTTTGATAGCAATCAGCCGAAGCCACTGTGAACTCACGGATTCTTTATCTGGTTGTCCTCAGATAAAGCCAACCTGAATGCGCTTTCTCCAGAGAATTACTGCCGCATTAAGACTGAGGCATCACGGTTCAAGCATATGGTACTGCTGAATTTTCTAGATCCTGTAGATCAAACAAGTGGGCTGCCTGTGAGCATTGCGAGCAAGCTCACAGGCAGCACGACAAATCTGGCTCCTTCGATTTTCTTGATAATGCATCGGTCATGTCCAGTATTAGCCATGACACAAGTTATTGGCAATTTGCTGTTACTTTTGACACAGCTATCTATGTATTCCTGACAACCGCTGCGACTAATCACACCCGTCGCCATAGTCAGTTGCGAGGGCTCAATCGTAGAGCTAATTTGATCCGACACTATGGGATTCTGATCGGAGCAGTTAGGCGTGAGTCTTTTGCAGAATTGACACCTCAAATGCCTGCAGATTTTCCGGCAGGTCAATGAGTTTACCCGCCTCAAATTCTGTCGAGAGTAACACCGTCCAGGCTTCTCTCCCAACTGACACATCCATCGTCAGCGGCTGCTCATAGGAGAAATTGATCGCCACGAGTACCGTTTCTGTATCGGTCTCTCGCAGATACACCATGTGCTCATGGGGATAGTGAATCAGCGATCGCCAATTGCCCCATTGCAGCGCCGCACTCTGCTTGCGCACCTGTAGCAGCTGCCGATAGAAATTCAAAATCGAGTCAGGTTCCTGCAGCTCCTGCTGCACATTGACCTCAGGATAATTTTCATGCACCGGTAGCCAGGGTTCGACCTCTTTGCCAAAGCTAAAACCAGCATGGGCCGAATCATCCCACTGCATGGGAGTGCGTGCTCCGTCGCGGGGGGGCGGGGTGTCGCCTTCGTCGCTTTGGGTGACTGCCTTGTCCTGCAGCTTGTCTTCGGGGATGTCGGTGTTGTCGAGCATGCCCAGCTCTTGACCGTAGTAAAGCAGGGGCGTGCCGCGCACGGTGAGTAACAGCGTGGCCGCCGCTTTGGCGATCGCCTGCGGGTCAACACACAGGCTGCACTCAACCCAGCGCGATAGGTGCCGAGGAATGTCGTGATTGTCGAGAAAGTAGCAGGGCCACGCGCCCTTGGGAGTGACCTTTTCTTTCTTTTCGATTTCACGCTGCAGATAGCCCGGATACCAGGGACTAAAGGGAAACTCGAAGGTAATCGGCAGGTGCAGCTCGTCGTTGTTGACGCCGTGAAAGATGACGGAATCGTAGAGGCGATTATCGATAAACGTTTCGCCAATCAGGGCGCGATCGCCATATTCGTCAATGACGGCTCGAATCTCGCGAATGATTTGGTGATTGTCGGGCAGGTTTTTGTCGTAGAGGTGATGGTAATTGTTGTAGACATTTTTGTCCGTCGCCCCATATTTCAACGGATTGTCGCGAAAGTAGGCGTCTTTGCTATACACGCTAGAGGCATCGAGCCGGAAGCCATCGACACCGCGATCGAGCCAAAAGCGCACAATGTCATACACTGCGGCTCGCACTTCCGCATTACGCCAGTTGAGATCAGGCTGGTTTTTGTTAAACGTGTGGAAATAGAACTGCCCTCGCGCCTCGCAGTAGGTCCAGCCGGTGCCACCAAAGTAAGACTGCCAGTTGTTGGGCCGATCTTGCCCTTCGAAAGGAGTTTGCCATAGATACCAGTCGGCTTTTGGGTTGTCTGGACTCGACGCCGACTCGGCAAACCAGGGATGTTCATCAGAGGTATGGTTGACCACCAAATCGAGAATGATTTTGATGTGACGCTGATGGGCTTGGTCGAGCAGTTCGTCAAAGTCTGCTAGCGTACCAAAGGTAGGGCAAATGTCTTTGTAATCAACGATGTCATAGCCGTTGTCGACCATGGGTGACTTATTGACTGGCGATAACCAGATCGCATCAATGCCTAGGGACTGCTGGCTATCAGGCTGGCCGTCATTCAGATAATCGAGCCGCTGAATAATGCCGCGCAGATCACCCGTGCCGTCGCCGTTATCGTCGGCAAAGGTGAGGGGATAGATCTGATAAATGACGCCAGTTTCCCACCAGCGATGACTGTTTGTCGGCGCGGCCTTCACCATCATTAAAATCCTTCATTACGAATGCAGCGTTAGCCTAGCATCACGCTTTATGGGGGCGTCAATCTGGAAAAAGCATGAGTTTTAACTGTTGAGTGCCTGAATTATCGACTCACGGACGATCGCAATCGCCTTGCCGACCAGACCCCATACCCTTGGCTGTTCAACCTACTCCAGAGGTTGATTATCGCTGGCAGCCGCAAGCAATTGCACCGCGCGAAAAATCAGGTCGCCTGGTTGACTGACAAGAGGTCAAACCGATTTGATGTTGTCGTGCGAGCGGGCACGGTCGGAGCGATCTCGGCCTCGCCAATACCAGACGACATAACTCAGCGCGGCGATCTGTAATGGCAACATCAGGGCGGCTTCTTTGAGCAGAAACGGTAGCTCCGTTTGGGCGATCGCGGCTCCGCCCGTACTGCTCAGCAGCACTAATCCAATCACGAACGGAATTTTGCGACCTTTCATAGTGTCTCTTGGTGAACTATCGGTTTCTCCTTTATAGCAAGCGGTTGAGCAACTCAATGACATTGGTGGTGTAGATCACCCGCCGCATCTCGATGATCTAGTCAAGTATTGGAATGTTTTTCCCAGTGACGTAACTCGATTTGGCTAACGGCTGCATCGGGCTCATCCCACTTGGTGATCGCCTTTTACCGGAGCCCATAGCCCGCAAAGGCTAAGCTGGCGTCACTGATTAGATTCAAGTAGCGGGACGCTCTTGTTTGACTCATTTTTGGATGCCCCGATGCCTGCGGATGAGCACCCACAATCAGCCCCAAAGTCACCATTACTTTTCAGACGCACAGACGAGGGCGAACAGCAGATTGATGCCGGATGGCACCAACAGCAGGCAACCCAGAACAATGCTGGCTCGGGCTGACAAAAAAGTCGATAAAGCGCTCAGCGCTGACCCCGCAACCAATCCCAAGATGATGAATAGATAGAGGAATCCTGCCATTTGCAGTTTATAGCCGAAGCGATCACTGTAAATAGAAAACAACAGCAGACTCCCCATGTTAAAAGCCAGATCTAGCCAGGCAATATGCTTGAAGACAAACGTCATAATGGGATTCTATTATTGATGACTCGCTACTCTCTAGATATTCCCGATGGCCCAGGTGGCATTCACATCGAAACAAAACGGTCGATCAAATGCGGCTGAAGTCACCGGTTGACAGACACTATCTCAAGAGTAGAGAACCCCAGATTGCTGGTTGAAAAGTCGCTATTTCCTACTGATTAGTTTGGTTAGACGCGATCAGACCACCGAACTCCTGCTTTAGGCAAAGCGATCTCTAACTTGAATGCCTCACTTCGCTATCCAGGGCATCAAAATCCTTCTGCATAACTTAAAGGTACAAAACCCGACTGCTTGGGCAGCTTAAATCGTCAGGAAAAAGTATTTAACTCAACGATTAGACGTGCCACAGTCCAAATTAGAGTCGCTCAAACGGCAAGCTCAGCAGGGAGATGCGATCGCCCTCACCCAACTCCTCACCCAAGCTTTGCGCCGCGAGGGCATACAGGTGCAGGCAAAAGTAGACGGTGGCTGCCTGGTCATTCGGCTCACCACACGCGACATCCCAGCGTGATCGCTCGGCGAGCGCATCAAGCAAGGGCTCAAAAAATTGAACATCCAAACCATTGATGAACTCAAGGTGGTGGCCTATCGACAGGGGCAACGAAAAGCTTGCTGGACCGACTATATTTCTTGGCCTTCAGGAGTCGCACTCCAAGATTTCCCGGATTATCAGATACCTTGGCTCGCTGATATTCGGCAAATAGTTAGCCAAACTTTTGGGGAGTTCGGGGCCAATTTAGCCAGAGCGATCGTCTGCTGCATGAGCATTGCCCTGATGTTTAGAAGCACGCTGAAGCTGCTCAATACGGTGCAGATTCCGTTTGGGGGCTGGCGCGATATCACCTATAACGGCTGGTTGATTACGATTTTTGAGCGTCAGCGCTGGTTCGATTTGCCTTACTCTCGTGCTTTTTGGATTCCTTCGACGGGTGAAACGACCCAGTCGCTGTTCTTCTATCTTGGTTTGAAAATAGCCCTACATTTAGTAATGTTTTGGATCAGTTTAGAGATCATCAAGTGGGTCATTGGTCGGGCGGAATCTGAAGTTACCCAAGCCGTGATGACGGGAAGCTTGGTGGTTGCCAGTGTGGCTAGCTTCAATCGTTTAATCAACCTGCAACAGGAATTGCCGAGCGGGGCGGTTACCATTGGTTTCCCTAATGTGATTGTAGTTATTGTTACCGCGATCTGGCTATACAAGAGACTTTCAAAGTATTTCAAAGATCATGCACCTGCCACAATCTTTAGCGAACTTGCCAATTGTCTGCAGCGCTTTTTGCGTACTCAAGAAGTTTTTGCCATTAGTTTCTTAGTAATTGTCTGCATCGTTTTAACAATCACGAATCCGATGGCGGAGCAACACTATCAATATCTGGCCATCATCAAAAATCCAAATCTAGCACTAGGCCAAAATCAGAAACCGAAACCCTATCAAGAAGATCTCATTGCTGATGTTGCTGCACTTGAGTTAGCGAGTTCTGCTAATTACACTGACAGTAGCTATTGGAACTTAGGAATTTTATCCATTACGACTAGGGAAAACGGAGATGGGGCGATAAAAACGCTAGGCATACTAGGAGAAATCTATGGTTTCGAATCGTTTCGCTAACCACAAATGATCAGGAGATCTAGAGAGATCTAAATCTACGGATATAGCTCATGACAAATCCGCGATCGCCTGGGTCAAAACCGACAGTCTGTAATCCTCAACCTTGATGAGTCAGGTCATGAGTTGAACCGTAGGATACCTAGAAGTGCTGCACTGATTAGGCGGATGAAAAGTCTGCTGTCAATGCTCTCAATGATTCTTACTATCAGACGCCAAAGAGACTGCCCACAAAAGATTGAGCCCAGACGGCACAAATAATAAGCACCCTAGGATAATGCTGACTCTCGCTGACAAAAAGGTTAATAAGGCACTGATAGCCGTCAGACCAATGAGCCCCAAAATGATGAATAAATAGACTAAACCAAAGGTTTGTATTTTATAACCGATGCGATCGCCAAATATAAAGTACACCATCAAACTAAGGATATTGAAAGCTAGGTTAACCCAAGCTACATGTTTCATCATAAATGTCATAAACGCAACCTACTAATGCCATAAAAATTAGATTCTATGCTTGATTATGGAACTTTATTATCGGTTGAAGGGGTTTTCGTTCAGGAAACAAATATTTCTTTAGGGTAGCAATTCGCTTGTTTTTTCTGGGCACTTTAGCTTGTGCACAGAGAATATGTCACTTGAAGCTTACAGTGTGTCATTGCGAAGACTGAGAGTCTTTTAAGTCGCATGCTCAACTTTGAGTATTCAGGTGGCTCAGAATGTACTCATGACGAATCTGCCATCGCTTCGACAACGTGCCCAAGCTGGGGATCCGCAGGCGATCGCCACTCTCATCAACCAGTCATTCCAACAGCAGCAGGTACGGGCTGAGGTACAAGCAGCGGCATCGCGCTTAACCGTCCGGATAACCGGACAATCTGTACCCAATCCTCAGTTGGCCGCAGCAGTACAAAAAGGCTTGCTGAGCCTCAAGCTGACGCAGTTTTCTGAGTTGGTAGTGATGGGCTTTTGGGCGGATGAAGAGGCGGCGATGTGGGTAAAGCGGTTGTCGCTGTCGCCCACGGTGGACGCGACCCAGATACGGAGCGATCGCCCTGCCCCAGCAACGATCCACGCTCCCTCGACGGCGACAACGGCAGCAGAGGTCGCCGAAACCCTTTCTCCGGCAGCCATGCGGCAAACGCGAACGGCAGCAGCACCAACCCCAAAGTCTACTCGCAATGCTCAATCGTCATCGCCGCGCCTTCTGCTAACTAAGTGGGTTGGCATTGGCCTATGTCTAGTCGGTATCGTTGCTGGAATCACCGCGTACAGAAATCGGTCACGTTGGCAATTCAATATCGGGCGACCAGCTACTCACAAAAACATCTGTAGTGCTGACTTTTTAGCAGCGGGGGGAGCCCTCGATGAATTGCGCCTGAGCTGTTTAGAAAATGACCCAGAAATCACGACCCTGTGGCTAGAACGCACCGCTGATAACCCCAATCAGCTCGACGCGGAAGGCCACACGCTGCTGCAAACGGCGCTCAAACTCAGGCAGCCTGACCTAGCGCGACAAGCGCTAGAGCACGGTGTCGATCCGAATGTGGGTGACCAGCGGAACTCGCCACTTGCCCTTGCCGTGAGCCAAGAGTATTTCAACCTGGTGCAACTGCTGATCAATCGCGGCGCCGATGTTACCTACACATGGACCGTGTCGGACAAACCGGAAAATGCCTTGATGCTGGCGTTGCAACTGGATGATTTAGTGATCGCTGAGCAGTTACTCAGCGCTGGCATGCCCTATGTCGGTAGAGGTTCGATTAATTTGACGGGAATGGCCGAAACGACTGACTTTGACCTTCTCGACACGCTCATTGCCCAAGGGTTAGACATTAACGAAGGCGATATTTATGTAGCGCCACCGCTGGAGCAAGCGCTTAAACAGGATCATGTGGCCCTTGCCCGGTTTCTGATTGATCGGGGAGCCACGGTCGATGACCAGCGCCTCCATCGCATCCTCAAAGCCAACCAAGCAGACGTTATCGCTTTGTTGTCAGAGCGCGAGGCCCAGATTGATGTCGGGAAACTTGCCCAAGGCGATGCGGCGCCAACGCCTCCAGTTGAGGTGACCCAAAACTCGCTAGTTGAGGCGGGGCCAAGTTCACCGGTTGAGGCTGGGCAAAACTCTCAAGTGGAGGCGGGGCAAAGTGCTCGGGGTAGCAATGATCGGTTGACCGCAGCAGGGGGACAAAACAGTAATGACCAACAGGCAGTGGTGGATGCGATTAATCAGGGCGATCGGCACCTGTTAGAAAGACTCATTAGTCAGGGAGCGAATCTCAATCAGACCGTATCATCAGGGCAAACGCCCCTAACTGCGGCGATCGCAAAACGAAGCCCGGTTGCCGCCAAGCTGCTGCTAGATAATGGTGCCCAGCTCAATTTCCCCGATGCCCGCGAAACCCCCCTCACCGCAGCGATCGACCGCGAACAATGGGAAATCGTCGATCAATTGCTGACGCGGGGTGCCAACTATACCCAGGCCGCTCCCGACGGGCAAACGCCGCTCAATCAGGCCATTCGCAAAAACAACACCCAGCTCGTCCAGCGCCTGCTCGATCTGGGTGCCGACCCCAATCAACCAGGCGACAACGATTACACACCCTTAATGGCGACTCTACAACCCATTGGCCAGCCGCCTAAAGATGCGCAAATTATTCAAGCCTTGCTCGACAGCGGCGCCGAGTTGCGTAAGCAGGAAATGTTTCGTGCCATTCGGGATGACCATGTGGCGACCGTTCGACTCTTTCTCGATCATGGCTGGGGCATCAACGCCCGAGTTTACGACAACCATACGCCCCTGTCTGCCGCTGTTGGCTACAGCACTCCCGAGATGGCGCAACTGATGCTCGATCGCGGTGCCGATACCGATTGGCGTGGGCACCATTACTTTACGCTGATGGATTTGGCCAAAGAGCGTGACAGTCAGGAAATGATTCGTTTCCTAAGAAGTAAAGGAATTCGGTAAGGGCAAGGTTTCAGATAGTTTCAGTGATCCCAATTCAGGTATTTCGTGGTGAGTCTTCAACAGGTTCAGCAATTAGCCAAGCAGGGCAACCCCAAAGCGATCGCGGCTCTCCTCAACCATTCTCTTAAGTCAGAGGGCGTGCAGGCAAAGGTGGCGAGGAATGGCGATCGCCTCAAAGTTGCCCTGATCGGCTCGACGCCGCCCGCTGCCGACTTATTCCAGCGGGTGACCATGAGGCTCAAGCGCTTAAATATCAGTGATATTAGCCAGTGCAACATCAGTGCGTATCAGGCCAACAACCAGCAACCGGTTTGGGGCAAGTCGCTAACGTTAGCAGCACCGCTTGAGCCCGCTGCCTCAGCCACGTCACAGGCGAATCCAGCATCCCCCAGGACCTCAACGCCAAAGCGCTCAACCCAGCCCCACTCCAGGCAGCCTGGTAGTAGCCCCGTGAAGCTCAGCAGTCGAGCCTTCTGGATGCGAGGTATGGCATTTTTATTCAGCGTGCCGCTAATTGTGCATGGCAGCTTACGATTTTTATTGACTTTAGAAACACAGTTATTTGGCATTCACCATTTACCAATTGAATCGCCAAATACCAATATCTTCACTTACTTTAAGGCCCAGATATTTGGAGGATTCGGCGTTGTTAGTGAAAAAACGCTGGAAAATTCCCTGCTGTATCTGGGGACGTTTTATGCAGCCAGTTTGGTAGCTTTGGTCTTAGGGCTAGTAGCAATGCGATACGCACTTCAGAACTGTCAAGTCATTGCCAGAAAGCTGTCTGTCTGCTTGGCGATCTCTCCGACCCTGTTTGTCGTGATTTGCATTATCAGCAACCCATATTTACTCTTGCCTTTTCGGCTGTATGACACCACACCGGCGGTATTTTTCCATCCCGTCACGGGGGTGAGTATCAATCGAAGTTTTCAGCTCACGCTCATCTTCATCAACATACTACTGCTGGTGATCGGTAGTATGGCGATTTATCGGTTTGTTTGGCGTCCCTCTCCAGCAGGCAAAACTCCATTCTGGCAAGTGCTAAGGCAAGGATGGCAACAGCTATGGTACGTACGAAAAATTGACATGGTCAAGCTGTCAGCGATCGCCTTACTGCTGTTATTGCTGACTAACCCTGGCCCCGTTAGACATGTGAAAGCTTCTAGCTTTATCGGCGGTTTTGGCGCTAACCCAGAGTATCTAGGCACAGTGATTCCGGGTTCTGTCATCAAAGACTGGTTGGCCAATAATCCCACCATCAACTATCGAACGGTGCTGGTATGTTCCTGGCTGGGCACTGAGTTTCAGGGGCCGGTCACATTCGGTTTTGCTGGGCACAGTTATCTGCGAGCTGTACCAGAAAATATTTTTCAGCTCGACAAACATCGCAGCCGTCTCGATTTATTGAACCCCACCAATTATTTTTAGTTGCTGTGTCTTTCTATGGTTCCGTATCAAGGGGATTAGTCTAACCGCTTCATCAAGAAACCTCTGCATAAACCTCCGTCAATATTCATCAGTTTTAACGTCGCTCTACAACCGCTAGTCGCGAAATATGACTACTCAACCTTCAGGGAAAAACGAGCCACTTTCTCAAATTGAGCGGGCCATAGCTGGCGATATTGCTGCGATCGCTGCCCTGATTAACCGTTCTTTTCAAAAGCAGGGCATACGAATAGAAGTCGTTCCGAATAGGAGTACTTTAGAGGTTTCGCTCTATGGCAAAATACCGCCCTCAAAACGGTACATTGATGTGCTCAAATCAGGGTTAACGCGCATTGGGGTGACACGGTTTACTCACCTGGTCGTGGATAGCTACCAACAAGATTCATGCTTTCCTACTTGGGTAGAGACGATCACTCTGGTTGATGCCAGTGCCTCGACTGCGGATACTGCAGCTAAACCTACCAAAGCTATTCAAGCGGCGATCGCGCCATACCGCCCCCAATGGCAGGAACTGCAAACCAAACTGCCGCGCATTTTGCGAGAACCCAAAATCTTTGCAGCAGCTTTCGTCGGGAGCTGGCTGTTAATGATTTTTCAACCCCTGATCTTGGTTGGCATCGCCCTCATTGCCAGTGGTGTGTGGTGGCTCAACCATCGTCATCAGTCCCCAAATTTGCCCAGCACTCTGCAACCACTGCCGGCTGTGCTCAAAGACTGGTCATGGGAATGGCTGGCCGCCCTCTTTGGCTTGTTGGCCTGGGTTACCAATGTCAAGCTGGCGATGTACGCAGGCATCATCAGCTCGTTGGTGGCGATCGCCCTCTTGTGCTGGCGAGGGCTGGCTCAATGGCGGCATCATGCTGCGCCTCAGGCTGTGGCAGATTGCCTGCTACTGCTGAATCTGCATCTGTTGCTGGCAGCGCTGTTACTGCTGAGGACGACTGCTTTACCAGCAGATTTCTTATCCACGGTGACCATCGTCTTAGGCGGTGCCATGATGATGCAAGTCGGTGGCCGCATGGGCCAGTTTGCCATTGTGGCTAACATCATCATCACCCTTTTGGCGCTGCTGTTCGTCATGCATCACCAAGGTCCAGGCATTTACGCCAGCTTAGATCGCCCCTACTACGACACCCAAGGGTTCAATATCCTGTTTGGCTTCTTTGCCCTGATCGCTATGAGCATCTTTATCGGGTTGTTTTCGGGCGGCTCTTTAGTCTTAGGCGTCTTAGGCCATGCAGCGACGCGCAATTCCAGCATCGGTTACGGACTGGTGCTGGTCGGGCCATATTTAAGCTGGCTCTGGGGTATCTCACTCACCTTGAGCTGACGCAGTTCTTAACGGCACGGGGCTTATGCGCTCACCAGGGACAACAAACTATTGTGTTATTTTCAAGCACATCCCTGAGCGCACGGCTTTCCTGATCGATTTTCCCAACCGGTCGCGGCACTACCAGGGCAGCACTTCGCCGTTGCCATGCCAAAACGTGCCGGTATTGTCGAGGGTGAGCGCGTCGATTCTGGCCAACAGTCCTTTGACCGATGCTGTGGGCGTGATGCCGTTGGGGGTAAAGCCCGTCATGCGCGTGCTAACCAGGCCTGGATGCAAGATCGCCACCGCAATGCCCTCCGGTCTTAAATCGTGAGACAGAGACTTGCCCGCCATCGAGAGCGCGACCTTCGACATGCGGTAGCCGTAGGAGCCGCCCGACGTGTTGTCGTCAATAGACCCCATGCGGCTGGTCATCAAAACGACCTTGCTACCGGCCTTGAGATGGGGCAGCAGTGCTTTGGTGAAACGCAAGGGACCGATCGCATTCACTTCAAACTGCTCGCGAATACTCTCAATGTCGAGATTGTCCAGACTCACCCGGTTGATAATGCCCGCATTGTTGATCAGTACGTCTAGCTCAATGCCCTGCAGTTTGTTCGCCAACTCAGCAACTGATGCGTCCGAGGTGATGTCAACCCCAGTTTCAACCCGAATGCCCAACTGCTCCAACTCTTCTGAACTGGAGCGGCAAACGGCAATAACGTCCTCCCCGCGCTGTTGCAGCTGCTTGCAATATTCATAGCCAATGCCGCGATTGGTACCGGTGATTAAATAAGTGGCCATGAGATCGCTCCCCAGTTAGCGCTAAAAGTGTGTGCCTGTTTCGTATAGTAGCCTCGTCTTTTTTTCTCACCCGCGACGACCCCCAGAGGTGGAACCCTGGCCAGTTATGAGGCCAGCCAGTCAATCAGCAGCGGCTCTCCAGCCCCCGGTCAAGGCAGTCCCCTATGGCGTACGAGGGCAGTCGCGGCAATAGCCATAGACTCAGTATGATCGCTGGCAAGATCCACCGTTTCCCAAGGGGATCGAATCACACTCCAACCCCAGTGAGTTCAGCCAATAGCGGATTCTGCTCGACCCACACGGAGACAGAACCACCGTTGCAGCGGAACTCTGCCCAGCCATGCTCATTCGTATAAATCGGGTCTTTAATATGGCCGGTGATATCAAAAAAGACCTTGTGCCGCTTGCCGACTTCCATCCATTTACTGCCGCTCGGGCCATCACTCAAAATGACCGCCAGGGCATAGGGGTGATGTTCTGTCCCGAGGCGCGTCCAGCCGATGGTGTTGAAATGGTCAAGATAGTCATATTGGGGGCCGTAGGCAAAGTTTTTGCGAGCAAACAGCAGGCGATCAAGGATCCACCGATGGGAGTCCATCCAGATCTCGTAGACGTTGCCATCGGGCGCTTGGTCTTTGTAGTGAGCGCCATAGTAGTCGGCATAAAACACACAGGGATAGCCTTGCTCGCGCAGCAAAATGATGGCATAGGCCAAGGGTTTAAACCACGCTTCCACCACCGACTCCAGTGCCTGTAGGGGCTGAGTGTCGTGGTTTTCGACCAGCGTCACCGCAAACAGGGGCAGCTCCTGCATTAGGGTGCCATCAAACAGTCGTCGCATGTCGTAGTGACCGCCCGCCTTGCTGGCTTTGTAAAAGTTGTGATGCAGGGGGGCATCAAACAGGTTGAGTCGCCCGCCGGCATTGCCGATATACCAGCTCAGGGTGCCAAAATCATAGGTCCAATACTCGCCGACGCAAAACAGATCGCGACCAGTATGGGCTTCTAAATGGTCGAGCCAGGCGTTAAAAAAGTCGCCATTGATGTGCTTAATCGCATCCAGGCGAAAGCCATCAGCGCCAATCTCATCGAGCATCCATTCACCCCAATAGTTCAGCTCACCCCGCACTTCGGGATGGTTCATATCAAGGTCGCTGCCCATGAGGTAATCGTAATTGCCAACCTCTAGATCAACTTTGGTTTCAAAGCTTTTATCTGCCATTTTCCAAACAGCTTTGAAGTCGGGCTCATAGCTGTTGTAGTCGACAGAATCAAAATGGTACCAGTGCCACTTCATCGTGGAGTATTTGTCGCCGCGCTGGGGAAAGTTGAATCCGGTCCACGCTTTGATGGTGCGCGCTCCACCCAGGGGACGGGTGCGATCGCGCGGATCATAGGGAATGGCCTCAAACTCTTCTTCGTAGTCAGCCGCCATTTTGTGATTGAAGACAACATCGGCGTAGATTTGGATGCCATTTTGTCGACAGGTTTGCACTGCATCGACATATTCGTCTTTGGTGCCGTACTTGGTACGAATCGTATCTCGTTGGTTAAACTCACCCAGATCAAACCAGTCATAAACGCCATAGCCCACGTCGAAACTGCCGCCAATGCCTTTGTAGGCAGGAGGCAGCCACAGCGCGGTAAATCCGGCGGCGGCCAGTTCTTGGGCATCGGCTTTGAGCTTTTGCCAGTGGGTACCATCGGCGGGAATGTACCAGTGAAACCACTGCATCATCGTGCCGTTGAACTCAGCAGGCGCTTTCTTGTCAGCGATCGCGGCGGCATTCGTCCCGACCCAATCTTGCAGAGCAAATTTCGCGGCGTCGCGGGTCTCAGCATCCAATTTTTTACCGATCGCGCTGAATTGTTCTTTAAGGGTTTGAAAGGGAGATGGCATGGCAATGGGCATTACGAAAGGACAAATGATTCAACCAGAACCGGCAAACAGAGGGCACTACGCGAATGATCAATCAACCGTTAACCAACGACCGGCAGTCGACAGAGTGGCCGGGCTCAACCACACGCCGACCAGATTAAGGCCAAAGGAGTGAGCGGTTGTTGCCCTGAGCCACCCCACATCAGCCAGTCGACTTTTTATGGCGCCAACAGCATACTACCGACCTCAAGTCTGACGGCAGGTCCCGATCAGCGGAAAGTGATGGCCGATACAATCGGCTCGATATTCAGAGCCACCTGTCTGTAAAGACTTCACGAATCGTCATGAAAGTTATCGGTTTTTGCTACAGATTCCGAAGAAAACCCTAAAGCTTCGACGGAATTAAAATCAGGCTTCCTAAAGTGATAGCAATCCACCCAGCGATAGATCTAACGATTTTGATTTTGATCGCGTGCGATCGCTCAACTCAACTGATCGGCTGGTGCCGGGATTTTTGATTGCACTTAACTGAGTTTATGTCAGCCAACATTCCCTTTGATATTGCGTCGGATTCTCACCATCAGCCCTCTGAAACTGCCAAGATCGCTGCCCCCGTGCGGATTCGGCGATTGGTTTGGAAGCTCGCGATCGCGACGCTGGCTCTCATGGCTGTAGGCAGCGCTACCCGCGTGATGAATGCGGGCTTGGCCTGCCCCGATTGGCCCCTGTGCTACGGCCAGTTGGTGCCCAGCCAGCAGATGAACTTACGGGTGTTTCTAGAATGGTTTCATCGCCTGGATGCCTCACTGATCGGCCTCATGTCAATTTGGCTAGCCGGGCAGTCCTGGTGGTGTCGTCGTGACCTGCCTCGGTGGCTCCCCTGGGCGGCGCTGGGGGCCGTGTTTTTAATTTTGGTGCAGGGAGCCTTAGGCGGGCTGACCGTCACCGAGCTGCTGCGGTTTGATATTGTCACTGCTCACCTCGGGACGGCCCTCGCCTTTTTAGTCACGCTGGTCGTGATGGGCTGCTGTCTCATGCCTTATCGCGGCGTCGGTACGTCGGGCACTTTGCATAGCATTGGGCTGATATCGGCGGTGTTGGTCTATCTGCAGTGCTTGTTGGGCGCATTGGTCGGCTCTCGCTGGGCCGCCCACCAATGCCTGGGGCTGTCGCAGCTGTGTCAAGTCATGGACAGCCACTTGATCGGGGTGGTGCCGCCCACCATCGCCATCTTTACGCTCCTGCTTGTTTCCTGGCGAACTCCAGCCTTGCATCCCTGGCTGCGACGACTGACGGTGGTCATCGGCACGCTGCTGTCTCTGCAAATTGTGTTGGGCATTGCCACGCTGCAAATGCATCTGCAGGTGGAGCCGCTCACAGTCACGCATCACACCGTTGGCGCCACCCTGACCGCCGCCCTCGTGGCCTTTACGGTACTCGCCTGGCGCGATCGCACCCAAAGTTTTTCCACCCCGATTTCTCTCAAGCCGTCACAAACGCTGTCCTAGAGCAACGACGGTCAGCAACTTTTCCTCGATTAATTTCAATAAGGATTTACCTGCAAATGCAGACTTCTCCCACCTGGCAAAGTCCAACACCTCACCACGAGACCTTTTGGCAAGTTTGCCGGAGCTATTGGCAGCTGACAAAACCCAGAATTATTCCCCTCTTACTGATTGAAACCGCCGCGAGCATGTTGGTGGCTGCCCACGGCACTGTGGATCCGCTGCTGTTGATAGTGACGCTGCTGACCGGGGCACTGGCTGCGGCTTCAGCGCAATCGATCAACTGCATTTATGACCGCGACATCGACTTTGACATGGAGCGCACGCGGCATCGGCCAATTCCGTCGGGCCGCATTCAGCTGCGCGATGCGTTAATCTTTGCCGCCGCGCTCGCGATCGCCGCCTTTTCGCTTCAAGTCATCGTGGGCAATGTGCTCAGCGCCGCTCTAGAGATGGTCGGCATTGCCATTTACGTCGGCGTTTATACCCACTGGCTCAAGCGGTCATCCACCCAAAATATTGTGATCGGCGGTGCCGCTGGCGCGATTCCACCCTTGGTGGGCTGGGCCGCTGTGACGGGTGAACTCAGTCTGGCCGCCTGGTTGTTTTTTGCCATCGTCTTTATCTGGACGCCGCCGCACTTTTGGGCGCTGGCCTTGGTGATTCAAGATGACTATGCCAAGGTGGGCGTGCCCATGTTGCCGGTCATCGCTGGCGACGAAGCAACCGCTAAACAAATCTGGGCCTACACACTGGTGCTGGTGCCCATCACGCTGCTGATGACGGTGCCGCTCCACGCGACCGGTTGGGTTTACGGGGCGATCGCCCTCTACCTTGGCTGGATCTTTATCAAAAAGGCTTGGGGGCTTTTACAGTCGCCGAGCGATCGCGACCAGGCCAAGTCACTGTTCAAATACTCCATTCTGTACATGATGGCGCTGTCGGCCGGGATGGTCATCGATAGCCTGCCCGTCACCCGATCAGCGGTGATGGCGCTTGGCCATCAGGCGTTTGAATTAGCCAACACCCTGCTTCCCACGGTCATGGGGTAAGGGCCATCCGCTCAGCGTCCCTGACTCTGGCGGTGTGCATGGGGATGAACGCCGGAGTCAAGAAGCCGGTTGTGCTATCAGCCCCTTACCGCCGCTTCAGGGCCGCTAGTTCTGAGCGGTGGGCCGCGGCGTTATCAGCGTTAGGATAAACACTCACCCGTTTAGCCAGCCAGCTTGCATGCCTTCTCTTTTTAGCGCGATCGCCTTGGGTAGTAACCTCGGAGATTCTTTAACGATCCTGCAGGGGGCGATCGCGGCATTAACTCAGCCCCCTCATATCACCGTCACGACCTGCTCAAGCATCTACACCACGGCGCCGGTCGGGCCACCTCAACCGGATTATTACAATGCTTGTGCTCTGCTCAAAACCAATCTCGCCCCCGAGGAACTGCTCCGCACCTTGCTGCAGATCGAAGCCAAGTTTGGTCGCATGCGGCGCGAACGGTGGGGGCCGCGCCTGCTTGATCTCGATTTGCTGCTATTTGGCAACATTGTGATGACGACTGCAACCCTACAGCTACCTCACCCGCGCATGCATGAGCGGCCCTTTGTCTTGGTGCCCTTAGCCGAAATCGCCGCTCACTGGGTCGATCCCATCTCGGGGAAGGCGATCGCGCAACTAGCCGCCGGGGTTTCTCACGAGGGCGTTGAGCGACTAGCGGATGTGCCCCCCCTCCTGCCGCACCGCAACGGCAAATAGTGTGCTACCGTAGCCGCTATCGGTCAGTCTGGGAGCGCTTTCGCCGCTCTTCACACCGTCATCCCCACAATTCTTCTGACGTGATATGTCGCTCGGTAACGAACCGCCCCAATTGCTTAAGCAGCGCCTATTGATTAAGGGACGCAAATTCGACTTCGAAGTCAACAGCTTGCGATTGCCCAACAAATCGGAGGGTGAGTGGGAATGCATTCGCCATCCAGGTGGCGCTTTGGCGGTTCCCATTACTGAGGATGGCAAATTAGTCCTAGTGCGTCAGTATCGATTTGCTATGCAGGGCAGACTTCTGGAATTTCCAGCGGGCACTGTCGAGCCTAACGAAACCCCCGCCCAGACGATTAAGCGCGAGATCGAAGAAGAAATTGGCTATCGGGCTCACACCTGGCAGCCGTTAGGTAGCTTTCCGCTGGCACCGGGCTACTCCGACGAGTTTATTCACGCTTTCATCGCGACCGACTTGGAGGCGATCGCCCATCCCCCGGCCGGCGATGATGACGAAGATATTGTTGTCGTGTATATGACCCCCGACGAGTTTGAGCAGGCCGTCAGCAAAGGGGAAGGCGTCGATGCGAAATCGATTGCCAGCTATTTCTTAGCCAAGGCTTACCTGGCTGACCTGACGTGAGGATGAGCAAACAGGACTGCGGTTGCCACTTACCCGATGCTTTGTACGAGACAGCCAACCGACCCATCGGGGCTGGAGAAGGCTGACTAACTGCGATCACCCTGTGATTGCTGGACAATTTTCTGAGCACAAAAAATCCCCTCCGCAGAGGGGATGTCAATTAAACCATCAACGCTCAAACCAGTTGCTGCGCTGAGCTGACGTCAACTAGAGGCCACAACGCTGGCTGGGGGCTCAAATTTGTAGCCCACGCCCCGCACTGTTTGAATCATGGCCGGTTGGGTGGTATCTAGTTCAATCTTTTTACGGATTTGGCCAATGTGGACATCTACCACACGCTGATCACCGACATATTCGTAGTCCCAAACTTTTTGAATCAGCTCTGCCCGCCGCCACACACGACCGGGGTGGCTAGCTAGAAAATGTAGCAGGTCAAATTCCAACGCCGTGAGTGGCACCAGCTCGCGCTCCAGGGTGACTTCTCGCCGAACGGGATCGATCTCTAGGCTATTGAAGCTCAAACACTGTTGCTCAGCAGTGGTGACGGGGCGCTGGCGTTTAAGAATGGCCCCCACGCGGACCTCAAGCTCCCCCAAACTAAAGGGCTTGGTGAGATAGTCATCGGCTCCTTCCGCGAAGCCGCGAATCTTATCGGCTTCATCACTGCGACTGGTGAGCATTAAGACAAAAACACCCGTGCGCGTCTGCATTTCTTTGCAGAGGTCATATCCATTAGCATCAGGGAGGTTGACGTCCAACACCACTAAGTCGGGGTTGAGTTGCTCAAACACCGCAAGTGCATTTTTGCCATCTTCGGCAGATTCGACTTCGTAGTCTTGCTTCGACAAAAAGCGCAGTACAAGATTACGGACAGCTGGGTCGTCGTCAACGACAAGGATCTTGGCAGTAGCCATAACGTAAACGTCTTACCAAAAGGACACAGGTGGTTGCTTTACATTAGACCGAGTACACTAAAGCCCTAGCGGTACCGGCAATGTTTCTTTAAAGTATCTTTTCGCAGGAACACGATGAAATCAGCCTAAACTGCATCAATTTTTTCCCAGCCACTCGGTACTTTCTGTAAAGTAGTTATAAAGCTAGGACAGTCGTTGATGCTAACTCGGTTGACTCTAATGAAGAATACCCAAACCGAGCTGAAACTTCTTCACCATACGGAACAAGTTTCAGTAGTGTGAGCCTAGTATAGTTAAACTGTGGCTAACACGAATGGCCCAAAAAGGATCGACGTCAGCAGAACTAACGGTTGACTTGCTCCGTGGATTTAGTCAGTAGACGCGCCAGGCTATCGAAGGGATGTCGATGAGTGACCAGAACTACTACGATACGTTAGGCCTCGACGAAAACGCCTCTTTTGAGGAGATTCAGGAGGCCAAAGAGCGCTTGTTAGACGGTTGTGAAGACGATCGCAAACGGATGGATGCGATCGAATCAGCCTATGACGCCATTCTGATGGAACGTCTCAGATTGCGTCAGGAGGGCAAGATAAAGGTGCCTGACCGCATTCGATTTGCTGAAGAGGTACCTGAAAAACCAGTGGTGAAGGCCAACAGCGGTGACGTCTCCAAGCCCAGTTGGTTGGCTGACTTTTTAGACACGCCTTCTCGCAATGATGTGCTGCTCCCGGCGGGCATTTTTGGAATTTTAGCGATTGTGAGTCTGGCCGGGCCGTCGCTGGCTTTGGCGATCGGGGTCGGGGTGGCGATCTATTTCCTCAATCGTAAGGAATATCGGTTTTGGCGCGCGCTGCTAATCACTGTGTTAGGGCTCACGGCGGGGTTGACTGTGGGCATCTTGCTGGGACAGATTCTCGGCCCGCAGGCAGCGGCGATGTCAGGGGCAAGCGCCGATGTCGTGACGCAAAAAGTGGCCGCAATTATCACGATGGTTGTATTGTGGGCCGTCAGTAGCTTTTTGCGCTAGTCGTCAGCGCCGGCTGCTCGATTCAACAGCATTCCTTAAAGTCGGGCGGACTCAGGCGGCATCCTATCTCCCCTAGGCTCTGCTTTGATGCGCTTAGTCGGGGTGCCAAGCTAGCTTTGCCGCTCTTTTGAAACCTGGCCGCACTTGACTTCGACGAACCGAACCAGATTAGCGAGTTCCTGCACTGCGAGTGCGCCGAGGCTTGCCCGTGGGGCGAGGTTGAAAAGGCGTTTTGTGACGATTACGACGTTTGGCTCGGGGCGAAATTGTGCTTTGGCGGTGGGTGCTAGACATCGTCATACCTCAAAAACATTAACTTGATGAGGAATTCACGGAAAAGCCCAGCGCTTCCGGAAAAGCCCGATGAATCCGGCAGGAGGCCTGATAAATCCGACGGGAAGAAAGGACTAGTCGTTGGGTGACTGTTGCCGAGCGGGTGAAGCGATGCCGAGTGTGCGGCCATTTCTCGCAACGACGAGACCCGTCAAAGCGAGTTTGTAGATACCTCGTAGCATCGAACGGGAGCTGAGTGTCATGGTTTCAGCGCGATCGCACTCAATTGCCGTCGTCAGCGATGATAATGGAGAGTACCAGACCGCTCAGATTGAGCGCATCGCGATCGCTGAGTCGGTGAATCCCTCAATCTCTAAAACACCAGGGAATTCATCGCTGAGGGCTGGCATAGCGGCTTAAAGGGTTCAATCATCGAGCCTGTGGAGACAGCACTGAGATGGCAGTTCGGATCAATCAATTTTTAACGTGGAAACAACAGTCCCAGGCAGTCGCTGTGCTCACCGCTTGGGATTTTATATCGGCGCAAATGGCCGATCAGGCCGGAGCCGATCTGATCTTGGTGGGCGATTCGTTAGCGATGGTGGCCTTGGGCTATGACACGACCTTGCCCCTGACACTAGAGGAGATGCTGCACCATGCCAAAGCTGTGCGCCGAGGCGTCAAAAACGCGCTGATGGTGGTCGATCTCCCGTTCTTGAGCTACCAGGTAGATACCGCTGAAGCGCTGCGCTCGGCGGGGTGCATGCTCAAGCAAGCGGGCGCCCAAGCCGTCAAGCTAGAAGGGGGCTATCCCCGCATGGCAGCGACGATTAAAGCCCTGGTGGAATCGGGCATTCCCGTCATGGGGCACGTCGGTTTGACGCCGCAGTCAGTGCACCTGACCGGTGGCTTCTACAAGCAGGGCAAGTCCCCCGAGGCCGCCGATCGCATTTTGCAAGAGGCAATCGCCATTGAGAAAGCGGGGGCTTTTGCCATCGTGTTAGAGCACATTCCAGCAGAGCTGGCCCAAGTCATTACCGAAACCCTTACCATCACCACTATCGGCATCGGTGCTGGACCGCACTGTGATGGCCAAGTGTTGGTCACCGCTGATGTGCTGGGCCTGTCTGACTGGCAGCCACCCTTTGCCCCCCGCTATACAAACTTACGAGAACAGGGGATGACGGCGGCCAAGCAGTTTTGCGACGACGTGCGATCGCATAATTTCCCCACTTGAGAATGCCAGTTGTGCTGCTGTCATGCGCGATCGTGACGGCTCCATTAAGCAGTACCCAGCTTGCTGGAAGACGCGCTGCTGCCAGTCACCAAAGCGATCAGTTCCCTTTTTTGATACTCTGCTAATTTCCCCTCCCGACAGGAAATTTCCCATGGCACTCCAGGTTTACGGCATTCCCAACTGTGGCACCTGCAAAAAGGCATTGAGCTGGCTCGACAACAACCAAATTGCCTATGACTTTATCGATACCAAAACGGCCCCACCCACCCGCGACATGATTGCCGATTGGGTCGCAGCCCTGACGGCTAGGCCGATGCGTAACACTTCTGGGCAGGTCTACCGCGCCTTGGGCGAAGAGAAAAAAGACTGGAGCGATGAGCAATGGGTTGAGGCTTTTGCGGAAAATGCCATGTTGCTCAAGCGGCCTCTGTTTGTCAAAGACGGCAAAGCAGTGATGGTCGGATTTCGTGCTAAAGAAGCCGATCTACAATCAACCCTCAATAGCTAATCGCCATATTGTTTGAGAGCCGCTTCCTTGACATGCCCCTTATTCGCGGCGCAGACGGCTAAACCTGGCCGCCTGCGGCACCTCTCCTTGATAAGGAGAGGTTAATCAAAAGTTCTAGTTCCTCTCCTAAGCCCTCCGGGCAGGCTTCGCCAAAGATAAGGAGGGGAGAGGAGAGGTCGCACAGCTAATCCAACCGCCACAGTCAATCGCTAAACAAAACCAATCTTTTCAAGGATGGGGTGATCATAGGTATCCGATTCCTTTACTTCCCCAGTGCGGCAAGTGCGGTTGTTGCAATTCGCGAAGTCGTTAGTCCACACCGGCAACGGGGCGAAAATCCTCGCTATGCTTGGGGAGACCGTCTGTGGTTCGTAGCTGCCATCGTGTATTCAGAGCGCCCCCCCCTCCTCAAAGAACCGGAACGCCTTGAAGCTTTTTTGAAAGAGCTTCCCCTCGAACCCGGCGTCTACTTTATGAAAGACGGCCGGGATCAGATCCTTTACATCGGCAAGTCGAAAAAACTGCGGAATCGGGTGCGATCGTACTTTCGCGACACGCATCGCCACATGCCGCGCATCGCGATGATGGTGATGCAGATTGTCGAGATTGAGTTCATCGTCACTGACACCGAAGCCGAAGCACTGGCCCTAGAAGCCAATCTGATCAAGCAGCATCAGCCCCACTTTAATGTGCTGCTGAAAGACGACAAAAAGTATCCCTATCTCTGCATTACCTGGTCAGAAGACTATCCGCGCATGTTTGTTACCCGCAAGCGGCGCAAAAACCTTAAAGATCGCTACTACGGTCCCTATGTTGATGCTGGATTGCTGCGGCGCACCCTGAGTATTGCCAAACGGACCTTTCCGCTGCGGCAGCGACCGCAACCGCTGTTTCGCGATCGCCCCTGCCTCAATTACGACATTGGCCGCTGTCCGGGAGTGTGTCAGGAACTAATCTCTCCCGAGGATTATCACAAGACGGTGCAGCGGGTGGCGATGGTGTTTCAGGGCCGCACCGATGAATTGGTCAATGCCCTGACCCACCAGATGGAAAAAGCCGCTGAAGAGCTGCGGTTTGAGCAGGCCGCTCTGTTGCGCGATCAGATTCAAGGGTTAGAGCGGCTGACGGCCAACCAAAAAGTCGCGCTACCCGATGACACGGTATCGCGCGATGCGATCGCCCTCTCTAGCGATGAGCAGTTTGCCTGCATTCAGCTCTTTCAAATTCGGGCGGGGCGGCTGGTGGGGCGGCTCGGCTTTAATGCCGACGCCCAAGCCGGGACACGGGGCGAGATTTTGCAACGGGTGCTCGAAGCGCATTATCAAATGGTGGAGCCGATTGAGATTCCGGCAGAAATTTTGGTGCAGCATGAGCTGCCCGAGGGCGACATTTTGGCGGAATATTTGACCCAGCGGCGTGGGCGGAAGGTGGCGATCGAAGTTCCCCAGCGGCAGACCAAGGCAGAACTGGTCGAGATGGTAGAACGCAACGCCCAGTACGAGCTACTGCGCACCCAACGCGTTGCCGATCGCAATGCTCAAGCGATGCAAGATTTGGCCGAAGCGCTCGACCTACCCGACCAGCCCAAACGCATTGAAGGCTATGACATTTCCCATATTCAAGGGTCGGATGCCGTAGCCTCGCAGGTGGTATTTGTGGATGGGATGCCCGCCAAGCAGCATTACCGCCACTACAAGATTAAAAATCCGGAGGTGCGAGCGGGTCACTCTGATGACTTCGCCAGCATGGCGGAGGTGATTCGGCGACGCTTTCGGCGCTATGCGGCTGACCCCGATAAGCAGCGGGTCGGCAATCCAGACTGGCCCGACCTCGTGATGATTGACGGCGGCAAGGGGCAGCTATCGGCGGTAGTTGAAGTGCTGCGAGAGCTAAATTTGCTGGCCGATCTGCATGTCGTCAGCCTGGCTAAAAAGCGCGAAGAAATCTTTCTGCCCGGAGAATCGCTGCCCGTCTCGACGGCAGCGGAGCAGCCGGGAGTGCAGCTCTTGCGGCGCCTGCGTGATGAAGCGCACCGATTTGCCGTCAGCTTTCACCGCAAAAAACGCAGCGATCGCATGCGGCGATCGCGTTTATCTGACATTCCCGGTTTGGGGCAGCATCGCCAAAAAGAACTGCTGGCAGCGTTTCGCTCTATCGACTACATTCGCGAAGCCCCGACTGAGCAGCTCGCCCAAGTGCCCGGCATCGGCCCCCACATGGCACAGCAAATTTACAACTACTTTCACCCCAATGCCAGTAGTGATGAGGCGATCGCCACCGTGGAGTCAGCCAGTGCTGTCAGTGTCGAGTCCAAAAGCGGTTGAATGATTTAGGGGGCGTCATCAATTAAACTCGAAAATCTGACGGTATGGGCACTACCGCGCCCGCTCCGCAAACCTAGTGCAGCGCCAAGTTTAAATTTGTGCATCCTCAAAATTGAAGAATAGGTGTCTTGTTTGGATGGGCATCTTGCCCGTTTTCCCGACAGGAATCAATCCGGATTGCCATCGTTCTGAAAGTCAACAACCCACAAATTGAGCACTGACAGACCACTAGCTAGAGGCTGAACCGCTTTCAGTATCAGGACTCAGCCGCTAAATGATGACAGCCTCTAGCAAACGATTCAGGCATTTTCGCTGAGGCATCCTGGGTACTGGCAAATGTCGTGACAGCTCAACCTCAAGCCCTAGTGGCGCTCAGATCGCTGATTGCCGTTTGGATCTTGGGTAAATTAAGCGCACATGCTTCTTTGCAAGAGACCTGAATCGATATGCTCATGCTGGTTTTTCGATTAGGAGACAATCGTTATGCAATTGCCACGCCAGCAATTGTGACCGTGCTCCCTCGGGTGAATTTGCAGCCCCTTCCTGGCAGCTCCCCGGCGGTGGCAGGCGTGTTTAGCTATCAGGGCCAAGTTGTGCCTGTGCTCGATCTCAATCAGCTTTTGCGGGGAGCGGCTAGCTCAGCCTTATTGAGCACGCGCATTGTTCTCGTTAATCAGGGGGCTCCTGATGAATCCACGCGGTTGCTAGGGCTGCTGGCGGAGCAGGCCACAGAAACGCTGGAATCGCATCAGGTTGAGGAGATTGCCGAACGCGTTGATTTTTGTCAAAGTCCGTATCTGAGCGAAATGCTGGTGTCTCAGCAAGACATTATTCAACAACTACAGATTTATAGCCTCCTATCTCAGCCAGCGTACGATGCGCTGATCGCTCAGGCCACAACGGCATCTTAGGGTGAGGTGCTGACGATGGATGGTCATTTTGAGCAGACCGAGGCTAGGGGCAACATTGCGGCTTTGCTCAACCAACTGATTGGCCTGAACGAAACCTCAATTGGGTCAGCCGGAGTACAGCGCGCTATCGCGCAGGCCATGCAGGCGGCTGGATACGGTAATGTCGAGGCATATTGGCAGCATTTGCAGGGATCTCAGGCTGCGATCGCGGCGCTGATCGAAGCCATTGTTGTCCCTGAAACTAGCTTTTTTCGCAATCCTGAATCATTTGCTTTTCTCAAGCGTTGGGCGAGTCAAACCGGACGGCAACAGGCGGCTGAGGCACCTCTACGGCTGTTGAGCCTACCCTGCTCGACCGGTGAAGAACCTTACTCGATTGCCATGACGCTGTTGGAAGCGGGATTGTCTGCCGAGCAGTTTCAGGTGGATGCCTTGGATGTTAGTGCATTCGCCCTGGCTCAGGCCGAATGCGGCGTGTTCAGTGCCTATTCTTTTCGCCCAGGACAGTCTGTGACGACATCGCTCGATGCCATGGTTAATCGCTATTTTCAACGGGAGGGTGAACGATACCGATTGAGCGATCGCGTGCGATCGCGGGTGCAATTCCAGTCCGGCAACCTGGCCGATCCGATGTGCCTTTACCAAACCCAGCCTTACGATGTCGTGTTTTGCCGCAACTTACTGATTTACTTTCATCAGGCCGCCCGCGATCGGGCGATGCGCACCTTACATCGACTGTTAAAACCGAACGGATTGTTGTTTTTGGGCTATGCCGAAACCAATCAAATTCATCCCGATCAGTTTGAATCCATTCGCTCCCCCCAGGCATTTGTTTATCGCCGCGTGGCGTCACCACCGGCTCGAAGGGGTGGGGCCGCTGCTGCGAATACCGTCCCCCCAATAGATCTGCCATTGCGACCAGGGTTATCCGTAACCCCTAAGACCATGGCTGACGTCGTTAAATCGATACCTATCAAGCCTCCCATCAACCCGACATTACCGTCAGCCATCAGGCCACCCCGACTGTCCCCACCCGCCGCCCAGATTTCCCTACGTGATATTCGGAGCATGGCCGATCGGGGCGAACTGCCGATCGCTGCTGCCCAGTGTGATCGCTACCTACACACCCATCCGACCAGCGCCGCCGCTTACCTCCTGCTGGGCGAAATTTATCAAGCTCAGGGAATCAATGAGGCGGCGATGCAGGCTTTCCACAAAGCCATTTACCTCGATCCGACCTGCGTTGAAGCCCTGTTATATTTAGCCCTGCGGTATGAAGATCAAGGCCAGCTGGCCGCCGCCGAGCGACTCCGTCAGCGCATACAGCGGCTGACGGTCGACGACTAGCGTGGGCTGCCGCTGATCTGTTATCGCGATGTCATTGCTGGGAACCGTATGGGGTACCGGATGTTTTGTCTAGTCCAACCAGCTTCTCTTCATCATCTGGTTATATTTGGTTGAGAATCCACTATGTTGAAGTCCATCAAATCGCAGCCGCTAGTTGTGCGTGGTCTGGCCATCTTTGTGCCTCTGCTGCTAGCGACGAGTGGCTTGTTCTTTCTGATTTATCGCTCCCAAGTAGCAGCTGCCAAAGATCGCTTAATTAGTCGGGAAGTCAACAAAGTTGAGGTCCAAAAAAAACTGGCGACTCAACGATTTCAAGAAGTTGTGGCTGATCTCATGATTTTGGCCAACCAAGGGGATTTACAGGCGTTCGGTAGTGATTTGCTTGATCCTTCTGAGGCTGACAATGCCCCAACAGCAGATATGCTACGACAAAAGCTCATTACTGAATACTTTTTGTTTTCGAGCCAAAAACGGCTCTATGGTCAGGTGCGCTTTCTGGATCCGCAGGGACAAGAATTGATTCGCGTCGACTTTGATCCAGAGCAAAATAACCCTGAAATCGTGCCCGATAGTGAGCTGCAAAATAAGGGCGATCGCTATTACTTCGAGGAAGCGTTTCCGCTCGGTCAAGGTGAGATTTTCATGTCACCGTTTGACCTCAATGTGGAACAGGGCAAGGTTCAAGAACCGTACCTCCCCATGATTCGATTCGCGGCTCCCGTATTTGATCAGCAGGAGCGCCGAACCGGGCTGGTGGTGCTCAATTTTTTGGGTCAGAACCTGCTGGATCGCCTCGAACTAGATATTGATGGCGCTGCTGGCCAGTTCATGCTGCTGAACTCCGCAGGCTACTGGCTGAAAGGTCCGACGCCCGAAGAGGAATGGGGTTTCATGTTTGACGATCGCCAAGACCAGACCTTTGCCCAACGCTACCCCGAGGTGTGGCAGGTGATGCAGGCCGATGGTACGGGCCAAGTAGAAACGGTAGAAGGGTTGTTCATCTTTACCGCCCTAGAGCCGCTAGCAGTGATTCAGCAGGCGACGAACCGAGCGGTGCAGGGCATTAGTCAGCCAGACGGGTCATCTTACCGCTGGGAGATTGTGTCTTTTGTCTCGCCCGAGGCGCTGAACGCCCTATCGCAACGGATTTTTGCCCAACTGCTGCCGTTATATCTCCTCGTGGTGGGGGTGATTAGCGTGGCCACGCTGCTGATTTTGAAGCAGATGCAGCTAGCGACCCAGACACAGAATCGTATCGTGGCGGGTATGGCGATCGCCGAAAAAATATCAGCCGGTGACTTGACCACCCGACTGGATCTGGGTGAGCGCCAAGATGACCTCAACCGACTTCTCCGAGCCTTCGATACCATGACCGAGCGCCTGAGTCAGCTAATCGGGCAAATTCAGGCGTCGGGCATCCAGGTGACCTCTTCGACCACCCAGCTCGCGTCCGCCAGTCATCAGCTAGAGGCGACGTTATCAGAGCAGGTGGCCTCGACCCATGAGATCAACGCCACCACCCAGCAGATTGCCGCGACCTCTGAAGAGCTGTCGCATCAGGTCGAGCAGGTGGCCAATCGTGTCAGTGTGACTGCCGCCACGGCTGGGCAAAGTCAGCAGGAGCTGAGCCAGATGGAACAGACGGTGCGTCAGCTCGTGATCGCCACTGACAGCATTAGCAATCGCCTCGGGCTGATTAGCGATCGTGCCAACACCATTAACGGCGTCATCAGCACCATCACCAAAGTGGCCGATCAGACCAACCTGCTGTCGCTGAATGCCGCGATCGAAGCCGAAAAAGCCGGTGAGTATGGGGCCGGCTTTGGCGTCGTCGCTCGGGAAATTCGCCGGTTAGCGGATCAAACGGCGGTGGCCACGCTAGAAATCGAAGACATGGTGAAAGATATGCAGTCCACCGTTGCGTCTGGCGTGATGGAAGTGGATAAGTTCAGCCAGGAGGTGAATCTGGGCCTTGACAGTATTGAAGGCATCACGCAGCAAATCACGCAGGTCATTGAGCAGGTGACGGCGCTTGACCCGCAGTTTACGGCCATCAACCAGAGCACCGAAGCCCAATCCGAAGGTGCCCAGCAAATCAGTGCCGCGATGGGGCAGCTCAACGACACCTCACAGCAAACGGCCCAGTCGATGCAGGAAAACTCCCGCGCGATCGCCGATCTAAATCAGGTGGTGCAAGGGTTTCAGCAAGAAATTGCCTGCTTCAAAGTGAGTGCCTAAGGAAATTGTCTCCCACACCCAGTCCAACCTTGCTGTATTCCATGAAGGCAATGCTGTTAGTCGCCGCCAGCCAGAGGATGAAGGAGGTCAAATCCCCACAGCCTGCCGTGCTTGGTTGACCTATTGGCGCCTTTGGCACCCATTCAGGCGATCGCCACCGCTCCCTCAAAATACTTCCTTTAGATTGCGTCGGACCCGATGCGCGTAATTCCACTTCTTGCCCAGTTAGAACTCATGAAATCCAGCATCCAAATGACAACCAATACCCCTCAGCAAGGCATCAAACTCAACCAGTTAGTCTTTAGAGGATTTAGCGTCGTCGTTTTACTCACCGGCATGGCTACGGTTACAGCCCAGTTCACCACCCGAACACTCAGTGAATCAAACCGGTGGGTAGCCCACACCTATCAGGTTATCGCTGAGCTACGAGGACTCGAAAAGACGCTTGTTGATGCAGAAACTGGTCAGCGGGGATTTATATATACCAACCAGCCTCGTTATTTAGAGCCTTATGATGCAGCCATCGAAACCCTGGATGAAAGCTTTAGTGAACTCAAGGTCTTAATTGCTGACAACCCCGAGCAGCTAGAACGGCTGGATTTAGTTGAAGACCTGGCCGACCAAAAACTAGAGGAATTAGCCACCACCATCGACCTCAAACGCCAGGGGCAAGAGCAGGCGACCCTCGATCTCGTTTTAACCGATCTGGGTAAGGAGATTATGGGCGAGATGAGGGAGGAATTGGCCAAGATGGTTGCCGTTGAGCAACAGTTGCTAGCAGAGCGTCAGCAATCAGCGGCGAGAATCAAAAACCTGGCCATCGCGGTTCACTGGCTCGGCCTGATCGCTATCTCGGGGGTCGCCATTATAGTTTCAATCATTATGACGCGGACTTTAAATCGTTCGTTACAAGCGGCCTTTAAAGTTGCCGAGCGCGTTGCTGAGGGAGATCTCACAGCTAATGTTGAAGCCAACAGCACGGATGAGATCGGTAAGATCATCAACCAGATGCAACACACGGCCCAGCGACTAGCCGGTCTCATCGGTGGCGTGCAGCAGTCGAGCCTTGAGGTCACCGATTCGACGACCCACATTGCCACCTCTGGCCAGCAGTTGGAAGCCACGCTGCGAGAACAAACAGCGACCACTGTTGAAACTGCCTCTACCGCTCAGCAGATTGCGGCAACTGTGCAAGAACTCGTCGCCACGATGGAGCAGGTGACCACTCTCTCCCAGGGGACGGCGACCGCCGCTGCCAGTAGTCAAATCAGCTTGGAGGAGATGAAGGCGACGATCTCGCACCTTTCTCAGGCGACAGGGGCGATCGCGAACCGACTGGGGGCCATCAGCGAACGGGCGAACGGCATCAACGCAGTGGTGACCACTATTACTAAAGTGGCTGACCAGACCAACTTGTTGTCTTTGAATGCGGCGATTGAAGCGGAGAAGGCAGGAGAATTTGGCGCTGGGTTTGCCGTGGTGGCGCGGGAAATCCGTCGCCTAGCGGATCAAACCGCGGTCGCTACTTTAGAAATTGAGGAGATGGTGGGAGACATGCAGTCTTCTGTGTCGAGCGGTGTGATGGAAATGGACAAGTTCTCAGTGGAGGTGAACCAAAGTGTGGATGACGTGGTGCAGGTCAGCGGGCAGGTTGCGCAAATTATGCAGCAGGTGCAAGAACTCTCTCCGCGCTTTGAGGTGGTGAACCAGGGCATGGACTCCCAAGCCATGGGGGCACAGCAAATCAGTGAGGCAATGGCGCAGCTCAGTAGCGTGTCGCAGCAAACCAGTGATGCTTTAGAGAGTATCAATACGGCGATCGCTCAGCTGAATCAAACGGCTCAAAGGCTGCAGCAGGAGATGGGGCACTTTAAGGTGGGTGCGGTCACAGCGGGGGATGACGCTTCCCCTTCTTCTCATCCTCCGATGGGGTCGCGGCCACACTCACCGCTCCCAGCCGTTTAGCCTGCAGCGGTCACAAGAGTGATTTTGCCTCTGACCGGAACCTGACCCAAGAGACTGGATATGTCACACGATTGCTGGAATCAGATCGGGGTGCGCGGCGATCGCACTTGCCCCACGCTAGAGACCGTCATTCATTGCCAAAACTGTCCGGTGTACAGTCAGGCGGGACGAGGGCTGTTGGATCGTCCCGCCCCGCCTGACTACCTGGCCGAATGGACTAAGCGCCTGGCGGGCGATCGCTTACCGCAGACGGAGGAAACGCTGTCGGTGGCCCTATTCCGCCTGGGGGCAGAATGGCTCGCGTTACCCGGCGACGTCCTGCGTCAGGTGTTGCCGCCGAGCCCGGTGCATTCCTTGCCCCATCGCCGCGATCGCGTGCTCCGCGGGTTGGTCAACGTGCGTGGCCAACTGCTGCTCTGTGTCGCCCTGTCAGACCTGTTGGGCCTGGCCGCCACGCCGGGTGGAGCCGCTGATAGCTTGCCACCTGGCAGCTACGCGCGGCTGGTGGTGATGGCCCAGGGCGACGAGACCTGGGCCTTTGAGGCGGATGAGTTCTACGGTTTGCATCGCTGTCCCATGCCAGACGTTCACGCTGCCCCGACCCATACCAGCAAAATTCTGGCCACCCTGACGCAGAACATTCTGCACTGGCGCGACCAGCACGTCAGCTACCTGAACCGCGATCGCCTGTTCGATACCCTGCAGCAGCAAACGCTATGACACCTGACTCGCCTGACCTCAGCAACTTTTCCCTGCTGGATATTTTTTGCCTGGAAGTCGAAACGCAGATGGCCCTGCTCAACGACAACCTGCTTGCGATCGAGCGCCAGCCCCAGGCCGACGATGCCACCACGGCCAAACGGCTAGAAGCCCTGATGCGCGGTGCCCACTCGATCAAAGGCGCGGCCCGCATTGTGGGGCTAGATCTCGCTGTGGGGGTGGCCCATACGATGGAAGACTGCTTTGTCGCGGCCCAAAAAGGCGAACTGTCCATCACTCCCGCTGCGGTCGATGTGCTGCTCAACGGCGTGGATTGGTTTGCGCAGCTGCAGCAACTTTCTGCTGACGAACTGGCCCCCTGGCTCGACAGTCAGACGGACGAAATCGTTCAGCTCCAAACAGATATCGCTGCCCTTTTAACCGAGGCTCCTGCCGCTGCGATTCCTGCCTCTTCCTCGCCTACTCCTGCCGCGCTATCCTCGCCGCTAGCTGTCGTCCCTGCGTCTGCCCCTACTGCCGCCGCCCTGACGTCCCCTCCCGAGACCATTGCGGGCGATCGCACGGTGCGCGTGAGCGTTGACAATCTCAATCAGCTCATGGCGTTGGCTGGGGAAGCGGTGGTGGAAGCCAACTGGCTGCAGCCGTTTATGGATTCCTTGCTGCAGCTCAAGCAAGACAACCGCCAATTACTCCGAGCGCTAGAAACCCTCCAGCAGGAAACTGCTCTACCAGAGGCTGCGGCTCAGCAGTTGCAGGTAATTAGCCAGCAGACGCAAGATAGCCAGCAGATCCTCGGCGATCGCCTGGGCCATCTCGAACAGTTTTCACGGCGCTTCCATCAGCTTTCCGATAGCCTCTATCGCGAAGTCATTGCTAGCCACATGCGACCGTTTGCAGATGGAGTGCAGGGATTCCCGCGCATGGTGCGCGACTTGGCCAAACAGGCGGGCAAGCAGATTCATTTAGATATCGTTGGGGCTACCACCCAGGTTGATCGCGACATTCTGGACCAGCTAGAAGCACCGCTGACGCATATGCTGCGCAACGCGATCGCCCACGGCATCGAATCCCCAATGGAGCGCCAGGCGGCAGGCAAACCCGCCGAGGGCCACATTACTATCACAGCGGCCCACCGGGCTGGCATGCTGTCGATCACTGTCAGTGACGACGGCAACGGCATTGATCTACAGCAATTGCGGCAATCAGTCGTGCAAAAGGGATTGACCACGGCGGCACTCGCCACCCAACTTAGCGAGACAGAACTGCTGGAATTTCTGTTTTTGCCAGGATTTTCGACGGCTAGCCAGGTCAATGAAATCGCCGGACGAGGTGTGGGGCTAGACATCGCCAAAAGCATGGTGCAGGCGGTGGGCGGCCTGCTGCGGGTTTCGTCTAAATGGGGTCAGGGCACTCGCTTCCACTTCCAACTGCCGCTAACGCTGTCCGTGATTCGAGCGTTGCTCGTCGAGATTGCTGGCGAACCCTATGCTTTTGGGTTGACTCGCATTGATCAGGTGCTGATGGTGCCACAGGCCGACGTTCAGGTGAGCGAAAATCATCCCTATGTCGTCCTTGATGATGCTAACGTCAGCCTGGTCATGGCTCCGCAAGTCCTGGAACTCCCCGAAACGACGGCTCCTCAGCAATCTTGCCTGTCCGTTGTGATTCTGAGCGATCAGACTCACCGTTATGGTCTCGTCGTTGATCGCTTTTTAGGCGAGCGCGATTTGGTGGTGCGACCGCTTGACCCGCGTCTCGGCAAAGTGCAGGACATCAGCGCCGCCGCCGTGACTGAAGACGGTTTGCCGCTTTTGATTATCGATGTGGCTGATTTGGTGCGCTCCATCGACCAGCTGGTCTCTGGCGGTCAGTTGCAGTGGAGCCAACAGTCAGTTAACGTGACGGCAACCCGACAGCAACGCGTCCTCGTCGTCGACGATTCCATCACGGTGCGCGAAATGGAGCGTAAACTGCTGCAAAATCGAGGCTATCACGTCGATGTGGCGGTCAATGGGATGGAAGGCTGGAACACGGTGCGAACGGGCGATTACGATCTTGTGATCTCCGATATCGACATGCCCCGCATGAACGGCATTGAACTTGTTCGCAAAATCAAGACCCATCCCCAACTCCACACCATCCCCGTTATCATCGTTTCCTATAAAGACCGTCAAGCAGACCAGCTGGCAGGCTTGGAAGTTGGTGCAGACTATTACTTAACCAAGAGTAGCTTTCACGACAACAGCCTACTGAATGCCGTCACGGATTTGATTGGCGGGTGAGGGTCGCAGGGGCGGAGATGGCAGGATGACCACAGGGATATTGAAGTAGGGATGTGGCTGTAGAAAAAATACTGCTTACTGACTCAACGGCTCAATCCCCCAGCCATCTACCCCCTAACCACTGCCCCATGTTCACCCTCGCTATCGTCAACGACACGGAAATCGCCATCGAAGCCTTGCGCCGTGTGATCGCCACCGTCCCTGATTATCAGCTGGCCTGGGTGGCTCGCTCCGGCAGTGAAGCGGTTCAACAGTGCGCCGAGCAGCGCCCCGATGTCGTGTTGATGGATATGAACATGCCACATCTGGATGGCGTGGCCGCCACTCGTCAAATCATGCAGCGATCGCCCTGCGCTATTTTGATCGTCACTGCTAGCGTCACGATCCACACGGCGAAGGTCTTTGAAGCGATGGGTCACGGGGCGCTAGACGTGGTGAAAACGCCGCGACTAGGTGTCGGTGATGTTGAAGCGGTGCAAAAACTGCTCAGCAAAATTCGCACTGTGACTAAGCTGATTCGCCGTACTAACAACGCTGCAACCGCCCAGACCAGCCCTCCCGCCAGGTCAGCTCGCCACTCCGCATCGTCGTTGCCACTTCTTGTGGCGATCGGGGCGTCAACGGGTGGCCCCAAGGCGTTGAAGACGATTTTCAGTCAGCTGCCGCCGGACTTAAAGGCTGCAATTGTAGTCGTGCAGCATATCGATGTACAGTTTGCGCCGGGTTTAGTCGAGTGGCTCAACCGCTTTTCGACCCTGCCAGTCGCCCTCGCTCGCCCCGGTAGTGCCCCGACTCCCGGCCAGATTCTGGTGGCCGGTACGAACGATCACTTGATTCTGCGACCCAACCGCACGCTGCGCCATACCCGACAACCGGCGACCTATCCCCATCGGCCCTCGGTTGATGTCTTTTTCCACAGCGTCGCTCAGCACTGGCTGCGTCCGGGTCTGGGCATCTTGCTCACAGGCATGGGCCGCGATGGTGCAGTGGGGCTTGGTCAGTTGCGAGCAGCGGACTGGTCGACGATCGTCGAAAGTGCTGAAAGCTGTGTGGTCTACGGAATGCCCCGGGCCGCTGTAGAAGCCAATGCCGCCCGCCGCGTGCTACCAGTTGAAAAGATGGCCAAGGTGATCGCCTCAGCCGCCCTCGCTGACTCTAGCCATTCTCGATAGCGGACACAACTGGCAAGTTCTGGGGAAAGAAAACGACCTAAGCGGCGACGTTCTTGGTTAAATCAGCCTTTTACAAGGAAAATATGAGTAAAGTCTAAGCCGATTCTGAACTACCACCGCGCCCCTTCGCTGCGCGCGTACAGCAGTGCGATCGCGGAATATGCACCAGCTGGATGAGAAGAACAGCTTTAAGCCACGAGCGTTCGGCAAGTCATGCCGTAATGTGTGATCACGGAAAAGTTTGGTTGCCGGTGGAATCCGAAACGGAGAAATCCAGGGGACTTCGCGTAAGGCAAAAGAGTCCTGTGTAAAAACAGATTTTGTTGCCGACTGACTGCCAACAATCATTTTGTTTTAATAACAGGAAGTTATCAACTATAACAATATCGCAATTCGTGTTGAGCAAGCAAATTTATCTTAATGAAAAATCGGCAGCTTGAGTAACATTCCAAGTCATATAGAGTAAGTAAATCACCAACTGGGAACCATAACTAATACTTCCATGAATAGCCTCACTGATTTTGGTTCTTTCTCAGTCCCTTTTGCCCGAAAGTGTCTCCATTACCACCTCACAGGACTTGCTTTGCCCCCTGTCTTTAAAACGAGACGTGAAGGCCGTATGACAGCAACATCGACAACTCTGTCACTCCAAATTTTGGCGTTTGTAAGTTATGGATAAGCACCCCATTTCTGGCATCTCTGCCGCTGCCTCTTCGACACAGCCGGCAGCCCAGGCGGCAACCGAGACTACTCCCTCAGTCACCACACGGCAGATCCCCCAGTCACCAGTAGTCCTCCTGATTGATGACCAACCCATCGTGGCCGAATCGATTCGGCGTCTGCTGCTCAGTGAACCGGATATTCATTTTCACTACTGCAGTGATCCACAGCAAGCGATTCCATCTGCCATCAAGATTTCACCCACAGTGATTCTGCAAGACTTGGTGATGCCTGACACCGATGGCCTCATGCTGGTCAAATTCTTCCGCAATACGCCTGCGACCAAAGACATTCCGGTCATTGTGCTATCCAACCGTGATGAAGCCATGATCAAAGCAGAATCATTCTCTCACGGGGCCAATGATTACCTGGTCAAGCTGCCCGACCCGGTTGAGTTGATTGCTCGAGTCCGGTATCACTCGACCGCGTATTGCAATCTGCTGAAACGTCACGAAGCTGACCTGACATTGGCTTACAATAAAGAACTGGAGCATCGCGTTGAAGCCAGAACGGCCGAACTCAAACAGGCGCTAGAAAACCTCAAGCAAACGCAAAGTAAACTGATTCATAACGAAAAAATGAGTAGCTTGGGGCAGCTAGTAGCGGGGATTGCCCACGAGATCAATAATCCCGTTAATTTCATTCACGGTAACGTCGAATTTATTGAAACATACGTCACAGGGCTGTGTGAAATCCTAGAAATATATGAGCAAAACTTTGACAGCTCTACTTCAGCACTGCTTGACAAGTATGAGGAAATTGATTTTGAGTTTGTTCGAGCCGATCTGCCTAGGGTGATTAAATCTCTAAAAGTTGGCACAGAACGCATCCAAAACTTAGTGTCAGGCTTGAAGGCGTTTTCTCGATTTGATGAGGCTGAAATCAAACTAGCCGACATCCATCAAGGGATTGATAGTACGTTAATGATTCTTGGGCCAAGACTCAAAAACATTAATGTCACTTGTGAATATGATGAACTGCCCAAAATCGAATGCCTGCCGGGGCCGCTCAATCAAGTATTCATGAATATCATTGCCAACGCGATTGATGCCGTTGAAACTGTTGATCATCCTTCTATTTCTATTTTTACGAAGGCATCGTCTCACGACTTTATCCAAGTAACAGTTGCCGACAATGGAGCTGGCATCTCGAAAGATGCTCAAACTAAGCTCTTTGATGCATTTTTTACGACAAAATCAGTTGGTAAAGGAACTGGTTTAGGGCTATCCATTAGTCATCAAATCATTGTCGAAAAGCATGGAGGAAATATCTCCTTTGAGTCCATCGTTGGCCAAGGCACAACTTTCAGAATTGAAATTCCAGTTTGCTACAACGATCCGGCTCTACGTCTGGATACTCAAGAATAGGGTTGAGACTTCAACAGGGATATCCAATTAAACTAAACGACGCGCCTTGATGCGAATCATGGCTCGGTAAGGAAAGCCCCTGGTTTCCGGGAAACTTCATATCTTGGCCCAAGCGTCGATAGCGGTTAAACCAGCTCAGGCGCGCTCGACCTCCAGCGCTTTTTCAGTGAGACCAATGATGCAAGTGATGCATTCTAGGAATTAGCCATGCCCGCTTCCTGAAGCATTGGTGTCACTATCAATCAGCTATAGACTCGCGAAAGCACTAAACAGCAATGCTTACAGGCGGTATAGCCTTGAGCTATCGGCTCAGCGAGAGCACCCTTAGGAGCCCACTCATTGAGATCGTAAATGGGTAACCAGCGCCTGCAATCCCCACCGATAGCTCTCAACACCAAAGCCCGAGATCTGTCCGATCGCGATGGGGGCAATGTAGGAATGATGGCGGAAGGCTTCACGACGATGAATATTGCTGAGGTGAACTTCTACCGTCGGAATGGCTACAGCCGCGATCGCATCACGAATAGCGACGCTGGTGTGGGTATAGGCAGCTGGATTAATCAGTAAGCCATCAAAAACATCAAAAGCGCCTTGAATCTGATCAATCAAGACGCCCTCGTGATTAGACTGTTGCGATGATATCTCGGCTCCGAGGCTAGCAGCCTCAACTTTTAGCAGAGACTCAATATGATGGAGCGTTTGCTGCCCGTAAATATTGGGTTCACGCTTGCCTAACAGATTTAAGTTAGGGCCGTGAAGCACTAAAATTTTGAGTAACTCTGAAGACACGCTTTAGCGAGTGCGACGGTCGTCAACGGGAACAGGAATCGGTTCAGCTTCAGGCTGAGCTTGAGGACCAAAAAGAGCGTCGGCCAAGCGATTTAACCACTCTTTCAACTTGTCTAAAACCTTTTCGATATCCATGAAGGCGTTCTCCATTTCAACGTTGCGATGCACGCTTTGCGCTTAGGTTACCCCCAGTATAGGGCAAACTCACCCTTTCAACAGGACAGGACCGCGGGCGCATCTCCTCATCATCATAGCCAATCTCCCCAAATCAACAAGGTTAAGAAAATATTAGGTTTCCTCTATAAACGACATTCCGCACTGCCAACTGGCACACCTGAATATTGACAGCGAAAGCGTGGGGATCACAGCAATTCACTTTCAGTTTTTTCTCAATGGTTAATCCTTGATGAGAAAAAAACAAGGCTGTTCCAGTGCCCGACAAAGACTTAGTGGCGCTGTCTCTTATCCAGCGACTCGCCCACACGCGTTCTACCACAGTCCTTGAGTACGCGAATACCAGCGCATCAAAACCTTCGCCAGCCGTTGCGGATGGTGACGCACCGACCCCTGGGCCGATTCTTCCATCACGTTGGCCAAAATGATGCGCCGTCCTGACACCAGTACCGTCTCGCGATCGAGCAACACCGGGGTGGCGCCCACCTGGGCATAGCGCTGCTGAGCCAGTTCTGAGGGGGCGCGGCGCTGCACCAGCACAGCATCAAACAGCGGTTTGCCACAGGCTTTATCGATCGCCCGGATGTGGTCAGAGACGGCATACTGCAGCGTCTCGCCCGGCTCCGTCATGACATTGCAAACGTAGATGCGGGGCACCTTGCGAGCGGCGATCGCGTCAGTGATTTCGGGCACCAGCAGGTTAGGAATGATGCTGGTATAGAGGCTGCCGGGGCCAAAGACAATAAAATCGGCCTCTTGGATCGCTTTGATTGCCCGGGGCAAGGCCGGAGGAGCCGTCGGCGTGCAGCCCACGTTGACGATGTGGCCCGCCGCCGCCGGAATCTTAGATTCGCCTTCAACGCGGCGACCATCACTCAGCTCGGCCCACAGCTTGACGTCACTCAGGGTGGCGGGCAATACCTGCCCACGCACAGCCAAAACCTTAGAACTGGTCGCGATCGCCTGTTCCAAATCACCGGTGATATCGTTCATTGCCGTCAAGAACAAGTTGCCAAAGCTGTGGCCGACCAGACCATCACCCGCCTTAAAGCGATATTGAAACAGTTCTGTCAGCAGCTTTTCTTCATCCGCCAGCGCCGATAGACAGTTGCGGATATCCCCCGGTGGCAGCACCCCGATTTCTCGGCGCAGCCGTCCCGACGAGCCGCCATCATCAGCCACGGTAACAATTGCCGTAATGTTGTAGCTGTATTGCTTTAACCCCCGCAGCAAATTAGAGAGGCCGGTGCCGCCGCCGATGACCACCACCTTGGGGCCACGGGCGAGGCGACGCTCCTGCATCAGCACGTCGACCAGTTCCGTTTCGTTGCCCGGCAGCAACACCTCGGTAATCGCCCCGAGGGTGCGGGTCTGCCCCCAGAGAATGAATAAAATACCCAACAGCACCACTAACGGGCCGCTAACATAGCTGGGCACCAGCGTGGTCAGAAATCGCAGCGTCGAGCCCAAAAATTGCCCCGTGTAGAAGACAGGGGTAAGCTTGAGGGAAATTAGCACCCCAAAGCCGACAATTAAAACGCCTCCCACGCTCAAAAATAGCCAGCGTTTGACCAACAGCCCCGGAGCGAGCCATTTGACCATGCGGTTGACCCGGGCGGGGGGGGCCGGCGTTAGCCAGGGGGTTTCATGGCGTAAACGCCGCAAAAGCTGGATAAACGATTTGTTGAGGGCGTTAAAGAACATTTCCTATAGGTCAGCTCTCATGAAGATTCAGCCGATGACGGGAATTAACCGGAAGAAACTGCGACGCATCATATCTCAAAGCCAGTATTATCAGTTAACTTAACGGTGTCTATTCAGACTGTTAATCTTTAGCATTAAAAGGTAGGGGTGTGAAGGCGATTGCAGTCAGTTTTCGACCTGTCCTGCCAGCCCATTCGCCTTAGACTTGACCTGCGCTCATTGTGCCTATGACAGACGCTACCTTTAACGAAAAGCCCGCCGTCACCCTGCCCGACTGTGACAACGGTATTCCCCTCGTAGACCTTCGGGGGATTGTCAAAACCTTTGGCACTAACCGCGTGCTCGATGGCCTTGACCTCACCATGTATCCCGGTGAGGCGATCGCGATCATTGGGCCCTCGGGTACGGGCAAGTCGACTATTTTGAGAATTATTGCGGGCCTGCTAGCCCCCGATAACGGCGACATTTATATTGCGGGTCAGCAGCGCCTCGGGCTGATCGAAGATGCTCAAGATCCCGTTGGCATCGGCATGGTGTTTCAGCAGGCGGCGCTATTTGACTCCCTCACGGTCGAAGAAAACGTCGGTTTTTTGCTCTATCAACATTCCACGCTGTCAGCACGGCAGATTCACGGCTTGGTGGAAGATGTGCTGGAGATGGTGGGATTACCGGGCATTGCCCGCCGATATCCGGCAGAACTTTCGGGGGGGATGCGCAAGCGGGTGAGCTTTGCCCGGGCGATTGTCTCCAACCCACAAAACCCGACGGATCGTCCGGCCCTATTGCTATACGACGAGCCCACGGCAGGCTTAGATCCGATCGCCTCTACAGTCATTGAAGATCTGATTCGCGACATTCAACGGAGTCGGGGCTGCAGCTCATATCTCATCGTTACCCACCAAGACAGCACCATACGCCGGACGGCGGATCGGGTGATATTCTTGCACCGGGGTCAAATTCAATGGAATGGCACCATTGCCGACATCGATCAGACTGACAATCCCTTTGTGCGTCAGTTTTTTAGTGGCAATATTGAAGGGCCGATTCAACTGGTTCAATAATCGAAGGCGCTACCGAGCTGAGTCTGTCCTTGCTGTGGTGATGGAGTAGTGAAATGCGGGCGAGAGCAATTCGAGAGGGCTCTGTAGGGCTACTCATTTTGATTGGTGTGGGCCTTTTTGGCGGTCTGGTGTTGTGGCTGCGGGGCTTAAATCCAGGCAGTCGAAATTACAACATGACGGTGACGTTTGCCGATACGGCAGGCATGCAGGCGGGCACTGCCGTTCGCTACCGCGGGGTGCCCGTGGGGCGCGTGGTCAATATTCGCCCCAGCAGTAACGCTGTGGATGTGCTGGTAGAAATCACCCAGGCCGATCTGCGCATTCCGGCTGAGAATGTTCAGATCGCCGCTAACCAGTCCGGCTTCATTGGTGAAACCACAATTGATATTTCGCCCGCTGAAGAACTGACGGAAGCCGAACAGGCCGTTAGCCCAACGGCAGCGGATTGCGACGCCGGGGCGATCATTTGTGACGGCGATCGCCTGCCAGGCGTCACTGGCGTGAGCTACGAGTCACTGCTGCGGTCAGCCGAAACCCTCGCCAATACGCTGGCCGACCCCGTCCTGATTGAAGACCTCAAGAAAACGCTGAACAACGCTGTCTTGTTGACTGAGAAAACTACTCAATTGACGGATGAATTGACCCAGCTCACCCTGACGGCCCAGGAGGAAGTGGCGCCCCTCAGTGACTCCATTCAGCAGGCCACCAATACCGCTGCAGTCGCGGCCCAAGAAATTCAACTCACGGCCACTGACGTGCGCAGCTTGGTGGATGCTAATCGCTTTAACCTAACGACGACGCTAGGCAACATCACCCAGAGCACCGATCGCCTCACGGTCATTATCGACACCCTTGCAACCGAAGTCGAAAATCCTCAACTGCTGGCCGATTTGCGTACGCTATCGGCCAATGCCGTCGCGGCCTCAGCCAGCTTTCGCGAGGCGTCTTTAGACGTGCAAACCTTGACCGGCTCGCTTAATCAGCCCGAAAACGTGCTGCTGCTACAGCAAACCTTAGAATCCGCTCGCGACGTGTTTCAGGGGGCGCAAAAAGTGTTGTCGGATGTGGATGAGCTGACGGGCAACCCAGACATTCGGGAAGATCTGCGGCGGCTGATTTTTGGGTTGAGTGATTTGCTGTCAAGCACTGAAATTTTGGAACAGCAGGTGCAACTGGCCAGAGCCCTGACGCCGCTGACGAGCCTAGAGGCATCGGCCACGCTAACCGGGCCAGTGCCCACCGCCACCCTCACCCCCGCCGACTACCAGGCCCTACAGCAGCAGATTGAAGCCCTAGCGGCTCTCAATGCGCCCCCTCCTGCTGCTGCACCAGCCGCTTCCCCGGCGCCGGCGACAGAGTAATTTTTCAGCAACCCAGAGGTGGGGAAATTTTGAGTTTTTCTGCGCTGAGTGTGCAATCTTCGCCGTGGCTGAAGCGCACCAGCGGATCATGACCAGAACTTGGCGGGCCTAGCATTACCGGCCGTTTCACACCCTCAGCATGGACTGAAACCACATTTACGGCAGACATTGAGCCGCTAATTCATACCGATTCCGGTTTGAGCCAAGAAGGCAGCAACTTCCTGAGGAATCGGTTGAGCCGCGATCGCACCGGGCTTCAGCGTGGTCAACGCCCCCACTGCGCTGGCGTAGCGCAAAATTTCTGCAGTCTTGACCGGATACTGCAAATCATCCCAGGACCGCTGCTGCAGCTGGTGGATCACCCCCGCCAGAAACGCATCCCCGGCTCCGGTAGTATCGATGCTGGCCACCTCAAAGGCGGGCAGGGCTACGGTGTGGTGTTTCGTAGCGCAAACACTGCCATTGCCGCCATCCGTCAGCAATACCGCCTGACAGCGAGGAAACTGCTGGCAAATTTCGGTAGCGGAGTCGGTGTCGAGCAGCCACAGGGCTTCTTCGCGGGACAGCTTAAGTAGGTCAGCCGTCGCCAAAAGGGGACGAATCTTGGAAGCGGCTAGGGCCACTTCAGGCCAGAATACGGGCCGCCAGTTCAGATCAATCACCAGCTTGCCACCAGAAGCTTGCACCTTTTCCTGGGCGCGGGCCATCGCTTTGGCTGTGATGGGGTAGGCGAGGCCGAGGGTGCCCATCACCAGACAGTCCACCCCAGCAAAATCTAAGGTGTCAATCCATTCAGGAGCGAGGCAGGCATCGGCAAAGGCGGTGGCATCGAGGCCGCTAAAGCCGATGAACTGGCGATCGCCTAATTCATCTCGCTGCACCAACACCGTCCGCGTCGGAGCCTGGGTCACCCGCTGAATTTGACAGTCCACGCCCTGGGCTTGGAGCACCTGCAGCAGCCAGTCCCCCAAATCATCTTGCCCGAGGCAACTGACCAAACGAGTGGGGGTACCGAGCTTGGCGATCGCGGCTGCCACATTAGCCGGTGCGCCGCCGGGGTAATCGGTGCCGCTATGCAAGGAACTTTGGGGCGAGTCCCCGAGTTCAAATAGGCGATCGACCAGGCATTCTCCCAGACACATTACCGATGCGGTCATAATATTTTCCAAGTTTCCTCAAGCGTTGTAGGCCGCCCCGCCCCATGAATGGGCTAGGACATAAATTATGCTTTCGCCAAAATCACCTCAGCGGCAGCTTCGTCGGTAATCAAGCCGGTAATGAGCTGGCCCCGTAGAGCCGCCAGAATCGCTTCGCCCTTGTTGAGTCCCCCGGCCACGCCAATAATTGAGCGCTGGGCCGGTTGTTCTAGGGGGACACTGGCCACGCGAGTATTGGTGCCTGTAGTCAACAAAATGCCCTGAGCGTCGTAAGCCCAGCCCGCAATTTCGCCAATCGCACCCTGCTCGATCAGCTCTGTCAGCTCGGCATCGTTGATAAAGCCATCCTCATGCAGAGGCGAGTTCCAGGCGATGTGGCTCATGCCGACAAAAGTGGCTTTGGCCTGTTCTGCCAAAGCTCTGATCGTGACAAACGCTTTCTGGGTTTGCAAGAGATCTCGTTCTTCCACGCTGTTGGCCACGGTGGGTACCGGCAGCGGGTAGGCCTGGGAGCCGATCCGTTCTGAGAGGTGCATCACCACTTCGTAGCGACCGGCCAACCCGTAGTGAGACATGTTGCCCACAGTGGAGACAATTTTGTGGTGGGGCTGCTCCATCGAAGGCAGCTGCTCCACCGCTGCCCGCAGGGTGCGACCTGAGGAAAATGCCAGAATGGCAGGCGATTTCGCCATCAGATAGGTCTCTAGATGGGTCGCTGCACAGACCCCTAATCCGCTATAGGGCGATCCGCCTCCGACCGGGCTGGGGACGACCTCACATAGGGACAGCGCAAATTTGTCTCGCAAGGTCTCGGCCAAAGCAATGCAGTGACTGAGGGGATGATCGAGACGAAATTTAATCAGCTTTTCGCTGGCAGCGAGGGCTACCAGACGCTGGGCCGCCTGACGCGACACGTTCAATTTGGTGGCAATTTCTTCCTGGGTGTTGTTGGCGATGTAATACAGCCAAGCGGCGTGGGCCGCTAACTCTAGCTTGCGATGGCCCTGCTGGGCCGGTCTCCGAACATCGCGCCGTTCCGCATTCAGATCTGCCATCTCCTGCCTCGAAGTGAGTCCTGATCTACTATCGCAGCCAGGCTTCCACTCCATAAGGATATCTGCTTAGGGAATGAGCATATCTTCAAAAATATAATTTGTGCCCACTTTTATTATTCTTTGTAAATACCTCGCGATCCTTCG
>JBCBJQ010000019.1:0-82673 GCA_038523235.1 Cyanobacteria bacterium J06626_4
CGATAAATATAGACTGTTCTAGATTAGCATCCTCCAGTTTGACGTCTTGAAGAAGAGAATCCTGGAAATTTGCTCTTGTCAAATCTGAACCAACAAAAGATAAACTTGCCAAAGATGAGTTTACGAATTTTGCCCCTGATAAATTAGATTCTGAGAAATCGGAATTGCTGATTTTATCCAATCTATCAATTGAAAGATCTATGTTTGAAAGATTATTGTCATCGCAAAGTCTCAGGCCTGAAAGTTCTTTTTTGCCGCCAAACCTTATTCTGTGATCCAGTAGAAAATCATTCAGCACAAATTTTCTGCAGTCATTTTGATATAAACTCCAACTGCCAAGTAAAAGCCCGGAGGTAATGTAAATAAGCGGTGTCAGAATTGTGATTGGCAGAGCAAACACAGTAGTTGCCCTGGTGAATAAATCTTGCTTGTTTTTCTTGGTGCTGGCACCCACAAACTCTCCTGCTAGGCTTGAAAGCCGAGTATTTGGATTGCTAGCATTGAGCTGCATAAACTCCTTAGCATCTCGTAAGGGGCGGCCTTGTAACAGATAGCCTTTCAGTTTGCTCTGCTGCTGCCATTCCAGGGCCTCTCGCTCAATCTTGCGCTTTTGCCGTAACGCTTCCCGGCATTCAGCAATCCACTCCTGTAGCTGAGTCCAATTCCGAATCAGGGCTTCATGGGTAACTTCAATAATGTCGCCACCGTCTTCAGTAGAGTAAGTAACTAAAAAGCGCACTGCAGGAGCCGAAAATTTCTCAATAATTGATTCCAAGATCGGTTTATCACTGTCGCTGGTGATCAGCTCTGACTTAGTGACGCGGCGACGAGTCACCACATTCGCGTCATCGATTTGTACCAGGGCAACAAAAATCCTGGGGGCAAGTTTTTGCTCCTCCTCGTTCAGCGATTCATACACCTGCTTGGCTTCATCCGCTAACGCTCCACCCACACCGCCAATGCACTTCAGAGTCACAGAGGGGGGCTCGCCCTGCTTTAGACCTTCCCAAATGCGCTGCAACGTAAATTGCAAAAGGGGTAGCGCCCCTTGCTGGCCACGGGTTTGTTCAATTAGCAGTTGCACCGTTGCGGGGTCAAAGTCATACCCAGCTTGGGTGGCGGGCTCCGCAATGGCTGCGGCAAGCCCCTCTGGCTGCATGATGGGTACCAGAAATCCCTGGGTCGAAAAGAGCTTATTGAGTTCAGGATATTCCTGGGTGGCCCCGATGAAATCACTGCGGCAAGTAATCATCACCGACACATATTGAGCGCGGTCTTGGGCGGCATAGAGCAGATTGGCAATGAACTGTCTTCTCTCCTCTGGGTCTTCACAAAGGGAGTAAACCTCTTCAAATTGATCCACCAGCACAATTAGAGGACAAGTCTGGATGTCTGGCAAGACACTCGCGATGCGCTGGAGGCCATCGAACGCTTCGTCCTTATTCGCCAGGCTGAGTTCCTCAGCAAACTCCCGAGTCTTTTGAGCTGGGGTCTGATCATCCTCCGCGATCCGAGCCAATATCGTTGCTAAAGCTGATAAGGGCTGCGTGCCCGGCACCAGCATCGCTACGCGTGCCCGGTCTCTTTCCGGTAACGACTGCTGACTGAGTTGATACAAAAATCCGGCTCTGGCTAAAGATGACTTGCCGGAGCCGGAGGGGCCATAGATGGGCAAGAGTCGAGTTGTATTTTTATCGTTGTGGAGATTGCGAAACAAATCCCACAGCCTCTGAATTTCATCCGCCCGGCCAAAGTAGCGATCGCCGTCGGTTTCATCGAACGCGAGTAGTCCTTTGTAGGGATTCGCTCCCAGGGGTCGAGCGGACTGCGGTTGTGGGGCGGGAGCTGTGACAGAGCCATCCGCCTGGTTGATAATGGCTTGTCCACCGCTGACGTAGACCACAATACCGCCATACACCTGGCCAATGGTCTGGTTGCGATCGCCCTGAGTCGTTTGATTGATTTGGTTAGAGGTAGAAGTGTCCGGCTGTCCAGACATATTGCACCAGCGTCGATATCGTGATGTGGCAAGAAAACTTGCCCATGACCTTATCATCAAAAATTAGTCGATGATCTGATTCCGATCACTAGCAAATTTATCGAACACTTGGGGTCAAAATGCATCTTCGATGGTTTAGGCGATCGCTGTCGCTAAATCTGGATTGCCTCAGTACTGCCTTCAGCTCTCATTGCTGCCCAAACCTAAGCAAGACCACGCGATAAATCAGTACAGAATTTAGTTCACCATTCTTTCGATTACTGCAACCCCTTACCCAGAGAACTCTTCAAAAGCCACCCCGCTGATTTGTAATGAGCCGGTCACAGGTGTCTGACGCTTTGCGAACGAGTCCTGTCATCAGCTTTCTTTCTTGCAAATTCTGTATGAAGATCATCCACAGGCGATTGCAGTGCGTTGTTTGGCCGCTGTAGTCATCGCTGCGATAACGCCATAAATTGCTGACAGCATGAATCGACATAGAACTCTCTGCTCAAAGCGCTTGTAGCAGTCGGTTATCAAGCTGCACGAATACTCCTTTTTTGAGTTCAAACGTAAGACCGCCAGTCTTGGCAAGAACACCTTGCTTTTCAAGGTTGCAGATCTCTGTTCAGAAAATGATGAGTCTTGTGTGCCTTAGGGCGTTGTTCACAAATAGTCTCCCCGCTCGCAGGGGCAAACCCATACAGAAAGCGTGTCTGTCATGGGGATATCTTTAAACGCAGATCTTTGAGCTCATCAAGCGGTATAACCTCAGAATTCTCTCACTGTGAAGGAGGTTCAAGTATTGATTAAAAAATGAATATTGGATGCATCGCTGCTCAATGCTGGTATCTTGCTTAGGAATGCAATTGCATGAATTTTACAGAAAACAAGCCTTAAGAGGAGAAAATTGAAGGATGGCTAATAGACAAACTCGGAATCGCGCTGTGAATTCTGCTGGGGGTTTTATGCGAGACTTCCAAGCTTTTTTGATGCGAGGTAACGTTGTTGATTTGGCTGTTGCTGTCATTGTTGGTGGTGCCTTTGGGGCGGTCATCAATTCCTTTATTGCTGATCTGGTGACGCCGATCATTCTGAATCCGGCATTACAAGCCGCTGGCGTTGATAATATTGCTGACCTGACTGCGAACGGTATTCAGTACGGATTGTTTTTGGCTGCAGTGCTTAACTTCGTCGTCATTGCCTTTGTTATCTTCCTGATGGTGCGAGCGTTTGAAAAGGCCAAGCGGAAGGATGAGGTCGAAGCGGCAGCTGAACCCACCATTGAGGAAAAGTTGAACGACACACTCACTCAACTGACTGAAGTGATCAGCCAAAAGCTGTAGCGATCGCGTCGGCACCTACCAAGATCGCTTCAGGGCATGGGCAACGCCAAAACTACGCCATGTATAAGAGCATTAGCTGTTATCAGCGATCGCGTTTGTGCAGGAGGCAATAGATTTTGCCATTGGAGTACCGCACCAAAATCGGTGCCTTCATCCTCCTTGTCGTTGCAAGGGGGATTTTGGGGTAGGTGCTGGCCCGAATGTGACCCAGCTCACGTGAGTTCAGGTTAGTTGACGGCGGCACTCAGAATTCTCAGGTAGGGATTAAGTCACGCTTATTTTGCGGTCAGGGAGGGCTCAGGGGCGGGCCGCACTATAGAACTCAAGCTGATGAAACAACTAACCCCCTTTAAGGAGTTCACACATCATGAAACGCATTGCCCTCGCCCTGACTGCTTTGACCGCTGTTACCCTCGCAGTTGCACCCGCTAGCTACGCCGCCCCAGATTTTGATGAGTTACGTCAAGAGAACCTCGATAAGGATGCGGTCAATTTCGATGAACTACGTCGCGAGAACTTAGAGAAAGACGCCGTCACTGAGATTCAAGTCAAGACGATTCGCTTTGATGACTTGCGTCGCGAGAACCTGGATAAGGATGCGGTTGATTTTGACGAACTGCGTCGCGAGAATCTCGACAAAGATGCGGTGTTTGAGGTTTATGTCAAAGGCGTTGATTTCGATGAGCTGCGCCGTGAAAACCTAGACAAAGACGCTGTTAACTTCGACGAACTGCGTCGCGAGAATCTCGATAAGGATGCGGTGATTGAGCTACAGGTGAAAGGTGTTGATTTCGACGAGCTACGCCGCGAGAACCTGGACAAAGACGCCGTCAATTTCGATGAACTGCGTCGCGAGAATCTGGACAAGGACGCGTTTGTTGAGCTGCAGGTGAAAGGCGTTGACTTTGATGAGCTACGTCGCGAGAACCTGGATAAGGATGCCGTTGATTTTGACGAACTGCGTCGCGAGAACCTCGACAAGGACGCATTTGTTGAGCTGCAGGTGAAAGGTGTTGACTTCGATGAGCTACGTCGCGAGAACCTGGACAAAGACGCTGTCAATTTCGATGAACTGCGTCGCGAGAACCTCGACAAGGACGCATTTGTTGAGCTGCAGGTGAAAGGCGTTGACTTTGATGAGCTACGTCGCGAGAACCTGGATAAGGATGCGATCGACATTGACGAGTTACGCCAAGAGAATCTAGAGAAAGGCAGCAAGTTTGATGAACTGCGTCGCGAAAACTTGGACAAAGATGCTGTCGATGGCGATGAGCTGCGCCGCGAGAACCTCGACAAAGACTAAAAAACTGGCTTGATCGACGATGCTCTTAGCGTCAAAACGTTTTCCTCACACACCTGTCGCCCCCTTGATTGTTTGATTGAGGGGGTTTTATTGTGGTTGGCGATGAGGGCGCTAGTCTGGTCCTCACCGGATTGGCGACGGCTGTGGTGCCGCGATCGCCGCTCAGTCATTTCAGGCATGCCCGCTCAGTTATTGCAAATCGAGCACCTGGCGAATCAAGACTTGATCGCCTGCATTCAAACTAAACCGGCCTTTTTCAATATCGCGAATCCAGCTCTGACTTTTGCCCAGCTGATCGGCCAGGGCGCGCTGGGTCAGGTTTTGTTGTTGGCGAGCGGCTTTGATCATGCTGCCCGAGAGCTGCTGACTGGCGCGTTCCGTGCTTTGGGTTGGTGACTTGCGCCGCCGACTGGGTGGGTTGCGCTTGGTGATTTGCTGCCAGCCCTCCGGTGATTCAAAGCCGAGCAGGCGAGCATTGAGTAAGCGCTGCCATTTGTCGCGGGGGGCGGTGTTGGTCAAACTCTGGTGACTTTGGGCGTCGTCGGTCCAAAAGGCGAGGGCCTCGTCGGCATCTTCGGGAATTGTGGCGAGCTTAGTCCACAAGGGTTGAATTTCGGGCGGGTAGGTTTCGGGGTCGAATATCGGCTTGAGGCCGTAGTGATAGACCGCCTCCAAATCCCCTTCAAAGGTTTTGAGTAAACGTTTGTGCGCGCCTCGAATGGTGGTGGCTTGGGTCAGCCGCTCTTCGCCGTAGGCGATGCGCAATAGCGTGCGAACGGTCATGCGGTGATCGCCGCCGAGGCGGAGCTTAAACGAGAGCCATAGCATTAAGCGCACCGCGCCCTCATGCTGTTGCCAGTTGCTCATGACCTCTGATAGCAAGGCTTGGGGTAGGGTGCCGTACTGATAAAAGGCAGTGTGATGGCGGTAATTTTGTTTGTTTAAGAAGCGTTCGGCCCAGAGGCCACTTTGAATGGTGAAGCTGAGGCCAATTAGGTGGCGATCGCCCGCCGTATCTTCTTCAAAAAAGTATTCTGTATCTAGCAGCTGCCAGACCGTATGCTCGGGCAGCGTAAAAGCGGGAACTTTGCCTTGGCGCGGCCAATTCATCGAGACCAACAGCTGACAACATTGGTAGACCCACTCTTTGATCAGCGTCAGTTTTTCTAATTTAGTTAGGTCTTTGCGTTTGTCGAGCCCTAAATATTGCTCGATTTGCTGATCGTTAATGACGAATGACTCTGCCCACGGGCGATCGACGGTCACGGCATAGGCGGCAAAAATCAGATGCAGGCAGGCCGCCCGGATATCAAACCGCGATAGGGCGGCTTGGCCTGCTCGCATTCCCAAGGGTTGGGGAGCGACCTGCTCCGGGTCGGCATCGAGACGAAAAGTCATGTCGCCGCGCCCCCGGTGTACGAGTCGGCGATAACAGAGTTTGTCGTCGGCATCGGCCTGCCAAGATAGGGCCTGCTGCTGCGTTAAGACGTTGCAGGTTTCCCAAATCACCATCGAAGAGGCAAAGGGGGTCGTTTTGCCATTGAGAAAGATCTCGGGAATGGCAGCGGGGAGCAGGCTACTTTTACAGCGTCCTTTTTTCGGTTGTAGGGGCGCTAGGGACTCAACACTGCAAACGGTGACACAACGCGGTACTTCAACATCAGGACAACCATTGCAGAGAGTGGGATCAATCCAGTAGCCATCACTATCGCTGTTGGGCTTAATGGCCCCCTCTGGACAGACTGGATGACAGCTCTCACAAACAATGCAGTCATCTTTGATGGTGTAAACCATAGGTAGTAGCCCTCGGAGTGATCGGGGGTGCGCATAACAGGCAGAAACGGTGGCAGGGAATTCTTCGCTCTGGTGCAAATTGCCGATGCAATGGCCTCGATGGCACTCGGTGAATGCGCCGCAATCGCAGGCTGAATTCTGCTAGCTCCTGACTACAGGGATAACAATCCAAAATCTTGGTTTTTATATCATTCAATACAGTTTAAGTGTCTCTTAATATCTAAAAAAACCAGAAGTTGTAGGCAAACTTTCTTTCACTTTAAAGTGTCGCCAAATTGACTGTTCTAGAATTTTGATTTTCGGCAATTCCTGACATTATTTTGATGTTGTTACAATATTGGCAATTGTTCATCTAACTGTTTATCTCTTGATTTTTGGGTGGCTTGCCAATGGTCAACAGTGAGTGACGATCTCTATCATATTTGCTTGAAATGCGCTGACGAGAAGGGTTTTAGGTGAAATGCGGAGATTTCGATGCGGAGAATTCAGTCGTTAAATCAAGCACCGAAGCGAGCAATCACCGGACATTGGCGGTGAACTTACTCCATTCCTTCAAAACCTATCGTAATCATTGACATGATCGATGTAAAGCCTCGTTAATAGCTCTTAAAACTTATTTTCTAAGTGCTTTATTTATCGCTTGAGGATTGAAATGTACGGATCTTTGGGGGCGAATGTTTGCTAATATTTTGAGTAAGAGAGTGTGTACGTTAAAACCCGTTGAACCCCAGTTAATACCGATGAGTTAGGGCGAGTTTTTGCCTGGTTGGCTGGTGCGATCGCCTCATTCAGCTTGTTGGTGATGTCACACTCGTCAGCTTTTTTACCGCCTTTATTGAGTGGATCGCGGCAGCTGTGCCATTGCGGCCAATGACCGGCGTTTCTGTCCGAGGCATATGGCCTGGGAGCGCTGGTGTCATTGACACTGCGATCGCAGGCTGACACTTCAAGCATGAGGGACAGTCTGCCGGGTCATTGCTTTGCCCCAGTGGTGAAGCGGTGGGGCGTGATCAGGCGGGGGCTGATGGCGGGTGAGCGAAAGCCAACAGACCTGGCGGCGCTCATGATGACATAACGCCGATTTGAGCTGGCACTAAGGGCAGAGCAAGCATGGCGGCACCGTTGATTAATTGTCGAGGAAACGATGTGATGACCACCGTAGAGTTTTACGAAAAGCCGGGATGTGTGGGCAATGCCAAGCAAAAGCGGCTATTGCAGGCTGCGGGTCACGAGCTGCGGGTGCACAACCTGTTGACTGAAGGGTGGACCGCTGAGCGATTGCGGCCGTTTTTTGGCGATCGCCCCATCGCCGATTGGTTTAACCCCACTGCGCCGCCGATCACTCAGGGGCAGGTTTTGCCGGCGACGCTGCTGGCTGACGAAGCCCTGAGCCTCATGGTGCAGCAGCCGATTCTGATTCGCCGCCCCCTGTTGCAGGCCGGCGATCGCCAAGTTGCCGGATTTGACTTGGCCGCGATCGATGATTGGCTGGGCCTGACTCCCAGTACTGACCTGACTCAAGACGTACAAACCTGTCCCCACACGCGCTGAGTTCCCGATCACCGCCAGCAGAGGAGTCGGAAGGCAAAAATCAGCCAAAACTAGCCGAGATGCTTATGAAGCATCGCCCCTGCTCCCTCGACCCTCATACCCTCTACTCCCCATTCCCCACTCTTTAGGAGACGATGCCCCATGATGACCCTGCAAACAGCTGATGCAAAAAGCTCTGCCCTGACGTTTTTAATGGAGGATTTAGAAATTCCGGCGGAAGATCAGGACTTCTTTGCTGTGCTTTCGGTGCGCGAATCGGGTAGCGAGTGGTATGTGGTGGAAATCGGCGTCGAAGGTCTGCCCGATAAATGGGTGCTGCAGGTGTTTGATACGGGTGTGTGTGACCCCTGCTATACCTTTGTGTCGCCGATGCCCAAGGGCGAAGATGCCGATCTCGAAGAGTTTCCGAGCGTGATCGCGGCGGCGCTCTCCGCTGAACGCAATGGCGGCAGAATTTGATCGTTTTTATCCTGAGATAGTGCCATGACCTCTACGCTTCCCCCCGAAGATCAACCCCCAGTCGCCATTACGGATGTGGATGCCGCCCTACGGCGACAGCTCGAACTCTCGACCCGCAAGCATTTTTTTGAAGCCTGTGACGGGCCGACTCAGTCTCTCTTGATGGAATGTCAGTGGGTCATCAGCCTCTCTGAGGTGTTGATGCTGGTGATTCACTGTCCCGATGCGACGGTCAACTGGCGCGTGCTCAACCGCATTGCCACCATTGCGGCCACGGTGGCGCAGTTCAGCCCGCTGGCGAAAATCCGGGTGTGCCCGCCGATGGGGCAGGGCGGCCCCTTTGATATGCGCGTTGACGAACGCTCGGAATATCGCGATCGCATTGAAGGCGATCGCTAGCCCAGCCCTACTCCTCTCAAACAAGCTCGCCACCATGAACACCTTTGGTCAAGAGGGGAAGGATACTGGTAAGCCTATTCTGATGCCTTCATGCAGTAGCGTAGTGAGCTAACGCCTGACTCCAGCTGCGTTTGAGATGACAGTGGTTGGGCGGCGGTAAAAATCATTGGTGATTGCTCAAAGTCACCGGCAACGATGGGTCAATCATCAGATTTCTCACCCCGCCTGCGACTACGTCTGTACTGGCTCTGATACTCCCGCCGCTGTTTAGTAATCTCATACAGCACAATGCCCGATGTGGTGCCGAGATTAAGGCTTTCAATCATGCCAAACATGGGAATGCTCACACACATTTCACTCCGCGCTACGGCTAAATCGCTGATGCCTCTCGACTCGTTGCCGAACCAAACTGCCAGCCTGGTGTGGGTATAGTCAGCCTCGTGCAAAATTACGTTTTTCTGCCCCTTGACATGGGGAGACGTCACAATTGACACAAACCGATTTTTCTCTAAGTGGTCGAGGCAGGCTTCTGTGCTGTCGAAGCGTTTGACGAAGCTCCACTTAATCGCTGAGACAGACGTCTTAGACAGCGATCGCTTTTCTCGCATCTCTTGCCAATCTTCAGGCAATGCTCGTCGAGGGTCCACCACGTAGGCTTTCTCGACACCCAAAGCGTTGACGTTGCGGATCACCGTCCCGATATTTTTGATGTCGTTGGGATCTTCCAGTACCGCGATCAAGTTCTTGCATCGATAGTTCTTGATTTCGTCGGCCCGCTGCCGAACTGTACTCTTTTGCACCGGTTTATTTACCGCTTCTTCCATCGTGTCGCCCTAATGCCTCACGCTCAATTGGATCAATGGTTTCGTTTTTGTGAAAGCGGTAGGTGCACCCTAGGGAGAGCGGCTTGTCTGGTATCGCTGACGCCTGTGCTCAACAGGGTAAGGATACCTGTGGCGAAGCTTGCACCGATATTTTAGCGATCAGTGATGCCAAATTTTGCCAGATTGATCGCTCTAATGCCTGTGTTGGTTCTGGACATCGCTACCAATCTCGCCATTCTTCTGTAATGTCTTGGGTGGTGGTGAGACCGCATGCTTGGGCCGCGACCAAAATGATCTCGCACAAGTCTTCGCGCTCATCTGTTTCGATCAGTGAGCCGCCACAACTATCATTCAAGTCATTCAGTTGTAGAACGGCTTTCTTGATGATAAATCTGAGTTGATCTTTGTCAGGATCGGTATTTGCAGCGATGTCTGCAAGGTAAGCGTCCACAATTGCCGCGCATCGGTCAATATCCGCTTGAGTGTAACCGCAATCAAAGTCAGTTTCGTTTTCATCACCTTCCATAAACGAAACCATGTGTTCGAGAAGACGCCGCCGCACTTCAGTGATCGATTGTGCAGGCAATTCTGGCATTGTTCCTCTGCAGCAGAAAGTTGCATTCAGTAGCTTGGCGAATGATTGCGAGGCCCTCATCAATGTGTCTGACTGAGCAGAGCGATCGCTTCTCACTGTTTCAAATACTCGCAATAGTCGGCCAAGTTATCGAACTCAATATAGCCGAGCACGAACTCGGCGGTGAGCCAAAGGCAGACTTCACAGAGAAAAGGGCACAGTTTGAAGGACATGGGGTTAGTTCAAGGTGGCGAACTTAGGCGCAAGCGCTTTGCAGGCCGCGCATGTAATCGAACAGCTGCCAGCAGTAGGTTTCTGGCAGTTGGCAGGTGACTGCGCCTCGCAGCACCACGTTGAAATACCAGTCATTGGGGGGAATCTCGGTGGGCGTCTTTTTGACCACGACATAGGTGCGGACGCCGACATATTGCTGGGTGCCGCAGGCGATCGCAACGGACTCGTGACGGTATCCGTCTTGCTGGACGCCTTCGCGCTGATCGAGGCGATCGCTGAGGTGCCACGGCAGTCGATACAGCACCCCCTGAACTGCACTATGGACATCGGGCAAAATATCGAGCGCGCCGCACTGCCGCTTGGCTGAGTAGTAGTGAAAGCCCAATCGGTAGCCCTTGAGGGTTGCCGGCCCCACGACGTAGGGATGAGTGTTTTCGCCCAGCGATCGCTTCAAATCAACCGGACACATGCATGAGCCATAGGCGAAGTAATAGAAAAACGGGGCGATCGCGCCAGCCGTGGAAGGGGCTGGCGCGATCGTTGAAACTAGCTCAGGCTCGGAGGTCAGCATGGTGTGAAGCAATGGGTGAGGGTCACTCGGGTTCACAAAAGTGTTCTGCAACCAGGGCGGAGAGATCGTCGGGATTGACGCGCTGATAGCGATGTTTGCCGGGCATCACGGTTAAGTTGGGCGCTTTAGAGCAGGTCTTTTGACAGCCTGTGTAGCGAATCTCAACCTGGTCTTGCAGGTTGTAGGTTTGCAAAATTTGTTCTAAGGCGGCGACCATCTTGCGACCGCCTCGTTTTTGGCAACCTGACTTGCGGCAGACCAAAATGTGAGACGGCTTTTTCGCAGAGGCCACTTTAGGGAGCGGTGTTGAGAGCTTCTCTCCGGGAGTGCCTGCGGCTTCGGTGGCGGTCGCAGTGGGTTCAGCTGGTGCGGTGGTGGCAAGGTCGCGAGGGGAGAGGAAAAAGACCTGATAGGCCTGCAGTTTGACCACCCCGGCTTTGAGGTCGATTTGGCTGCTACCAATGCATTGCAGGCGATCGCCCACTCGGACGGCAGACCGCATATAGCTGCGCAATTCCTTGGGCAGCTTGATCACCACTTCCTCTTGCTCAACGTCCAAAATGATGGATTTGACTTTTCGCGCATCGCCCCCGACAAAGCCCAGAAAGGTGCCTTCGAGGTTGAAGATGCGAGGAGAGTGGGGATGGCCGTTGGGCAAGGGATAGTTCATGGGAGGAGGAGGAGGAGTGAGGAGTAGGGAGTGGAGGGTCGAGGGAGCGCGGGAGCAGGGGGGCTGGGATGTTAGGGGGTGCACCGGAGGGGCGAGGCCTTTTGAGGTAAACCTATCGGTCAAAGGCGCAAGATGATTTTCAAAAGGCCTCGCCCGTACGCTCCAAAAGGCCTTGCCCGTACGAGAGCCGCAGCCTTTAATTGAGACGTTTGGCGTTGACGGTTTGGGGGAGTTTCGGCGGATCGGTGAGGCCGCTGATCGAGAGTTCCCAACCATTTTCGAGGGTGACGAGCGTGGTATCGCCTTCGCGGCTTTGGCTGACAACGTGCTCTTCGAGATCTTTTTTAGGCACGTAAACCATTAAGGAGCCGTTTTCGCCGCTGTGGAGCATGACTTTCATATCAGAGCCTCGGGTAAGTGAATGGCAACGGTCAGTGGAACATTGGTCGGAACAAGAGAAAGGTGGAACCGGCGTGGAGGGGGCGCGCACCAGGCTGCGGTCGAATGTGCCCTAAACTCGGTTCCACCGAGGAGCTACCTCGTCGCTCCAAGGGTCATTTCTTGGGCGGCGATCGCAAATAGCTCTTCAGCGGTGAGGTTGCGCTTGAGCTGAGTCGAGCGATCGCGCACGACATCTAAAACGGACTGGCCGTGATCGGCATCGAGCTGCAGGCCATAGTCTTGCAGCACCTGATTGAGCAGGCTGCGACCGGAATGCTTGCCCACCACGAGGCGACGCTGCCAGCCCACTTCTTTGGGGTCAAAGGGTTCGTAGGTGCTGGGATTTTGCAAAACGCCGTGGGCGTGAATGCCGGACTCATGGGCAAAGGTGTTTTGGCCGACGATCGCCTTCCACGGCGGTACGGGGCAGTTCACGGCCTTAGCGACAAAGCGCGACAGTTCTAAAAAGTGTTGCGTCTGCACCCCGGTTTTGAGGCCGTAAATTTGCTTCAGCGCCATTACCACTTCTTCTAGTGCCGCATTGCCCGCCCGTTCGCCCAGGCCATTCACCGTAGTGTTCATCGAGGTGGCCCCTGCGCGCACACCAGCCAAGGCATTGGCGGTGGCGAGACCCAGATCGTTGTGGGTGTGCATTTCGACCGGAATCGTTAAGGACGTCACCAGCTTTTGCACCTTGGCAAAGGTGGTGAAAGGATCGAGAATGCCGACCGTGTCGCAAAAGCGAAAGCGGAAGGCCCCCCATTCCTGCGCGTATTGGGCCGCGTCGATCAGAAAAGTCTCATCAGCGCGGGAGCTATCTTCGCCGCCGACGCTGACTTCTAACCCGTGATCGCGGGCAAAGGAGATGGCATCGCGCAGCTGCTCTAACATCCGCGCCCAGCGGCCCCCAAATTTGACCTGAATCTGCATGTCAGAAACGGGAATGGAAATGTGAACTCGCTTGAGCCCGCAATAAATCGAGGCTTGAATGTCGGCGATGTTGGCGCGGTTCCACCCGAGCAGGTGGGCATTGAGGCCCAAATCAACGATCGCTCGAATGGCTTGAGCTTCTGATTGCCCCATGGCGGGAATGCCCACTTCGAGCTCTTGGACGCCGATCGCGTCGAGGAATTTAGCGATCGCGACTTTTTCGTCTAAACCAAAGGCCACACCGGCAGCCTGTTCGCCATCGCGTAGGGTCGTGTCGTTGATATAGATTGCGGGAGTGGTCACGGCAGCCTCCGAAAAAATGTGGGGTAGTCGAGATCAGGGAACGCAGACAGCCTGAGCGGGATTGTTTAGGTCCCGGACTGCTGCTTGAGGGAGTCGTAGCGGGCCTTTTTGAGAGTTTCGATATCGGCAGCCATCATGCGGTTGAGAAAGATCTGTTGAGCCCAGGCCAGGCTAAACACAAAACTAATAATCAGGAGGGAAGACAACATGGGAGGCGGCTCCTAAGTGAAGGAAGATGAGGAAACCAGAAGCCAGCTAGTGGCAAGGTGTGTGCTAACTTCTGGTGCAAATCGTCACCGAGGCTCTACTGCACAAAGGCCAGCGTGAGGCTGTCGGCAGTGAGGAAGTGGTCGAGGTGGAAGGCGCGCTCTTCGGTCTCGAGCAAAATTTGCTCGTACAGATAGCGGGTGGCGCGATCGCCCACACTTTCGGCCTGGGAGGAGAGTCGCCGCAGCAGGGCGATCGCCGATTGTTCGGCGGCGAGATCGTTTTCGATCATTTGACGGCAGTTGTAGATGCCGTCGGGCTCGGGCTCAAAGCAGCACAGATCGGCCAGTAGCGCAAAGCTGCCAGCGGGCACGCCGCCCAGGCCATTGAGGCGCTCGGCGACATCATGGGCATGGCCTTGAGCCGCCTCATAGCTCTCTTGCAAGAACTCGTGTACCGAGAGAAATTCAGCGCCTTCCACCACAAAGTGATGTTTTTGATACTGCAGATACAGCGCTTGAAAACTGGCGTATACCAGATTCAGCCCTTCGCAGACGGCAGCGGTAACCTCAGATTCGAGATTGATGGGGTTAGTCCCCACTTCACCAAAGGCGCGGACGAGAGTTTGAGTGGTCATATCATTTGCTCCAGTAGGTCAGAAAAACAACGGTCAATCAGAACGACAAAAGGCGGTTGGCCTGCTAGGGGCGGTCATCAGTTAGCGACTTAATGTCAGTACCACAACGGTTTCAGCCCCAGCTGGGTGGGTGGAGCGGGTGCGGCAATGCTGGTTCCACAAGGGGTGGGCAACTCACTGATGACGCGCCCTAGTGATTGGTTTGGCAAGCTACCTGGGTTTCCCAGCAGCGCTCTAGCCAATCCACCCCGGTCTGGCGAGACGTGGTGAACTGACGAATCGTGCTGCGGGCTAACACCAACGCGGTGGCATGACTTACCTCGACTCGCAACGTGCCGTCAGCGGGACAAGCACAAGGAATATTGAGTTCTTGCAAGCGGCGGTAAATCGACCAGCGATCGCACCGCTGTACCGCAACGACTTGACCCGGATTAGGGGTGAGAGCAGCACATTTATTCATGGGATGAAAACTCCAACTGTGAGAGAGGTGTACGAGAAAGCTGTTGCACTTCGGCCTCTAACGCTTCGATGCGGTCCAGTAGGGTGCGAAATGCAGTGGCCTGAGCGGCCGGGAGTTGGGCATGTTCCAACGGGGTGGCGGTGGTGTTGCAGCGGCAGACGTTGCGGTTGGGAATGCCGACGGCGGTGCAGTTAGCGGGAACGTCAGTCAACACGACAGAGCCCGCGCCGACGCGCGCCTGATCACCAATGTGAATATTGCCAAGAATTTTGGCCCCGGTGCCGATGACGACGCGACTGCCCACGGTGGGGTGGCGCTTGCCGGTTTCTTTGCCGGTGCCCCCCAGGGTGACGCCCTGGTAAATCAAGGTGCCGTCGCCGACAATGGCCGTTTCGCCAATGACGACGCCCATGCCGTGATCAATAAAGAGGCCGCGACCCAGTTGCGCACCAGGGTGAATCTCAATACCAGTGGCGCAGCGAGACAGATGTGAAATCAAGCGCGGCCAAAAGCTGACCTGGCGGTTGTGCAGCCAGTGGGCCAACCGATGCGCCGCGATCGCATGCAAACCGGGATAACAGCACAGTACTTCGAGCCAGTTACGAGCGGCTGGGTCATGCTTAAAGATGACAGCGACGTCATCAGCGAGGGGTAACTGCTGCCGCCACTCGGGGCGGCGCAACCAGCGTTGAATTGAGAAACTGGGCAGAGACAGCGACATGGCTTTGGGGGGCTGTGTTTCTCTGCTTATAGCAAGGGCGATTTTGGGGCGGCGATCGCTCCGGCCCAATCCAGATTTACTAGAACAATTAGGGCTGCACTCAATCGCTAAAACGCTTGCAATTAGGTGCTGTTTGAATTTCTTTGAGGAGGGGGGGACTGGTATTTCCGCCCCTAGGCTCGGGTATTTCTAAGGGATGGTGCAAGTATTCTGCACTCAAGTAAAAACCCTTACATATAAATAGATAGAGCTAATTTGAGCGGATAACTTAGAATCACGCTCGGCTGTACTCAAAGACTGATTTTGCGCAGTCCAGATTTTATATCCATAAGTGAAACGGTAGCAGATGCTGCAAAATCACCTCTATTTAATTCAGCATTCCTTAACACCGTCTCGATCGGCGTTGGGGAACTGCGATCGTCCCCATCTCGATGCCCCCGTCAAAACCGATTAGTTGTGCTGTTTTAGAGACCGCCCCCTGACTCTCACAGCTGCTGATAACAGATGCTCTGAAACTGAGCTACAGATCTTCCTTTCGACTCCGCTCAAGGAACGTCGGCTGAACTGAGCTACAGATCTTCCTTTCGACTCTGCTCAAGGAACGTCGGCTGAGCGGAGTCGAAGCCGACTTGCCTGTGTCGCTGTAATTCGTAGAACTGCTATGAGGAGCACGGGGGCAAGCTGCGGAGTCTGGTTTCAGAGAACCGTTAGCCTGAATCCCGCAGAAGACATGATCTGGAGGAAACGCTCAATCGAGTTCCTGCCGAGCTGTCAGGGAGGTTGTTCCTTTGCACTCAGCAATCAAGTTTTGGTATCCCCGACCCACCGTCAGCCAAACCACTCACAGGTAAGGGGGCGTCGCAAAACAGTGATGCCCTTTAAATAAGTGGGTGCAATAGATGAGTTTGCTTCTTGCGGAGAGAAACTGATCTGCTGGAATATCGTTGCTCAACGACGCCAAACGCCTCAATCAAACAACGCTACGTTCCTTCGGTGCACACCCGGCCCCCGCGCTTCCTCTAATCCTCACTCCCCACTCTCTACCCTCCACCCTCTACTCCCCACTCTCTTTTCTTTTCTCTTCTCTTCTCCCAACGTCTTCAAGAGCAGCTGTGAAAGGCTTGAAATCAACACCGTTTACATTGCTTAATCGCAAAACGTAAAATTCACTACTTATATATAGAGGCGATCAGCAAGTTCGATACATCTGCAATTTTGTCTCTTCAGAGAAAGTCTTGATTTTGGTATCAGGTTTAGCAAAATCGAGCTTTTGAGTACTCAATAAAATGTACTTTTTAATTCCCTAAAATCACATCAATCCCTTGCCCAAGTAGCGATCTCGCTGAGTGCAGAAACACCGGGCCGGGCGACAAAAATGGTAGTGCAGCCCGTGATTAATGCCAGTCCCCCGATCTTGAAAAAAGATTTTATCCCCTCAAAACAAGGGCTGTGGCGCTTGAGTGCAGCGCTAATGATCCAATAAATCCTATCGCGATCGCCACTCAGTCTCGCTAATGAGCCATTGATATAACTCTTTCAACGCCGGACGACGAGTCTTAACCCAACGAGCGACGCGGCGAAGTCAACAAAAACCTGGACAACTTCAGCTCAGTTAGAGCGTGCTTAAAAGCCCGAAGCCCAGTTTTTCTGATTTCAACGATTAGCCTGTTCCTGCCAAGCGATGCGATTTCAGGCGTATTCACCCTTTGTGGCTGTCCTCAAGCCCTCTCGTAGAGCAAACGAGCACAGCCCCCACCTATACACCTAGGAAATTGCTTTTTAGCACCGAGACTCTGACCCTCGGCCACCATCACACTCTCCTGAAAGCCAGGACGTTGCTTTGATCGCTATCACATAACTGGTTCTATTCCTGCTCTGGCAGGGGCTTAGAACACCCCCCTGTGTTTACAGGGTTGATGCCATCGACGCAACGTTCTCTTTTTCTTACCGGTTTTGCTTGAGAGGTGACCCCCGACCGCTACCGCATCCAGTTTCTCACTCTGTTTATTGCTTTTTCCGCTGATTGCTTCCGCTACTGATTGCTCTCCTGCTGCTGCTGAATCCTTCGACGCCCGGTTTAGCCCTGCTGAGTTCTGCCCTTTACACCGCCAAACCCATGACGCCACCGCCACCCCCCTCTGCCCTTGCTTCCGCGCCTACTGCGACGCCCGAGCTGGACATTACCTTGACCAAAACCAAAACCCAGGTCAAGAAGTCTGGCGGCGGCTGCGGCTGCACCAGTAAAAAAGATGAGTCCGCTACTGGCATGAGCGAATCGATGCAGGCCCGCATCGAAAAGCATCCTTGCTATAGCGAAGAAGCCCACCACCACTACGCTCGCATGCACGTGGCGGTGGCCCCGGCTTGCAACATTCAGTGCAACTATTGCAACCGCAAATATGACTGTGCCAACGAGAGTCGCCCCGGTGTGGTTAGCGAGCTGCTGACCCCCGAAGAAGCGGCGCACAAAGTGCTTGTGGTGGCAGGCAAGATTCCGCAAATGACGGTATTGGGCATTGCTGGGCCGGGTGACCCCCTAGCGAACCCCGAAAAAACCTTCCGCACCTTTGAGTTAATCGCCGAGGAAGCGCCAGATATCAAACTGTGCCTCTCGACTAACGGTCTGATGCTGCCGGATCACGTCGAGCGCATCAAAGCCCTCAACGTCGACCACGTCACCATCACGATTAATATGGTGGACCCCGCCGTGGGCGAAAAGATTTATCCCTGGGTGCACTATCGCCGTAAGCGCTATCGCGGCATTGAGGGAGTCAAAATTCTGCATGAACGGCAGATGGAAGGGTTGGCGGCACTGCAAAATGCCGACATCCTGTGCAAAGTCAACTCGGTGCTAGTTCCTGGTGTCAACGATGAGCACCTGCCCGAAGTGAACGCCGCTATTCGCGAGCGGGGTGCCTTCTTGCACAACATCATGCCGCTGATCTCAGCGCCGGAGCACGGCACCTACTTTGGCTTAAACGGTCAACGTGGGCCTAACCCCAAAGAGCTGAAAGCGGTGCAAGACAGCTGTGCTGGCAACCTGAAGCTGATGCGTCACTGTCGCCAGTGCCGGGCTGATGCCGTGGGCCTACTGGGTGAAGACCGCAGTCAGGAATTCACCAAAGAGAAGTTCATGGAAATGCCGGCGGACTACAGCCTGGAAGCTCGTCAAGCTGTACACAGTGGCATCGAGCAAAATCGGGCGGCGGTTGCTGAGAAGAAAGCGGCGGCCAAAGCGGCCAAAGCGGCTCCAGTTGATAGTCCGAAGATTCTCCTGGCTGTGGCCACTAAAGGCGGGGGCTTGGTCAATCAGCACTTTGGTCATGCCAAAGAATTCATGATTTACGAGGTGGATGCCACCGAAGCCAAGTTCATCGGACACCGCAAAGTGGCCGACTACTGCCAGGGCGGTTACGGCGAAGAAGCGGCCCTGGACGGCATCATCGGCACCGTCGCTGACTGTAAGGCCGTGCTGGCCGCTAAGGTTGGCCCCTGCCCGCAAAAAGAGCTGAAAAAAGCGGGCCTGCAGGTCGTGGAAGCCTACGACGTGATCGAGACTGTGGCTCGCCAGTTCTATGACGAGCATGTCTTGGCGGCGTAGCTGCTCCGAGGACTGCACTCCGGTGCAGTCCGTCTGCCTCAATCCTATTTACCTCACGAGGAATCGAGCCATGACATACGCCATCACCAGTGACTGTATTAGCTGCGATCGCTGCCTCTCGGCCTGCCCCACCGGCGCGATCGCAACGAATGGAACGAACGTGTGGATTGAGGTTGATCGCTGCAACCAGTGTGAGGGGGCCTATGGGGTTCCCCAATGCTGGTCGGTGTGTCCCACCAACGAAGGCTGTGTGCCCCTGACGACTGGGGTCGCCTCGGTGGCCCTGGCGACCGCCGGTGCACCGACTAACGATTATTGGACAGCTTGGTTCGCCAAATATACCCAGATGGTGGAGCGTCTCAAAGGGACGCAGCAGTCGGGTTATTGGCGGCAGTGGTTTGACGACTACGCCCAACGGCTGCAGCAACTGCAGGCCTAAGCCTCGCCGGTCACCGGCCCTGAACTTGTCCGTTTGCCTCGAATGCCTGACCCCCCAACCCTTTATTGCTAGCGCGGAGATTGTGATGGTTATTTATTTAGACAACAACGCCACCACCCGAATTGACCCAGCTGTGGTGGAGGCGATGCTGCCTTACCTGACCGAGCTGTATGGCAACCCTTCGTCAATGCACAGCTTTGGGGGCCAGGTCGGGGCATCCGTGCAAGATGCGCGCGAAAAAGTCGCCGCTCTGCTCGGGGCCGAAGATACCGAAATCATTTTCAATAGCTGCGGCAGTGAAGGCAACAATACTGCCATTCACGCGGCGCTGGCTGCCCAACCCGAGAAGCGCCACATCGTCACTACCGCCGTCGAGCACCCGGCCATTCTGAATGTGTGTAAGCACTTGGAAAAGAAGGGCTACACCGTCACTTACCTCTCGGTGGATGGGCGCGGTCAGCTGGACCTGATGGAGCTGGAAGCTGCCATGACCGGCGGCACCGCCCTCGTCACCACGATGTACGCCAACAACGAAACGGGAGTGATTTTCCCGGTCGAAGAGATTGGGGCGATCGCCCATGAATACGGCGCTACCTTCCATGTGGACGCCGTGCAGGCGGTGGGTAAAGTCGCCATTGACCTGAGCACCAGCACCATCGACTTGCTGACGCTCTCCGGTCACAAGCTGCATGCCCCCAAAGGGATTGGCGCACTGTATGTGCGACGGGGCTTCCGGTTCCGGCCCTTCCTGCTCGGTGGCCACCAAGAACGGGGCCGTCGGGCCGGGACGCAAAACGTGCCGGGTATCGTTGCCTTGGGCAAAGCGGCCGAACTGGCCCAACGTGACCTGCGCAATGCCCCTAAGGAAGCTTGGCTGCGCGACTGTCTAGAGCGTGAACTGCTGGCCAACATTCCCGATTGTGAGGTCAACGGCGGTGGCTCGCCCCGATTGCCCAACACCACCAACATTGGCTTCAAATACATCGAAGGCGAAGCCATTCTGTACATGCTCAACCGCGAAGGCATCTGCGCCTCCTCCGGTTCGGCTTGTACGTCGGGTTCCCTCGACCCGTCCCACGTGCTGACGGCGATGGGTTTGCCTTACACCATCTTGCACGGCTCGATTCGCTTCAGCCTGTCGCGCTTCACTACCGAAAGCGATGTGCAGCATGTGCTGGCGGTGATGCCCGGCATTGTTGAAAAACTGCGGGCGATGTCGCCTTTCAACAACGACCAGGCTGAGTGGCTGCAAGAACGCGATGTGGCTGTTGCCACATAGGGCACAGATGACAGGGAACAAGGCCACAGAAACTCCCTATTCCCCCAATCCCGACTCTCTCTCCCTCCTGTTCACCCTCACCCCCCGAAACTGCCATGTGGGACTACTCAGAAAAAGTACTCGACCTGTTCTATAACCCCCTGAACCAGGGGGCCATTGAAAATCCTGATCAGCCTGATGTAGCAGTGGTCTATGGCGAAGTGGGCAGCATTGCCTGCGGGGATGCCTTGAGACTGCACCTCAAGGTTCAGGTGTCAGCGGATGAGATTTTGGATGCCCGGTTCCAAACCTTTGGCTGCACGAGTGCGATCGCCTCTTCCTCGGCCCTGACTGAAATCATCAAAGGCAAAACGTTAGACGAAGCGCTCAACATCTCCAATCAGGACATTGCTGACTTTCTCGGCGGCCTGCCGGAAGCCAAGATGCACTGCTCGGTGATGGGGCAAGAAGCCCTGGAAGCCGCCATCTACAAATATCGCGGTATTGAAGTCAAGCACGATGACGATGACGAAGGTAGCCTAATTTGCCAGTGCTACGGCATCACTGAGCCGAAAATTCGCCGAGTCATCATCGAAAACGACCTCAATGATGTTGAGCAAGTCACCAGCTATATCAAGGCGGGGGGCGGCTGTGGCTCTTGCCTCGCGGGCATTGAAGACATCCTGATCGAAGTGCAGCAAGAGCGTGATGCGGTCCCTGGTCGAGTGGCGGCCGAAATCGCGATCGCCCAGATTGACGAAACCGCCGCGCCGCGCCATCTCACCACCGTGCAAAAAATCAAGCTGATTCAGCAGGTGCTGGATACCGAGATTCGGCCCATCCTCATGGCCGACGGCGGTGATGTTGAACTGTTTGACGTCGAGGGCGATCGCGTTCAGGTCACGCTCAAAGGCGCTTGTGGCGGCTGCGCCAGCAGCACTGCCACCCTCAAAAATTCCATCGAGGCCAAGTTAAAGGATCTGGTCTTACCCAGCCTCACGGTTGAAGAAGTCCCGGTGCTCTAAATTTCGCCAGCCTCGCTCCTGCCTCTTCTGACCCTCTACTTCCCACTCGCCATGAACACACTTTCGACAGCCCTACACTTCGGGCGATCGCCACCCGCCTGACCCCGAAGTCTCCAGAAATCAGCTTTTCACCCTTGATTTCTGATTCCGAAGTCTGAACTCCCTTCTCACCTTTGTTCACTACACACCACGGAGAATTCTCCCCATGAGACAGATTGCATTTTACGGAAAAGGCGGTATCGGCAAATCCACCACCTCACAAAACACCATCGCTGGGATGGCCGATCGCCAACGTATCATGATCGTCGGCTGTGACCCCAAAGCTGACTCCACCCGTTTGATGCTCCACAGCAAAGCTCAGACCACCATTCTGCACTTGGCTGCCGAGCGGGGCGCGGTTGAAGATCTCGAACTCGAGGAAGTGCTCCTCACCGGTTACAAAGACGTCAAGTGCGTTGAGTCGGGTGGTCCTGAGCCGGGTGTTGGTTGCGCCGGTCGGGGCATCATCACCGCCATTAACTTCTTAGAAGAAGAAGGCGCTTACGAAGATCTCGATTTCGTTTCCTACGACGTACTAGGCGACGTGGTTTGCGGCGGTTTTGCAATGCCCATTCGGGAAGGCAAAGCCCAAGAAATCTACATCGTTTGTTCCGGTGAAATGATGGCCATGTATGCGGCCAACAACATCGCCCGAGGCATTCTCAAGTACGCTCACTCCGGTGGTGTGCGCCTCGGCGGCTTGATCTGCAACAGCCGTAATGTTGACCGGGAAATTGAGCTGATCGAAGCCCTCGCTGAGAAACTCAACACCAAGATGATTCACTTTGTGCCTCGCGACAACATTGTGCAGCACGCTGAGTTGCGCCGCATGACAGTGATTGAGTATGCGCCCGATAGTAAGCAAGCTGAAGAGTATCGCACGCTGGCGCAGAAGATCGAAGACAACAAAGACTTGACCATTCCGACGCCCATCACGATGGACGAACTGGAAGAGCTCTTGGTTGAGTTCGGCTTGTTGAACGGTGACGAAGAGTACCAGAAGGCACTCGAAGCTGACAAGGCCGCTGCCGCTGTCTAGACCGTTTTGCTCAAGCAACCGGGCGGCGCTGAGCGGCCTCTCACCCGGCCCAACAGCGCCCCGGTTGCTGACTTCCTCTCCACTCACTCACCCTACCTAAGAGGTCACCATGGCCACCGTAGAAGATCGCAAAGCGCTCGTCCAGGAAGTCCTGGAAGCGTATCCCGCCAAAGCTAAAAAGAGCCGCTCCAAGCACCTGAACGTAACTGAAGCAGACGCGTCCGACTGCGGCGTCAAGTCCAACAAAAAGTCTGTTCCTGGCGTAATGACCACCCGTGGCTGTGCCTATGCAGGGGCTAAGGGTGTGGTCTGGGGGCCGGTTAAAGACATGATTCACATCAGCCACGGTCCGGTGGGCTGCGGCTACTACTCCTGGTCTGGTCGTCGTAACTATTACATCGGCACCACGGGGGTTGATACCTTCGGCACGATGCAGTTCACCTCTGATTTCCAAGAGCGTGACATCGTGTTTGGGGGAGACAAAAAGCTCGACAAGCTGATTGATGAACTCGAAGTGCTCTTTCCCCTCAGTAAGGGCACCACGATTGAATCGGAATGTCCGGTAGGCTTGATCGGTGATGACATCGAAGCCGTCGCCCGTAAGCAAGCTAAGAAAACTGGCAAGCCGGTAGTCCCCGTTCGTTGTGAAGGTTTCCGCGGCGTTTCGCAATCGCTGGGTCACCACATTGCCAACGACACCGTGCGAGATTGGGTGCTGCCCAAGGCCGATGAGTATCGGCAAACCCCTGAAGGGTTTGAGCCTGGCCCCTACGATGTCAACATCATTGGTGACTACAACATCGGTGGTGATGCTTGGCCCAGCCGCTTATTGCTAGAGGCGATCGGCCTGCGCGTCATCTGTCAGTTCTCGGGTGATGGCACCTTTAACGAAGTGGTGATGACGCCCCTGGCGAAGATGAACCTGATCCACTGTTATCGCTCGATGAACTACATCTGCCGCTTCATGGAAGAGAAGTATCAGATCCCCTGGTTGGAGTACAACTTCTTTGGCCCCACCCAAATCGCCAAATCATTGCGCAAGATTGCGGCTCAGTTTGACGAAACCATCCAAGCGAAAGCAGAGGAAGTGATCGCCAGCTTCCAGCCCCGGATGGACGCCATCCTGGATAAGTATCGCGCTCGTCTCGAAGGTAAGGAAGTGATGATGATGGTGGGTGGCCTGCGGCCTCGCCACGTTGTCCCCGCCTTTGAAGACTTGGGAATGAAGGTGATCGGTACGGGCTATGAGTTCGGTCACGGCGATGACTACAAGCGGACTGCTGACTATGTCGGCGAAGGCACCGTCATTTATGACGACGTCAGTGGCTTTGAGTTTGAAGAACTCGCCAAGCAGATGAAGCCCGACCTGATCGCTGCTGGCATCAAAGAGAAGTATGTCTTCCAGAAGATGGCGCTGCCCTTCCGCCAGATGCACTCCTGGGATTATTCCGGTCCGTATCACGGCTACGAAGGCTTTGAAGTCTTTGCCCGCGACATGGATATGGCGATCAACAACCCCACCTGGAGTTTAGTCAACGCCCCTTGGGCTGAGTAGGGGAGTCATGAGTAGGGGGTTCAATCAACCCGATCCCTCTACTCTCTACCCTCTTCTACCCGCCACTCATCCACGCTTTTACCCCCCTCACTCATCCACCGCTCCCGAGGAGAACACCATGACTGAGAACACCAATCCCCAAGTGCCGGCGAACCCGTCTGAGCCGGGCAAGATTCAAGACCACTTCGATCTGTTCCATACCGATACGTACCAAGATCTATTTGAGTACAAGCGTCAGTTTGAAGGGGCGCACGATCGCGACCTCGTTACCGAAACTGCTGAATGGACTAAGAGCTGGGAATATCGCGAAAAGAACTTTTCGCGGGAAGCGCTGACCATCAACCCGGCTAAAGCCTGTCAGCCTTTGGGTTCGCTGTTTGTGGCTGCCGGGTTTGAAGGCACGCTGCCCTACAGCCATGGTTCGCAAGGCTGTGTGGCGTACTTCCGCACTCACTTGACCAGAAACTACAAAGAGCCCTTCCAGGCCGTTTCCTCCTCTATGACCGAGGATGCTGCGGTATTTGGTGGCCTCAATAACCTCAAGAATGGCTTGCAGAACTCCTACGCCCTCTATAAGCCCAAGATGATTGCCCTCTGCACCACCTGTATGGCTGAGGTCATTGGGGATGACATTGGTGCCTTCATTCAGACGGCGAAGAATGAAGAGCTGATTCCCGAAGATTTGCCGGTGCCAGCAGCGCACACGCCGAGCTTTGTGGGGTCTCACATCACGGGTTACGACAATATGCTGGTGAGCATCCTCAAGACGCTGACCGCAGGCAAGAAAGCGGAAACCACCAACGGTAAGTTCAACTTCAACCTGGGCTTTGACGCCTACATTGGCAACCTGCGCGAACTGAAGCGGATTCTGGGCCTGTTTGGCATCGACTACACCATCCTCTCGGACAACTCCGATACGTTTGATTCGCCCAACACTGGCGAATTCAAGATGTACAACGGGTTGACCACGCTCGAAGAGGCCGGTGACTCGATCAATGCGGAAGGCAGCTTCTTCTTCCAGAAGTACACCACGCCCAAGACTCAGGAATACATCACGAAGGAATGGGAGCAAAAGACCTATAACTTCCGTCCCTTCGGCATCAAAGGCACCGACGAATTCTTGATGGCGCTGTCTGCCATCACGGGTAAGGCGATTCCTCAAGAGCTGCAGCAAGAGCGGGGTCGCGCCGTGGATGCGATGACTGACTCGCAAGCCTGGATTCACGGCAAGCGTGTGGCCCTTTACGGCGACCCGGATCATGTGTTTGGCATTACCCAGTTCTTGCTCGAAATGGGGGCTGAGCCCGTCCACATCGTGGTCACCAACAGCAACCCTGACTTCGAAGCCGAACTGCGGGAAGTGTTGACCAACAGCCCCTACGGCCAAGAGGCCACCATCTGGGGCAAGAAGGATTTGTGGCACCTGCGTTCCTTGATGTTTACTGAGCCGGTTGACCTGTTGATTGGCAACTCCTACGGCAAGTACCTCTGGCGTGATACCCATACGCCGCTGGTGCGCATTGGTTATCCGATCTTCGATCGCCACCACATGCACCGCTACGCCACCTTGGGCTACCAGGGCGCGATCAACCAGTTCAACTGGATCGTCAACACCATCCTTGACGAACTAGATCGCAAGACGATCATCCCGTCGAAGACAGACATCTCCTTTGACCTGATCCGTTAAAGGGTGGGTGGGTGAAGGGTTCGAGGTTCAAGGTGGGGGCTTAATGTTTCCCCTTGAACCTTGAACCCTAGACCTTAATTCTTCCGCTTCCGCCTGATATTTCTCCATTCTTGATCCTTCATCCTTGATTCCCATGAAACTCAGCGAAGAAGTCGAACTTGACGGTCCCCCCCTTTACGACATGGGTAGCCGCGTCCGCGTCAAAAAGGTCATCCGCAACGATGGCACTTTTCCGGGTAAAGACATCGGCTTCCACCTCGCCAAAAAGGGCGACGTTGGCTACATCGTGGGCATTGGCACCTATCTGCAGCGCGCCTACATCTATTCCGTTCACTTTATTGAAAGCAACTATGTCGTTGGTTGCCTCAGTCGCGAACTCGAGCTGACAGACGACGACTACAAGCCGTTGATTCCCCAAGAAGACTGGTAAGACCGATGGATACTTTTACTGCTCACACTCACCCCCATCCGCCCCTGGCACCGCGCCAACCCCGCCTCGGCCTGTTGAATCCCCTGCGCCGTTGGATCGACCAGATTGAAGTCCGCGATCGCACCTTTGCCCACCGGGTTTGCCAGGTGATTCCCTGCTGTTGCCCGTTCGAACGCACCTTTGCGGTGCTGGGCCGGGAAATCCACATTCCCGCTCTCTGCGAACTCAACCCGATTTACGACGAACTCGTCGGCCTGCGATTTCGCTCTTTGAACTATCTCGCCGATGTCTGCGGAGAAGATATCACCCGCTATATCTGCGATTGATCGGGGCGATCGCCCCCACCCCCGTACGGGCAAGGCATTCTGAACCACACGCACATGCCGTACGGGCGAGGCATTTCGGTTGTCACTGATTGGACGAACCAGCAACGTCATTCACGAAATGCCTCGCCCCTGCAGTCCCATCCACCCGCCACCCTCTCACTCCGCCGCCCTCTCACTCCGCCGCCCCTTACCGCCCCACCGCCATGAAAATGACCTCTGGGAAAATCAATGAGCTCTTGACCCAGCCGGGTTGCGAGCATAATCACAAAAAAGAAGGCAAGGGTAAAAACAAAGCTTGTCAGCAACAAGCTCAGCCCGGTGCCGCCCAGGGTGGCTGTGCCTTTGATGGTGCCAGCATTGCCCTCGTCCCCATTACTGACGTCGCGCATCTGGTACACGGCCCGATCGCCTGTGCCGGTAACTCGTGGGGCAGTCGGGGCAGTCTGTCCTCTGGCCCCATGATCTACAAAATGGGGTTCACCACGGATCTGAGCGAAAACGACATCATCTTTGGCGGAGAAAAGAAGCTCTACAAAGCGGTGCGGGAAGTCAAGGAACGCTATAACCCCGCTGCTGTATTTGTCTACCTCACCTGCGTCACGGCGCTGATTGGCGATGATTTGGATGCGGTGTGTAAGGCCGCCAGCGAAAAATTTGAGATTCCGGTGATTCCCGTCAGTTCTCCGGGCTTTGTCGGCAGCAAGAACCTGGGTAACCGCATCGGTGGTGAGGCGCTGCTGGAGTACGTGGTCGGCACCGGCGAACCGGAATATACCACCCCCTTCGACATCAACCTGATTGGCGAATACAACATCGCGGGTGAGATGTGGGGCGTCACGCCGCTGCTGGAAAAAGTGGGCATTCGCGTGCTCTCGAAAATTACCGGTGATGCTCGCTATCAGGAAATCACTTATGCTCACCGGGCCAAGCTCAACGTGATGATCTGCTCGAAAGCGCTGATCAACATGGCCCACAAAATGCAGGAGCGCTACGACATTCCCTATATCGAAGCGTCGATTTACGGCGTGGAGGATATCAACAATCTGCTGCGGGCGATCGCCGCCCACTTCAACGACGAGGCTTTGAAGGCCCGCGTGGAAGCCCTCATCGTTGAAGAAACCGCTCGGCTCACCGACGCCTTAGCCCCCTACCGTGAACGCTTACTAGGCAAGCGCGTTGTCCTTTACACCGGTGGGGTTAAGAGCTGGTCCATCATCTCGGCGGCCCATGACTTGGGCATCGATGTCGTGGCCACGAGCACCAAAAAGAGCACCGAAGAAGACAAAGCCCGCATCAAAAACCTGCTCGGCAAAGACGGCATGATGCTGCAAAAGGGCAATGCTCAAGAACTGCTGAAGGTCATCGCTAAAACCAAAGCTGACATGCTGATCGCGGGCGGGCGCAACCAATACACTGCCCTCAAAGCGCGGATTCCGTTTCTCGACATCAACCAAGAACGCCACCACCCTTACGCCGGGTACATCGGCATGATTGAGATGGCCAAGGAACTGGACGAAGCCCTGCACAGCCCCATTTGGGAGCAGGTGCGTCGGGTGGCTCCTTGGGAGCAAAAAGATGATGGCTTAGGCGAGCCGGTGTTGGGAGTGGGGCAGAACGTCCTCGAACCCCACGCTGCTGTGCAAGAGCCTCTCGCCCCGGCTCCCACCAAAGTGGTCTCTCGCCGCAAAGGCGTGGCCGTTAATCCACTGAAGCAAAGCCAACCCCTTGGGGCGGCCCTCGCCTACCTGGGCGTCAAAGGCATCATGCCGCTGTTCCACGGGTCGCAAGGCTGTACAGCCTTTGCCAAGGTGATGCTGGTGCGCCACTTCCGGGAAGCGATTCCCCTTTCCACCACGGCCATGACCGAGGTCTCCACCATTCTCGGCGGTGAGGACAATGTGGAAACGGCGCTCCTGACGCTGATCGAAAAGTCTCAGCCCGAAATCGTGGGGCTCTGTACCACCGGCCTGACGGAAACGCGGGGCGATGATATGGATGGCATTTTGCGCACGATTCGTAAGCGTCGTACTGAACTCGCAAACCTGCCGATCGCCTTCGCCTCCACCCCTGACTTTAAGGGGGCTTTGCAAGATGGCTTTGCCGCTGCTGTGGAAGCCCTGGTGCGAGATATTCCCATCGAGTATGACGACAGTGTTGATGTGGATGCTCTGCACGCTGACCCTTATTACCCCTACGCGGTGAACGAAACGCAGGCCCAGGTCACAGTGCTCGCCGGGCCATCGCTGGCACCGGGAGATGTGCAGGCAGTCAAAGATATAGTGACAGCGTTTGGCCTGAAGGCCGTAATGGTGCCCGACTTGTCTCAGTCGCTCGATGGCCATCTGTCCGACGAATATAGTGCGGTGACCAGCGGCGGCACCACGGTCGAAGAGCTGAAGACGCTCTATCAGTCACGCTACACGATCGCGATCGGTCACATCATGACCACCGCCGCTGAGATCTTGCAGCAGCGCTTTGGCACTGAGTTCACCGTCTTCAACAGCTTGACGGGCTTGAGCGAAGTCGATGTCTTTTTGCAAAAGCTGTCAGCGGTCAGTGGCCAACCCGTGCCCGACAAATATCGGCACCAGCGGCAGCAACTGCAAGACGCCATTCTCGACACCCATTTCTTCTTTGGTCGCAAGCGGGTGGCCCTGGCGCTAGAGCCCGATTTACTGCACACCATGGCCTGGTGGCTCAAGACGACCGGGGCAGAAGTCCACGCTGCCGTTACAACCACTAAATCCAAGCTGCTGAAGGACTTGCCCCTCGATACGGTCACCATTGGCGATTTGGAAGACTTTGCCGAGCTAGCGCAAGGGGCCGACCTGCTGATTGGTAACTCCAACGTTAAAGCCATTGCGAAAAAGTTGGACGTGCCGCTTTATCGCTTGGGCTTCCCCGTGTTCGATCGCCTGGGCAATGGCCGCCGCACCACCGTGGGCTACGACGGGACGACCCAGCTGTTGTTTGACGTCGGCAACTTGTTTTTAGAAGCCGATGAGGAGAATGCCCACGCGCTGGTGCATAGCTGGCGAGAAGGCCAGGGGGAAATGAGTCACGAGTTGTTGGTATAACCGCCTCTGGTTCTACCCATGCGCCTCGACGCCCCGCCGCTTGATTTTCCACAAGGAGACCCCTGATGAAAGTTGCATTCACAACCCGAGACTCGGCAACCATTAATGCCCACTTTGGCTCGGCCAATCGAGTTGATGTCTATGAGGTGGACACCGCAGGCTACACCTTTCTAGAGACGCTGGAATTTGGCGGCAATCTCAAAGAAGACGGCAATGAAGACAAGCTAGAGCCCAAGGTCAAAGCGCTGGACGGCTGCACCCTGGTCTATGTCTCCGCCATTGGTGGCAGTGCCGCCGCTCGCCTCATTCGCAAAAATATTACCCCCGTCAAGGCCCAGACAGAGGCAGATGACATCCAAGACGTGCTGACCCGGTTGGTGGAAACCCTCAACGGCAGTCCGCCCCCCTGGTTACGCAAGGCGCTGCAAAAGAGTCAGCCCCGCAACTTTGAAGACGATTTTGACACTATCGAGGAGGAAGTACTCGTATGAGCCCCGCACCTGTCGCTGCTGCCCTAGATGCAGCCCTGCTTGTTGATAACTCGCCTTTCCTAAAGGCGATCGTGCAGCAAATTCGCGCTAACGACCCCTACGGCACCTACCGCAATTGGGCGGATGAGCTGCTGCTCAAGCCCTATGTGCTCAGCAAAGCCCAAAAGCGCGAGATTTCTGTAGAGGGAGAAGTTGACCTGATTACCCAGAGCCGGGTGATGGCTTTTTACCGGGCGGTGGCTTATCGCATCGAAGAAGAGTCGGGCCTGCTTTCCCAAGTGGTGATCGACCTGAGCCACGAAGGCTTCGGTTGGGCGCTGGTGTTCTCCGGACGGCTCTTGCTCGTTTCCAAAACCTTACGAGATGCCCAACGCTTTGGCTTTGCCTCCCTCGAAAAGCTCAACGACGAAGGCGAAAAGTTAGTCAACAGAGGGATTGAGCTAGCGCAGCGGTTTCCAGAAGTCGCTGACGTTTAGAGAGTGGCCGGGTAGCAGGGGATGTTGGCGAAGCCTGCCCAGAGGGCTTGGGTGTTCCAATCACCGACCGCACCCACTCCACCGACTTCACCCAGCTACTCAGCTACCCAACCACCCAATTACTCCCCCATTCCGCCTATGACTATAGCCACCCCCACGCCCACCGATATCGAGGCGCTGAAAAAGCAAATCAAGCGGCTCAACAGCAAAGCCGGTCAGATGAAGATGGATCTGCACGATATCGCTGAAGGACTGCCTAACGACCTGGAACAGCTGCCCGAGGCGGCAGCTCGCACCTACGACATCTACTGCCAACTGCGCGAACTCAAGCAGCAACTTAAAACTTTGGAGGCCAAGTCATGACCACCCTATCTCTATCCCAGTTCAACCAGTTGAAAGACGCCGAAGAATATTTTCAGTTTTTTGGCTTGAGCTACGACCCCCAGGTTGTCAACGTCAATCGTCTGCATATCCTGCGCAAGTTTTCGCAGTTTGTGCAGGAGGTTGATACTAACCAAAGCGAAGCGGAACTCCTTGCGGCCTACAGCCAGGAACTGCGCAACGCCTATGACCTGTTTTTGACCTCTAACTCAGTTGAGCAAAAGCTGTTCAAGGTGTTCCAAGACCGGCCCAGTAACGTGGTCATGGTGTCCGACATTGAGGTGGAATAACCTCACCTTGCTCCCTCTGGTAAGGGCGAGGCATCCCGTAAGGGCGAGGCATTCTCGGTATCACGTTTTTGGAAATGGCCGATCCGTTATTTCGAGAATGCCTCGCCCCTGCCTTGCCCCTCGACTCTCCACTCTCTACCCGCTACTCCCGCCATGCTCCCCACCCTGACCCCCACTGAATGCGATCGCTACCGCCGCCAAATGATGCTGCCCGGTTTGGGTGAAACTGGCCAGCGACAGCTGAAAAACACGACCGCTCTGGTCACTGGGGTCGGGGGGCTCGGGGGCACGGCGGCGCTTTATCTGGCCGTCGCGGGGGTGGGTAAATTGATTCTCGTGCGGGGCGGGGATCTGCAGCGCGATGATCTCAACCGCCAGGTGTTGATGACCGATGACTGGGTGGGCCAGCCCCGTGTCTTTAAGGCTCAGGCCACGCTGCAGGCGTTAAACCCCGATATTGAAATCGAGGCGGTGTGCGAATACGTCGATGCTGACAACATCGACGCCCTCGTACAGCGAGCTGATATTGCCCTCGACTGCGCCTTTGATTTCAAAGAACGGGATCTGCTGAATGCGGCCTGTGTGCGCTGGGGCAAACCGATGGTAGAGGCCGCCATGAACAGCATGGAAGCCTATCTCACCACTATCGTGCCGGGGCAAACCCCCTGCCTCTCCTGCCTGTTCCCCGAAAAGCCCCAATGGGATCGCTGGGGTTTTGGGGTCTTAGGTGCGGTGTCGGGGACCCTGGCCTGCCTCGCTGCCCTAGAGGCGGTCAAGCTGCTGACTGGCCTAGGGGAACCGCTGACGGGGCAACTGCTCACGATGGATTTGGCCCGCGCCGAATTCGCTAAGCGGCGACCCTACCACGATCCCAACTGTGTAGTGTGCGGCCCGCTATCACGTGAACGGCTGTCCGATCGCCCGACCGAAGTCACCCCAATTGCGCTCTGTTGAGTTTGCCTGTTGTCCTATGACCTGGATTGCCCTGTGTTTGTTTGGTCTGGCGGTTATCCTCTGGCGTCAGAGTCATCCCCAAACCGATGAAGTCCATAAACTGCTGTACCTCACGACAGCCCTGCTCAGCCTCATGGTGGGCCTGGCGATCGCCCCGCTGCTGCTCAAAATTTTGAGCCTGGCCACCTTGCTGGCCTATCCCGTTTGCACCAGCAATGATCGAGTGTTGAAGCCGAGTTGTTCTCGCTTCTGCCTATTGCGCCATCAGTGCAAACCCCCGCGCCAAATGATCCCGTTACCGTTCTCCCTGCGCTAGCCCTTGAGCGCAGTCCCGTCTGTTTTGATTGTCCTGATTCCAGTTATCTCAAAAGGAGACTCCCATGGCCGTCACCCTCACCGAACTCGCTGAACTGCGTCTCCGCACCTTTGTGCGCGGTACGCCTGATTACACCCCCGAGCGCGGCATTCGCCTCGCCGTGAAAGATGGCGGCTGCAACGGCTATGAATACGACATTAAAGTCGCTAATGCCCCCCACAGTGACGACGAAATCGTCAACTCTGGCACGCTCAAGGTGTTTATCGATCCCAAAAGCGCGCCGCTGCTCGACGGGGTGGTGGTGGACTACATCGATAGCCTGCTCGAAAGCGGCTTTAAATTCACTAACCCCAACGCGGCTGATACCTGCGGTTGTGGCAAATCCTTCCAAGCGGCAGGTGATTGCAGCACCCCGGCTGGCGTGCCCTGCTCCTAAGCTCGGCCACGACGAGCGTTGAGCCAGCATTGACCCTCACTGCAAACGGGCCTCCGCTCCTCTCTTTTTCCGTCTTGCTACTCCCCTCCCCCCGGAGAAATTCCATGACAACTTACCAAGTCCGTCTGATCAACAAAAAGCGGCAAATCGACGTGACGATTCCCGTCGATGAAGACACCTACATCCTTGATGCCGCTGAAGAACAGGATCTTGATCTGCCATTTTCCTGCCGGGCTGGCGCTTGCTCTAGCTGTGTCGGCAAAGTCGTCGAAGGCGAGGTCGATCAAGAAGACCAGTCGTTCCTTGATGACGCCCAAATTGAGAAAGGCAACGTTTTGCTCTGTGTTGCCTATCCGCGCTCTGATCTGACCATCAAGACCCATATGGAAGCGTATTTGGTCTAAACGGCGCTGGCGGGCTAGGGCATCTCTCCTCTGCCTTTTGCCCTGGCCCTGGCGATGCGCCTGTGCCCTCGCTTCAACCAGCTTGTCTCAATCTTGCACCCCAATAAGGAGTCGAACCATGGCAAAAATTGGACTGTTTTACGGCAGCACCTCTGGTGTCACTGAAGAAATTGCCGAAAAGATACAGGAAGCGATCGGTGAAGACGTCTGCGACGTTTACAGCATGGAAGAAGATTTTGACGACGTTGACGATTTGCTGAAGTACGACTACTTGCTGCTTGGCTGCTCGACTTGGGGCGCGGGCGAAGTGCAAAACGACTGGCGCGAACCGCTGTTCGATATCGAGGTCGATAAGCCCGACTTTTCGGGCAAAACGATCGCCCTCTTTGGCCCCGGCGATTGCCAAGGTCATAGCAAGCACTTTGTCGGTGCCCTCGGCACGCTGTATGAGCAATTTAAAGCCGTCGGCGCGAAGCTGGTGGGTGCAGTCTCAGCGGCTGACTATGAGTTTGAAAAGTCAACGGCGATTCGCGATGATAAGTTTGTGGGCCTCCCCCTCGATGAGGTCAACGAAAGTGAAAAAACCGACCAGCGCATTGCTGATTGGCTAGAACTGCTCAAGGCCGATTTTCCGATTCCGGCAACCTGACCGGGCTGATCTGAGTCCCGGCGTGTCCCCTGTCTGCCCCGGTGGTTTGATCCGCCCCGGCAGGCGGGGGCTCGCCGCCCCTCGCAGGCTCTCTCGGATTGATAGATAGGTAGGTCGGCATTGACTGCGATAGCGGTGGTGCCTCAACCTCAGTCTGGGCTTCATCGCTGCCTCCCTTGAGAGACGGTCACTGGATACGTGGTCGTCTCTTAGGACTACTCACCTCACGGCAGGACGAGCAAGCTCGTTGACACGATAATGTCTGATTTTTTGAAGCGATGGCCTCTCCCCACAGCTTCCGCCACACCCGCGGATGCCGCCCATTTTCAGCGCCGCTGGACCGACTACTATCAGGCTGTTAAGGGGCGTCCCCCGCGTGCCACCTTGGTGACCGCCCTCGATCATTTCGACTCAGCGGCGACGACCGCTCGCACGGTGTTGGGCAATGCCATTGACCTGGGCTGCGGCGATGGCCGCGACACAGTAGAACTGCTGCGGCGTAACTGGCGGGTGTTGGCGATTGATGGTGAGCCGGAAGCGATCGCTCAGCTGCGCCAACGCCCCGACATCGATCGCACCTATTTAGAAACGCGGGTGCAAAAATTTGAGGACATTGTGCTGCCGCCCGATGTTGACTTGATCAATGCCAGCTTCTGTCTACCCTTTTGTGCGCCCGATCAGTTCGGTGAACTCTGGGAAGAAATTGTGCTGGCCCTCAAGGGCGGCGGTCGATTTTGCGGTCATCTCTTTGGCGATCGCGATTCTTGGGCAACCTATGGCGACATCACCTCCCACACGCGATCGCAGGTGGAAACCTTATTGCAGCCCTTCACCATTGAACTGCTAGATGAGGAAGATCACCCCGGCAAAACCGCTCTGGGTGATGAAAAGCACTGGCATCTGTTCAACATCGTGGCTCGCAAGCGTTAGCGGGCTGAGAGAGCATCCCAATTTGATATTTTTAGTTCTGATTGCGGGCAAGATGTCCGTCCTAAACGCATGGATGGATTGGCAAATCTGGGAGGTGCCCGAGCTTAGGTCAACCGGCAGTAGTGGGATAACGATTGCTTGAACTTGAATACTCCAATGCCCAAAGTCTCTATGTCTAAATCAAGGCAGGTCCAGGAAAGGCAGCGGTATCCGACATAAAAGTCTTGCAAAATGCTTTAGAGGCAATTGGTGAAACAGTTGCAGAGATGCGATCGCCCGGCAAAATCTGTCCCCTGATCAGCCAACTGGAGAAGAGACGCGGTAAGATCTGAAACCGCTGGTATTTCGCTCAGGTTACCGTTCGCTATGTCTACTGCTGCTCGCCGCTATCACGTCACGACCTTTGGCTGCCAGATGAACAAAGCTGACTCTGAGCGCATGTCTGGCATTTTAGAAACCATGGGCATGACCTGGGAAGCCGACCCGCTCCAGGCTGATGTCGTGCTATACAACACCTGCACCATTCGCGACAACGCCGAACAAAAGGTGTATTCCTACCTGGGGCGACAGGCCAAACGCAAGCAGCAAGACCCTAATCTGATGCTGATTGTGGCGGGCTGTGTCGCTCAACAAGAAGGAGAAGCGCTGCTGCGTCGAGTCCCTGAACTCGACTTGGTGATGGGGCCACAGCATGCCAACCGTTTAGAAGATTTGCTGACGCAGGCGATGGCCGGGAGTCAGGTCGTCGCGACCGAAGCCGTCCACATTATGGAAGACATCACTCAACCCCGCCGCGATAGCGACGTCACCGCTTGGGTAAATGTGATCTACGGCTGCAATGAGCGCTGCACCTATTGCGTGGTGCCGGGCGTGCGCGGGGTGGAGCAATCACGCACCCCGGAAGCGATTCGGGCGGAGATGGAAACGCTGGCGAGCCAAGGCTTCAAAGAGGTCACCCTGCTAGGTCAAAACATTGATGCCTATGGCCGTGACCTGCCCGGCATCACCGCTGAGGGCCGGCGGCAAAATACACTCACCGATCTGCTCTACTTCGTTCACGACATTCCGGGCATTGAACGGATTCGCTTTGCCACCAGCCACCCCCGCTACTTTACGGAGCGGCTGATTCAGGCCTGTGCCGAGCTGCCCAAGGTCTGCGAGCATTTTCATATCCCCTTTCAGTCGGGCGACAATGACCTGCTCAAGGCCATGGCGCGGGGCTATACCCACGAAAAATACCGCCGCATTATCGAGACCATTCGCCGCTATATGCCCGATGCCTCGATCAGCGCCGATGCGATCGTCGGCTTTCCCGGTGAAACCGAAGAACAGTTTCAAAACACGCTGACGCTGGTGCAGGATCTGGAGTTTGACTTGATCAACACCGCGGCCTATTCACCGCGCCCGAATACCCCTGCGGCCCTGTGGGACAATCAGCTCAGTGAAACCGAGAAAAGCGATCGCCTGCAGCGGATCAACCATCTCGTCAATCAAAAAGCCGCCGAGCGATCGCAGCGCTATGCGGGTCGGGTCGAGGAGATCTTGGTCGAAGCCGTCAATCCTCGCGATCCGTCTCAGGTGATGGGCCGCACGCGGGGCAATCGTCTCACCTTTTTTGCCGGTGACATTGCTGACCTCAAGGGCCAGCTAGTCAACGTGCGCATCACGGAAATCCGTGCCTTTAGCCTGACTGGGGAGCAGCTAACGCCAGTTCCCGCCTAACAGATTTACTCATGATCCCTGTCTGCGATGCCATCAGTTCGAGGTAAAGCGGGCGATGGCTGGATACGGTGTGAATCTGTGACGATCGCAGCCAAGTCCATCGCTGGATCAGTATGCTAGAGACCGACGCTAACCCCTTTGGGCGATGCTTTCATCTGCGGAGCATCTGAAACGACCAATCAGAGAGTTGCGTCAGCAGCGGTTCAGGGGAAATATTTCATGCCGTGGTTCGTCAAAATTGAACGAGGCATCATTGAGAAAGCCACCTTTGATCAATACGTGCCCGACCATGTGACCTATGTGAAATCACTCATCGCTGACGGTCACCAGGCGCGCACGGGCTATTGGGCCGAGCGGGGTGGCGGCATGCTGATCTTTGAGGCAGCAGATTTGGCAGCGGCTCAAGCCATTGTGCAGGCCGACCCGCTGATCGCTCACGGCTGCGTTGAGTACGAACTGCACGAATGGTGCATTGTGGTGGAGTAAGAGAAGGATATGGCAGATTCGAGTGACGGCTACAAAATCCTGAGTGACAACCGTCAAGCCCGCTTTCAGTACGAAATTCTCGAAACGTTCGAGGCGGGTCTAGAGCTTAAAGGCACTGAGGTTAAATCAATTCGGGCGGGCAAAGCGAATTTGAGAGACGGCTTTGCGCAAGTGCGCGGCAATGAAGCCTGGCTGCACAATGTGCATATTTCGCCCCATAACACCACGATTCAGCAGTACAATCACGACCCGCGTCGAGTCCGCAAGCTGCTGTTGCATAAGGGTGAAATTCGTAAGCTGATTGGTCAGGTCGAGCAAAAAGGTCTGACTTTGGTGCCGCTCAAAATCTATCTGACCCGCGGTTGGGTCAAAGTGACGATCGCTCTGGCAAAAGGCAAAAAGCTGCACGACAAGCGCGATTCGCTGAAGCGTAAGCAAGAGAAACGCGAAGTGGAACGGGCACTCAAAAGCCGCGACTAAGGGATCTCATCGGTAGGGTGGCTTTTGAATCGTGAAAGAATCGAAAGAGGGGGGCGGTGCCTGAGCTGTGGCCTGGCGCGATCGCGACTGTGGAAAATAGCGATGCACCAACTTGTTGTACTGTCCGCCTAGCAGCAGGCCCATCGTGCAGCAATACAGCACCAGCTGACTCAACAGAACCACACTCATCATGCTGTAGAGCCAGTGGTGATTCATCACGCTACCCAGCTGCAGCCTAAACATCCCCGCCGTCAACAGCCAAATACCCGTGGCAAAAACCGTCCCCGGTAAGATCGGTGTCGCTCGGGCAGAGGACTTTTGACTCGTGCGATAGAGCAGCCCAAACACCAAGGCAGTGGTGGAGGCGGCCAAACACCACCGCAAGACTTGCGCAAACAGATGCTGCACAAAATTAAAGAGGGGAGACTCAGTCGCCCCTTGCAGGCTAACGGGCATGGCCATCAAGACGCAGCCTAAAGCCAACAGCGTCAGACCGGCGCTCACTCCGGCCACCAATACCGTGGTGAGTCGCTGTCGCAGCGATGGCACCAAATGCGAAGCCAAATCACCATCAGAGCGGATGATTTGCTGCGCTAGCCCCACGACTTTGAGCCACAGGCTCAGGCCCAAACTGGCAGCCACAATCAACAATCCCCAGCGATGCCAGAGCTGCCATGCCGTTTGGGTTTGCGTGATTAGTGTGGTGATGGTGGGGGCGAGGTCAGGCAACCATTGGTTCAGCCCCACTGTGATAAACAGACTCACGCTCTCGTTGAGGGTCGCCGCTGCGAGCACCGCCAAACCGCCAAACAACCAACAGCAGGCAATGCCGTAGGCGATCGCGGCCCCTTTTAACCAGTAGCGATGCCGCGCCGCCTGCAGCAGCAAGGCCCGCCACAGCAAAAGATTTAAGTAGCTACCGGCGGTACGTTTGACCGGTGGCGGCGGCGTAGTCGCCGGTGGCAGCTGATAGGTCGTGGCGGGCGGTGGCTCTGGCGGCTGTGAAGAAAACTGACGGGAGGGAGGCAGAGACATGGCAACCGAGCTGAGCAGGTTTGTCGCAGGATAATTGTGCAGGCTGACTAAGCAGCACTGACGTTAGCCGTCATTATGCAACGACAGACAGAAACGTGCCTGGGTAGAGTGGGTATTCGTTCTCACTGCGACAGATTTTTAACATGGGGGATGGGGCATCAACAGACCGCCCAAAAGCCGAGAACCAACTTAATTGAATCAGGCCGACCCCGAACCCCTAAATAAACTCAGGCAGAAAAAAGCGCAACTTCCGCAGATTATCAGGGAATTCTGCGCCATAGGTTGTAAAAAGGAACGTTGAGTCAGCCGATTAGGAGATTCTCATTCTCCTGATGAGTGGGGCTGGTTTAATGGTTGGAGATTTTGTGGTTTCCGGGTTCCTACCGGTTGATGATGTTGATTGGGCACATAGAGGCGCTCTGGTATGAGTAAGTTTGCAAAATTTGTGGTGTGGTTGGGAGTCGGTGTCTGCACGAGCGTATTGCTGGTTGGTGCGCCCGCCCTGTTTAAGGTGGGGCAGGGGGCGATCGCGACCCCGCAGCGCCTAACGGCAACGGTGCCGGCTGCAGCGATCGCCCAACAAACGGGGGATCTTGGCATTCCTCAAGACTTTGAACCGGCAGCTCCGGGGAATTTTCCTTCCCGCGATCTTCGCTTCCAGTCTGAAGATCCGGCCGACCAAATTGCCCCGCCGGGCCTGCTGGTGCGTCCCGGTGATGCGCCCATTTCGCATTTCTTTGGCCTGCGCATGCAAAAGGAATTGGATAGCCTGGTAGGCCGATTTGAAAGTGCCCTCTTTTTAGCCAGCGCGGCCGATCAGCCCACTCAAGTACAGCTGCCTACCGTCAACGCTGCCGTCACCACTAGCGAAGACAAATCTTTGGTCGCCAGTAGTGGTGGGGCCACCTCACCCGTGTTACAAGAAGCCCGACAGCTTCGACAAGACTGGCCCGGACTCCTCGAAAATCAGGCCTATGGTGAAGCCCGCACGCGGTGGCTGCAGGTGCGCGAAAACCTCTGGGCAAATTTTCCCCTCGATCGACCCTTCGCGCAGCCCGAGATTCGGTCCATGTGGCTCGATCGCGGCAGCATTGTGCGGGCCGGTTCACGCCCGCAATTGGCAGCACTGTTCGACAACATGCAGGCGTCGGGCATCAACACTGTCTTTTTTGAAACCGTAAATGCGGGCTACCCCATCTATCGCAGCCGCGTGGCCCCGCAGCAAAATCCGCTGACGGAGGGGTGGGATCCCCTGGCCGATGCGGTCGAACTGGCTCACGATCGCGGCATGGAACTACACGCCTGGATTTGGGTGTTTGCGGCGGGCAATCAGCGCCACAACGCCATTATGAACAAGTCCGATGACTTTCTTGGGCCGTCGTTGGCGGGTAATCCAGACTGGGTGGGCTACGACCAAGATGGTCGGCCAATTCCGCTGGGGCAGACCAAGGCGTTTTATGACCCCGCTAACCCCGAAGTGCGCGAATATTTGCTGCAGCTCGTTGATGAAATCATCAGCGATTACGATGTCGATGGCTTGCAGCTCGATTACATTCGCTATCCCTTTCAAGATCCGTCGGCAGAACGCAGCTACGGCTACGGCATTGCGGCCCGGCGCGAGTTTCGCCGCCAAACCGGCGTTGACCCGATTAACCTAACGCCGACGACCGATGCTTGGGCCCCTCGGGCTGAGCGCGAACGCCAGCGATCGCTCTGGGAAGCCTGGAATGCCTTCCGGATCGAACAGGTAACCAGCTTTGTCGCCGAAACCTCGCAGCTGGTGCGCAGCAAACGCCCCGACGTGATTCTCTCGGCGGCTGTCTTTGCCATGCCCGAGCGCGAGCGACTACAAAAAATTCAGCAGGATTGGACGGCCTGGGCCCAAGACGGCCTGGTTGATTGGATTGTGCTGATGAGCTACGCCCAAGACGCCAATCGGTTTGCGGAAATGATCAATCCCTGGGTCGTGGAGCAAGACTACGGCTCGACCCTGGTGATTCCTGGCATGCGCTTGTTGGGCATGCCGGTGCCGGTCATGATTGACCAGTTGCAGACCCTGAGAGATATGCCCGCCACCGGCTATGCTCTGTTTGCCACCGACAACCTAGACAGTCGTATTCAAACGGTGCTCAACCAGACCCAAGGCAGCCATCACAACGCGGTGCCCCAAACTAATGCCTACGCGACCGCTGCAGCGCGTTTTGCTGCCCTGCAACAAGAGTGGAACTGGCTCTTGGCCAATGGTCAAATGACCCTCCAGCCGCGACTCGCTGATCGCTGGCTCGCCGACGTCAATACGGTGGGAGCCAGTTTGGCGACGCTGGCGAATGATCCGGCATTGGCCTCATCTGCTGTGCAGGCCCAGGTCAGCGACCTCCAGCGAAATGTTGGGGTTGGCGTTGAGCTAGAAACTGCGACCTCTACTGACTATCGGTTTACGACCTGGAAGAACCGCTTAGAAGCAATCAATCGCTTTTTGGTCTACGGTGACGCGAAGCGGAGCTAGTCGGTGATCGCGGGCGTTAGTTAAGGGGCCGCACTGCCGCACTCGTCGACAGCCACTGAAAGGGCCGATGAAGGCCGATGTGGACGCTCCTATCAAGTAGCGATATGGTTCTAGCGTGCTGCCATCGGTGCAGGGTCTCGGCCTGGCGGGGGGCACCAGCTTGCGGGGAGATCTGCCAGGGTTATGGTGGACCCGATATACTGTGCTGGCCACTTTGCTCATCCCCAATTCGGCAAAGTATGGCGAGCCGCAGTCAGGTTTGGACACTTTCTAATTGCCGGCTCACTGGCGGCAAGGTTCTTCCCTGTACCTTGAACCCTGAACCTTTCTACCCTCTGCTATAGCGCTATCGATCACCCTAGCCATTCGCCGGGCACTCCAAACTGAGAGAACTGCTATTGGGACATCTCGGAGCGCTTTTAATCCTTCGTGCATCAGCAAAGTGGCTCTGCAGTCTCGTTCTGAACCAGACTGGCGACTACGATACATTTGAGCCGACCTGAGGGAGTTGCTTAAAAATCGCCTCTCCAATTGCTGGGATTTGACACCTGCAGCAGAGTTCGGCCTGCAGCGGTCGGAATCCTCTGCAGGAAGGGCAAGCCGTCGACTAGTTTCAAAGTGATGATCCGCGACTAAATCCCGTCGCCAGAGCCAGGGGTGAGTGCGGTGTTGCAATCGACTGAAAATGACTGAGTGGGCGACCAAAATCATTGCCTCCGAGGATTAGACAACCGCAAGGTTACTGATTTCTAAGTTTTGCAACGCCCACCGCCCATCAAGCGGGAAACTGCTTTCTAGGCTCGAAAGCTTTAGAGACGCATGCGTTAGGGTATCTGTTAAGGATGTGGTCCCCCGGTGCGATCGCGCTTCGCGTTTCGGGAAATATACTGAGGACAGCGTCCAGTTTGTTAACTGGCCTCCAGCATCTTTTAGGTAAACGTCGGCATCGGGGTTGAAGCATTTACATAGACTCTCGAAAACCATCCAAAAGGTGAGCGGTTTGTTGCCCTCGCCTTCTTGCTCATGAACCATCCACTGCCTGATAACTCTCAAGGACACAGCTCCCTAGCCGCAATCGTCCTCACTGACGCGGTCGGGTTTAGTGCCCGTATGTCTACCGATGAAGAAGACACCCTGAGCTTGATTCATCGTGATCTCAAGCTGATGGAGACCCTCTGTCGGCAGTTTGAGGGGCAGGTCATTAAATCGACGGGGGATGGTTTGCTGATGTGCTTTACCAGTGCGGTAAAGGCCGTTAGCTGCAGCTTAGAAATTCAGCGTCAATTGGTCACCCCAACTCAGCCCTCTCAAAAGCGACTAGAGCATCGCATCGGCGTGCATTTGGGCGATGTTTTCTTCAAAGATGATGATGTTATGGGTAACGGGGTCAATATTGCGGCTCGCCTGCAGACAGAGGCTCAGCCGGCAGGGATTTGCATCTCTCAGGTGGTCTATGAAGTGGTGAAATCGCGGCTGGCGCTTAACGCCTCCTATGCCGGGCCGCTACAGCTCAAAAATATTCAAGCCCCCCAACCGGCTTACCACGTCAATCACGATTTGGATGCGTTACCGCCGCCTGTGGCGGCATCGATGGAAGATGTGTCTGCGCAAGCGGTGACTGAAATCGAACCGCCGTCAGATGCCCCCAAGCCCGTTGGGTCACCGCGCGATAAGCTCCGCCCCGGCAGCAAAATTGGGGGGCGTTATGTCGTGCAGCGAGTGCTCGGGCAGGGGGGCTTTGGTCGCTCATACCTGGTGGAAGACTCGCAACGATTTGGCGAAGCCTGTGTGCTGAAAGAATTTTTTCCCCGCAATGCCTCGAAGCGATCGCTGCAAAAAGCGTTGGATTTGTTTAAGCGTGAGGCGAAGACGCTTTATCAAATTAGTCATCCCCAGGTGCCCAAATTTTTGGCCGGTTTTACCCAAGAGCAGCGCCTATTTATTGTGCAGGAATACGTCCACGGCGTGACCTATTCCCACCTGCTCAAAGAGCGCAAGCGCGAGGGGCAAGCCTTTGCTGAGCAGGAGGTCAAACGGTGGATGATTCACATGCTGCAGGTGTTGGAATATCTGCATAATCTCAACATCGTGCACCGCGACATTTCACCTGACAATGTGATGTATTGTCGCGATCGCGACCTGCCCGTGCTGATTGACTTTGGCCTGGTCAATGATGCCATGAGCGAGATTTTGTCCGGCGATTTGGATGAAGAAGACATGCCGCGATCGGCCACCGTCGTCGGCAAGTTTGGCTACTCTCCCCCCGAACAGATTCAGCTGGGGCAGTGTTTTCCCTGCAGCGATTTGTACGCCCTCGGGGTGACCGCGATCGTTCTGCTGACCGGTCGGTATCCGCGGGAGCTGATGGATCGCAACACGTTAGATTGGCAATGGCGACAGCATGTTGACCTGACCTATTCGTTCACCACAGTCTTGCAACAGCTGATTCATCGTCAGCCGCAAGAGCGCTATCAGTCGGCCAGAGAGGTGTTAGAAGCCATCACGCCGCTACTCGATAGCGACGAGGTCAGCTCGCCGCTGCCGCAATCGATGATGACGACCACGCGCATCGATCTCTCGCCCGATCCAAACGCGGCCCCCGTGTTTAATGCGCCGCTACAGGTGGGCTCGGGGTCGGTTTTACCAGAAGCCGCCTTTGTCAATGAGTGTCGGCAAGCGCTCATGCGCTGTATTGGCCCCATGGCCACCCTCGTGCTCGAAGATGTTTTGGATCAATATCCCGACGCTAGTCCCCAAGAGCTGGTCGATATTTTAGCGGCGCAGCTCTCCGATGGTCAGCAGGCCAGTCAATTTGTCAGCAGCGTTCAGGTGCCGAGGCCTTCGATGGTGTCTCAGCCGCCCAGTGGTCTGCAGTCGATGGGCCAGTCGGGGGTGCAGAGTGCTGCTCAGCCGCTTAGCCGTACGTCAGCCGCCAGCGCGTCGGCAGCCAGCCAGGTGACTAATCCCAGTGGGGCCAGTCCCAGTGGGGCCAGTCAGGCATCGGCAGCCCCGCCTGAGCTGAGCTCTGAATTTGTTAATCGCTGTCGGCAGGCGCTCAAGCGGTGTGTTGGCCCTATCGCCGATATGCTGCTCGAAGATACTTTGACTGATTACCCTAATCTCGGGCCACAGGAACTCGTCGCCCAACTCGCGGCGGAAATCCCGAACCCAAGTAAGGCTGAGGAATTTCAACAGCAGTTACAGTGAGTCAACAGTCGCCATCACAGAATGCGGAATGCAGAATACCCTTCGGTAAGTGCAAGGCCCGACGGAAGTCGGCGTTGACAAGCCTATCAGATGTTGATTTCAGCGATAGCGAGCCGTAGTCAGGGTTGGAAACTTTTAATCGCCGGATCGCCTGCGGCAAGCCCCTTCCTGTCACCTTTCTACCCTCTGCTATCTCTGGAATGACCTGATCAAATTGTGGCTTGCTATGGTCCACTTAGGGCAAGACGACTGCCAGGCTACTTTACTGATGCGCTAAGCACTGGAGTGCCTCTGGAGTTCCTGGCAAAGGGTCCAGCGCCATAGATTACTGATTGCGCTGGGCCGCTCTCGCGAGAGCGCTCTAAACGCTTTGCAGCTCGTGACGGTAAGCCCCAACCCGATAGAGGCTGGGGAATTGCAATAGCGGTTACTGTGACAGGTCGTTGGCTGAACTGCGCCGCCCTTCGCGATAGCGCTCTAAACGCTGCATCGCCATTTGTAAACTCAGACGCATACGGTTAAAGGCATCTGAGAGCTTGCCGACCTCGTCTTTCGAGTCGTGGGTAAATTCGGCAGCGGTATCGCCCATGCTGACCGCTTCGGCTACCTGGGCCATGCGATTCAAAGGCTTCACGACAAAGCGCTTGAGCCAGAGGTTCACCAAAATCGTGGCGATCGCAAAGGCGATGATAAAGATGCCCAAAATCAACACCAGGGATTGGCGGGCTCCCTGCACGACCTTTGCCGCTGGCACGGAAATCATTTGTGCCCCGACGATTTCATTCAGCTCCCAGTCAAAGCCGTTCGCCGAGCCGTAGCGCTCGATCATGCTGGCGGGGGCGGCAGCCGGGGTGCTGTGGCACTCTAAACAGCTGGCATTGGTAATTTGAATGGGGCGCGCAATGTAATACAGCTTGCCGGCGGGCGTCCGGCGAAAGCCGCTCACTTCCGAGGCATTATCAGGGTTTTGCCGAAACTGACCGACCAGCTCAGCTTCAAAGTCGTCAGCCTTATCGCGCAGATTGGTCGGGTTCAGCGTCGCTTCTTTGTAAAAGAAATCGCTATAGGCCGGGTTGAGCCGGAAGGTTTCAAACACTTCGCGAGCGGAGTAGGCCGGTACACTCTCCGGCAAAAATTCTGCTTCGAGGCGATCGGCAATCTCTGGCTGCACGTGATCGTTGGTGTAGGTGCGGATGGCGTTCATGGTTTCCATCATCATCAACGCCTTGGTGGTGAGCTGGCCCTGGGTGCTGCGGTTGAGCACTGATGACAGCGCCACACCACTGGCGAGTACGCCACCAAGAAAAACCAGCACGAGCAATAGCGTAAATTTTTGGCCTAATTGGAGGTTTTTGAGCTTGAACATAATGGGCAATTTGTGACGGTGCTATTAGTTTCAATACAGCTTGGGGGCGGCGATTTCGCACACCTTGAGAACCGCTGGCGCTAAGGGAGCGGCTCAGTCAGCCAACTGATGAATTTGGATAGCGGCACCCTGAGTCAAGCGAGAAAAAGTTGATGCTATTGGCTGCTTCTATTTACGCATGCAGCGTGAGTCCCCCGGCAAAAGCGTTGCTTTATTTCACGCGATCGCCCACCGCAGCAACCTTTCTACAAGTGCGATCGCCTGGGAATAAAGTCATCAAAGCTGAGTTTGAAACCTTGAAGTGCTCTCCTGCGCATGGTGGATTGGCTTACCGGTCGATCGCTTGCCTCCAGCGCTAGACTCAAACTATTGCCCTCACTCAAGATCATGGCCCACCTCAAAGATCGCCGCCCCCAAAACATCGATGGCGACATTTATGTCGACAGCTCTTGTATTGACTGCGATACCTGCCGCTGGATGGCCCCCGACATCTTCACCCGCGCAGACGGCCAATCCGCCGTATCCCAGCAGCCCCAGACCGAGGCCGATCGCCTCGCGGCCTTGCAAGCTGTGCTCTCCTGCCCCACCGCCTCCATTGGCACGATCGCGCCGCCCCCTGATATGAAGGTGGCCCAGGCTAGCTTTCCCATTCCCATTGCCGACAACGTTTACCACTGCGGCTACCATTCCGAAAAATCCTATGGAGCCGCCAGCTACTTTATTCAGCGGCCTGAAGGCAACATTTTGATCGACTCACCCCGCTTTGCTGCGCCTCTAGTGAAGCAATTAGAGGCGCTCGGCGGCGTGCGATATCTGTACCTCACCCACCGCGATGATGTGGCCGACCATCAGCAGTTTCACGATCGCTTTGGCTGCGATCGGCTACTGCACCGCGATGATGTGACCGCAGGCACCGCCGCTGTCGAAATCGTGCTCGAAGGAGCTGATCCGACGGCACTAGACGCCGACGTCAAAATCATTCCCGTGCCTGGTCATACGAAAGGCCATACCGTGCTGCTGTATCGCGATCGCTTCCTGTTTACCGGCGATCACCTGGCTTGGTCGGTGCGGCTGCATCAGCTTTATGCGTTTCATCGCTTTTGCTGGTATTCCTGGCCGCAGCAAATTGAGTCAATGGCCAAACTCACCGCCTACGACTTTGAGTGGGTGCTGCCGGGGCATGGTCGCCGTCATCAAGCTGACCAAGCCACCATGGCCCAGCAGCTACAAAAGTGCGTGGACTGGATGAAAGCGCAATAGCGTCGCCGAACGGTTTAATAGCGAGCCACCCCTACTGCCACTGCGTCGCTAGCATGTTGGCCCTGACACGTTTTCATGGCCGACTCGATCGCCTGCAAAGCCTCATCGATATCCGCCTGACTCACCATCAGATTAGTTACCGCCCGCAGCGTGTTCGCGCCAGTTGGTAGCACGCCGACGCCGAGTTCCGCCAGTTGAGTGGCCAAAGTTGTTGCTGGAATGCTCTCCGGCGTGTGGAAATAGACGAGGTTGGTCTCGACTTCCTCTAGGGCGATCGCAATGCCGTCGATCTGCTGCAGCCCGACCGCGAGGCGCTGGGCGTTGGCATGGTCATCGGCGAGGCGATCGCGGTGATGCTTGAGGGCATATAGCGCTCCCGCCGCAATGATGCCTGCCTGCCGCATACCGCCGCCAAACATTTTGCGAAACCGGCGCGCCCGCTGCATCAAGTCCTTCGGTCCAACTAAGGCGGAACCCACCGGTGCGCCCAGCCCTTTCGAAAAGCAAACGCTCACCGTGTCAAAGGGGGCAGCATAGGCTGCTTCTGCCTGGCCCGTCGCCACACAGGCATTCCAAAACCGCGCCCCGTCGAGATGCAGCCGCAGCGCATGGTCACGACATACCGCCGCAATTTCCTCAATTTCGGATAGCGGAAAAATGCTGCCGCCGCCACGATTGTGGGTGTTCTCTAAACACACCAGCTTGGTGCGGGGATAGTGCTCATTCCAGGGTCGCAGCGCCTTTTGCAAATCGGCAGCAGTGAAGATGCCGCGCTGTCCTTCAATCAGTTTGCACATCACGCCCGATAGTGCCGCTGGACCACCCGCCTCGTAAAAATAAATGTGGGCCTGACTTTCCAGAATAATTTCGTCACCCGGTTCGGTATGGGTGCGCAGCGCCACCTGATTGGTCATGGTGCCTGATGGCATGTAAACTGCCGCTTCTTTACCCAATAAGGCAGCGACAGTGTCCTCTAATTGGTTGACGGTGGGGTCATCGCCCAGCACATCATCGCCGACTGGGGTACGGGCGATCGCGGCGCGCATCTCGGCGGTGGGTTGAGTAACGGTGTCGCTACGCAGGTCAATCATAGGAAGGGGGGTGAGGGATGACAGAGTGGGGTGAGTCGGCATGACTCGCTGATTCTAGGCTAGAGCATTTGTCGCCATCAAAACGAGTGATCTGCCGCACAATGTGACAGTAATGAGCAGCGCGATCGCGGCTCATAATACCGATTGCTAGCTTGATGCGAAGCATGAAGTATGGTGGAGAGACCTTTCCAGCTGGAGGAGTGTTTCTACCGCTGAGGCGCTAAAGACACAAGCATCTGTCCTGGCATGCCGAATTGATTGTCTCTGGCTGCAGCAGTGACATCAGCAGCGGTGCGATCGAGGCAGAAAAAGCAGCATTCACCGACCGCGATCGCCTATCCTACGATGCAAGTTGGTTACTAAGGCAGACCGTGGTCAACACTTCAACAGATCCGCACCGCCCCGGCTTAACGTTGCCCGCGATGGGCTGTGGCACCTGGGCTTGGGGCAATCGTTTGCTGTGGGGCTATACCCCCGATATGGACGAGCAACTGCAGGCCGTATTTGACCACTGCGTCAGTCACGGCATCACGCTGTTTGACACCGGCGACTCTTATGGGACTGGGCGACTCAATGGCCGCAGTGAAACGCTGTTGGGGCAGTTTGCCAATGGCTATCAGGGCGACCATCGCGAACAGATTTGTTTGGCCACTAAGCTGGCTGCTTATCCCTGGCGGCTGACGCGGGGTGCCATGATCAACGCTTGCATTGCCTCCTCGCGGCGGTTTGGTCGTGGCGTTGACTTAGCTCAGCTGCACTGGTCAACGGCCAACTATGCCCCCTGGCAAGAGGGCACGCTGTTAGATGGCCTGGCCGATCTCTATGAGCAGCATCAGGTGCGCGGTGTGGGCCTGTCGAACTTTGGCCCCAAGCGCTTGAGAAAGATTTATCCCCAGTTTCGCGATCGCGGCGTGCCAATTACCACCCTGCAGGTTCAATATTCGCTGCTGTCGACCTATCCGGTCACCCAGTTGGGCATTCAAGCAGTGTGTGATGAACTGGGCATTCGCCTGATTGCCTACAGCCCACTGGCGTTAGGATTGTTGACTGGCAAATATCAGATGGGTAGTGCCCTGCCTGCCGGGCTGCGCGGTGTGCTGTTTCGTCAGCTGCTGCCAGGGGTCAAACCGATCCTCGACACCGTCGAAGCGATCGCCCTATTTCGAGAGAAAACAATGGCTCAGGTGGCGCTCAACTGGTGCATCTGCAAAGGCTTTATCCCGATCCCTGGGGCTAAGACGCTGGCCCAAGCTCAGCAAAATACCGGGGCGCTGGGCTGGCAATTAGATGCAGGAGAAGTGCTTGAGCTAGACAATGCGGTGAACCGGAGCGACAAGCAGATGGTGCAAAACATCTTTCAAACCCAGTGAACGGTTTACGATCTAGGGATGCTCTGTACGTAACTTTGCGTAGCCCATGCCGTGACGAAATCGAAATAGAGACGTCATTATCTTGATCTCTGCTTCACAAAAGTCGCTGATTTGATGAAGTCTAATTAAACTTTCGGGAAAGCGATCGCGGTCGCTTATTAGCATTCCAATATTAATAGTACGAGAGTCAGCCAACCTTCAGACGGTTTACTCGTTTGTCATCTATCGATACGGTATCAAGTCATTCGCATCTACCCGGCAGTGACTTTGTGCCCGGCCGTTCACGCCGTATCGCACTCAAAACAACTACGCCATCCATTACTCAACGTTTTGGGAGAAATTTTGCTATGCGCGTCTATACCAACTCAACCTTAAGAAGTCTTGTCGGCTATGGCAAGCTTTTAGCGGGTCTCGCCGTACTACTCGTCTTGCTATATCAAGGGTCTAGAATCCTGCAGAACGATCCAGCCCTGCAAGAACTCAGAAATTTACTGCAGATTGAAGAAGCTCAGTAGATTCAAAACGTCGTCACGCGAAGATGCCCACGCTGGTGATCGTCTTGCTCGATTGTGAGGCAACCTCCGAGTCCGCGATGCCATCGCTTAGTGACGAACCTGAGGTCATGGTGTAAGACCTGACCTCACTTGCCCAAAATTAACCCGTAAAGCCTGGCAGGCTGACCGCATCGCCGGCAAAACTGGGGAGATCAAGCTGTTGCGATCGTCGAGTACGCACGGCCAGCCGATAGCTCACACTCTGGAGTTCGGCTTGCAAACGGCGGTTCTCGGTTTGCAGGTCTTTAACCTTGCCGCGCACTGCATCCATACGATCTTCAAACTTTTGGCGGTAAACCTTCGGTAGCTCTTGCACCACCTGCTCTAACATCCGCGTGCGATCTGTCAGCTCTTGCACTGTTTGCCGCAGCTGCACCGTTTCATCGTTACGTTCTTCGAGCTGACCCTGATAAAAGGTGACTTGCTGCTCAACGCCCTGCAGCTGCTCGCGCAACGCGCGCACCTCAGCCTGCTGCTGCTCAGACGATTCAGTTGTTGTGGGCGTTACTCCAGCGTTGCCCTTGACGAGGCGAAACAGCTCTCTTGAGAGCTGTTGCACTAACTCATCCCGCATCTGCAACTCTTCTCGGAGACGAGCAACTTCAGCTTGCTGGGTGGAATATGAGGAATTTACTACTTGCGTCACACCGCTAACCCTAGTTCCCAAAAATCTTCAGAAGTACCCTACTCGCAGCTTGTGCACCTGATGCCTCAAATCTTCAATACGCCACTCAAGACCACGAAGGTTAAAAGCTCCAGGCTGATCTAGCTAGTGCAGTAAATGGCAGAAAAGCTGCTCAAAACACCACAGTTCGACCATTTCGAATTTGATTGCTGATACTCTAGCACTTCATTTCATAAATGCAACCTATTTATCTAGGCAAATCTGCATTCAAGATGAAACGTTAGCTTTTTTTCAGCAAACGGGTGTTCAACTGGCTGATGTCTCAGACAATGTCGGTTCTGACAGAATCCGCCTGCTACGGCAGCAGCGCAGCAGGCGGAAACCAAAAGCACGAATTTTCTGAAATTTTGAGGGCAGTGAGTACACCGCCCTCATTATCTTGCCCTAAGCGGCACCAGGAGGCGGCGCAGAAGACCCTGCCGCAGTGGCTGCTTCGGGGGCAGGCATATCATTGGCATCGGCGAGATCGTCGGTCAGTTCTTGCTTGAGGGTTAGATATCGAATGACGTTTTCGCTGAGACGCATGGCTCGCTCCATCGGTGCCACGACATGCCCCAGTCCTTGGTAATTCATTTGAATGTAGATGCCTTCGCGATGATTCTGAATCTCGTAGGCGAGGCGACGCTTACCCCGGTGCTGTGTTTCTAAAATTGTGGCTCCCTGCTCTTGCAGAATCTCTTGGTAGCGGGCAATTTCAGCATCTACGACCTCTTCGACAATGTCGGGTCGCAGGATATACATCGTCTCGTACATTAAATTTTTCATGAAAGCGCTCCTTGTGGACAAATGGCCTTTCCCGGTATAAATGGCTTCAGGCGACTTCTCAGCGAATCGCTCCTGGCCACTTGGGTAAAAGGCAAGGATCTACAATCATACCAGTATTCGAAGGAATTCATGGCGCAACGCTACGTTCGAGTTCAATCGCAGTCGCGACAACTGCACTACGGTTTGCTTCAGTCTGATCGCAGTGTTCACGTGCTGGATGCCCCGCCGTGGCTGCAGGGTGAGGTCACTGAGACCGTTCTCGAAGCAGATAGTTACCAGTTGCTGGCACCCTGTGCCCCGTCCAAGATTATTGCGGTCGGCAAAAACTATGCGAAACATGCTGCCGAGATGGGGGGAGAGCTGCCTCAAGAACCGCTCCTATTCATGAAACCTTCAACGGCAGTCATTGCCACCCATTCCCCGATTTTGTATCCTCCTCAGTCGCAGCGCGTCGATTACGAAGGGGAGCTAGCATTAGTCATCGGGGCTCGGTGTCTCGATTGTGATGTCGCCGCCGCCCGCGACAAAATTTGGGGCTATACCATTGCCAATGATGTCACGGCTCGCGATCTGCAGGCTCGCGATCGCCAATGGATTCGCGCTAAGGGCTTTGACTCGTTTTGCCCATTAGGCCCGTGGATTGTCCGCGAGCTGAATCCGGAGGCGCGCATTCAGACGTTTTTAAACGAACAGCCGACACCCGTGCAGCTCGGCGAAATTAGCGACATGATCTTCAAGCCCGCCGCGCTGGTGGCCTATATCAGTCAGGTGATGACCTTATTGCCCGGCGATGTGGTGTTGACGGGCACCCCCGCTGGCGTTGGCCCGCTGGCGCTGGGCGATCGCGTGCGGGTAGAGATTGAAGGCATCGGCTCTCTCGAAAATTCAGTGCAAGCGCGACCTGCGCTAGTGCCGTCGATGGATTCGATGGAATCCGAAGGTTAGCGCTGGGTCGACGCTCCTGGCGAGTCGGTCTGTTCAGGCGGTTCCCTAAACAAACAGCCGGATTTCTCCTTCAAGAAACCCGGCTGTTTGCCCATATTGATGAGTCGCGGCTCGTGGAGACAGGGCACACTGCCTAGCGCACTTGCATGTACACCGCTTCGGAAAGAGTAGGAATCTCAGCGTATTGACCGCGAATTGTTTGTACAAGGGAATATACGATCGCGCCCAAAATACCCAGCAATACAACGTTCAAAATCGTATCGACAAAGAGCCCAGTACCCAGAGCTGGCACCAAGACCATATTCAAAATTATCTGACCCAGAATCAAGACGATATCAAGCAAGATGGCCTGCATCGTATTAAAGCGAATGAAATGGCTGATGTTTGTGTTGCGCACCACCAGAGTCAGCAGCAAAATAAACACAATCAATCCGGCAAACGGAAAACCCGTATAGATGCGAACGAGCGGACTCAACGGCACGATAATTAATTGCAAAGCCGGAAACTGAGCAAATAATCCAATGCCCGCTCTGTACGCGAAGGACATCCCCAGCAGAGAAACTTCAATGAGGGGAAGAAGATAGGGCAAACAAGCAAAAAATCGGTCTTGTGCCGTTGTGGTGCCACGCCAAGTCATTGAGTCCGCTGAGCCTCTAAATGTTTGATAATTATTCAACATGCTAACTGAGAAAAAGGCGAAAACCGTCTCCGGCTTAAGACTTTCTCTCGATCTCATCGCTAAGCGATTGCCCTGTGTTCAGCCAATATCCGCAATTTTGAAGCCCATTTGACATTCATATTGCTGAGGCTGACCCTCCTGCAGCTTCTCTAAAGAACGCCCACAGGTTAACCGTCCGTGATGGAAGCGGGGCTGGCCCATCTGGTCGGCCATCAAACAGGTTTGACAAACTGCGGTGGGAGACAGGAGCTGGTCATTCATCATGACAACCAACATAAGAATTCCCTTCCAACTATTTTTTGAAAACGCCGATTTGAATATGTCTTTATTGTAAGTCAGCTCCCCCTGAGAGTTGTGTGCAAAAATACACACCTTAATAGCCATCAGGGGTTGGGCGTTGTCCATCCCGGAGAGAAGTCGTTTCTGTGTTCTCTAGCAGTCGCCAGTCCGGTTACGGCAAGGCTGCGGAGCCACTTGGTTGATGTGCGCAAGAGCGGAGCGTTCCTAGAGGCCCTGAGTAAAGTGACCAGCGCGATAAATGGGTCACTGCCTAAGCGTGCTGTTCTGTGAGCCAGCGCGAAAAGTCTTGGGCGGGCGCGATGCGAATACCCCCCTCCCCGATGTAAGCCACCTCCGGTAAATAGGCTTGCGGCGGCGTTTCGGGCGGGCGGGCAACTTTGTCCGCGATGCGCAGCTGAGTCGGTTCCATATGCAAGGTCATGATGCGGCAGCGGTGGTTGCCCTGAGAGCCGGCATGGGCGAGTCCTTTGAGTCGGCCCCAAATCACAATGTCGCCCGCGGCCACGATACTGCCGCCGGGGTTGATGTCACCCAAAATGACGACGGTGCCCTTGTGGCGAATCTCCGTGCCAGAGCGAATGGTGCTCTGCAGATAAAGCGGCTCATCTAGTGACGAGCCCGATTGGGGGGACGCTTGATTGAGCGGGGTGACAGGGGTGTGCTGCTCGACTGCATAGCCAGCCGTGGCGGCAGCGACCGCCGTTTGGCGGCGGCTGGTATAGACTCGCTTTAGCTGCAGTTCCGCATCGGTAAGGGCGTCGGCAATTTCTTGCAGTTGACGGCTATCGAGCAGCCGATCGCGAGCGATCAGATGCACGGTGCTTTGCGATTGCCAAAAGCGTTCGCCAGCGGTGAGACGATGCTTGAGTTGCTCCCACACTTCGGGCCAAGGCGACAGCGTAGCCGAGGGTTCCGGTGGCAGCAGCAGCAAGACTTTGCCTGCCTGACTCTTGAGCCGCACCTGAACGTTAGGATCGACTTCAGGGCTGGCGGCATCAGGCGCTGCCTCGGCGGGAGCAACATCAGCGTTAACAGGGGGAGAATCCAAGCTCATGAGCGGCAGTCAACGTCGTAGACATTACGCTAGTCATGCCATCTTAAATCAGGATGTCGGGACTGGGGCAGGCAATCGAGCCGTTCTTGGGGATGGGCTCCCGGTCGGCCAGGGGAAACGGCAAAAATGACCTGGAGTGCGTTGCATGCCCACTTACATCAAACCCTGCGATCGCGCACCACTACCGTTCACACCGATCAGCCCCAGCCGCTGCTACCGCCTCAAGCCCGCGTCCTGGTTGCTGTTTCCGGCGGGCAAGACTCGCAATGTTTGTTGCGATTGCTGATTGATTTGCAGCCCAAATGGCACTGGCAACTCTACGGCATTCACTGCAACCATCGCTGGCGTGCCGACGCTGACGCCAACGCTGCTTTTGTTCATCAGCTCACTACTGATTGGGGGGTGCCCTGCCAGGTGAAAACGGCGGTGCAGCCGCTGACCAGTGAGGCCACCGCCCGACAATGGCGCTATCAGGTTTTTGCTGAAGTCGCTCATCAAATTGGCTGTACCCATGTCGTGACCGGACACACCGCTAGCGATCGCGCCGAGACGCTACTGTTTAACTTGGTGCGAGGCAGTGGTTTAGATGGTTTACAGGCACTGACCTGGTGCCGACCCCTCAACGCCACCGCGACCGATCTTTCCTTAGTCCGTCCTTTGTTGGATGTCACCCGCACCCAGACTCAACAGTTTTGCGAAACCTGGCAAATTCCCATCTGGGAAGATGCCACCAATACTGATCCCACCTATCGCCGCAATCGACTGCGCCTGGATATTTTGCCGCCGCTGCGCGAGCACTTTAACCCGCAGGTCGATGCCACCCTCGCTCAAACGGCAGAAATTTTAACCGCCGAGGTGGAATATTTGCATGCCCAGATGGCGATCGCATTTGCTCAGTGCGTCGTGCAGGGTCGGTTGCAGCGGCGATCGCTGCGCGAGATGCCCCTCGCTTTGCAGCGGCGGGTAATTCGCCAACTGCTGATGCAGCAGCTCCAGATATCGCCCCAGTTTGCTCAGGTCGACAAGGTGATCGCCCTACTCGATGCCCCCAATCGCAGCCAGTCTGATCCGTTTCCCGGTGGGGCGATCGCGATGGTCGATGACCCGTGGATTGTGGTGCAGCCGCCCTCATGACGGCAAGATTCAGCGGCGATCGCCGTTCTCTGCAGTCACAAATACCTGCTGAAGAGGGGCTCAAACACCCTCACCGCCAACGCTGTGATCTTCCGCAGCCCGTTATACTGACGGGGGACTCATAGGAGCACAGAAAGTTTTGGGCGTCGATCTGCGCAGCTACGTATACATTGACAGCCTGCAACCGCAGCACGCCGCTTATATGGGAACCGTAGCCGTCGGGTTTTTGCCACTACCGGGCGATTCATCGCTCTGGCTCGAAATTTCCCCCGGTATTGAAATCAACCGCCTGATGGATATTGCTCTCAAGTCAGCCGTCGTGCGCCCTGCTGTACTGATGGTTGAGCGGCTTTACGGTAACTTAGAAATTCACGCCAGTAGTCAGGCGGAAGTGCATGCTGCCGGCCGCGCGATGCTGGACGCGATCGGCGTCAGTCGGCGCGATTGTCTGCGCCCTCGAGTGATTTCTAGTCAGGTCATTCGTAACCTCGACCCGCACCACGTGCAGCTAATTAACCGCAGCCGCCGCGGTAATATGATTGTGGCCGGTCAAACCCTTTATGTTTTTGAGGTGGAGCCGGCGGCCTATGCTTCCCTGGCCGCCAACGAAGCCGAAAAAGCCGCCCTCATCAACATTCTGCAAATCAATGCAGTCGGCAGCTTTGGGCGACTGTATTTGGGCGGTGAAGAACGCGATATTCTGGCCGCGCAGCAGGCTGTTTTGTCTGTGATGGAAAGCTTGCCAGGGCGCGACCAAACAGATTTGCGCAACGAATAACCAGGTTCACTGTGCTCTGGCCAGACCGTTTTGTCAGGGTTCGACAGTGTGCCAAACCCTGACAGTCGGTACAGATTGCTGAGCAACGCTCTAAGCTGACTGACTCATCGCTAAGGACGGATAGTCCGTATAGCCCCGCTCGTCACCCCCATAAAACGTGTTGGGGTCAGGCTCATTGAGCGGCGCATTCAGCTTAAATCGCTGGGGCAGGTCAGGGTTAGCAATAAACAGCTTGCCGTAGGAGACCAAATCCGCTTCGCCCGCCGCGATCGCGGCATTGCCCTTAGCCTGGTCATAATCCCAATTCGTCATCAGGTTGCCGTCATACAGCGGACGAAATTCGCGGGTGGGAATCGGCGTGCCGCCATAACGCAAATCGGCTTCGCTAGGTTCTAACAGATGCACATAAGCCAGGTTGAACTCATTCAGCGCCTGCACCGCATAGCTAAAGGTGGCCTTTGGATCAGAGTCGCTCATACCGTTAAATGTATTGCTGGGTGACAACCGCACGCCGACGCGATCGCTGCCCCAGACTTCGACGACTGCTTGTGTGATTTCTAGCAAGAGGCGGGCGCGATTTTCGACGGAGCCGCCGTAGGCATCGGTGCGATGGTTGCTGCCATCGCGCAAAAACTGATCGAGCAGATAGCCGTTGGCCCCATGGACTTCGACCCCGTCAAAGCCTGCCGCCAGCGCATTTTTTGCGCCCTGTCGGAACTGTTCTACAATCTCCGGAATTTCATCCAGTTCTAACGCGCGAGGTGTGACGAAGGGTTGCATGCCCTCGTAGGTCATGGCTTCACCTGCTGGTTGCAGAGCGCTAGGGGCAACGGGCAATTCGCCGTTGTGAAAGGAGGGATGAGAAACCCGGCCCACATGCCACAGCTGCAGAAAAATCCGACCGCCCTGCTGATGAACACTGTCGGTGACGCGCTGCCAGGCCGCCACCTGTGCCTGCGAATAGATGCCAGGGGTGTGCGGATAGCCCTGACCTAATGGGGCTACTTGGGTCGCTTCGGTAATGATCAGTCCAGCGGATGCCCGCTGCCGGTAATACTCCGCATGCATCGCGATGGGGGCATCATCAGCTCCGGCTCGATTGCGCGTGAGGGGAGCCATGACGATGCGATTCGGCAGCTCATAGCGCCCGAGCTGAATGGGGGTAAACAGATCTTTAGAATGAGTCATCGGGGACCAAACCTGCGTAAAGAGGATAATCGGCAGCAGCAGCTGAGCTGGGGGCAAACCACCGCCCAACTCAGCGCTGCAATCATGAAACGTCTTATCTAACCCGGCATCCATCCTGGTGAAGCGGCTGGATGACAAGGTTGTAATTAAGGGAAATCGCGACTCACTTAAGGCAGAATCGCGATCGCGCTAACGGGGCTCGTAAGAAAGAATCAGTGCCCCATCAGCAAGAAACGGTCTAGGCCAGATAGCGATCGAGGGTCTGAGCCAGAGTGACTTTGGGCACTGCTCCTACCACTTGGTCAACCACTTGGCCACCCTTAAAAACGATCAGGGTAGGAATGCTACGAATCCCGTATTGAGACGCGATCGCCGCTTGGTCATCCGTATTGACCTTGACGACTTTGGCCCGGCCCTCATACTCTTGAGCGATTTGATCAACTACGCCAGAGACGAGGCGACAAGGCCCACACCAGGGAGCCCAAAAGTCGACCAGCACGGGCAAGTCGTTTTGTAGAACGTCAGTGTCGAAAGTTGCTTGGGTAATTTCTGCAACGGCGGACATGTCAATACCTCCGTTTACCTTAATAATGGATGTGAGGCGAGAATAACAATTGTTCAATTTTTTCGAACAATCAAACTATAGCTCGCTTGGCGAGAGACTGCAACCATGAGACCGATTTATCATCCAGCCAAATCTGATCTGTCGCTAGCGGGGGTGTTGTACGCCCTTGGTGACCCGGTGCGGCTAGAGATTGTGAAGCGCTTGGCCGACGTGCCTGGACTGCCCTGTGCGGCGATTGAGGTTTCGGTAGCTAAGTCAACCCTGTCCCATCACTTCAAGATTTTGCGCGAGGCGGGGGTGATTGTTTGCCAAAAGCAAGGCACTCAGCATCTGAATTCTTTGCGGATTGAGGATCTGAGCGATCGCTTTCCTGGCTTGCTCGAAGCCGTGCTGCAGTCTGCCGGCGATGTACCCAAGGCGACGGTGCCACCGCAATGACCCAGACTTTCTCGAACCGTCCGGTTTACTGCCAGGCTGTCCCCTTGGCGCGGGCTACAGTAGCTCCACTCGTTGGCCATCCTGATTGAGTGATTGGGAAAGGGCTACCAATGCGCTGACGAGGTCGGTGCCGATTTGACCTGACGAAATCTCGGAATTTTGATTGTCGGCCACGCACTGGATGAAATGCTGGCAGACCGCTTTGAGTGGTTCACCCGGTGGCACCGTAACGACTTCGCGTTCAAGATCGGTGGGCACAAAGTATAGGCCTTGCGGCTCAAACGCACCGCGCTGCAGCACGAGCGGTGCAGTGGGCTGCATCTCGTCAAAGACCAGGGTGCCGCGATCTCCCACCACACCCAGCCGTCGCTGTTTGTCGGGATTGGCCCAACTGACGTGAATCGTGGCTTCAAAGCCGCTGGAATAAAACAGCCGTAGCCACGCCACGTCGGCTAAGCCCTTGGGGAAGTGCTCAGCCGATGTGCGATCGCCCTGCAGCCAGATCTGTCCTTGGGCGGAAACGGCGATCGGCGTCTCACCCAGCCAATAGTTAAAAATAGCGATGTCGTGGATGGACAAGTCCCATAGGGCATCGACATCAGGCCGCACGGGCCCCAGATTAGTGCGAGTGGCATAGCCGTAGCGCAGCGTGCCCAGGGAGTCTTTGGCCAGCACTGACTGCCCGGTCTGCACAACGGGGTGAAACAAATACGTGTGGTCAATGACGAGCTGCAAATCGTGTTGCTCAGCCAGGGCACAGAGTTCCTCACTGGCGGCGACGTTGAGGGTGAGGGGTTTTTCGGCTAGGACGTGTTTGCCCTGTTGTAGCGCGGTTTTGATCAGGGCGTAATGAGTTGCAGCGGGCGTGGCGATCACGACGGCATCGATATCGGTGCGGGTTAAGACGGCGTCAGCATCAGCCGTCAGCTCAACTGAGTCCGCTAGACCAAATTTGTTGCGAATCTCAGTGTGCTGCTCGGTGCGAGGCTCTACGACAGCGACGACCTCAACTGTCGGCAGGGCCAGAAAGTTTCTCAGCAGATGGTTGCCCCATCGCCCGACGCCAAACTGTGCTAACCGAATGCGATCGCCCGTCATAACTTCCGCCTCTAACCGATGTGTTAAGGCCACCTTGTCGGGTTGCCCTTACTTCAAAAATGCCCGTCTGGGGGGTGAAACCCCCACCCGGAGAATTGCTCTTTCCACCCGATTGAGCGCCAGCATCGGTCAGTTTTGCCAGATGCAACTACGCTTCTGAGCTGTTGACTGAATGCTTTTAGAGAGGGGCGTTTGGCTTGTTTCTGATGGTGAGCTCAGGAGTTGCACAGCGATAGCAGAAGTCGGCATGCAGAAGTCGGCAGTTGGAGTTGAAAAGCTTTTCAGATGTTGATTGCAGCTATCCTGAGTGAGCTGATCAAACTGCGGCCTGCCATCTTAGATAACGAGCTATTTACGAAGATGATGCAATGCGGTAGAGCTTCTGCCCTAATCGTTGCGATCGCCAACCCCGTCCCGCAATTTACTCGGTATCAGCAGGCGGCTTCTGGGCCAAGATTGCTCGATGTCGAGGGTCTGTTTCTTGCGTGACAATGCGCTGAAAGCCGATCGCCGCAAGGGCAGCTTCAATATCAAAAGTGTAGTAATCGTCGCTCCAGGGTTCGGTGCTTTTCATCAGGGTAAACAGCACCGGCGGCAGCTTTTGAATCACCTCAGATTTGGGATTGTTGTCAGCGATCGCCAACGTGCCCCCCGGCGTCAACAGTCGCAGCGCTTCTTGAAAAATGGCGCGAGCTGCCGCCCGAGGTAATTCGTGGGTGACAAACTGCAGCATGATCACGTCATAGGTGGCGGCAGGCAGTCCGGTATCTTCTGCCAGCGCATGCCGCCATTGCGCAATTTCGTTCTGCGTATCCCGCATTTGAGCGACGGCGAGCATATAAGGCGATAGGTCTAAGCCGGTCGTGGCGATCGGGGCCGTCTGTCGCTGCTGCAAAAAGCGGTGGGTGGTGAACGTTGAGATGCCCACTGAACAGCCCATGTCCAAAAGCCGAGTGACTGGTTCTGGCCGATAAGCGCCCAACACCTCGTGAAAGGTGCTCCTTAGCCGCGCCTGCGCTGCTTGCCAGGTCAACCCTTCATGCGGCCAGACGCGCAGCGCCATGGAGTACGTGGCGGATTCGGCTTCAAAGGCAGCCTGCCAGCAGAGATTACCCGCGTCATAGGCGTGAAATGGCACCTGATAATACGCGGGATAGGTGACCGCAGCATTCTCAATATCAGGCAACAGCGCCTTGATCTCAGAGGCTTCAAACTCAGCAAAAGTCTGACGCCAGGGAATCCCATTTTTCTCAGCCGTCTTGATCAAGACTTGCCGGGCCTGACGCTTCATCAAGGCATATAGGGGCTTGGTCTGAATCAATAAATTCACGACCTTAGACAAAAAGTCATCCCCGGCCCAAGCTGGTTTGTGCGTTCCCGTTGCCGTCATGGAGTTAAGCCGCTTTATATGCGCCTTTTATCCTAAGGTACTGACCGGGCAGAATCAAAAGTTATCGGGATTGAGGGGACGACCGCTGTTGTTATTCAGTCGGGTACCGGTGCCGCCATCGGCGGCATCGAGGAAGGGCTGCAGTTCAATGTTGCCGCTGTTGCCCGAGCGACCAGAGGGCAAACCGAGCACATCCCCCAGGCCATCCAAGATGTTGTCACCTTCTACAAAGGTGTTAACGCCGTCGGTCGTCTGCCCTTGATCCGCTAGCACGAGATTGTCAAACACCATATCCCGAGTGATGACGGGGTCTTGACCCGGCGGCACCGTAAACACAATGCGACAGCTGGGGACCGATTCTGTTGTGACACACACGGTGTTGTAGCCGTTCTCTTGACCGGTTTGGAGTTCTAATAGGCCATCAGGACGATATTCTTCGAGCCGACGGCTGATTTCCGCACAGCGACGGTCGGCGGGCCAGGCACTGCCCATGTCAGCTGGGGTCGCCCAGGCATACATTGCCCCTGGTTGGCTCGTGGGCGCATACATCACAGTGTATTCACCGTTTTGGAGCTGGCAGGTAAACCGCGCCTCATCTGATTCAGTCGTGGGTTCAGCCGGCTCAACTTCTTCGGCATCCGGATTCTCAGCGTCTGGCTCAGTTTGCGCCGTTGCCCGATCGCCCGCCGCGCCCATCGCGATCGCTAAGCTGCCCACTAATACTGCGGTCGTAAACCCTTGCCATCTATGCGCCATTGTTTTGTGTCTCCTGATGCGATTGCTGACCCGATTGTTCCTAGTCAGCCATCTATGACGGAGTGCCCACATCAGAAGTTTCCACGCTGGTTACAAATCTACAAATCCCACGATGCTCTTTAAAGACTCACCGGCTGCGTTTCTGGCGGTGGGGGCACGGTGGCTTCGAAACTTGTGCTTATGGGACTGTCAACGGGTGGGGGCAGCTCAGCGATTGCCGAATCGTCATCTAACGTCGCTTCAGTCATCCGCTCGGGCGCTTCCACTGGCCCCAGTTCGTCCAGCTTGTCCCAAATGGTTTGTAGCAGCTCACCTAAGTTTTGCTGCGCTACGGCTGAAATCGCAAACACCGGCTGCTGCGTCGCTTCTGCCATCAGTTCGGTCAATACCTGCGCATCCTCTGCCGACATCGCATCAATTTTATTGAGCGCTAAAAACTGGGGGCGATCGCTCAACTCATGGCCATAGGCCGCTAGTTCCTCCTGAATGATGCGATAGTCACTGAGCGGGTCAGGCGCCGTCGCGTCGACTAAATGCAGCAGCAAGCGAGTCCGTTCGATGTGGCGCAAAAATTCATGGCCCAAACCCAAACCGTCGTGAGCCCCGGCAATCAAGCCCGGAATATCAGCAAAGACCGTGCCATCGCCCGTTGGTTTGCGCACCACGCCGAGATTGGGCACTAGCGTGGTGAACGGATAATCAGCAATCTTGGGTCGCGCGGCGGACAGCGCTGAAATCAGCGTTGACTTGCCCGCATTCGGCAGACCAATGATGCCTACCTCAGCCAACAGTTTCAGCTCTAAGCGAATGCGCCGCACTTCGCCCTCTAAACCGGGCAAAGCATATTCCGGTGCGCGGTTGCGGTTGCTCAAAAAGTGCTTATTACCCAGGCCGCCTTTGCCCCCTGCCGCCACTTGCAGCGTCTGTTGCGCCAGCACCAAATCACCCAGCAGTTCATCGGTATCGGCATCATACACTGTGGTGCCACAGGGTACTTCGATATACCGGTCTTCGCCGCAGGCCCCGGTGCGATTGCTCGGGCCGCCTCGCATGCCTGGTTTCGCTTTGAATTCGTGGGCGTAGCGGAAATCAAGCAGCGTCTGCAGATTCGTTTCTGCAATCAAATAAACTGAGCCGCCATGACCGCCATTGCCCCCCGCCGGCCCCCCCGCCGGCACATATTTTTCGCGACGAAAGGACACCATGCCGTCGCCTCCGTTGCCGCCCACCACAGTGACTTCGACTAAATCAACAAACTTCACGACCGCCTCGCCTCCTAAAAACTGAAATGCAGGAGGGACGACTCGGCTATCACCCGAGAATCAACAATCAGCCTGCGCTAGGAACCTCTATCCTATAGCGTGTCTTCTCAAAATGGCACCAATTGCAGGGCGGGATACCGGAGGAAATTGCCACGGATCGAACCGGGTCGCCGACCGTTCAGCGCTATGCCCAAACGCACCGTGATCGCCTGATCCGGCAATCTGCAACTCTAGCCGAGAAATGGGCGGGTGGAGTGGCTTAATGCGAGCGCGTACCCCTTAAGCCTCTTGACTCAAAGGCAGCTCACCGGGCAGACAAATCAGACCATCCCCGTGGGCCGCAATAATGCCCTGCTGACGCAACTTACCCATCAGGCGGGTGACGGTCACTCGGGTGGAGCCGATGGCACTGCCAATTTGCGCGTGAGTCAGCGGAAAGGGGAGATAGTAGCCATCAGCAGACGCCTCGCCAAATTCTTCGATGAGCAGGGTGAGGAAACCGATCAGGCGATCGATGGTGCGGCGCTGGCCTAAGGTGCTAAGCCAAAGCAGCTTGCGCTGATGCTGATGCCGAAAGGCTTCTAACACTTCACGGCGAAAATGTGGCCAGTTGTCCAAATCATGCCAATACAGCCAAATGACTGCGGTTTGATCGACATGGGCAAAGCTTTGCAAGGAGAAAGGAGACTGCGCAATAATTTCAAAGGGTTGCCCAGGGCCGACAAAACCGAGAAAAGCCTCTTCGTCTTGGGCCATCAATGGCGTTGACGCCATATCTTCTTCGCTGTCACCAGCGACGCCGACGCTGAGCTGGGCACTGCCCGTGAGTCTGACCGCTCCGCGCTGTACTAAATAAAGCAGACCCGGTCGTGACGGAATCCGCTCGTCTTTGACAAAGGTACGGCAACGATAATGTTCTTGAGCCCAGTCTGAAATCCTTTGCCACGTGAGGAATGGGCGTGCCTGATTAGCCGAAGATGTTGGGTACATATGCGTACATTTTTAAAATTAGGACTACGTTGACCGTGCAGACTCAAACTGACCTAACCTGGTGGATGCCTTCTGATCGCTTTGACTAAAAATTCAGCCCAAAAGCCACAAATCAGAGCAGAAATAACAGCAAGAAATGAGTGATTGTACATAAAAGGTGGTTTACCTTATTTCATATTAAACCAAAGCCTACGTGTTATTTCTAGTAAATCGGATACTAAGTGATGCCGAACACACTACCAAAATGAGTAGGCTGCACTACTGGACTGAAACCCGACTAGATTTGTTGCCAGACCGATGAAACTATCTGACGATGTGGTGAATTGGGTAGCGAATCTTGCGCCTAGAATCCTGTTACAAAAAGCACTTCTGTACAACCTCACGGCGACAGCAGACTTTCAGACCTCGCTGATTAAGTCATTTCCACTCAGTGGGTTAATCGTTCCTGTGCCTGTAGGCTACCAATATCAGTCGGCGATCGCCCACTCATTGGCGGCAATGGATACTCGCGATGCCGATACTCTAGCGCATCATCTGGCACAAGCAATTGCTGAGAGCATTTCTACTCAGAGTGGCGGCGACAGTTCAGCGGTTGCCACCCTCATGCGGGGGTTGCAACTGCAGGCCACCGGTCAAGGATATTTGTTGATCACCCTGGCCCCAGAGGCGATCGCGGGCTGGCTGCAGCATGTGCATGATGCTCCGGCACCGACGGTTATACGAGCCATTGGGGATGAACCGCGAGCGACTTTAGAGATTGGATCGTGGCCATTGTGCGATCGCCTACATCTGTCGTTACCGATGTTGCTGCAGTGGGCCTATAGTCGCTGTGCCACCTGGCTGGGTCAGCTGGCATCCCTAGATGCCGATATCAAGACAAATTACTGGTCACTTCACCGGCTCATGGCGACCGAACCTTTCCGAGGTCACAGCCGCAATTCATTTTCAACCCATGACACCCTGACCGGGCATTTACTCTTGCCGACCCTCATGAGAGCCTTAGATCAGATGGCGACGCGTCCACAGGTCAAAACGGGGGTTGGTCAAGGCTATGCGATCGCAGCAGCGATCTATGAATTTGATGCGGCGACACCTTTAGGCCGTTTTCAGCACCTCTCTGTGCCAGCGCGGGTGAATCATTGGAGTACGCTGAGAGTGACTCAAAAGATCCTCGCGGTGATCATCACTCAGCTGTTTGGTATGCCGCCAAAGAGCCATCTGTGAAACCGAGCCCAGCTCACAGTGCCACTGATTGTGTGAATCCTGAGCCAATTACCAATTATGCCAAAAACCCTCAATCATCCTGATTTTCTAGCCAGGGTTGAACATCCTGAAAACCTGGCCCTCTATGCCGAGAATCTGCACAAATGCTTTGTGCTGCACGCTCAAGGGGGCGTCCGACTACCTGTGCTGGAGGGAATGTCTTTGGCGGTGAGGGCCGGTGAGTGCGTCGCGCTGCAAGGGGCATCGGGATCCGGTAAATCGACCTTTATGAGATCGCTCTATGCTAATTACCGCATTGATCAAGGCGCAATTTGGGTTAAGCATTTAGGTGGCTGGGTCAACTTGCCGACCTTACCGCCCCACGACTTGATTGCCGTGCGGCAGCAGACGATCGGCTATGTCAGCCAGTTTTTGCGGGTGATACCCCGCGTTCCGGCTTGGGAGGTTGCGGCTGAACCGCTGATGAATTTGGGCGCTGATGCCGATGCGGCGCAAACGACCGTGCAGACATTATTCAGCCGCTTGCAGCTGCCAGAACGCCTGTGGCATCTATCGCCCACCACCTTCTCGGGCGGCGAAAAGCAGCGGGTGAATATCGCCTATGCCTTCTCTGTGGACTATCCCATTTTGCTGTTGGATGAACCGACCTCAGCGTTGGATGCCACTAATCGAGAAGTGGTTATGCAGCTGATCGAAGAACGGAAGGCCCAAGGCTGTGCCATGGTCGGCATCTTTCACGATGACGAGGTGCGCGATCGTGTCTGCGATCGCGGCCTGCATTTCGGTTAAAACATTGACGCTCGCGATCTCAGAGGTTTGACAGTGCCAAACCTCTAGGAGAAACTCGGGGAGCTGATTTAAGCGCCGTGCTTCTATTCCGTGTCTGCGTCAGCTGACTCGTCAGGGCTGGTAACGTCCGATGCCACTGGCGTCACGTTGGTATCGACCGTGGTGATGTCGGCATCCGCTGCGGCTACTGTCGCCCCGCCTGCGGTATCTACCGCCGCTCCCTCTGTTTCGGTGTCCTCACCATCCACCTCATCTTCTTCCAGCTCTGCTGGCACGACGGCCACCGCAGCGATCGCGTCATCCTCATCCAGGCGCTGCAATCGCACGCCCTGAGCGGAGCGCGACTGAATCGAAATATCGTTCACCCGCTGGCGAATGATGATGCCGCGATTGGTCACCAGCATCAGCTCTTCTGACTCATTGACGACTAACACTGCCACCAGTGAGTCATCGTCTAGACGGAACTTCAGCGCTTTCAAGCCCATGCCCGCACGATTTTGCAGGCGGAAGAGTTCAATCGGCACGCGCTTGCCCATCCCGCCTGCCGTAATCACCAAGATCCAAGGCCCTGGGCTGTTGGTCGCGGCTTCGTCCGAGTCGTCGTCATCGTCGGTGTCCGCGATTTCGGCTTCTGCCACGGCATCCGTCACCTGGGATGGCAAGATATCCATGCTGATCAGCTCATCCCCGTCACGCAAGTTCATCGCCTTCACGCCTCGGGTCGGCCGACCCAAGGGCCGCAGCTGGTCGTCATCCGCCTTAAAGTGAATGGTCATCCCCTTGTGGGAGCCGATGAGAATGCTGTCACTGGTGCGAGCCAACCGTACCCAGCGGAGCTGATCACCCTCCGCCAGAGAAATCGCAATGAGACCATTGGCGCGAATGCTGCTGAAGGCTGACAGGGCGGTCTTTTTGACGTAGCCGCTTTGGGTCAGCATCACCAGATATTCGTCATCGGTGAATTCTTCAACGGCGATCACCGAGGTGATTTTTTCCTCTTTGGGGATGGGCAGCATCTGCACAATCGGAATCCCCTGGGAGGTGCGAGACCCCTCGGGCAGCTGATAGGCCCGTAGAGAATAGGAGACACCGCGATCGCTAAAGAACAAAATGTGATCGTGGCAGCCACAGGTAATGAAGTGTTGAATGCCATCGTCTTCTTTAATGCGGGCGCCAGCTTTGCCGCGCGTGGCTCGGCTCTGCGCCTCGAAGGTATCAACGGGCATACGCTTGATGTAGCCGTACTCCGTTACCAGAATCACGACCTGCTCGTTGGCAATCAGTGAAATATCGGTCAGGTCGCCCGTATCCGGCTCAATTACCGTGCGGCGGTCATCGCCGAAGCGATCGCGTAGATTCTCTAGCTCCGACACGATGATGTCTAAAATCCGCTCGCGGCGGGCCAAAATATCTTGCAAGTCGGTAATGCGGGCCTGCAGCTCTTCGTGCTCACGCTGAATCTTGTCGGTTTCCAGGGCGGTCAACCGACGCAGCTGCATCTGCAAAATGGCGTCCGCCTGCACTTCTGTGAGGCCGTAGCCCTCAATCAACCCCTGCTTCGCCGTCGGCGTGTCCGCCGCATGGCGAATCAGGGTGATGATGCCGTCCATGTTATCCATGGCGATCAAATAGCCCTGCAGGATGTGATCCCGCTCTTCAGCCTTACGCAGCTGATATTGGGTGCGGCGGGTAATGGTTTCTACCCGGAAGTCGACAAAGACTTCCAGCATGGGTTTCAGGCCCAGCAGTTGGGGTTCGCCATTCACCAGGGACAGCATGTTGACGCCGAAGTTGCTTTGCAGCGGCGTCTGCTTGTACAGATTGTTCAACACCACCCGCGCATAGGCATCGCGCTTGAGTTCAATGACGATGCGCATGCCCTCGCGATCGCTTTCATCGCGGATGTCAGAGATGCCGTCTAACCGGCGCTCATTCACCATTTCAGCGATCTTTTCGATCATCGCCGCCTTGTTAGTTTGATACGGCAACTCGGTGATGATGATGGCGTCGCGATCAGGGCGGCCCCGCTGTTCAATCGTTTCGATATTGGCCACGCCCCGCATGGTGACGGAACCTCGCCCCGTCGTGTAGGCATCGCGAATGCCCCGTGTGCCCAAGATTTGCGCCCCGGTGGGAAAATCCGGCCCCGGAATCATCTGCATGAGTTCTTCGAGGGAAATTTCTGGATTGCGAATTAGGGCGATCGTCCCCGTCAGCAATTCCCGGAGGTTGTGGGGGGGGATGTTGGTGGCCATGCCCACTGCAATTCCCGAGGAGCCGTTGAGCAACAATTGGGGCACCCGCGCGGGCATCACAATCGGTTCTTGCTGCGACCCGTCGAAGTTGTCGGCAAAGTCAACGGTCTCAGCTTCAATGTCTTGCAGTAGCGACTCACCGGTCAGCGCCTGCAGGCGACATTCGGTGTATCGCATGGCGGCGGGCGGGTCATTATCGATGGAGCCAAAGTTGCCGTGGCCGTTAATCAATGGCGCGCGCATCGAAAAATCTTGGGCCATGCGCACCAAGGCGTCGTACACCGCCGTGTCACCATGGGGATGATATTTACCCAATACCTCACCCACGACCCGGGCGCACTTTCTAAAGGGGCGGTCAAAGGTTAACCCCAGCTCGTGCATGGCGTAGAGAATGCGGCGATGCACCGGCTTCAGCCCGTCTCTAGAATCTGGCAGCGCCCGCCCCACAATGACGCTCATGGCGTATTCCAAATAAGACCGGGACATTTCGTTCCGTAAGTCTGTGGGGATAATTGTCATGGGGTTAGAAAGCTCCAAAATCGTAAAAATTTAGCCTCCATCACAGACTCGAATCGTCTGTCTGCGATCGCGGCTAAATTGATCGAAAAGTATTTGACAGTATCACTTATTTTATCACGTTTTTTAGGTTCCAGAGAGGGGCGGTATGCTATGAGAACAGATGCTCAACACCGCGACAGCGAAGTTTTTCAGCCTATGGCTTCTCAGCTCACCGTGATCTATTCCGAGGCGTTTCTGCGGCATGAGACCGGCCCCCTCCATCCCGAAAATTCTGGCCGCTTAGGGGCGATCGCCCAAGCGCTCAAAACCGCGCCTTGGGCCGCTCAATTGCAGTGGCAACTGCCCACTGCGGTCGCTGACCGTGATCCCGATGCCTACATTCGCGCGGTGCACCAGCCGCAGTACCTTAGTGCGTTGGCCCAGCTAGCGGCGAGGGGCGGTGGTCGTCTTGACCCCGACACGCCCGTTTCGCCCCAAAGCTTTGATGTAGCCTTGCTAGCGGTCAATGGCTGGCTTGATGGCGTTGATTGTGTGTTGCAACGGCAGCAGTCGGCCTTTGTGCTGGCACGTCCACCCGGTCACCACGCCATCAGCGATCGCGGTATGGGGTTTTGTTTATTGAGCAATGCGGCGATCGCTGCCCACTATGCCCTGCAGCAGCCCGGTATTGATCGCGTCGCCATTTTGGATTGGGATGTGCACCACGGCAACGGCACCCAAGCCCTGGTCGAACAAAACCCTCATATCGCCTACTGTTCGCTGCATCAGTCACCGGCCTATCCCGGCACGGGAGACTCCAACGAACAAGGTTTTCACCACAACGTGCTGAACATTCCCATGGTGTCGGGCAGCACCCTAGCGGAGTATCAGCCCCAGTTCGAACAGGCCGTGCTGCCGTTTTTGCGCAACTTTCATCCCGATTTGCTGATCGTCAGTGCGGGCTATGACGCCAATCATGCTGATCCGCTGGCAGGGGTCTCGTTGCAACCGTCAGACTACGAACTCTTCACCCAATACTGCCTCGACATTCAGCCCCACATTCTCTTTGGGTTAGAAGGGGGGTATGACTACGAGGCGCTGGCCCAATCGGTGGTGGCCACGATCGCCGCCTGCCTGGAGACAGACATCGTTGGAGTCCGGTAGCGATCGCGCTGTTAACAGTCAATCAAAAGTGCTGATATTGGTGATAATTCCGCGGTTTACGGCGATGGCTTTAGGCATCTGTACCTCAGTAACGTCCCCTTGAAAGACGTGTTTTCTGCAGGGATTTGGCAGTGCTAAATCCCTGCATCGGCACGCTATTTTTAAGCGTCTCCCTTAGGGAAATCTACGGGTATGATGGGGACACATTCAGGGGATTCCTGATCCAGGAGGGGAGGCGTTTGAGGCGTTGTCCCGCTGCTGAAATCCGACTGGTGGTTTCTGACGCTCTACCTGACCCAGCTGATTGATCTGCTGTTGCCCAGCCCGATCGCCGCTGGTGGACGACTGTCGTTTCCCCAATTGCACCCATGATATTTTTTCCGACCGCTCCGCAATCAGGATTGGCGCTGTCTTTGGCGCTGGCGGGGGGAGCCCTGCTCAGCTCTGCCGCGATCGCCGCGAACCCAGCTGATATTCAACAGCTGTTACAAACCAACCTCTGCGAAAACTGTGACCTGTCGGGCGCAAACCTCCGCGGTCTCGATTTGCGGGAGGCCCAGTTGACCGGGGCCAATTTGCAGGGCGCTTGGCTTAATTTTTCTGACTTGAGCCGAGCGGATTTGCGCCAGGCCAATCTGCAAGGCGCAGACATTTCCGGTACCCGCTTTCAAGGAACCAATCTGCAGGCAGCCGATTTGACCGATGCGATCGTCACCAACATCTGCCCTGCTGTCTCGGATAATTCGGATTGGTTTATGACCTCCGATTGTGTCGCTTTAGATCTGGTGACAACCCTCGGCACGGAATTGTGTGACCCGATTTACGAGCTGCAGGGCGTCGTTCCTGATCTGGATGAATGGCTAGACATCTGTTCCGCCGATTGGGAAGTGTATGCCTATTTGTTCTATGGCTATCCCGGTAGTCTAGACGGCATTCAGCTCGGGGTTGATTTCCTGGGGGCTGACCTCACCGCCGCTCGTCTCACGGGCGTCGATCTTAGCAGCGCTGATCTCCGCTACGCCCGACTCGACCAGACCGATCTGACCGGGGCCAAGTTCAACTATGCTCTGCTGTGGGAGGCCGATATTGTTGATGTTCAGAATGCCGACTTTGACGGGGCAATATTGACCCAGGCCGACGTGAGCACGACCCTGGGCAGCTTGTATGAACAAAGTGAGATGCAGGTCTGGCAGGGTGAGGCTCAGTCGTATTTGGGGGCGATGAATCGGGGACAGCAGGCTTATTATTTGGAGGCTAGCGAATTTGCGCGTGAACTGTCGCTGCTACAAGTGGGCATTCCTCAGATTACCGAGGGCTATCGCTATGGCGTGGCCCAAATTGCGGATGATCATGTGATCAATCGCGCCGTGCCCCTGCAAGAAAACTTAGTTGCCTACATGGGGATTGCCTATCTCACCACAACCACGAATGGTGAAGTGTTCTCTACAGCGCTCCTCTGCGAAGCCGAGCCCGACAGTCCCAATCCGAATACAGCGATCGCCTTCACTCCCCCGGCCCAAGCGAATGTTGTGGCGACTTGTCCTGACGGCTGGCGAGACTTGGATTTCTAAGGCTCTTGAACGTACCGAGTATGGAAGTAGAAGGTGGAGAGTGTGAGAGTAGGGAGTTGCCCAAAACTCACGTCCTTGCAATGCAGGGGAGTGGAGGGGTATGGGGCCAGATTAGTCGTCTTGCTTTCAGAAAAGCGGGATTAGCGGCTTGGCAGAAAGGGGCGGGCCGTGATCGCCCATGGCCGTTGCCAAAGCTCACTTTAGCTCTGGTTGATGAGTTACCACTAGGTCTTGAAAGGCCAGCAATGCCTGCTGATGGCGATCTCCTGCCACCCAGGGAAAATCGTTGTGGCCCGCTGCTTCTACCCAGAGGGACAGCTTCGGTTCGGGTAACGCGTCGTATAGAGTCTGGCTGTGCTCAAAGGGAATGACGCGATCGGCCTGACCATGCATCACCAGTACCGGCACCTGAATCTCTGGCAGTTTGTCGAGATTCGTAAACTTGTCAAAGGGCAGTAGCGGAAACGGCACCACCACTCGAAATACCGAAGTAAACGTGCTCTCTAAGATCAAGCCCGCGATCGCCTGTCGGGTCGCTAATTCGACAGCGGGGCCACCGCCGACTGACCGGCCATAAACAATAATCTGCTCAGCCGGGATGTTCAGCTGCTGGGTGAGATAGGCATAGGCAGCGTCAGCTTCTTCATAGGCATTCCTTTCACTGGGGTGACCATCGCTGGTGCCATAGCCCCGGTAGTCATAGGCAAAAACGCTAAACCCAAAACTGTGCAACCGCTCCAACACTGGACGCACCGTGCCCAGATCTTCGGCATTACCGTGAATGTAGAGCAGCGTATAAGTGGCTTGTTCGTTGAACAGGTAGGTGCCAGAAATGGCTTCGGTCTCATTGACGGGAATTTTGAGAATCGCCTCGGTATCTTGATAGCTGGTCGTTGGCGGCAAAAAAATCATGCTGTCGGCCCGAAAAAAGACATAGACCGCAAAAAAGGCGTAGATAAAAATGACAGAGCGCAGCATTCTTAGCCAACTCAATTCGCCAATCAGCCGCTGTTTTAATCGAGAATCTGGCATGAGTACGCGTTGTGAACTTCCGGTTTCAGCCTGGCTTAGATGACGTTGGGGATGTGATCGAGGTGTCCGCCGTTCAACTGTCTGGCTGATGCTGCGGCAATTCCACCCTAACTGGAGCCGTTGGGAGGCTCAACGGTTCAGCCTGGGCAAACTCAAACCCATTGGATCTCCAGATTTTGCTGGGCAGCTCAGCTCAAGCACAGACTCAAGCCAATAGGTTGTATCATTCACATCCATACAGATCAACGAATTCATGATGAATACATTGATGACTTGAATCATCACATTGATGATTATTTTCCAGATTTCTTTTCAGGGTCTGGTGCCGTTTGCGTCTAGGGTTTTGAGCCAAATATCTGCCAAATTGTGAATTTAAGGAGCAGCTTCTATGTGTGGCATTGTCGGTTATATCGGAACTCAGCCCGCTAGCGACATTTTGATGGAAGGGCTGCAAAAGCTGGAATATCGCGGCTATGACTCAGCTGGCGTCGCCACTGTGCTCGAAGGTGAGCTGCACTGTGTGCGGGCCAAGGGCAAGCTGCAAAATCTAGCAGACAAAATCGAAGGTCAAGAAAATCCGGCTCGGCTGGGCATTGGCCACACGCGCTGGGCGACCCATGGCAAACCCGAAGAGCACAACGCCCACCCCCATACCGATACCTATCGTCGCATCGCCGTGGTGCAAAACGGCATTATTGAAAATTATCGCGAACTGCGAGCCACCTTGAAGGAGAAAGGTCACGAGTTTCGCTCCGATACTGACACAGAGGTGATTCCCCACCTGATTGCAGAACACCTCAAGCATTTAACGGCGGCGGGCGCGATTGAAGCTGATCCCTTTTTTGAAGCGGTGCGGCTGAGCGTCAAGCAGTTAGAAGGGGCTTTTGCCCTAGCCGTGATCAATGCCGACTATCCTGACGATTTAATTGTGGTGCGGCAGCAGGCGCCCTTGATTATTGGGCTCGGCCAAGGCGAGTTTTTCTGTGCGTCGGATACTCCGGCGATCGTGCCCCACACCCGTGCTGTTTTGCCGTTAGAGAATGGTGAGTTAGCGCGGCTGACGCCAACCGGTGTGGAAGTCTATACCTTTGAGGGCGATCGCCTCAAAAAGCGACCCTTCTCGCTGAACTGGAACCCCATCATGGTTGAGAAGCAGGGCTTCAAGCATTTCATGCTGAAGGAAATCTACGAGCAACCCGGCGTGGTGCGAACCGGGCTAGAGACCTATTTGGACACCGCTTGGACGAGCGATCGCGCGACAAGTCCGGTGCATCTGGGCTTGTCTGACAACGTTTTGGATAACCTTGAGCAGGTGCAAATCGTGGCCTGCGGCACCAGTTGGCACGCCAGTCTGGTAGGCCAATATCTAATTGAGCAGCTGGCGGGCATTCCCACCAGGGTGCAGTACGCTTCAGAGTTCCGATACTCGCCTTCACCGCTAACCCGCCACACCTTGACCATTGGCGTGACGCAATCGGGCGAAACTGCCGATACGTTAGCTGCGCTTGAAATGGAGCAGGCGCGCCGCGCCGCCGCCGCTGACACTGCCCTCGCGCCCCGCCTGTTGGGCATTACCAACCGGCCCGAAAGCTCCCTGGCCCGCCTCGTCCCCCACATCATTGACACCCACGCGGGCATTGAGATCGGCGTTGCTGCGACCAAGACCTTTACGGCTCAGGTGATGGCGTTTTACTTTTTGGCATTAGATTTGGCCTACCGCCGGCAAACGCTGACTCCTGAAGCGATCGAACAGCTGATCGAAGATTTGCGCCTGTTGCCTGCACAAATTGAATCGGTACTCGAAAGTCAGGAACGTTATATCGAAGAGCTGGCTCACAACTTTAGTGATACGCAAGACTTCATCTATTTGGGGCGGGGGATCAATTTCCCCATTGCGCTAGAAGGTGCTCTGAAGCTGAAGGAGATCAGCTACATTCATGCCGAAGGCTACCCCGCTGGCGAAATGAAGCATGGCCCGATCGCGCTGTTGGATGCCAAAGTACCGGTGGTGGCGATCGCCATGCCGGGCAATGTCTACGAAAAGGTGCTCTCCAACGCGCAGGAAGCGAAAGCGCGGGATGCTCAGCTGATTGGCGTGGTGCCCATGAATGATGAAGAAGCGGAGTTTACCTTTGACTCGCTGCTGCCGGTGCCGGTGGTGGATGAATTGCTGTCGCCGGTGCTGACAGTGATTCCCCTGCAGCTGCTGGCCTATCACATCGCCGCACGGCGGGGATTAGACGTCGATCAGCCCCGCAACTTGGCCAAGAGCGTGACGGTGGAATAGGCGACCATCACTCTGTGTAAAGAAACTTGCGTAATCTTCGAGGTTAGCTTTAGACCTTGAATTCGTTTGACTAGACTGCAGTCAAAAGCTTTCAGTCGTCAAGTCTACGTGTTGCTTCGAGATCTAGCCTTACGTAATCGGTACCGCAGCGGTCGACAAAATTTGCTGCGGGATTTTTATATTCCTTGTCTGGAGCGATCGCTCACCTATTACCGGGCGGTCGGGTTCTTTTCTAGCAGCTCGCTGGCATTAGCCGCTCAGGGGCTAACGACGTTTATCAAAGCCGGTGGGCGGATGCGATTGGTCGCGTCGCCACACCTGTCAAAAGGAGACATTGAGGCGATCGAATCAGGGCTACGTCGCCGAGAAGAGGTGATTTCGGATGCGTTAACCCGTGAGCTATCTCAGCCGTTTGCTGGGGTGGTTAGCGATCGCTTGGCTTGCTTGTCGTGGTTGCTGGCTCACAATCGCTTAGAGATCAAAATCGCGGTCGTGCAGGAACTCTTGTCGGCAGGCATCTATCACGAGAAGCTTGGAATTTTCATCGACAGAGCAGGTCACCAGGTCGCTTTTGGGGGCTCTGCTAACGAGAGTGAGCGGGCTTACCGGCAGAATTTTGAGTGTATTGATGTTTTTCGATCCTGGTGTGCTGGGGACGATGAGCGCATTGACGAGAAGCTGGCGGATTTTGAAGGGCTTTGGCAAAACCAGACGCCCGAACTTGATGTGATGGAGTTTCCTGAGGCGGCAAAGCGTAAGCTACTGGAGCGCTGCCCCGAGTATCCGCCCGCAGTGGATCAAAAGACTGAGGCCGACGATCGCAAGACGGCAACGCCCGCTGAAGACTATTGTCCGGTGCTCGGGGTCCCCGTGCTGCCCCGAGATTTAATGCTTAGGGGCTACCAGCAGGAAGCCGTTGACAACTGGTTTCAGAACAAGGGACGCGGCACGCTCAAGATGGCGACGGGCAGTGGCAAGACGATTACGGCGCTGGCAGTGGCAGCAGAGCTGTACGAGCAGATTCAGCTTCAGGCGTTAATCGTGGTGTGTCCCTATCGGCATCTAGTGCAGCAGTGGGCTCGGGAATGTGAAAAGTTTGGGCTCAGGCCAGTCCTTGCTTTTGACCGGGTGCAATCTTGGCAGGGTGAGCTGTCGCGGCAGCTCTACACGCTGCGGAGCGATCGCCCTGATTTTGTCGCAGTCATCACCACCAACGCCACGCTAACTGGAACGGCCCTGCAATCTCAACTGTCGTACTTTCCCGCAAAGACGCTGATCATCGGGGATGAAGCGCATAATTTTGGGTCCCCTAAACTGGCTGCTAGCTTGCCCCACACCATTGGCTTACGACTAGCCCTGTCGGCCACGCCTGAGCGCTACTTCGACGACATTGGCACTCAGTTCCTGCTCGACTACTTCGGCCCGGTGCTCCAGCCAGAATTTACCCTATCAGATGCCTTGCAGGCAGGGGCTCTGGTGCGCTACCGCTACTATCCGCTGCTGGTGGAGCTAACGGAAGCAGAAGCGCAGCGCTATCGCGAGCTGACTACCAAAATTGGTCAGGCGCTCTCCATTGATGACGATACCGAATCGAATTCAGCCCTATCGGCGCTCTCTATGCGGCGGGCGAAGCTCATTGCCAATGCGGCGCACAAGCTGACGGCGCTGCGATCACTGATGCAGCCCCGGCTTCAAACGACCCATACCTTGTTCTACTGTGGCGATGGCAGCGTCGAGGCAGCGGTTTCCTCAGAAACGATGCGTCATGTGGATGCGGTGACGGCTTTGCTCGGCAAAGAGTTAGGCTATCGCGTCAATACCTACACCGCCGAGACGGCCTTGGCAGAGCGAGAAATGCTCCGCCAGCAGTTTGAGTCGGGTGCGCTGCAGGGCCTCGTGGCGATTCGCTGTTTGGATGAAGGCGTTGACATTCCCGCCACACGGACAGCAGTCATTCTTGCTAGCAGCAACAATCCCCGCCAGTTTATTCAGCGGCGAGGCCGGGTGCTACGTCCGGCCCCCGGCAAAGAACGGGCCGAAATTTTTGACATGATCGTGTTGCCGCCTGATTTGGAACGAAAAACGCTGGATGCAGAGCGATCGCTCTTGCGAAAAGAACTTCAGCGCTTTCTGGAATTTGCCGATCTAGCAGATAACGGTGGCGAGGCCCGCATCCAACTGCTCGACTTGCAAAAGCGCTATGGCCTGTTGGATATGTGAAACTCTTGGGTTCATTCTGAGTCAGGATCGAGCCCCATCGCTCTCAGGCGCGTCGCTAAGCGATCGGCTCTTTGCTGGGCCTGTTCTGCCTGCTGTTGTGCTTGGTTTGCCTGCTGTTGCGCGATTTGTGCCGCTTCTGTAGGGGTCGGAGCGAGCAATCCCGCAGGTGTAAAAAATCGCAGCTGCGACTCGTGAATTCCTAAATAAAGATCTAATTGTCGGCTCCACAACCGCCCAGCATCGTTCGGTTCGATCGGCTGATATTCTCCCGCCATTAAGACAAATCCGACGAATTCTTGAGTTTCAGGATCAACCCAAAAGTATTCTGGGGTACGAAAAATATCCTGATAGATCTGCTTTTTGGTGGTGCGATCTTCTCGGGTGGTACTGTCGGACAAGACCTCAACAATGACGTTAGGGTACTTGCCGCCTTCTTGCCACACGACCCAACTTTTCCGGGGCCGATGTTCGGTATCCAACACCACAAAAAAATCTGGCCCTCTGAAATCTTGAGACTTGATCTGTTTTGGGCTGAAGTAGATGGTCAGGTTGCCAGACGTATAGAAGTCTTGTCGATCTTGCCAGAGCCATTCCAGACTGGTAATCAGCGCCAGCATTTGTCGCAGATGAAGATCTGTTTCTAAGGTCGGTTCATCACTGTATAAGTCGCCGGGGAGAGCGACAATTTCTGCTGACTCTGCGTCAGCCAACGATCGCCTGTCCTTTGCAGTCACCATGGCGAACAAATGTCTATTCTGACAAGATAAATCTATTCTAAGCTAATTGCGATCGCAGACATTTTGGCCGCGATGAACGGCAGATAGAGGTCAACCAGTAGCATGAGTGAACTAACGGCAAAAGATGTGCAAGCCCCCATTCAGACAGCTTCGCCGGAGGTGCAGCGCATTATTCAGCAAGTTTTAGAAATTGAAAAAGATCGGCTTGATCGCAACGATCGCGGCCTCGTGAATGCCGACATCTTGCAGATTGTGAAGGCCGCAGTGCAATGAAACTGTTGGGCTTGAAACTTTACAATTTTCGCCCCTTTTGTGGGGAGCATGCGCTGACGTTGGCTAAGACGCGCGATCGCAACATTACTGTCATTCACGGCAACAACGGCTCCGGCAAAACAGCCTTGCTAAATGCCTTTACTTGGGCGCTGTATGAACGCTTTACCGCAGCCTTGGCTTCACCGGAGCAATTGGTTAATCGACGGGCCCTGGCAGAAGCCGCTGATCAGGAACGAGTGACCTGCTGGGTCGAAGTCGCTTTTGACCATGATGGTAAGCAATATCGGGTGCGGCGATCGTGTCAGGCGTACAGGCAGGGCGAGGAGGTGGCTCAAACCGCTAGCGACGTCGCGATGCAGTTTGTCGGCGATGATGGCCGCTGGTCAACGCTGTCAACAGCTAAAAATCCCGATGATGTGATTGGGCGCATGCTGCCCAAAAGCCTGCACCAGTATTTCTTCTTTGATGGGGAACGGATTGAGCAGCTCGTGCGGACAGACAACCGGGCAGAAATTGCTGAGGCTACCCAAAAGCTGCTAGGGGTCAAAGTGCTGGACAATGCCATCAAACATTTGAACATTGCCCGTAAAACGCTAGAGGATGAATACGCCAGCGTGGGCGACGCGGAAACCAAAAATCTGCTGGCGGCGCGCCGGGAGCAGGAAACTACACGGGAAGCTCTGGAAACCCGACAGGAAGAAATCGATCGCGAGCTGGCCCATCACGCCACCCTAAAGCAGGAAACCAGTCGAAAGCTGCGGGAATCGGGAGAGTTTGAATCCTTACAACGCCGCCGCGACCAGCTGGAGGAGCAGGAAAAGGAACTCCGCGATCGTCTACAAGATGCCAAGCAGATCCTCAAGCGAGCGATCTCGAATCGGGGCTACACAGTATTTTTGCCGTCAGTAGTAGAGAAATTTCGAGCGATCGTGCGAGACCAGGAAGATAAAGGACAATTGCCCGCCGATGTGAAGCCCAAATTTGTGCAGGAATTGCTAGAGATGCAGCGCTGCATTTGCGGCATGGAGCTGCACCCCGGCACGTCTCATCGGGCCGCAGTAGAAGCGTGGCTGCACAAGTCGGGACTGGCGGATGTGCAGTCCACCGTTTATCGCCTAGAGGGTTGGGTCGATGAGCAGGCTGATCAGGAGGAGGATTTTTGGCGAGAGGTCGATCAAGAGCAGGCCACCATCAACCACTGCAAGCAAAAGCTGTCGCAGATTGAAATCGACCTCGAAGATATTCGTGATCAGCTTCGGGCTAGCCCCCGTGAGGAGGGGCGCCAACTGCAGGAACGGTTGGATGAGATCGATCGCACCACCGAACGTCTGATCATGGAGAAAGGCGCAAATCAAGAGCGCATCGGCAGACTCAGCCATGAGATTACGCAGCTTCGCAAGCAGGTGCGCGATCGCCGCCAAAACCAAAGCAGACAAAAGCTCGCACTAAAACGGATAGACGCGGCCCAAGACGCGAGCGATCGCCTGAAGGAACTGAAGCAAAATCAGGACATCCTCTTTCGTCAAGAACTGCAGGAAACCCTCAGCAATCTTTATAGCGAAATCTCGTTTAAGGCCTACATTCCCCGCATCAGTGACAAATATGAGCTGAACTTGGTCGAGCGAGTCGGCAACCAGGAGGTGCTAGTCGGTGCCTCCACCGGAGAAAACCAGATTCTGAGCCTGTCGTTTATCGGCAGCGTGGTAGAGCGCATTCGCCAGTGGAGCCAAGACAAGCTCGTGATGGGGCCCGACAGCAGCACGTTTCCCCTCGTGATGGATTCGCCCTTCGGCAGTTTGGATGAGATTTATCGGCGGCAGGTGGCGAAGCTGTTGCCTGAGCTAGCCGATCAGCTCATGGTGATGGCGAGCAAAACCCAGTGGCGCGGAGAAGTAGAGGAGGAAATGCGCGATCGCATCGGGCGAGAATATGTGCTGATCTACAATTCGCCGAAGGATGAGGTGCAGACAGACTCGATACGCATTGGCGGTGAGACGTATCCGCTGATTCGGCAAAGTCCCGATGAGTTTGAATTCACTGAGGTTGTAGAGGTGCGTCGGCATGGTTGAGGTCAAGATTCCCCTTGCAAAGGCAGACTTGATTGACTTTTGCCAGCGGTACCACATTCGCAAACTGGCAATTTTTGGTTCCGCTTTGCGAGATGATTGTAGCCCCGACAGCGATGTCGATTTCTTGGTGGAATTTGATCCAGAACACATTCCTGGCCTGATCCGATTAGCCGGGATGGAATTAGAGCTATCCAACTTGATTCAGCGTAAAGCTGATCTGCGGACACCCCAAGATTTGAGTCGGTATTTCAGGAATAAAGTCTTGCAAACAGCGGTGGTGCAATATGACGCAACCGGATGATGAGTCTCGATTAAGGCATATGTTGGACGCCGTAAAGCAGGCTCAATCCTTTATGGCAGGACGGACACGGAGAGAGCTAGATACTGATTCGATGTTGTTGTTGACAGCTTTAAAGGCGATTGAAATAGTAGGAGAAGCGGCCTCTAAAATTACCCGAGAGCGCCAGTCAGAAATCCCGCAAATTCCTTGACCGCAAATTATTAGTATGCGAAACCGACTGACCCATGCTTATTTCGATATTGATACGGATATTCTTTGGCAGACGGTTATCGAAGATTTGCCGCCTTTGATAAAGGAGTTGGAAGACGTTTTGTCGCGTGGTTGAATTCAGTAAACATTACAAGGGCAACAATGATAGAGAGTCGAATTCGGATTGCGAAGGATCAGGCGGAACTGGTGAGGGCACTGCGGGATGGCAGTGATGTGAACCACTCAATTTGAAATTCCGGCTGTAAGATTAACGGTGATTTTAACTATTTGAATTATGGCGATCGCGCGGGTTTACGTTTCAGAAGACAAGGCCGAGCTAGTCAGAAACTTGCGGGCAGCGCCGGGAAATACGGGGCCATTTCGCACCTACGCCGATGTCGTGACTTTCGCCGCCGTGGTGGGTTTTAACGGATCGCGGAAAGTGCCGTTAGATAGCTATTCCCGTAAGGAGCCTGACCCAGTGCCCCAAGAGCAGTTTCGGAATGCCAACATTATTGGTTTGGTGGCGCTGGCAGATAGCCAAGACCCGGCTATTTTGCGAGACGACGATGACTGCGATCGCCGCCGCGTCGAAATTTTTCAAGAGTACGTGAACGGTGGGTTGGAAATTTTGGCAACGGAACTCAGCGGCACGGTGGATTATGCCGAGCAACTGTTGCTGATACTGAAGGTGCAGAAGGACGCGGGACAGAGCGATCGTGAGTTCGACCTATCTCGTTTTCTATAGCGCTGTAGAGAAAACTATCCCACATGGGTAGCTTTACGATTGCTAGTGAATCTTTCTGCTGTTAGGTGCTCGATCATAGCTGGTTTGGTATTGATGATGAGTATTGAATTGTGGTTTCACGCGATCGATTTACGGCGGAGGAAGCAGTTGGAAATCGGAAGATAATTAGGTTTAGAGGTGAGGAAATCGGATTACCAAAAGAACAAGAATCTTTGCCGAGTTTTGATAGCTTACGATGGCATCAAGGAAGATGGAAGATAGCTACAATGTAACTCTTATCTAGTGTGGGTCAAGTGTAAAAGAAACAGAGTGATTTTCTGGAATTTCAGTACATATTATGGTTTTTAGTTATGAGTTCATCAAGCATTAGGGTCTATGAAGGTGAAGAATGGGAGGCTTACATCAAGCGATTACTAAAATGCCATTATGGACCAGGCAACTATCAAGATGTACCAGCAAGACATAAAGGAGACTTTGGGATCGAGGGATACTCAACAACTGATGGTTGTGCGTATCAATGCTATGCAGCTCAAGAGCCTTGCACAGTTCAGCATCGATATGAATCCCAGCGCAACAAAATCACTACTGATATCAATAAGTTTATCTATAACGACAAAGAACTCAAGAAAATCTTTGGAGAAACCTTAATACGTCGATGGATTTTAATGGTGCCTATATCTGAAAGTGCTCAACTTATGCAGCATGCATCTAAAAAAGCAGCAGAAGTTATCAAGGCTAATTTAGCCTATGTATCTAGCGACTTTAAAGTAATCATTGAAACGGACTTGTGTTTCGAAAAAGAAATAACCGAGTTGTCTTATGCGGGGATATTAGAAATAGAAGCTCCCGATTTAAATGTGCGCTCAGAGGAACGTGAAATCTGGCTAGAGGGGAATGAAGATCTACTACAAAACTTGGACAAAAAGACAAATCAAATGCCTGAACTAGTTGACGAAGAGAGAATAAATAATTTCAAGTATAAGATCGTAGAACACTATATACGGGGC
>JBCBJQ010000020.1:0-79067 GCA_038523235.1 Cyanobacteria bacterium J06626_4
CTACGATGCGGCCTTAGCGCTCAAACCCGACTTACACGCAGCGCTCAACAACAAAGGGCTTGCGCTGGCTATCTTGGGCCGCTACGAGGAGGCGATCGCGGCCTATGATGCGGCGTTAGCGCTCAAACCCGACTTACACGAAGCGCTCAACAACAAAGGGCTTGCGCTGGGTGAATTAGGCCGCCATGAAGAGGCGATCACGGCCTACGATGCGGCCTTAGCGCTCAAACCCGACTTACACGAAGCGCTCAACAACAAAGGGCTTGCGCTGGCTATCTTGGGCCGCTACGAGGAGGCGATCGCGGCCTACAATGCTGCCATTGCAATCAATTCTGAAGATCCCAGCCCCTATTACAACAACGCATGCTGCTATGGCTTGCAAGGCAAAGTCGAGCCTGCTTTAGAGTATCTGCAACAGGCTATTCAACTAAGCCCTGAAAAATATCGCGAACTTGCTCAGACCGATACCGACTTTGACGTCATTCGCAATGACTCTCGGTTTCAAGCACTGATAACGGTTGAAAATAAGGTGTCGGAAAGCAAGGGCTAAACTCCACTCCCTGAGCGTACTTATTCGCCCAATTTGTAAAGCTTCCCTGCTCTCCTCTCTTTAGAAATCGCGTCTCAAGACTCTGCTTCTCCTGATGGACGATATAAGCAGTAAGTGACCAATAGGCAAAACAGCACCGTGCCCGTCGCATACTTCACCAGATGCGGCACCAACGGACTGGGGGAATAAAAGCCCTCAATCACGCCCGCGATGATCAACATCGGTACAATGCCATACACCAGCTCCGCCGCTTGCTTGCCATAGACCTGCAGCGCATCCAGGCGGCGATACTTGCCCGGCAGCAAAATCGCCCGCGCCAGCAGCAGCCCCGCGCCCCCCGCAAAAAAGATCGCCGGTAGTTCCAGCGAGCCGTGGGGGAAGACAAAGGCCCAGAGGTCATAGGCCAAATCGGTTTGGGCCACCAGCGTCGCCACCGAGCCAATCATCAGCCCGTTAAACACCAAAATAAATACGGTGAAAGCGCCCGGCGGCGTGATGATCGGCACCTGGGGCAAAAAGAATGACACTCCGCCAAAGATGGCCTTAAAACAGACGCCAATGTTGTTAATCATGATGGCGCTAGAGGCGATCGGCTCTTGGCCCAAAATCGACACCGTCCATAGTTCTTCACTCTCTTGTACCTCGGCGACAAACCCCGGCCCCAACACCAAAGACATAAACGACGGGTCTTGCCAGGCATACCACCAGGCGACGAACCCGCTGATGACGAACAGCGCGGTGGCGATCGCAATGTAGCCCCATGAGCGCCGCACCGCCGCCGGAAAGCCCACCCGATAAAAATCCACTACGGTGTGCCAGTCTTGGCGGCGGGAGCCCTGATAAATCTGGCTATAGCTACGGGCCGTCAGCCCCTGCAAATCGCGCACGAGGGCGTCGCCGACGTGGTGGGTGCGAGCGCGCGCCAAGTCCGCCGAGACCGAGCGATACAGGCTAGCCAGCGTTTTGACGTCTTCGGTTTTGAGCGCGTCTAAGCCTTGCTTTTCGGCGCGCTTGAGCAAGCTGTCAAGCCGCCGCCAACTGGCTTCGCGCCTGGCTACCCACCGTTGAATGTTCATGAAAGTAAATATTATTGGCTGATGCCTAGCCTAGGATATGGGCACGCTGTTGACAGATCTGCCCCCAATATTTACGCAAAATTTAAAGACCTATGGCTTCTCCCTCTTCTCGCCAGCTGCGCCCGCTCAATGTCGGTGATGTGGTTAGTGCCGGTATCAGCTTAGTCAGGGCACATTTCAAAACCTACTTGGGGCTCAGTCTCAAGGCCGCCCTGTGGTACCTGATACCGGTTTATGGCTGGGCCAAGGGGCTGATGATTTTTGCGCAGATTGGGCGCTTGGGCTTTCACGAAGTCATTCGTCAGCCTGAAACCGTGGCGTTATCTCTCCGAAATGTGCGACCTCGCATGTGGAGCTTCTTAGGGGTGGCAATGCTGGTGAGCCTGATTCAACTTGCGCTCAACTATGCGATCTCGCTCGTGGCGGGCATTTTGCTCGTGCCCCTGGCGGCGATTGGGGCGGCTGGTGCCTCGGCGGCCATTTTGTCTGGCGTTCTAATTGTCGCTATGCAGCTAATTATATTTGCGGGGCAAACCTGGATTCAAGCGCGATTTTGGGTGTATGACATGATTCTCGCGATGGAAACTGAAAGCGAACCCACGGCGGCGATATCGCGTAGTTGGGAGCTGACCAAAGGGTCGGCGACGCGGGTGCTGTTGGTGCTGCTGGTGTCTTATCTCGTGATGGCCCCGCTGTATTTGCTCTCCTTTGTGCCGTTTTTATTCACGATTCCCTTCTTTGCGGGCATTTCGATCGATGCCACAGCTAATGAAGCTTTGGGGATCGCGCTGGTGTTGGCGACGTTAGCCTTTTTCTTTCTGTTTTTCTTTGCGGTGGTGTTGTCAGCCCCGTTTTTTCAATCCCTCAAGGCGGTGCTGTATTATGACCTGCGCAATCGCCGCGAAGGCCTTGATCTGCAATTTCGCGATCGCCCCAGCGACCCAGACCGCCCATGAATCTATTTAAAACCATCACCATTCGCACGCCCGAAAGTGTCGAGCTAGAGTTTACGCTGGCGGGCATTGGCAATCGCGCCCTGGCCCTCCTGATTGACTACCTGCTGGTGGCTTTGTTGATCTCGCTGGTCTCGATCATTGCTTCGTTTTTGAGTGAGCAACTGGTGGCCCTGTGGGCGCAAATTGGCGGTGGCACAGATGCCCTGGATCTGTGGCTGGTGGCGATCGCCTTTCTCGTGACGATGGCGATCTACTGGGGCTATTTCGTCGGGTTTGAGACGCTGTGGCAGGGGCAAACCCCTGGCAAACGCCTGACCAAAATCCGCGTAATTAACGACAACGGCAAGCCCGCCGGCGTCTTTCAAGCGACGCTGCGATCGCTGCTGCGCCCCGTGGATGACATCTTGTTTATCGGCTTTTTCTGTATCCTGTTTGGCCAACAGGAAAAACGCATCGGTGATTGGCTGGCGGGCACGCTGGTGGTGCAGTCAGAAACGGGTGTCGGTGAAGCCACTGTGCGCATTTCAACCCGTTCCCAAACCTTAGCGACAGAGCTGATGGCGCAGGCCAACGTCGGCAATCTGCTGCCCGATGACTTCGCCATGCTGCGCCAGTACCTGCAGCGCCGCCAGATTCTCACTAAGGCGGCCCGCCAAAACCTGAGTGTCCAGATGGCGCAGCAGCTTAAAGACATTGTGGAACTTGACCAGCTGCCGGAAGAAGAACTCCCCGCCGAACAGTTTTTGGAAGCCATTTACGTGGCTTATCAGCAAAAGTTTGGCGATCGCCGTCGCGCCTATTAGAGCGATCGCCCTCGCCGGGACGGTGCTGCTGCATAGAAACCTGGTATATCCGGCGTTTCACCGGTTCGAAACGCAAGGAACCCCCAATTTTGTGTTAGAAGAATGAGGTAGCTGCTTTTCAGGAAATCATTCGTTATGCTTCTCCCCGGTGCTGCTGTTCGCGTCGTCAACCTGGATGACACCTACTACGGATTTCAAGGTCAGGTGCAGCGTATTGCCGATGGTAAGGTCGCCGTACTGTTTGAAGGTGGCAATTGGGACAAGCTCGTCACCTTTAATGCCGCTGAGCTAGAGCCCCTCGACAAGCGTCGCGGCAAGAAATAGGGCAGTTGCTGACAAGTAGCATTCAATCATGGGGGTTGGCGCTGCCCAGCCCCTACCAAGATGGCTCCTGTAATCAGTCTGTTTTTGGATATCAACCCTTCAGAGACTTCCCCCTCAAAACAGCCCACTCTTTTACAAAATGCCTACCCGCTACCCCCTACCCGTCTACTCACCGACAACCGACAACTCAATTTACAGCCTTCTAAATTGAGTGCCCTCGTCAGGATTGCGATATGCGATTGCCCCTGCCTCAGCTAGCGTCCCAGTCTCACCCGCCCAATCACATTGCCGAGGTGATTGAAACTTCCACAACGGAATTTCTGGCGCAGTGTTTGGAGCCCGACTCCTTGAGCTTTGCCCAGATGCCGCCCTTTGGTAGTTGGGTGAAGGCGGCTGATGAAGATTCCGGCAATCAGATTTTTGGTGTGGTTTATCATGCCACCACGAGTCCTCTCGATTCGGTGCATCGGGCCACCGCCTTGGGCCTATCGCTGGCCGAACTGCGGGAGCAGCAACCGCAAATTTTTGCCATGCTCAAAACAGAATTTCGCGTGGCGATCGTCGGTTTCAAACCAGCAGGTAATGAGGCCGTTTATCAACACCTACCGCCGCGTCCTCCCCAAGTGCACCAAGCGGTTTACCACTGTGAGCCGGCTGAGGTCGTGGCTTTTACCGAGCAGCTCGACTTTTTGCGGACTCTGATGGATATGCGCAGTGCCCCGGTTGATGGGCTGATTGCCGCTGTGATTCGCCATGTTTATCAGCTGCGTCAATTAGACCGCGATTGGCTAGTCCAGGCCGGGCGCATTTTGAACGTGCTGCTGAAAGATGACTACGATCGCCTCCGCATTATTCTTGCTCAAATTCATCCCTAACCCATGCAGACCTTCGATTGGATTGTCGTTGGCAATGGCTTGACCGGCGCGGCGTTGAGCTACGAACTCGCCCGTCAAGGCCACACTGTCCTACTGCTCGAAAAGTCGATTTCGCCTACTAGTGCCACCCGCTACAGCTACGGCGGTGTGCCGTTTTGGTCGGGTAGCAGCGATTTGCTGCGCCAGCTCTGTCGCGAAGGTCGCGACCGCTACCAGGCGATTCCGGAGGAGACGGGCGTCTCGCCAGAGTTTCGAGAACTCGATCTATTGCTCACGGTAGATCTCGACCAAGATCCGCAAAAATTAGTGGAGCGCTATGCGACGGTGGCGATGCCGCCGACCCCGATTTCGGCTCAGGAGGCGGCAGCGCTGGAACCTCAGCTGAATCCTGATGCGATTGCGGGGGCGCTGACGGTGCGGCATGGCCATGTGAATCCCACACTGCTGGTGAAAGCCTACAATCAAGGCCTGCAAAAACTGGGCGGTCAGATCGTGATTGCTACCGTAACCGGGTTAGTGCGAATTGGCGATCGCATTACCGGCGTGACGACGCCGACTCAAGCCTACGCGGCGGGCAATGTGGCGATCGCGGCGGGAGGGCTCACCCGAGAATTGCTCAAAACCGCTGGCGTCAAGGTGCCGGTCTATTTCACCCACGCCGAAATTGTGGAAACGCCGCCGCTTGAATCGCAATTTCGCGCGCTGATCATGCCCGCTGACCTGACCCGCTCCGCGATCGAGTCGGAAGCGACAGACGACGATTCAGACGATATTTGGGATGAAGCCGGTCATGAAATTAGGCCGCCCTTCTTGGATGCTGGCTTCATTCAGTTTCTTGATGGTACGGTGCGCATTGGTCAAGTTAGCCGTATTGATACGACCTTAGAGCCGGTGCTAGACGCTCAAGCCAGCGAGCAAAAAATTCGCGCGGGCATTGCACCTCTGATTCCCGCTTTGGCGGAGGTGCCGGGTCAATGGCGGGCTTGTCGGGTGGCCTTTAGCCAGGATGGCTTGCCGCTCGCTGGGGCGGTGCCGGGTGTGACTGGAGCGTACGTATTCTCAGGATTTACCGGTCCCTTTGCTTTAGTTCCAGCCGCTGCAGTACATTTTGCTGAGTCAGTCACGACTGGAAAATCTGCCCTGATGCCGCAGTTGTCCCTGCAACGCCTAATGAAATGACTAAAGTGCCTAACCCAGAGTGGTTATACGGTCGCTGGTATCCGGTGGATGACGAGCCGAGCGATCGCTTCATCCTGCAACGAGCATCTCAATTGTCCATGGGCTGGGGACAGCAATATGAGTTTGCCGCCGATGGCACCTTTGGCAATATCTACAGTGCTCGCTGTGGTAACGATCCGCGCATTCATCACTGGGTCGGGACTTGGGAGTGGATTGTGGTGGGGCGATCGATTTTACTCAAACCGGGTGCTCCTACCCCAGACCCCAAATTTGATGCCCCTCTACCGCCGCCGCCCAGAAAACGCACTTGCCAGGTCGAAACGCTGACTCAGGATGCCCTGGTGCTGGTATTTGCCCCGACCGCTGGGTTGGCGTTAGGGGAGTTGGCTTGAGGGGCTTTGGCGTGAGGGGATGGGCGATCGCCGCCGTAGACAGCGGTTGTCGTCAAGTCTCTCGTGATTCTGTTACCAGCGTCAGACTAGCCCAGCCACCTTGAGCGGTGTATTGACGAATCATCCGCTGGCGTTGGTTGGGGGCAATCATCCATCCCACTTCTAGGAACAGAGGCTGACGCGGTTCGATGTGGGTCGGACAAGTTGAGGAAGCGCCGTCGGGCAGCAATAAAACCTGGACGGACTGCGACCCGGTTTCGAACAAAATACGATTGCCCGTCACGGTGCCTTGGGTCTCAATGGGAGGCACTCCTTCGCCAAACTGCAGAGTCTGCTGGACGGTATTACCCTGGCAGGTGATTTCTAGGCGGGTTGGGTAGGTGTCGCTGGGGCGCAGATCGGGATACAGAGTCACGGCTTCGCCTGTCCAGGTGCCGGTCAAGGCTGCCAAGGTGAGGGCTGGTCGGACTGAGGGCGGCGTCCCGTCTCGATGCTCTCGAATGAGGGTGAGTTGGCTCAATTGGCGGGTGTTGTCAAACAGCTGTACTAAACGCAGGCGCTGGTTGCTGGCAATTAACCCGAGTTCTGCCCCAAACTCCGAAAACGGCCCCCACTGAATCGACCCTTGAGAAAAGGCCCCATGCTCGAAAAATAAAACGCTTTTGGCGAGAGAACGATATTCTAAAACCGTTTCCTGAGGCAGCTCGTCGGCCGGTTGTCGGATGATTTCTTGACGCATCAGATTGCCCGCATCGAGCGGTTTTAGCGTCACCACTGAGGGCGTGTCTTTGACGATTTCACCAGTGGGATCAAGCTGAGTGAACGACCCCACCCAAGTCCCCGCATTCTTGAGTAATCGCTCCCATTGTGAGGCCATGAGTCGTTTCCTCAAACCTATCGCAACACACACAAAGCTGTGGACATCCCGTAGGCAATGCCCACAGGCCGTAGATGATGGCCTTGTTCTATCGATTGACTAGATTATGGATCGCTATGCTGCCATCGCCAACGTCTCATATTTTTGACACTCATTTCAGCATGGATGCTTGCTTAGTGGGTGACAAAGCAACTCTAGCCCAAGTAGGGCCGGGCTTTGAGAAAATAGCAAGGCAAAAAAGAAGAGCTCTTCCGAGACTCCCCACAACAATTATGTTGACTGCACTCCACTCAACAACTCTCCGCGCTCACCTGAACGAAAAGCAGTATTTGACCTTGAAGCTGCTGTTGCTATGGCGGCAACTGCACACCGGCCGCGACCTCCTCTTGGAGAAATGTCACCCGGTTGGCTTTGAGTGTGGCTAATCCAGTGCTCTCAATGCGCGGGAACGCGGTTGAACCCACTGCACAGCCCCTATTCACTCGCTTCTGTCGCCGGAGCAGCGTCATTTTGCTGTAACTGATCGGCTTGGTTGAGGGCTTGGTCGCTGTTTTGCTGATAAGTCAGAATGCGATCTTGAGCGATCGCATAGCGTTCATCTTCTATCGGCACCTCTGCCATCAGGTCGGCAGCTCGCTGCCAGCGGGCGGCCAAATCGAGCCATTCTGCTGGAGTCGTGGCCTGCTGACCAGCCGTGACCGATTGCTGGGCCAGCCGCACAGCTTGGGCAAAAGTGTCAGGAGCAGCAGGCGTCTGGGTGGTGGGTTCTGCCACTGTGACGGCATCGGGTGAAAACAACTGTGCCCAAGTGACACCGAGGCGATGTTTAAACACCCAACCCACCAAGAGCACAAGTAAACACAGGCTCGCCCCCCCGACGACCCCCCGCAAAAAGTATTTTTGACCAAGTTGATTTTTTTTCTGATCGGTCACCACAATTTCGTTGCGGGCTTTGGGCTGCTGTAGGTCTTGCCAAAGCCGAGAAACTGGATTGGGTTGCTTGAGCTTGATCAACTCCGACCAGAGCAGCTGATTTTCGGGATCACGAGTGATTTCCTCAAACCAGAGTAGCTGCTGCTCGCGCACGATGCGACTGTTGATGTTGACCTTGCGAATGCTTTTAGGCGCTAGCTCTTCTAAAATTCCCTGCACGCGGGGCACCACGGTTGATTGTTCAAGCTGCTCCGGGGTGGGCGCTTCACACAGCAGCTGCAAAACCCCATCAGCGAGAATCGCGCGAGTGCGAATCTGAGATTCTGCCAGGCGTTCGTTCAAAATCTGAATAATGGCTGCCACGCTGCCTTGGCGTGCTTGCCCAAGAATATCGTTGACTGAGGGGGTAGATTGAGCCGTTTGCATAGCTGGCAGGCACACTCGATAAAGTAAAAACCAGTTTAACTTTAATCTCTAGAAAGGTTGTAATCTTCCCGAAAAGAATCTTTATTTCACATATTGTTAATGTACCGGAAAGACTGTTCTTACTTACTTGAATCCATGAAATGCGGTGCTTTCTCGACGGCCATAGGCCAGACTCTCGATAACGAACATCGTTGGGTCATCGCCCGTAATGGGGTGAAGTGACTGGATATTTTGACTGAGGCGCTTGCCGCCATTTAAACAGCCGACTGCAAAGATTTTTCGTCATGTGTTGTGCATCAGCTTTTACCTGGCAATCACGTCAGTGGCCTGTTCTTAATCACTTCTGCTCGCCGATCGCGCTGCCAGATCATATTTTTCGCTCGGCGTTTACCAGTCGAGAATTGCCGTCAAATGCGACATAAACTGCCGTTACTCCAGACGAAAAACCGTTAGCCATTGTGAGGAGTTGGTCAGCGGCGTTTAACGGCCTCAAGAGCCCGATTTCTCGCTCAAATGCTGACAGTCGTTAAATCGCTTGATTTGCCACAAATCACTGATCCCCAAGCTGATGCCTGCGGCCGACCAGCGATCGCGATCAAGCCAAAACTCAAAGGTGGCTGTGTTTGCCATCGGCATCTGCCAGGTGCGATCGCAGCCCATGAGACAGGCAATCAGATGCTCCATAATCCACTGGTGCGAGATCAGCCAAACGGCATCGCCATTGTGATGGGTAGCCAGTAAATAATTGATGAAATCAGCGGCGCGAGATCGCCCGTCCAGCGGCGTTTCCGCATGGGGGATGGGCACCCAATCAGGACTTGTTTCTAACGCTTGACAGAGGTCTGGGTATTGCTGCTGGGCCTCTCGCCACGTCAAACCGGTCAAAATGCCGGCATCAAACTCCTGCAGCTGAGGCATGATGTTCAATTGCGGTAAATCGTCTGCCCTCTCCGCCGTTAGCCGCTGGGCCGGATCGCCGCTAGAGGTCGGCACAATTTTCGGTATTGTGGGGCCTGAGAGTTGCCACTGCCAAACCTGCGCCAGTTCAGTGACTGAATCGAGGGCTCGCTGCAGCGGGCTACTGTAGATGTGGCTTGGTCGCCATCCCTGCTGGTACAAGTGACGGGCTAATTGCTGACATTGACGTTGCCCCTGGGCAGTGAGTCGATCAGTTTCGTGGCTGCTCATGCGTTGGGCTCGGTTGCCGGTCGATTCGCCATGACGAATGAAGAGGAGTTTTAGCATCAGTTTACTGGTTCGGTTGGCGATCGCCCCGTCACGGCTTGCTCTAGTGCAGCGCCAAGTTTAAATTTGTGCGTCCTCAAAATTGAAGAGTAAGTGTCTTGTTTGGACGGGCATCTTGCCCGTTTGCCCGACAGGAATCAATCCGGATTGCCATCGTTCTGAAAGTCAACACCCACAAATTGAGAACTGACAGACCACTAGTCACAGTAGTTCACGCGAACAGAACTGTGATCGCTTCAGCAATGGCGTTGTGCAATCCTCTGCTCACCGGCCATTAAGCGCCTGGCGTCAATTAGATTAGCCTGAGGATAAAAGTGCGCACGTCGGCATTTAGCCTAAGCTAAATCAGCCAGTTTCGGTTGTTGATCGCGGCGGGCAAGTTGAAATTATCTATCTGCGATCGCGCTTCACGATAAATTAAAAGCATTAACGGACTGATGTTCAGCATCCTGACTGAATGCCGAACATCAGTCCGTGAGGTTTTGCAATTGCTAGAGCTTGCCCCCTTTAGACTAGGGATGATGCTCGAGACAGGGGGTGCAGGATTTAGCAATGGGCGCAGAGGCAGGGACCGCTAGGCCTGACCTCAAAGGTTTTTAGCCGTTCATTGATGACGCACCCGAGCGTGGCTTCAGATTTTTCACCTCGATCACCTCAGCCTTCTCAGCCGGCGGCTGATCACCGCCCCGAAGTCCGCCGGGTCTTGGTCGTTACCCTGGCGCTCAATCTGCTGGTGGTAGTGCTGAAGTCAATCGTGGGGCTGTGGACTGGGTCTTTAAGTCTATTAGCCGACGCACTACACAGCGTGACCGATAGCGCCAACAACGTCTTAGGGTTGGTCACTAATCAGTTGGCGTCCCCTCGTCCTGATCGTGATCATCCCTACGGTCGCCAAAAGTACGAGGCGGTGGGAGCCTTAGGCATTGCCGCCTTTTTGGGCATTGCCTGTTTTGAGATTCTGCAGCATGCCATGGAGCGGCTAATCAACGGTAGCGAGCCTGTTTTGATGTCGGCGATCGCCTTGTGGCTCATGCTGATTGTTTTAGGCATTAACATTGGCGTCGCGTTTTACGAACGGCGAGTCGGCCTCCGCCTGCAAAACAAAATTCTCATTGCCGATGCTCACCACACCATGAGTGACGTGTGGGTCACAATTTCAGTCCTAGGAGGGCTCATCGGCGTTTGGTTCGGCTGGCAGTGGCTGGATCTCGTAATGGCTTTTCCGGTGGCGCTTCTCGTCTTCAAAAGCGGTTGGGAGGTGCTGCGCGAAAATTTGCCCTGGCTGTTAGATGAAATGGCGATCGCGCCCGAGGCCATTCACGCGACGGTAATTCAGGTGCCGGGCGTCATCAACTGCCATAACATCGCTTCTCGGGGGCTGTTAGGACGACAAGTCTTTATCGATATGCATCTCATCGTCGAACCGCGCACGCTTGCAGAGGCCCATGCCATCACTGAGCAGATCGAAGCCATCCTCGATACCAAATATGGCCCTGCCCGCGTCACCATTCATTTGGAACCGTTGACTTATCAGTCCCCCCAGATCAGTTATTAATCATGAATTTGCCCACCTGGATTACTGTTTCACGCCTCTTGGGGGCACCCCTGGTCTTGCTTTTGCTGCTCGACCCCACGCCGCTACGCGCTTGGTGGGCAGTGAGTATTTTTCTAGTGGTCGCCAGTACCGACTGGGTGGATGGCTACCTAGCTCGCCGCCTCGATCAAGTCACCGAGCTCGGTAAGTTTTTAGATCCGCTAGTCGATAAGCTGCTAGTGTTGGCCCCGCTGCTGGCACTGGTGGAGTTAAATCAGGTACCCGCCTGGGGAGTCTTTCTCATTTTGGTGCGTGAACTGGCGATTTCAGGCTGGCGGGTCAATCCCAGCTTTCAGGCGCAGTCGGTGCCTGGTGCCAACCTCTGGGGCAAAGCCAAAACCGTGCTGCAAATCACCGCTGTCGCCTTTCTGCTCGCCCCCTTGCCGCCGGCATGGCAGCCTGTGGGCCTGGTGCTGTTCTGGCTGTCGGTGCTGCTCACCTGGGTTTCTGGCGCGCTGTATATCTGGCCGCGATCGACAATTTAACGGATGCTCTTTGCGTACAAAGCCTTCCCGTCATTTATCTCCGCTGTTCTCTGACCGTCATGGCTGGCGCACCATGGGGCTCGCGCGGCCCCACTTTGACCACAGTGCTCAAGAGAAGAACGCTGCTCGGGCTGACATCGATGCCGCTGGATAGAATTCTCATTGCACCACCATAAACCCCCATCTCAGCGTCTTCATGGCCTTCAATCAGGGTCGCCAATTCAACATGAGCACAATTAGCACTTTTCTCCCAACACGACATTTTCTTCACAAACGTGGCAGGATGGTCACTTTAGTGACGGCTCCAGAGTCTTGATGTCATTGAAAGCGCTATTTAACCCTCTTTTTGGCATTGCTGTTGGCATTGTCAGTTTTTCCTCGACCCCTGTTATGGCCCAAGAAACCTGGCAACAACCGCCTGAACCGATCGCGTCAATGCTCGACCAGCCGTGGTATCCGGGGGTCAGCATTGCACCAAACCAGCAATGGTTAGTCAGCTTAGAACGTCCACCGCTGACTCAGCTATCGGAGTTAGCACGACCACGATTGCGGTTAGCGGGTTTGCAGCTCAATCCCTTGTTGCGTGGCCCCGCCCGAGCCTATGGCTTTACCGGCTTAGAAATTCAAAACATTGCCAGTGGTGAACGGCAGCGGGTGGTGCTGCCAGCCCACGAGGGCATTCGTAATCTGCGCTGGTCTCCCACGGGCAATCGGTTAGCTTTTACCCTTGATCAGGCCGATGGCATTGAGTTGTGGGTGGCCGATATGGCCCAGGGGACGGCTCAACGATTGCTACCGCCGATTCTGAATGACACCTTTGGGACGCCCTGCAGCTGGATTTCTGATACGGCGGGACTCCTCTGCAAGGTCGTGCCCACCGATCAGGGGGTGCCTCCAGTCCCGCCGTCGGTGCCTAGCGGCCCCCGAGTTGAGCAAAATCTGGGCCGCACGGCGCCTGTCCGCACTTATACTAATCTGCTCGAAACCCCTGCCGATGAAGCCCTGTTTGAATACTATCTGACGTCGGTGCTCGTGCGGGTCGATTTGACGGGCGATCGCACCGACTTGACGCCGCCCCAGCTGATTGCGTCAGCCACTGCGTCCCCCGACGGCGACTGGATTTTGCTGAGAACGATACAGCGGCCGTTCTCTTATCAGGTGCCTGCTCGGCTGTTTCCAAGGCGCATTGCCGTGCTCGATGCCGCCGGTCAAGAGGTCTATCCGGTTGACGAGTTGGCGCTGGCTGACGATATTCCGGTGACCTTTGACTCTGTGCGCCAGGGACGCCGCATTACGGGCTGGCGCAGCGATCGCCCCGCGACGCTGTACTGGGTCGAAGCGTTGGATGCAGGGGATGCCAGTCAGGACGTGCCGCACCGTGATGCCGTCTTTACGGTGGCAGCGCCCTTTGACGCTGAACCGCAGCTGTTGTGGAAAACTGAGCTGCGCTACAACAGTGTTATTTGGGGCCATGACGGCTTTGCCCTAGGCACCGAAGCTTGGTATGACACGCGCCGCCTCCGGGTCTGGCAGCTCGATCCGAGCGCTCCCAATCAGGCTCCCGTGCTGTTAACCGACCGTGACTATCAAGATCGCTATAACGATCCGGGTCAGCCCCTCACCCAGCCTGGCCCCTATCATCGCCAGGTCTTGATGTTTGCCCCTGACGATGAAAGCCTCTATCTGAGTGGACGCGGTGTTTCGCCAGCGGGCGTCTATCCCTTTTTAGATCGCTGGCACCTGGCAACCCAGGAAAAGACGCGTCTGTGGCAGGCTGCTGATCCCCATTACGAAGCGATCGCCAGTTTGCTAAACGATGAGGGCACCCAAATCATCACCCGCCGCGAATCACCTCAGGAGCCGCCCAACTATTGGCAGCAAGATTTGACGACAGGGCAGACTGCCCAACTCACAGAATTCACTGATCCCCGGCCTTGGTATCGTGACCTGCAGCCCGAAGTCATTCGCTATGAGCGAGCCGATGGTGTCATCCTCTCTGCGACCCTGTATCTGCCGCCCGGATATAATCCTGAGACAGACGGTCCCCTGCCAACGTTGCTATGGGCCTATCCTCAAGAGTTTAAAAGTCGGGATGCGGCCTCCCAAGTCACCACCGCTGAAAATGCCTTTCGGCGGCCCTATGCCTACGACGCCCGCTTTTTGCTAACCCAAGGCTATGCCGTCGTCATGGGCCCCACCATGCCCATTATTGGCGAAGGGGATCAAGAACCCAATGACACTTATATTGAGCAGCTCACCCAAAGCGCCGAGGCGATCGTGAATTATTTGATCGAACGAGGCATTAGCCAACCCGGTGGCCTGGCGATCGGGGGGCACTCCTATGGCGCGTTTACTGCTGCCAATCTGCTGGCCCACACCGACCTGTTTGCTGCCGGTATTGCCAATAGTGGGGCCTACAATCGTAGCCTGACACCTTTTGGCTTTCAGGGTGAGCAGCGGACGTTTTGGGAGACGACAGACACGTATCTGCAGATGTCCCCCTTTACCCATGCCGCCAACATCAACGAGCCGCTATTGTTGATTCACGGTGGCAATGACGAAAACACGGGGACGTATCCCCTGCAGAGTGAGCGCCTCTATGGAGCGATGAAAGGGCTAGGGGGCACTGTGCGATGGGTCGAGCTGCCGCTTGAGGGCCACGGTTACCAGTCTCGTGAGGCGATCGGACATGTGCTCTGGGAGATGAATCGCTGGCTACAACAACACTTGCCAATGCCCTCGCCACCAGTCCAGGCCGATTTGGAGAGCGTGACAGGGCCCTGATGAGAAGCGTAAAAATACGGGAAAGATAGAAAGATGCGAGCATTGCGGACTACAATGCCAAACATACTCTGGCTAAACCGATCCACTGCAGCCCCCGGTGAAATGTCGCAGTCAGCAGGGGGATCGCCCTCAACACCGTCGTTTAGCTTGACTAACCCATTCGAAATGAGTGCAGGAGTGTGACGAAACCCGCAACGTTTTCTCAGGATCCTTTCTCCTCAGCGGGAGATTGTGACCAGGTAATTGCTGATCTCGAAGTTAGTTCGGCCGATCGCATCCTGATTTACCTGGCAATTAGCGTGATGAAGCTTGGAGGGCATCGCTACGGTGCCTTCTTGGATGCGGCCAATACGGCGGCTAAGCTCGCTATCTATTCGTCCTACCTAGAGCAGGGCAACAACGTTCGTAAAACCAGCTTCTTGCATCATGTGGAACCCAAACGGGTGAGAGCCATCATCAAAGAAGTGGAAACGTTGTTGACCGAAGGGCGATCGCTGACCACCCTGAGCGATCAAGAGCCCTATTATCTAATCGGGCTGCCCTACCTTTGGCAAGAAAAGCATCCCTGGGAGCCCAGCCAGTCAAGACTCAACGGTCATCATCTGACGGCTAAAGAAAATGATGAGCTGCACGCTCAATTGCCGGCCGGCACGCCCTCGGCACGCTTTTTGGATTTGTTCGAATTCTTAGATTTGATTAAGCTGCTGCATACCAAATCGCAGAGCGAATATCCGCCCAACCGGCGCATGCCCCTGAGTGATGCCTTAACTGAGCACATCAAGTTTCGTCTGCTCCACTCGGGCACCGTGACTCAAGTTGATATTCCCTTTTTATCGATTCCCATTTTTGCCCTTACCCGCACCCACTACTCCCCCAAGGGCGAACGTGAGCGGGTCTTTACCATGATGGATGACCTGGCTCGGTTCAGTAAATTGATGCAGGGGTGGGTGGTAGAGCGACCGGATATTTTGCGTGGCTTAGAAGTCTTTGACGTTCCCCAAGACCAGCGTCATGAAGCCTTAACCGAGCTCGACAGTCTGCTCAAAGCCTGGGCTGACAAATATCATCAAGAGGGAGGCTATCCCATGATTCTGCAGTTGGCAGCGGGCACCCGTGAATTAGGCGAAGCGTAGAGTGGTATGAGGCAGTACCTATTGCCGTTGATTGCGAGCTGCAGGTAAAAGATAGCTAACGTACGCATCGAACTTCTTGGGGGCCTCACTCTTAGCCAACAAGTTTTTTAAGTCAGCGATGGGGGCTGATAAGCTAACGAAACATCGCTCAATCTAGAGATAATTGGCACTCCTGGCTGGGCGCGATCGCCTATCCTCATCCGCTGTCATCCCTACATCGATCACCGTCACTAGCATTCTCCGCTATCGGGCTCTTTATAGACCTCTCAGCTCATCTCTCGTCGATTGCCGGACACTTGGGCGAACTCTAGCTTAGATATCCACACGGCCAATCGCGCTCTTGTCAACAGTGCAATTGCGTCAGTAATATTCAAAGATACGGAGAGAGTATATGTCAGACGACCGGTCAAGAGGTCACTGTTTGCAAATGCTGTCCTCGGCAGATTTATCGAGGCGAGATGAAGCCGTGAACTCGCTAAACTTAACGCTACACAAGTTGGAAAGCTGGCAACCCAGATAGACTACCTCTTAACCTAATTGTTGTTAATGGCGATCAACGCAATATCATCCTTCTTAGAGCAATGTTTGCCAGAATTAAGGCCTGGGCACCTTAAAATTACGCTCCACCCCCACTCTGAGTTACAATTCCCTCCTATGCTTCAGCAAATCGAGCAACTCTGCAAAGATACTGACGGTAGATATGCCACTGATTCTGAACTGATGTTCTTTCAGGATTATCTCAAAACCGCAAGATTACGATTTACGCTTTATCAAAAGCTCCAAAAGCTAGAACCTCAGATTGTTCAGCAAGTTTTGCAGCAGCTGCGAGATAAAGATCCCACCCTGCTAAAGATAGGCGACACCGAACTGACCGCGAAATGGCAGCGAGATACTATTCGGCTCTTACGCTATGCCGCTACGGCTTTGTTGTCAGACGATCCTCAGATCTTTAAGGATTGCATGCTGATCTGGTTTCAAACCATCATGAAATCATTTAAGGCTGAGCGGAGTTGCGAAGCGACTTATCAGATCATGCAATCTGTGGTCAAAGCCGCACTAACGCCTGATGAAGCTGCTCTTTTTTGTCCACTATTAGAGATGAGCCGTGCCAGCTTGGGCACGACAGCTCAGTAGTTTAATCAGGGTTTAGAGCTTTCTGCTACTGTTTTCAGTGGGGTTTATAAGTATTTCCTCAGAGGGATTGCCCATCCAGTTTTTGGCTCCACGGGATCAAATCGCAGACGTCTGTTTCAGTAATTGCCATGAGTAGATTTTCTCAGTCTTTTCCAGCAGTCGTGCCTGAAGTCTGGAGAATCGGCGGATAAGGTGCTTTTTGCAGTTTGAGTTAATGGAATTTGAGAATTTATATGTCCAAAATCTGCCAGAATTGACATACTAAAGAAGGTGACTTTTAAGAATTTTCAACTTCGACAACGGATAGTTGAGATCGGTAACTGATTGGGCACATTACACCCATCAGATCAATAAAAACGAGCTTTGCAGGCAGGGATTTATGGCTACCACTTTATTGGCAAACACACATCAGCAGCACGACCGCCATCCCAAGAAACATAATCACTACAGCTTTAAGGACTTTTTTCAATTCAATCCTGAAGTGGGTAGCGTCGTTGATTGGAACGGGGGGCGCAATTTTTTCTCGAGTGAAGACTTTATTATTGGTCTGTTAGAGGGCTTGGAAGAGGAAGTCGGTGAGGCCTCTGCTGCCATCATGTACTCCATCGGGCTGGAATGGGGGAAGCATGATTCATTATTCTTCGAGAGCTGGTTTGAAAAAGAATTTGGCATGAATGCCCGGACTGCCAATCTGATGTTTTTGCTAGAAACCTGGTGGTGGCCATTTACCTCTCAAGGCTGGGGCCGTTGGGAAGTTGACATGAGCGATCGCAAACAGGGCTTCATGTTTATCAACGTCTTTGACTCAGCGGTGGCGCGCACCCTAGGTGATGTCGGCAAGCCAGTTTGCCACATCTATGCCGGGCTCTTCGCCGGGTTCTTTACTGAAATGGTGCGTAAGCAGCTCAGCTGCATCGAAATTCAGTGTTATTCCATGGGCGAAACTTATTGCAAGTTTCTGCTGGGGGGCAAAGATCGGATCGATGCCGCCGCCTTTTGGATGAATGAGGGCGCTACCGCCCGTGACATTGAGAAGCGCCTGCGATCTGGGGAGGCAGTGGGATGAGTTACGCGACTACTCAAAATGGTCATGTCACCCTACCCTTAACTTGGTCAACGGTCTCCGTCCGCGATTTTTTTGCACAACTGCCCTGGACTGGCGAAGCGCCTCTGCCAACCCTGCAGACTGCAGCCACTGCGGACCTGCCAACGCTGACCATGCAGCTCAAAGTCAGTGATTTTTTCAGCCGCTTTCCCTGGACCGGTCAGCCCGATATTGGCACCCCGGTAGCGCCCATCACCGTGCAGCCTGACCTGCCTGCCGAAGACGACCTGACGCTCGATGGGTTTGCCGATTTATTTTGAAATTCCTAGGTGAACCGCATGCTACGGCATGGTGCCCTCCTAGAGTGAATTAGTGAATTGTTGCTTGACGCCATTGACCCATTGATTTGGAGCGTAGTTTTATGAATCCTAAACTTGCATCATTGTTTGATGAGCCCGAAAAGGCCTACCTGCAGCCTCACGAACTCAATGCTTTGAGCCAACTCGTGAGTTCGCTGCCTGATCGCATCAACCTCTATCGTCGCCTACGCAACGAAGAACTCACTCTCATGCAGGCGGTGGCCGATGCGCTGCAGCAAAAATTTGCCCAAGAGCCGGAAGACAAACTTAAGCGCAGCCTGCAGAACGGCATGTTGATGGTGCGATATGCTGCAATGGCCATGCTCGCTGACGATGTCGAGATCGTCGTCAAACGGTTGGAACCCTGGTTGCCGGAGATGATCGAGGCCTATGATACCCGCGCCATTGATCAAGCACTGTACCAGCTCATTCGAGAGCAGTTTGTGAGCCGGTTTACCCCTGCTCAAATGACCCTACTGGCCCCTGGACTGGATGCCGCTCAGCAATTTATCACACCACCGAGCGCCGCAAACGACGACGATGACGCTGAAATTACCAGTGAAACACTGGTGAGCTTATTTTAAGTAGTAATTACCGGAAGGATGACCGATGATTTCTGTTGCTGATCTACTCGTTGACGATCGCCTGCCAAGTAATTACTTTGCCAGTGATGTCTATGTCCAAGGCACTCTCGAATTAGGTCTGCTAGAAAACCGGCGTGGTGATCGCTTACTAGCTCTGCCCGATGCGTTAATGAAAGCGATCGTGTCAGGCTTGAATAAAGAGACCGGACAGGCCACCAAGTATGTGCTGAAAAACTGTGGTCTTTGGTGGGGGAAGAACTTCTACGCTCGGTTTTGTGAAGAACTGAGTGAGTATTACAAAAAAGGCGTCGCTGACCTGCCAATGGTTGAGTTTGTTCAAGCCCTGCAAGAATGCTGGCGGACTCATGGCTGGGGCCGAATCAGCTTGAATACGGAATATCAGCTGCAGGGGTTTTTGGTCATTGAGGTGAAAAACTCTCCCTTTACAGCTCACCAGATTCAGTCTGAGCAGCCTTCTGGGGCGTTAGAAGGTGGGGTTTTACAAGCCTTTTTTAGCCAACTCACGGGCCGCGACCTCAGCTGCCTGCAAACGAGTTGTGAATCCCTTGGAGCTGATCGCAACCGCTTTGTGCTGGGGTTGGCGGATCGTCTGCAGTCGGCGGAAGCCTTAGTCCAAGAAGGGCAGCCCCACGATGCCATTATGAAAATGCTGATTCAGTAACCCTTTATAACTGATCCCTTTGTGTCATCGACAACACTCCCACGAAAGTTTCGCAGCTCCAAATATCGGTCACTAGGGTTAGTAGGGCAAGGACAATTTGGGCAGGTTTACTGCGCCATCCATCGCAAAACAGGCCGATTGGTGGCGCTTAAGCATTTAAACCGCAAGCGCTTTGCTACGCACCAGTTTTTGCGTGAGCTGCGGTTTTTGTTGAGTTTAGATCACCCCCACATTGCCAACTGTTTATCGCTTAATCAAGCGAGTAACGGCCGCCAACTCGTATTGGAATATTGTGAAGGGGGCACCCTCCGCGACCTCTTAGAACAAGACACCCAGTTGACCTTGGCGGAGATTCTGACCCTCATCATCGCCGTGCTGGAGGCACTGGAACATGCCCATCGCAAGAATATTGTTCACTGCGACATTAAGCCTGAGAACATTTTATTGACCTTAGAACCCGATGGCTGGCGGCCCAAAGTTTCTGATTTTGGCATCGCTCGCTTGAGTGAAGAACTACGATCTGGCCATACGGGTGCTACTGGCTCGCCTGCCTATATGGCACCAGAGCGATTTTACTATCAAGTTTCGGCGGCCTCTGATCTCTACGCGATTGGCGTGGTTCTATACGAGCTTTTGGTGGGGGCGCGGCCTTTTGCCGGTAGCTACAACCAGCTCATGGTGTCTCATCTCAACCATGAAGTGAAGCTGCCGGCGGCTGTCCCCTTGGCGATTCAAGAGATTCTCAAGAAAGCTACCGAAAAACTGATTCCTCGGCGCTTTCAGAATGCCACAGAGATGAAAGCGAGTCTCCTCGCGGCACGCCAATCATTTACGGCGGCTGAGTTGCGCGATCGCTTTCCTAAATCATCGCTACCAACCTCCAGCAGTGAGTATGTCCCACGGCGGCCCATCTCTTTGTCGAGAGCTTGTACGGCCTTAAGCCTGTCGCCCAAGGATGCACCCACGGCACATCTGACTGGAGCTTTTCACCAAGACGTCTATCGCTGGCCGTTGTCGCCCACCGCCGAGCTTGAGCGACTCACCCCCCAGCAACACTGGCATTTAGAGCACAATGTAGCTCAGATTCTGCAAACTGTAGCCGGGGCGGTGGCCGTCACAGCTCACGCCGTTTACCAGCTGCAAGAGACCGAGTCAGTTCAGTTGCTGATGGCGTTTGACGAGCCCATTGCGGTTTTGCCCGGTAGCGATCGCTGGCTCATTGTCCGGAGTGCCGTCTCAGGGGCAGATTATTGGCTGGTTGATGTGTTGTCTAAAGTCCCCGTTGAGCCTTACTGGTTTACGCTACTGGCCCCCAGTGAGCCCACCTACGCCTTAGCTTTGAACGAGCGTTACTTTCTCATCGCAGCCGTCAATGGCCACCAAACTGATCTGCAGTTTGTTACCCGTTGGGGCCAATCTCTTGGTCAACTCCATCTGCAATCGCCGATTCATCAGCTCGCGACTAGCCAAATCCCCAATTGCTTCCTCGCGCAAGCGGGTACGGAAAAAACTGATTTGCTGATCGTTCACCTGCGACCCTATCGCGTGATTCGCTGTCGTCTCGACATTATGTTCGAGTGGCTGGGTGAATTAGTGACGGGCTTTGTCGCGATTAGCACGATGGGGCAAATGCGGCTCGTGAACTTGCAAGGCCAGGTGATTGGGCAAGTCACGAATTTGCCAATTCCTCGAGCGATCGCCTTTCAGGCCCCCTATCACATCTGGCTAACGAGCGAACAGTCTGGCAAGCCGCAACTGCATCGCTTGGATATTCGTGAGCTCAATTTGGACATTGTCTTTTAAGGGAACGAATCGAGATTTGTCGCCCAAACGGTTGTTTGTGTCCTGCTCCAACCGATATGTTCCTAAAGCATAGAAATTGCTTGGAAGGACACGATCTTGCTGGAATACATCACCCTCCCCGATAATATTTTGCCGCCAGTGGCGCCCTACTCCCATGCGGTGCGCGCCGGAGATTTCTTATTCGTCACGGGGCAACTTGCCGAAGATCCGCTCTCGGGAGACGTCAAAAAAGATGCGATTGAGGCCCAAACCACCCAGGTCATGGAAAACCTACAGCGGGTTCTAACCCATGCGGGTAGTGGGTTTGATCGGGTTGTCATGGCTCGCATCTTCGTCACTGACTTTCGCTATTACGAAGCCGTCAACCAGGTGTATGCCAGCTACTGTACAGCAGGCAAACTGCCGAGCCGAACGACAGTAGGGGTAACGGCATTAGCCGGATTCGGCGATGTTGAGATCGACCTCATCGTGTACTGCGGTCAATCATAAAACGCCCGCCAAGTAGAGAACTGCCCTATCGGATGTGAAGCCAATGCAGGGACAGGCCCCGTAGCCAGGGATAACCCCAATTCTCTGAAACTGGACTACAGATCTTCCTTATTCCCTACGGGAAGGCTATGCCAACGACTCCGCTCAAGGAACTTAGGCTGAGCGGAGTCAAAGCCGACTTGTCTATGCAGCTGTAATTTGTAGAACTGGTAAATTGCTGGCAATCAGCTAAGGCCTTTACACAGGGGATTTTCTCACTGTATTGACAGGGAATTTGGCAGCTCTAGAGTTAACCCAATTGAGCCGATACCTTTGTAGGAGCAGCAGCTCTGGCGAGTGCTTGCTCAACTCTCCAAAAATCAAACTCAGACATCACTGGATGCCTGAGTTTGATACAAAACTGATGAAGGGAGTCGCCGTTGTCAAGTTGATGATATCTCCTTGCAGCGCCAATGTCGGCGTCTTTTACAGGGCTGGTGTCGGTGTCGTCAACCAGCCAGCACTGAGCACCACCGTCAACCCCATAAACAGCGCTGTCAACGTCCAAGTAACGCGATTGAGGGTGATTTCAGCGCTTTTGGTGCTGGTAAATAGTTGGGCTTGGCCGCCCAAAGCGCCGAGACCGTCACCCTTCGGACTGTGAAGCAGCACCAGAACGGTCAGGCCAATAGCGGCAACTGACCAGACAATTTTTACAATCGAAACGACAGTCATAGGTTCTAACATCTAGCCAATAAAAGTCAGATTGAGTGTCTGAGCCAAGCAATCTGTGTCGTCTTATCCTAACCTGAAATTTGTGTCATAAGGCCCCCAACCCTGTGCTGTGGACAGGGCAATGGTGTGACAAGTTACCTGATTGACCTGAAGCTTTGGTCAAATCAGGTGTTTATCAGCTAGAGGCTGACTCTTACCGGAGTGCGATTGGGTCGCACATCAATGGATGCAGTGATCATCATGGAGCGTCCGGTCATTTCCTCCGGTTTAGGGAGGTTCAAAATATCAAGAATGGTCGGCGCAATGTCTGACAGTCGCCCATCTTCGCGTAGCAACACTTCGGCCCCATGTCCGGGCACTGTAAGCTTTTCGCCCTCGACCAAAATAAAGGGTACTGGGTTGGTGGTGTGGGCCGTCCAGGGTTTATGGTTTTCGTCCCACATGTATTCAGCGTTACCGTGGTCGGCAGTAATAATCGCCGTGCCACCAGCTCTGCCAATGCCATCCACGAGCCGCCCGACTTCGGCATCTACAGACTGAATCGCCTGCACCGTCGCGTCTAGGTTGCCGGTGTGGCCGACCATGTCGGGGTTCGCATAGTTAATCACAATCAACGAATACGTGCCTTTTTGAATCGCCGCGATCGCCGCATCAGTGACCCGGTTTGCCGACATGGGGGGAGCTTTGTCATAGGTCGTCACCTGAGGGCTAGGGATCAGCTCTCGATCCTCTCCTTCAAACGGGTCTTCTAAACCACCGTTAAAGAAATACGTCACATGAGCGTACTTTTCCGTCTCAGCGGTGCGAAACTGCTTCAACCCTTGTGCAGCGATGACTTCGCCTAAAATTTTGCTCAGGTTTTGTGGCAGAAACGCCACCTGTACAGGCAAGTGCGAATCGTATTGAGTCATGGTGACGAAGTTGAGGGGCTCAACGAGCGATCGCTCAAACCCAGTAAATTCAGCATCCACAAACGCTTGGGTCAACTGTCGCGCTCGATCGGGGCGAAAGTTGAAGAAAATCACGCCATCGCCCGGTTCAACTGCACCGGGAGCAATGCGGATCGGTTCGATAAACTCGTCAGTGATGCCGTTGGTGTAAGCCGCCTGCATAATTTCTACCGCAGAGCGCCCATCTCCCGACCCATCATTGACCATGACGCCATAGGCTTTTTCGACTCGATCCCAGCGGTGATCGCGATCCATGGCATAGTATCGACCACTGAGCGTGGCAATCCGGCCAACGCCTTGCGCTTCGGTAAAGTCTTGCAGCGCCTGCACCGAGCGGTAGCCGTCAGTCGGCTTTGTATCGCGTCCATCCGTAATGACATGAATGCAGACCTCAGACACATCCTGAGCTTTGGCCATTTCTAACAGGCCCAACAAATGCTTAATGTGAGAATGCACACCGCCGTCTGAACACAACCCCACAAAGTGCAGCTTGCTGTTGCGATAGCGCACCTTTTGACAGACCTCCAACAGGGCGGCATTTTTTTGAATGCTGCCATCCTCGATCGCATCAGACACGCGAACTAGCTCTTGAGGCACAACGCGACCTGCCCCAATGTTGAGATGCCCCACCTCGGAGTTGCCCATTTGCCCCTCAGGCAAACCGACATCTTTGCCTGAGGTGTGCATCAGCGTGTGTGGATAGGCATGCCAGAGACTATCCATCACAGGCGTATCTGCAACGGTTACGGCATTACCATCAGTCTCGGCTCGATACCCCCAACCATCTAAGATGATGAGCACCATAGGTGGGATAGGCGCTTGAGTCATTGGCTTTTAGGATTCCTGCAAACTAGGAGACAATTATTGGGGCGATCATATCATCAGTTTTTCCTGAGATATAATCTCTTAAGATAAGATTCTTTTATTGAGTGCGGCTGCTAAAGCTCAGTGTTTGAATTGCCACGCTTTTTTCAAGAGCTTATCAGCAATTACCTCTTTTGCAAGGGTGGTCACACTTTGAGCGATCGCTGAGAAGCGGCTGGCCGAGGAATAGCATGAATTTTAGTAACGCATTTCTCAGAATACTGCGACTTTTAGCGGGAAATCTGATTCTGGGAGCGGGAAAATTCTCAGTTTTCTTGACTATTTTTGGAGAAAATCAATCGCTAGTTTTGCGGGCAGTGAAAAGCCCAATCCTATGAAAGATCATAATTAGGGAGAAGACCATGTGGCGCTGATGCGGCTGAACTGCTCCATCGCGATCCATTCAAGCCGAGATGATGCAGCTTGGTGACCACGCCGTTACGACAGCTCGGCTTGGGCCTGCTGGGTCAACTCATAAACTTGTTCTAAGGTTAGGGGAGTGTGGGTGGCGGCTATCGTCGCCATCATTTGCAGCCACAGCAAATACTCTAGATTGCCTGCCGGCCCCACGATGGGGGAATAGGTTAGGCCGCGATCGTCCCAGCCCAGCTGACGGGCTGCCATGAGCACCTGCCAAATGGCCTCAGCCTGATCCTTAGCCGAACGCACGACTCCATTTTTGCCCACCTTGGCTCGACCCACTTCAAACTGGGGTTTGATCAACAGCACTGCCTCTCGCGCTGGTGCAAGCAGCTGCCAAAAGGCGGGCAAGACCTTGCTGAGGGCAATAAAAGAAACGTCCATCACGCCCAAATCAGGGCGCAATGCCGTCTCGTTATACAGGTCAACCGGCGTCAGATGCCGGAGGTTCGTGCGCTCTCGCAAAATCACGCGGGGATCTTGACGCAGCTTCCAGGCAACTTGGCCGTAGCCCACATCAATGCCATACACCTGACGAGCCCCGGCCTGCAGCAAACAGTCGGTAAACCCACCGGTCGAAATCCCCCCGTCTAAACACACTCGCCCCGGAATCGAAATGTCAAACACCTGCAATGCCTTGGCCAGCTTTTCGCCCCCGCGCGAGACAAATGGGGCTTTTTGTTTGACCTTGAGTTCAGCATCTAGCGCGATCGCGGTGCCGGGCTTGTCCACCACTTGATGATCGACCTGTACCTCACCAGCCCGAATCACCCGCTGAGCTAACTGACGGGTTGCACACAGGCCGCGCTCAACCAACAAGACATCTAGGCGTTGTTTAGCCACAGGCAGCTCCAACTGGGAAACGTGAATCGACCAGGAATCTCTCACCTCTATGCTCCTAACCTCCTGATACCCACTTCTTCATGCTCTAACTCCCCATGCAATCTTGGCAACGCAGGGGAGCCCAGGGGCAGGGGGGCAAGATTGGTCGGCTGGTTGCAGAAAATCGGTATTTAAGCAGAAGTCACGAGAGAATCCCAAGTTTGAAGCCTCGCGGCCCTCAGGAGCAAAGGCCGTCAGCTTATTGAACTGACGGTGAAGAACCTGACGTTGGGGAATTTAGACGAAGATATCTCAGATGAAGATGTCTCATGAAAAGGAAGTTGGTGAAAGCAATCGCATTAGTGCTTGAAGTTTACTACTGAGCAATACCAACATCTCTCATAGAGACCGGCTCCAGCATCTGTTGGCCAGTGCGATGGCCCTACCCCAGCACTACCTCGTCAGCAAAACTGACCCGCCGCATGAAGTCGAATGGCCCGGCTAATGAGCCCCACACATGTTCGTGAGTGTCGGGGTCACGGCCACGGTCCCAGCTGAGAAATTTCTCGTCGCTAATCTCAAATTTGTTGTCAAGGTAGGTCATTTTGCCCCGACGCTCGACCATGCAGGCGTTGCCTGGTTCAACCTGGCCCACAAAGCTATGGCCCGTCCACTCAATGTGCATATTGCAATGGGGCATCAGCGTCAGGCGATCGCGGGTCAATTGACTCAGCTGGTCGAGATTACGGGCGGCCCCATAAAAGCTCTCGACATCTTGAATGGTGTAGTTTTCTAGCTCAATGCGATCGCCGATAGGAAACAAGCGCAACACCCGGGCCCGGTAAGGCTCCTGCAGCATAAAGTCATAGGCCTGTTCAAGATACAGGCTAGCCCCATCGAGCAGGCTGTAGGGCAAAGGCCGCATGCAAACCCGGATGTGGGCATAGAGGGGGGGATTTTCGATCGCCTGCGGCTGGTTGCTAAAGTCCGCGGCCATCCAGCGAGTCAGGGTGGCGATATCAGTCGAGTGCGTCATCGGTGGTTGAGACTTAATGGCCCTCAGTATTGTACGACTCTGGGAGAGGGAGGGGAATGCGGAATGCGGAGTGGTGGGTTGGGGAGCCGGTGCGACAGGGGAGCGGGGGAGCAAGAGGAGCAGGGGGGAGGATAACCGGTTTACAGGGACATGACTCCACTCATTCTGATCAGCTGGAGGCACTGGTATAGAACCGCAGGGCAAATTGCCAAAACCAGCGCGAAAACTGCAGCAGGGCGATCGCGAGTCCGATTGATCCCAGAATCCAGGTCCACTCGACTTGGCCGAGGAGTGATTGAGCCGGTACAGTCGTGAGAAACGCGACGGGGATCACAAAGGTAAAAAAGACTCGATAAATTGTCGGGTAAGCCACAACGGGAAAGCGACCCGCTTCGAGCAGACCTCGTAGCACCTCAGTCACGTTATAGATTTTGACAAACCAAATGCTAGTCGCACCCAACACAAACCACAGACTGTACAAGCTGAGGAAGCCAAACATGAGTGGCGGCAGGGCAATGAAATAAGCGAGGGGATCAATTCCCAATCGCGACCCGGCATAACCAATCATCACGAGGCCGAAGAACAGATCGGGAATGCCCCAAGGCGATAGAGTGCGCGTCGAGAGCCAAAACTGCGAGCTGATTGGCTTTAGTAAGACAAAATCGAGGGTGCCTTCTTGCACCTGACTCACAATTTTGTTGAGGTTAGGAGCCAAAAAGGTCGCCGCAAACCCTTGCAGCAGCGTGAATACCCCTAGCACGATCAGCGCTTCTTCCCAACTCCAACCAGGGAATTCGTAACCGGTGCGATAGAACAAAAAGAGGCCAAACAGACTGCCGATCAAACCGCCAACGCTGCTCAGCGCCGCGACTGAAAAATTGAGGCGATACTCCAACTCGGCAGCGATCGCGGTGCTCCAAAACAGCTGCAGCACTTGCCAATATTTCTGCATTACGCCCCCATGCCGGAATATTGTCGCAACCCACGTCGCCAGAGCCAGCGATTCAACGCCAAAAAGATCAGCCCCCAAGCCAGCATTGTGGCAAAGCCCTGCACTAGAGCCGTGGGGCGGCCAATGATGATATTGGCCGGAAAGTAAATGAGGTAGGGAAAGGGCGTCCACAAGATGACCGCTCTAACCGTTTCAGGAAACACGTCCAGCGGCGCAATCATGCCGGAGGTAAAGATATACAGCAGATACCAAAACTGCTCGATCGCGTGGGCCCGCTCGGTCCAAAAGGCGAACATCGCCACCGTGTATTGAATGATGAATCGGAGACAAAAGGCACCGGCGATCGCGATCAGACCCAACAGTAAAGCGCGATGAGAAGGCAACCAGACGGCTTCGGGATAGAGCAGTAAGAAGGCAACCAGTAAAACCAGAATGAAGGGCAACCGAGCAAAGCGTTCCGACACGTGACTAAAAAAATGCCGCCACACCGGATCAATCGGCTGCAGCAAAAAGGCCGACAGCTTACCTTCAACCACTTCGCGCTCAAATTCCCAAATCACCCACACCACCGTCAGCTGGCGAACTAAAAAGACGACGAGAAAATAACGGATAAAGGCGATCGGCTCAAGCGCAAACTGACCGCCTTGAGATGCTTGCGCCCAAATCCCCATAAAAATCAGCGGAAACGTGCCAGAGAGCACCCAAAACATCAGCTCAGCCCGATATTCCACCATGTAGGCGTAATACACCGATAGCAAAATTCGCGAGACAGACAAAATTTTGCGGAGGGAACGAGCAGCAGTTGCCACAGATCAGTGCCAGTCACGTCATAGGCAACTCTAGCGTTTTTTACCAAGACGCTACGCCTCCTCGTCCTCTGCTGATGAGCCGCAGCAAGGGTGTTCATGTTGAGCCTGTTGTTGTGTTGGGATCGCCGCTGTGCCCCCAACACAATCATTGCCACTGCCAGTCACCCATCTTCAAAGTAAGGGCGTTGAAAAATGCCTCAGGAGATTTTTAGCAAAGATCACACCGGCAAGATGGCTGGCTAATCCTGCCCTGACAGTACCCATCTGTGCTTAATCAGCAGTTACCTAAGGTGCAGTGAAACCTTCGGGGAGCATGGCGTCAGTCAAGGTCGCGCCATCTAAAATCGCGTCGGCCAAATTGGTGTTGGTCAGGTTCGTCCCGGTCAAGTTGGCATCGGTGAAATCGGTGTCAGCCAGATTGGCATCTCGTAAGTAGGCACCACTAAGGTCAGCCCCCTTAAAGTTGGCTCCCCCCAAATTGGCCGAGGTCAACGCGGCGTTGGAGAGGTTGGCATTAGCCAAATCGGCATTTTGCAGATCCACACTATCCATCAATGCCCCGCTGAGATCACCCCCAGCGAGTTTGGCATTGCTGAGGTTAGAGCGATTGAGCTTAGCTTCTTGCAGATTTTTACCCGCTAGGTCAACACCGGGTAAATCACAGTCCAGGCATTCACCGGCAGTGGCTTTGGCGATCGCATCGGCCGAGAGGTCACTGGCCGGGGGCGACGAACAGCTAGCGATCCCAACACTTGCGAACACCAGCACTAAACCGAAAAACTGAGCAGGGAGGGGAGTGGCTCTCATAGTCATACATCGAAGCGAAAGTCCTACCAGTCTAGCGGGACTTGCAGGTCTTGTCGGGTGGTTATTCATGACTGCTAAAAGAGCCGATGTCATCCCGCATTCAGCCACTCGCTGAGTCTATAAGGCGATTGCGGCCAAGCCTTTGATCAGGCTTTGTCGGCCTAGTTGATGACGCTTGCTAGAGCGGCTCATGCGCTCAACTTGCCCAAAATACATGGCAGCGGCGGACGCCAAAGACTGGCAATTGAGCTGCTATCGGGCCAGGGTATTATTGCAAGCCACTGCCATCAAGGCTATTATCTGGTGAATAAATCTATTGCGCCCAGCCTTTGCAAGCACCGGACCATTGACCTGGTGGCTGCAGCCATGGCACCAGGTCAGAGCCGTTGATATCACCTTCTCAAATCAATCCCAAAGTCTTGATTCCGGTTGTCGTTTTGGCGCTCTCTGCCGGCGCTCACAGCTTGCTGCTGCTGGTGCCGATGCCGCAGTCGTCAGAGTCGGCCTTGAGACCAAACCCTCCGGAGACTGAGTCGGACTCAATCGCGGTCATCATGCTGCCAGAAGCCCCTGAAGCCGAAGTCGCCGCAGTTCCCGAGGTCACGCGGCCAGCCGAACCAGTAGCTCCGCCAGTCGCAGAGTCGGTGCCTTTGCAACCTAATGTCATTTCTGAGCCGGTGCTGTCGCCGGCTCCTAACCCCGACAGCCTGTCTGCCCCTGAGCCCGGCCTTGACACCGATCCTGAACTACCTCCTGAAGACGGTCTAACATCCCCTGGCTTTGTCGACCCGCAACCGGCTGCTGACCCGGCCTCGATCGGCCCCTTAGTGGGCTACAGCGATACGTTTCCCCATGCTGCTGGCGCAGAGAGTGGCTGCTTTGGCTTGGGCGATTGTCGGCGAGTTGTGGGGGGTGGCAACCATCGCGCAGTGGCGGCATCTCTGATTAACGATTTAGAAAATGAAGGCTACAGCGTTGATCAACGAGATGACTTGGACGATACCGGTCGGAACGTCTATGAAGTGATCTCACCGGGTGCCACCACCACTCAGTATCTAATCGTATTTTCTGATGGGCTCGAGTCAGCAGTTTATGTCATGAGTGATGAAATTATCACGCTGGCTGAGCTGCAAGAGTTGGCAGTTCAAGGTGTGCGAGATCTAGGGTTAGGGTAATGGGGGGACTGCAATGACGCTTGTAAAGACCGAACAGCTGCCCCAACGATCGCGCTTAGGATTTTTACCTGTTTCCGGTTGGTCAATTGGGGTGATCGTTATCGCCCTGCTAATTGCTACCCCCCTGATCGCGGTGGTGGCCGGTGCATTCAGCAATTGGGGAGACGACACAGCCAGCGCCATCTGGACTCACCTCGCGACCACGGTACTGCCCAGCTACATCGCCAATTCATTGGGGCTCATGGTCGGGGTGGGCATCGGCGTCCTAGTTTTAGGAGTTAGCACTGCCTGGCTGGTGACGATGTGCACCTTCCCTGGTTGGCAACTCTTTGAGTGGGCCTCGCTGCTGCCCCTTGCCGCCCCAGCCTATTTGCTGGCCTATACCTACACCGATTTTTTGGAATATTTCGGGCCGGTGCAAACGACCTTGAGAACCCTGTTTGGCTGGCAGAGCGCGACGGATTACTGGTTCCCCGATGTGCGATCGCTGGGCGGCGCAATTGTGCTATTCAGCTTGGTACTTTATCCCTACGTCTACATGCTGGCGCGGGTGGCCTTTCAAGAGCAATCACTCTGTACCTTAGAAGCCAGCCGCTCATTGGGTTGCACGCCCTGGCGCAGCTTTTTTACCGTGGCTTTACCGCTAGCCCGTCCGGCGATCGCCGCTGGTACGGCTCTAGCCCTGATGGAAACCCTGAATGACTTTGGTACGGTGGAATATTTCAGCGTGCCGACCTTTACGACCGGCATTTATCGCACCTGGCTCGGCATGGGCGAACGGCTGGCAGCGACTCAACTCGCCAGCGTTTTACTCTTATTTATTGCCGTTTTGATTGCGCTAGAGCGGTTTTCTCGCCGTCAGGCTCGCTATTACCAGGCCGTGGGCAACCAGCCCTGCTTCTCACGCTTTCATTTGACGGGCCTGCGGGCGATCGCGGCACTGCTCACCTGCGCCCTACCCATTGCCCTGGGGCTGCTACTGCCCGGCTTGGTGCTGCTATGGATGGCGCTGGCCAATCTAGACAAATCTCTGAATCGTGAATTTGTTGACCTCGCCAGCCACAGCCTGATTCTCTCGGGGGTGACGGCAGCGATTGGCATCTTATTAGCGTTAGTGCTCAGTTATGGGGCACGGCTGCACCCTGGCCGCAGCGTTTGGTTGAGTGTGCAAGTGGCCTCTCTCGGCTATGCCGTGCCGGGGGCGGTGATCGCGGTGGGCATCATGATGCCGGTAGGGCGTTTAGATAACGCCATTGACACTCTGGCCGAACAGGTCTTTAACGTTTCGACGGGGCTGCTGCTGAGCGGCACCATCACCGCGCTCGTGTTTGCCTACTTAGTCAGATTTTTAGCGATCGCTATCAGCACCGTTCAGGCGGGGCTCACTAAAATTCGTCCGACCCTAGATGATGCTTCCCGCAGCTTAGGCAACAGTCCCACGAAAACCCTGACCCAGGTGCATGCCCCGTTGCTAAGCGGCAGTTTGTTGACGGCGGCAGTGCTAATTTTCGTTGATGTGATGAAGGAGTTGCCCGCGACCCTCGTTATTCGCCCCTTCAACTTCGATACTCTGGCCGTCCGCGTTTTTCAATACGCATCTGATGAACGACTGGTCGATGCAGCAGTGCCCGCCCTGGCGATTTTGATTGTCGGCATGCTGCCGGTAATCTTGATTAGCTATCAAATCAGAGCGGCCAAGCTGTAGGCGATCGCGGCTGCAGTTGGCTTCACGGTGAATGTGATAATCGGTCTAAAGGCTTAATCAGGCGACCACACAAATTTGATTCGTAAGTTTCCCTCATCCGCCGATTGACTCACCAACGCCCCTGCCACCGGGTCGATCTTGATGCCAAATTCGAGTTCGCAAGCAGCAGGCGGTGTCGGCAGTTTCGCCAAGGTCTCAGACGTGCGGTTAGCCAGGGCTTGAATCGTGCCCATAGCCTGCACAAGTGCCTGCGCTGATTTCGTCGCGAGTTCTTGCGGGTGACGACAGGTCGCGGTTGTTTTACCTCGCCCATCACTCATTTCAAAGAGCACAATCGACTCTTCTGAGGAGGTCACCGTTTGAATAATGTCGCTGTGCATAGCTTTGCTGAAGAGTTATCGCTGGTTTCTGATTGTAGTCAAAGCGGTTGCCGTTAGGAACGGGCGCATCCCCAATTTGCAAATCCATGAATGCATTTAGGGCGGGTATCTTGCCCGCGATCAGAGCTAGGCATACAAAACTGAGATGCACTCTTAGGCACTCTGTCGGAAGACCACTTGCGATCGCGCCGCCCCCATTGCCGCTGGCATATGCATATCTTTAAGCACTTGCTGGATGACGTCAATCCAGGCTTGAAATCAAGATGCCCGGCTAAAGTTCATAAGTTTTTCAGCCTCACAATTTTTAGCCGCCACCCAGTGAACGCCATCGTGATCCCAGCAGAGCCTGAGCCGTTATGCATACCCTTGGACAAGCAATTCACTGCAATTAAAGAAGTATAAACATTGCTTTAGATATCAAGCGTAAGCAGTAATCTACTGGGCAAGTGTTTTAGCAAGCATGACCCGCGATCGCGGAATTAGATGCTGGTTTTCGCCAGTTAAAAACTTAGTTTTCGACTGGGCCAGGTTCTTTCTCTTTCGCTTTTTCTCAAAAATTTTTACCCAGATGCCACTGAGGTGTGAAGACGAACGCATGATTTCACATACATCTATTTCATTAGCGGCCACGTCAGCCATCGTCTTGAGTACGACGCTGGCCATATCTGCTGCTCAGGCCCAAGAACCGATGCTGACGGACACGGTATGGGAACTGCAGCAAATTCTTTATAACAACGACACTTTGTTAGAGCCGACTAATCCCGCTGATTACACAGTTCAGTTTTTTGCAGATGGCACCGTGGGTGTGCAAGCCGATTGCAATGTTGTTCGCGGTACCTATGATGTGCAACGCGATTTTATTGCCCTAGGGCCTTCCACATTGGCAGCCTGTGGGCCTGATTCAATCGATGACGAATATCGCCGAGGCCTAGAAGACGCGGTGGGTTATTTTTTCGAAGACGGCGATCTGTACATGGACTTGCCGGTTGATGTAGGTACGCTCAGGTTCTCTCCTGCGCCAGAAATTGCCGAGGAATCTCCCGAAACGATGGAAGAACCGATGGTCGAGGAGCCGGTATTCGAACCTGAACCGGCAGTGGAACCTGAGCCCGAGGTGGAACCCGAGCCCGAACCAATTCGAGGACTGTGGTAAGTCAACTCGAAGTCTAGCGGCCCTTGGGTTGGCGGATGGGGCACCGCATTTCTCCCAAGCCCTCTCGAATTGGCACAGTGCCGCTTTAAGCTGCATTGCTATCGGGTCAGATAAGCGGTAGGCTGCGAGCGCTCATGGTTCCGCCGGCGAGACGACATGGAAAATCTGACAAATCTAGATGTGGTGTTAGGCGGTTTGGCGATCGCCATCCTAGTGGGTGGGCTGTGGATGCTGCTAGATGGCACGAGCAGTCTAGGCGATTAGGGAAAATGAGCGGCGATGCCCACTCGCTCAGGACGCTATTTTGAGCAGCGTCCTGAGCGCCCCAGTTTGGCAGGCCGCTCCCCTTCCAGCGAGCGACGTGGTGCTAGAGAGGTGATGTCTAAGTCCACAACTCTAAACATTGGTATGCTGCCCACAGAGCTGTACCCTTGGTCGGCGTCAGACTTTGCCAAATCGGCGATGACGCTTTTGATAGGCACAGAGGGCACGGTGAAACTCCGTCGGATCAAAATCAGGCCAGAGCGTATCAGTGACATAAAGCTCAGCGTAGGCGAGCTGCCACAGCAAAAAATTGCTGAGCCGCATTTCTCCGCTGGTGCGAATTAACAGGTCAGGGTCTTCGAGATTGGCGGTGTAGAGATGATGACTAAAGAGAGACTCATCGATGTCTTCAGGGGCTAGTTGGCCCCGTTGTACTTGAGTCGCGATCGCGCGACAGGCCTGCACAATTTCTTGGCGACCGCCGTAGTTGGTCGCCACGGTAAAGCGAATGCCAGGATTGCTTTGGGTTTGTTGCACGGCTCGATCAATCTCCTCCTGCAAGGAAGCCGGCAGCGACTGTAGATTACCGACAAACTGAATGCGGACGCCTTCTTTGTCCATATCTCTGAGTTCTTGACGCAGCACTCGCTCAAACAGCGTCATCAAAAAGTCCACTTCTTCTAGGGGACGACCCCAGTTCTCCGTCGAAAAAGCATAGGCTGTCAAGGCCCCAACGCCCCAGTCACTGCAAGTACGCAGCAGCTTTTTGAGCGTGTCAACCCCGCGTCGGTGGCCCATGATGCGGGGTAACCCCTGCTGTTTGGCCCAGCGCCCGTTGCCATCCATGATCACCGCGACATGGCGCGGCAGTTTTTGCGTATCAATATCAGTAGGTAGAGAAGAGGTGACAAAAGGCTCAGCGGTCATTTTTTCCACGAGGGGCCGACGACGAAAAGCGGAACAAACGTTGCAGGAGCGATCGCCCCTGCCGGAGCAACCGTTTGCTCAAGCTCTTGAGTTGAGGGCTGACGGCATCTCGATCAACGGATAGAGATAGCCGGGCGCTCAACAACTCCCTTAGTTTACTGCTGGTTAGGGGCCGATTTAGCCTTCCCCTTTCGGCTAAAGAGATTGACCCCGTTTCTTCAGAAACAACGATACAGAGACAATCTTCAACCCGTTCAGTAATGCCCATGGCGGCCCGATGGCGAGTGCCCAGCTGGCGTGAAGCCGAGCGTTCAGAAATGGGTAAAATCACGCCCGCTGCCAGTACCCGCGAACCCCGCACTAACACCGCACCGTCATGCAGCAGCGTACTGGTTTGAAAAATAGTTTGCAGGAGTTCTCGCGAAACTTCCGCATTGAGTTTGACTCCCGGCACCGAAAAATCCCGCTCGTCAATCGGGCGATCAGTTTCCACAATAATCAGCGCCCCAATGCGATTTTGCGATAGCTCTTTAGCGGCATCCACCAGTTCATCGACGACATTATCAGGCTGGGGGGTCAAATCGCGATCGGGCAACACCAGCAGCTGGCCTAACCGCCCCCGGCCAATTTGCTCTAGCAGTCGCCGAAATTCGCCCTGCAAGATAAAGGCCATCGCGACCGCCGCCCCAATCACCAGCTTATCGAGCACAAAAGCCAGTAAAGACAGACCAATATGTCGGCTCATCGTCGCTGCTAACAGCAGAATAATGAACCCCCGCACCATCCATAGGGTGCGGCGTTCACCAATGAGCACCAGGATGGTGTAGACCAGTAGCACAACCAGCACGCCATCCAAGAGTCTTAATGGCCACCCCCTAATGATGTCGAGGATGATCTGCCCTAGCTCCCAGAATTGCCCCATGTGCAGTGCCGTAGCTTAGTTTCAACGGTTGGGTGCCTAGCAATCGTGCCAGCTGGGGCACTGTGGCCCAGAGGCTCCCAACCGGTTCGCTCGCGCCTTGACAGCGTTTGAAGGATAGCCACTCAGACCCGCGCCGGGTCACGCTTTTCCCTCAAGAACAGTTGACCTCGTCCTAGCTAGCAGGTGCGAGGGAAGCTGGCAAGCAATCATGACGCATCAAATCCTGTAACGTTTCCCGCTGGATGATGAGATGAGCGTCTCCAGCATTGACCAAAATCGCTGCCGGTCGGGGTACCCGATTGTAGTTAGACGCCATGCTGTAGTTATAGGCACCGGTACCTGCCACAACGATAACGTCATTCGCTGTCAGCGCGGGCAAATCGGCTTCTTGAATCACCACATCACCCGACTCGCAGTGCTTGCCCGCGAGCGTGGTTTTTTCGGTCAGTGGGGCCGACATCCGATTGGCGACCAAAGCCCGATAGACCGACTGATAGGTGATCGGTCGCGGATTGTCGGACATGCCACCATCCACCGCCACGTAGGTGCGAATGCCGGGCACTGTTTTTTGGCTGCCGACGGTGTATGCCGTCACGCAGGCCGAGCCAATCAGCGATCGCCCCGGTTCGGCAATTAGACGCGGCAGCGGTACGCCCTGCAGCTCGCAGGCCTCGGCAACCGCTTCCGCTACTGTTTTGACCCAGTTCTCAATACTGGGGGGATCATCCGCTTCGGTATAGCAAATGCCCAAACCGCCGCCAATATCCAGTTCGGTCACGGGTAAACCGTACTCTGCCGCTTTTTGGAACCAACGCACCATAACCCCGGCCAAATCAGCGTGGGGTTGGAGTTCAAAAATCTGCGAACCAATATGGGCCTGTAAGCCGATGCAGCGCAGCTGGGGCTGTCTCGCCACGTACTGAAACACGGCTTCGATCTGATCTGGGTCAAAGCCAAACTTACTATCGAGATGCCCAGTGCGAATATATTCGTGGGTATGACACTCAATGCCGGGGGTCAGACGCAGCAAAATTGAGACTGCACTTTCAGTCCCTGCCAGCAGCTGACTCAGTGATTTCAGCTCAAACCAGTTATCCACCACAATGCGGCAGCCACTGTCAATGCCCTGCTGCAGCTCATCAAGCGACTTATTATTGCCGTGAAAGTAGAGATGTTCAGCCGGCACTCCCGCGTTGACCGCCGTCAGCAGTTCCCCAGCGGAAACGACGTCAATGCCTAAGCCCTCGCTATGCACCACGGCGCAGACGGCCAAACAGTTCCAGGCCTTAGAGGCATAAATCACCAACGCCTCCCCCGGATAGTGGCGCGCCATTGCCTCGCGATATTGCTGACAGGCGGCCCGCAGCGTCGCCTCATCCAAAATATAGAGTGGTGAACCAAATCGTTCGACCAACTCGGGGACGTCACAGCCCCCCACCACCAAATGATCAGCATCAGAAACCTGGGCCGATAGCGGCAGCAAGTTTTGATTGGGCGAGGAACTACGGGCCTGAAGCGTCGCCGCATGGGCCGTCAAATAGCTCAGGCTAGTCTTAGCGGAATCGACAGTGGAAACCATAAACGTTGCTGCTGTATTTACAAGGATGGACGGGGCAGAAAGGTGCGCCTCAACCGAGGTCTGAGAGTATCAGTGTACAATCGAGACCCCTGCCACTGCCGACTGCAGCGGCTCAATTCTTCAACGATGCGCATTCTTTGCCGCCCTGTGGTCTCTCAAGATTTACCAACTGTGGTCACTTTAGACCATCGATGTTTTGGTGGGTTATGGAGTGAAGCAGCCTATATGCGAGAAATGGGGAGCCCCAATAGTGATTTGTGGGTCCTGGAGGTCATAGCCACCCCGCGATTGCCCAGTCGCCTCAGCGGCATCGGTTGCGTTTGGGCCATCCTCGAAGAAGCCCACCTCACCCTCTTGGGTATCGAGCCAGCTCAGCAGGGCCAGGGGCTCGGACAATGGCTGTTGATTGAGTTACTGCGAGCCGCGATCTCGCGCGGGCTCACCCGCGCCACGCTAGAGGTGCGTCCCACTAACCAGCGAGCACTGACGCTTTACAAAAAGTACGGGTTCAGCGTCGCGGGCGAGCGGCGGCATTATTACCCCGATGGCGAGAGTGCTTTAATTCTCTGGAAACAGAATTTGCAAGCTCCCAGCTTTGTGGCGACCTTGCAGCACCAACAAGTTCGCTTGTGCCAACGGTATCAGCTGACGAGCAGCCCTCTATCTAGACCGCGCTAGCGCGGTGACGGGAGCCGCAGGTAGCCCACCGCAAAAATTAAGAGAAGGCAATGAAAGTTTAAGAGACCGAGCATAACCGGATGCGACTAGGTTCTAGAAAAAGTCGATAACGGGCGGTTTTCACCACTGTGTAAGGTGCCACAGTTCGCCAATACCCCTGTGCTAGAATCACCGTAACCAGCGCCCAGCAGGTATTTTGGATTTCAAATAATGTTTGAACGCTTCACAGAAAAAGCCATTAAAGTCATTATGCTCGCCCAAGAGGAGGCCCGCCGCTTGGGCCACAATTTTGTGGGAACGGAGCAAATTCTCCTTGGTCTTATAGGAGAAGGCACGGGGGTCGCCGCCAAAGTGCTCAAGTCAATGGGCGTCAATCTCAAAGATGCGCGTATTGAAGTTGAGAAAATCATTGGTCGCGGCTCTGGTTTTGTTGCCGTTGAGATTCCCTTCACGCCACGCGCTAAGCGGGTGCTTGAGCTTTCCCTCGAGGAAGCTCGCCAATTGGGACACAACTACATCGGCACCGAACATTTGTTGTTAGGGCTGATTCGCGAAGGTGAGGGCGTCGCTGCCCGCGTTCTAGAAAATCTTGGTGTCGACCTTTCTAAGGTGCGGACGCAGGTGATTCGGATGCTTGGTGAGACTGCAGAAGTTTCCTCGGGTGGGGGTCAAGGCCGCACCAAAACCCCCACGCTTGATGAGTTTGGCTCCAACCTGACTCAGATGGCTGGGGAGGGCAAGCTAGATCCAGTGGTGGGCCGTCAAAAAGAAATTGAACGCGTGATTCAGATTTTGGGTCGGCGGACTAAAAACAACCCAGTGCTCATTGGTGAGCCTGGCGTGGGCAAGACCGCAATCGCTGAAGGGCTTGCTCAGCGCATCATGAACGGCGATATTCCCGATATTCTCGAAGAGAAGCGGGTGGTCACATTAGATATTGGCTTGCTGGTCGCCGGCACCAAGTATCGTGGTGAGTTTGAAGAGCGCCTGAAAAAAATCATGGACGAAATCCGCTCGGCGGGCAACGTCATTTTGGTGATTGATGAGGTGCATACCCTGATTGGGGCCGGGGCTGCTGAGGGCGCGATCGACGCCGCCAACATTCTCAAACCGGCCTTGGCTCGTGGGGAACTGCAGTGCATCGGGGCCACCACCCTAGATGAGTACCGCAAGCATATTGAACGGGACGCGGCGCTTGAGCGACGGTTCCAGCCGGTGATGGTGGGTGAACCGAGCATCGAAGAAACTATCGAAATTCTGCATGGCTTGCGCGATCGCTATGAACAGCATCATAAGCTGAAGATTACCGACGACGCCTTGGATGCGGCCGCCAAACTGGCGGATCGGTACATTTCTGATCGATTCCTACCCGACAAAGCGATCGACCTGATTGATGAGGCTGGTTCACGGGTGCGGTTGATCAACTCGCAACTGCCACCGGCAGCTAAAGAGCTGGATAAAGAGCTGCGTCAAGTCCTTAAAGATAAGGACAATGCGGTGCGCTCTCAGGACTTTGATACGGCTGGCGAGCTGCGCGATCGCGAGATGGAAATCAAAGCCGAAATTCGCAGCATCGCCCAAAACAAGAAAGCCGAGGACGAAAGCGGTGAAGACAACATGCCTTCCGTCACCGAGGAAGACATTGCCCAAATCGTGGCCTCTTGGACCGGCGTACCGGTCAGCAAGCTCACCGAGTCCGAGTCCGAAAAGCTGTTGCATATGGAAGACACCCTCCATCAGCGGCTCATTGGCCAAGACGAGGCGGTGAAAGCCATTTCCCGTGCTATTCGACGGGCGCGCGTCGGGCTTAAGAACCCCAATCGCCCCATTGCTAGCTTTATCTTCTCGGGCCCGACTGGCGTGGGTAAAACCGAACTTACGAAATCGTTGGCAGCTTACTTCTTCGGCTCTGAAGAGGCGATGATTCGCCTCGACATGTCGGAATTTATGGAGCGCCATACGGTCTCCAAGCTCATCGGTTCGCCGCCTGGATATGTCGGCTACAGCGAAGGTGGCCAGCTCACTGAAGCAGTACGGCGACGGCCTTACACGGTGGTGCTGTTCGATGAAATCGAGAAAGCGCACCCCGACGTCTTCAATATGCTGCTGCAAATTCTGGAAGATGGTCGCCTGACCGATGCGAAAGGTCGGACGGTTGACTTCAAGAACACGCTGCTGATCATGACCTCCAACATTGGTTCTAAAGTCATTGAGAAAGGCGGCGGCGGTCTCGGCTTCGACTTTGAAGACGATCAAGCAGAGTCGCAATACAACCGTATTCGATCTTTGGTCAACGAAGAGCTGAAGCAGTACTTCCGCCCTGAGTTCTTGAACCGGTTAGATGAAATCATTGTCTTCCGTCAGCTCACCAAGGACGAGGTCAAAGAGATTGCCGATATCTTGCTGAAGGAAGTCTTTGGACGTCTCTCAGAGCAGGGCATTGAGCTGGAAGTGACAGCTCGCTTTAAAGACCGCTTGGTCGAAGAAGGCTACAACCCCAGCTATGGCGCTCGACCCCTGCGTCGAGCCATCATGCGCTTGTTAGAGGACACGCTAGCTGAGGAGATTTTGTCCGGTCGCCTTGGAGAAGGTGACACGGCATCGGTGGATGTTGATGACACTGGCAAAGTCGTTATTCAACCCGGTGAGCGGCGCGAACTGCTGACTCAAGCGGCTGACTAACAGCCGGAATGAACGTAGGCATCGTCTATCGTTCCTAATATCAGTAAGGGCGGCTCTCTTTTGGGAGCCGCTCTTACTTTTTTGTAAACATTGTTAAAGGCGATTCTCAGATAGCTTGCTAGACGCTGAGTTGCCCTGAATAATAAGTGACATAGGTTTGCGGGATGATAGGTTCCTTAAGCCTCAGCTTGATAATTCGCAATCATCGGCAGTTTGGAGAATTCATATGGGCCTGATAAAAACGATATTTGGTGGCATCTTTGGCCTGATCGGTGGCATCTTTGGCGGCATTGCTGGCATCTTTGGCATTGGCAAAAAAGGTGAATATTTTATGGAGCTAGACGAAGCTAGTGCCCCTGCAACAGCTCCAGCACAACCCGCTGCAGAACCTGTTCCCGCCCCAACTGCGGTAGTAGCCTCGACAGCCTCTCAGGAGCCTGCGCCGAAAACCGTTGCGAAGCCAGCGGCTGAACCTGTCAAACCGACAGCAGTTACTCAGCCCCAAGCACCGCTGGTCACTAACTTTGCTACTGACTATTTGGTCAATCCGAGAATCAATCGGTCGCCGCGTCGCCGCCCTGGCCCTAGCATGTCGCCATTCAAAGATATGGTTCGCGATATGAGTCGTAAGTCGCCCTCTATGGGCTGATCGTTCAGCGTTATCACTGCATAATTCATGAACAAACGGGCAAGTCTTGAGGTTATCGAGGCTTGCCCGTTTGTGTTTGATCAGACTCGACGGCGCTGTGTGCCGGCATCTATTTTGCTCGTTTACCGGGCTGCTTCTTTGAGTAGAGGGAGGGCTTTCATGACGCTAGCAAAACGATTCTGCTTCCAACCACATTCTTTGATTTTGCGCCGCCAGCAGGTCGCGTTCCCGTCAAACAAGATGCTCCAAAATTGGGATGCAAATACTGGACTTGAAAACGTTTCACAATTTGATTCAGCATCTGGTTGAACTATCTGACGATCGCCCGGCAGAAGCGCTCGCGCAACCTGGCATCGCCGCATCTATCCGGTTATCTATCAAGGACATTTCTTGAAAAATTTAAGCTCCGGCCACTTGATTTAAGCGTTATCCTGTTGATCTTGAGATAATTGTTCTTTTGATACCAATTTGGGTTGATCTATGCGGAGGAAACGGCGATCTCGATGGCATTGGCGCATCGGACTAATGCTGTTGTTGGTGCCTTTATCTTGGTTGGGACAAAGCCAAGTAAAAGCCAAGCTGAGAGAACCCCAAGCAATTCTTGTGCTAGGCGGCGCGCCAGAACGGGAGCACTTTGCCGCAGAGTTTGCCAGTGCGCATCCTGACTTAGAGGTATGGGTTTCTTCCGGCACCAACCCTGAGTACGCGCAATGGCTGTTTCAAGAGGCGGATGTGGCCTCTGATCGGGTTCGTCTCGACTATCGTGCTGTAGATACCGTCACTAACTTCACCACCATTGTTGAAGATCTGAAGCAATCAGGTGTTGAAAGTGTCTATCTAGTCACCTCTGACTATCACATGCGACGAGCGGCCATCATCGCCCAGGTCGTATTAGGCCGCCATGATATTACCTTTCAACCGTTGCCTGTGCCCTCTGATGATAACGCCTCAGAACCGCTGGTGCGCGGACTGCGAGACGGCGCGAGGGCGATGCTATGGGTCTTTACCGGGCAAACGGGCTCAGTCCTCGGGCAAAAACTGAGTAAGTCTTGAGGCTGCCCTAGCGTAATTGCCGAACAATCATGATTCACTTCGCCGGTTTTTCCTCCCCCTTGACAGGGAAAGCTACAATTAGTTCGCATTTCAGCGTTGCTGTTGCTGTCTAGCCTGATATTCTCCTATGCCATCCACTATTCATTCTCCGTATACGCCTGAGCAAATCAGGGTTTGGTTTCGAGGTTTACTCACTATTGCTTGGGCTGATGGACACTTCGATGAAGAAGAAAAAAGCCTGATTACGGCGATGACGCAAGAGGAATTGGCCCCTAACATTGGGTTCTTTGATGCGCTAGAGCCGATCTCGCCGACGGAACTGGCAGAAACTTTAGGGCAACAAACCGAAGCCGCTGAGAACTTCTTGCGGACGGCAGTCATGGTCGCGCTGGCTGATGGTGTTTATTCCACTGAAGAAGATCACCTGCTTCATAGTTTTTGTACTGCGGTGGGTTTAGAAGCTCAGCTCTTGGATTCCGTGCGATCGACGTTGTACAACGCTCAGGATTCAGCTACGGGCGAACTTAATCGGGGCGATGAGCCCGGGCTAGAACCTTTGAAACCCGCTAAAGAGTGGCTGGACCAGTTGCAGGTCAACGATCCCCGACTCGCCCGGTTTATCTGTAAGCTGGTGCCATCGCAGTGTCCTTTTGAACGTGATGTGAAGCTGTTCAAGCGTAAGATTGTCCACATTCCACCTATGTGCAAGTTGAATCCACTTTACGAACAGCTGGTGGGGCTGCGGTTTCGAGCCTTGTCTTATCTTGCTGACGATTGCGGTGAAGATGTGACGCCTTATGTTTGAGGCTTCATGGGTGGGCTCGATAGATTGTTGCCATCTATGACTGTCGCTTCCTTTAAGCATGAAGCGTCCCCCTGTCTATAAATTCTGGAGGGGTTAATTGCAGCGATCACCAGGCTACTGTGGATCAGCCTGCTATGGCACCGCATAGCAATGCTCGTGCCAAATGAACCAGGCTTAGGCGATCCTAGCGGCGGCTGAATTCCTTGCTGAACTGCCTGGTGGCGCTAAAGGTGACGCTGAGTTCTTGGGCAAGGGTCAGCAACTATGGGTGGGCGATCGCAGTCTGCTTCGTCAGCATCAACGGACTACGGGCACGCAACACAGACACGAAAAAGCCGGGGTCATGCCCCGGCTTTTTGGATTTGCATCGTCTCGACTCAACAGCCGTCTGGCCCACAGAACTTGTGCGCGTACAGGACCTCTGCGTCACAGATATAGGCAATGCCCGAATAATCGTCGAAATACTCTAGCGCGATCCGATCCGAAATCTTCAGAGCAACATCTCGATTTTCGGTGAGCACCTCAAACTTGATATTCGCCTGGGTGTCAGAAACGCTGGGTTGTCCCGCCGAACGCACGTTGCGACTACCTTTACCGCCAGTTTCTAACACGGTGTAACCGGTTGCCCCGGCTTCGTCGATGATGTTGGCGATTTTTTTCAGCAGCAACTTTTCCGTAATAATCACAAGCTTGCTGGCTGGCTTAGCCATGTTGGTTACCTCCTGACATGTGTATTCATTGAACGATATAGCAACTTAGGGAACGGCAACACCGAGCAATCGTGCACGGGGCTAGCTGCCGCGTTGGTGCCGGTTCATGAGAGTCCCGGCAGACCATAAGTCTTAGGATTAGCCCCCTCCCATCGTTGCCTGAGCAAGCTGAATAAAGAGCGGGATGCATACAGCCAGAGCGATCGGGGTGCCGACAGCTGTGGACGAGCCGATGTAGGCGGAGGGATTGGCCTTGGGAATACCGGCGCGCAACGTTGGTGGCCCGGAGATGTCGGAACTGGAAGCAGCGATGACAGACAAAAGAACGACGCCGCCAGGGCTGAAATCAGTGATGATGTGGGCAACATAACCAAGACCGAAGCCAATGAACCCATGCAGTATCGGTGCTATCACAGCATAGAGGGCATACCACTGACCCACTTTGCGCAATTCGCCCAGCCTGGACCAAGCTTCCATACCCATGACCAGCATCAGAACCGAGAGCAGACCACGGAATGGAGGATCGTAGAAGCCCTCATAGACCCGCGTAGGATCAGTCAGAATACCGAGCGCGAGACCAAGCAGCAGAGCCGAGAGGGCAGATCCCTGGAGGCTTTCCTTAATGATGGGCCAGATCTTAACCCGATTGCTGGGGGCACCCCCTAACGGACTGGAAGACCCGCCACCGGTTCCGCCCGATTCGCCAGGATATCCATCTGCCGCACCGCGCGGGTCAACGTTGGAGTATCCACCAGCGGCAACGGGCTGCATGCCGCTATATTCTTCCTTCCTAAGATATTCTTCGTTTTTGAGATACTTTTCGCGCTTCTCTTTGCCGGCATAAAGGCTCGCTAAGACGATTGCGGTCACCAGCGCTGGGATATCCATAAAGGGATAGAGGGCGGCGGACCAAGCCTCGAACTCAATCCCTTCTACATCCAGCAGCGTGATGCCAGCGGCGAGAGTCGAGCCGCTCACAGCACCAAACAAGCCGCCGGTCGCAATGGCATCGAAGGTTTTGACACCGGGCATCTGGGCCAATGTAAAACGCGCGATGAATACGACCGAGATGCCAATGATCATGGCGAATAGGGCGGGCAACAGCATCTCCGCCAGATTGGCATTGCGGATAGCAACGCCGCCGCTCAGACCAACTTTGATGAGCAGCATGAAGACGATGAACTTATAGACCGCATCGGGAATAGTCAGTTTGCTACCGAGAGCAGCAACAATCATGCCTCCTAGCAGAAAGCCCAGCGTCGGGGACTGCAACTTCCCCACAAAGAGCGTCAGAAATTCGGACAAGAAATCCACAGTTACCTCCTTTCGCCTCCCCATTGGCTGAGGAGTGATAGTTTCAACAAGTTAAAGGCTGGATGTCGAAGAAAATAGGGGTGAAGCGCTTCACCCCTACAGCACAGGTGTTGCGCGAAAACCTGTCGACAGGGTGTCCAGAGATGGCCGTTCTCTGAACGAGGGAGAAGGCGAGCGCAATGCGTCTCAGCCTTCATAGATTAAAGTCAATGAAGAATTAATTCCTCATGTGTTTAAATCTATCATCAAACTCATGGATTCAAACGCTGAGCAGGCGAATCTGGAATGAAATCTTAAATTTCACTCATAAGTTTTGCTTTTGTTTCGAGGCACAAGCATTCCTCTGTTTAATGAAAACAGAACGATAGAGGTCTGCTGCAATTGCTCAACAACTGCTCAACTATCTATAGCGCCGGCCACTTTTTAGAGAACACCTGGGAGCTCTGTGATCCTCAGTGCAGCAGTCCACTCTGCTAGAACTGCTCACGCCTTTGCTTTTTCAAATTCAATGGTTGGCATCGCCAGTTGGGATGTTCTTGCTGTTGCCAAGACGATTGCTCATTCTGGCGTTCTGTCGCAACATCATCACCGATTGCGGTTCGCTGGCCCTGTTTAACCATGAGATGACTGATTTGTTGCCGTTATCGACCCTCGTCAACCTGGCGACTCTGTCTCTCTTCGGTAACCAAGTTGCAGATCTGCAGCCGCTGGCCAAGTGAATACAGTTGCATCGCCGAGATCTCTGGAGTAATTGGAGCAGCAACTTGGCCCCTGGCAGCACTCATTGAGTTGCGATCGCTGTCCTGGGGTAGTCATCTACTCGCAGAGCTCCCCATGCTGGCCGCTTTAACTGAACTAAAAGAGCTGCGGGTGTTTAAGGTCTCATCCCTGCTGCACATACACCAATCAACCTGGCTTGACCTGTATCCTGCACAACCCAGCAGTCGCTCAAGTGACCGTGTTGACTTCGCTAAACCGATTGATGTAGCTAAATTTACGCGCAGCTAACCGACGCGATGCTCTCAAGGAGAGGCACCGCCAACGCACCGGTTAGATCGCCGGCAAGGGTCTGCCTGTTCGCATCGAAGGGCTTCCCATAGCTGCCAGCCATTAGAACTAGCCGGATTTTGTGAGGCGATTAGTCAATTTGGATCTGAGGGATTTCGGTCGGCGGCACGGGCTCTATCGGCTCACTGTAGCGGGCGATGTTAAACCAGATAATCGCTAGCAAAATACCCACGCCACAGCCCAGCAAAAAGATCCAGCCGTGAGACGGTTCGAGCACACAGAGTAGCCGACGATTCTGACCATACACCTGCACGAGCCAGCCTTCATCAGCCTCGGAGATGGACTGAGATTTCTTTGACTCAAATTTATTCATGGTTTTCGCTTCATGGGTAGCAATGGTTGTCTTTTGCTGGGCTGACCGCTGGGAGTCAGCGACGGAAACACCTATTCGTTCACCTGTGAACAGAAAAAGCACAGCTTTATTGTCGTGACAGCCGTGGCGATTCCATTGATTCCTAGACTAGACTCTATGTCTCTTCGAGGAACCATATCTTTTAGTTTATGCTGCGATTTCAGTAATCAACCACCCACTGCAGCCAAAGATATCCACAGATTTTTAGAATGGCGACATAGTTTTTACTTATGAATAGCAGCTAAAGACGGGCTGTTCTACTATCTGTGAGGCGGGCATTGCCCCGTTCTGGGCCTGTGGAGGACTTCCCTGTGCCTTCTGAAACCACTACAGCTGACGTTGAAGGAATCCTCTATGTCCCCTGAAACCATCATGGCTGACGTACTCGTTGTGGGGGGCGGTACCGGAGGCACAGCCGCCGCCATTCAGGCGGCACGGCGCGGCGCGCAGACAGTGCTAGTAAGCGAGTTGCCGTGGTTAGGGGGCATGTTGACGGCAGCCGGGGTGGCAGCACCCGATGGTAATGAATTGCGAGCTTGGCAAACCGGCTTGTGGGGAGCGTTTTTGCGCGCCTTGCAGCAACGACAGCCTGGCGGTTTAGATCATGCTTGGGTGAGCTTTTTTACCTATGAACCCAAAGTCGGTGCGGCGATCTTTGCCGACTGGGTCAACGCTTTACCCAATTTAAGGTGGATTGTCGGCCCGTTACCCAAAGCGCTGATGCGTCAGGGCGATCGCGTGCAGGGGGTGCGATTCGACGATCTCACCGTCTACGCCAAAATCACTGTAGATGGCACCGAATTGGGTGATTTGCTCGCCTTGGGTGAGGTTCCTCACCGCTGGGGTTGGGAAGATCAGAGTCAGTTCTCAGAGCCCAGTGCGCCCCAATCGTTAACCGATCCACATGATCCGCTCCATGCGATTGTTCAGGCCTATCCCGTGCAGTCGCCGACGTGGGTGGTGCTGATGCAGGATTATGGTGCGGCCCCAGGGGCACCGGCCATTATGCCGACGGCTGACTACGACCCGAGTCAGTTTCAAACCGCGTGGCAAGGCTATGGCCCCGACCGATTTTTGACCTATGGTCAGCTGCCGCTGCGGCAGTTCATGCTCAATTGGCCGCAGCAGGGCAACGACTATGGGGTGGGGCTACAGCGTCTGGTGGGCAACCCCGCAGAGCAGCGCGCCTGGGCTAAAGCAGCGATCGCCCACAGTCAAAATTTTGCCCATTTCATTCAATCAGCGTTGGGGCGGCGATATGGGCTGGCAACTGCAGCCTTTCCGCAAATCCCTGGTCAGTTGGGGGGCGGCGCTTTTGCTCTCATGCCCTATTACCGCGAGAGTCGGCGGTTGATCGGGCTGACCACGGTGACCGAGCGCGATATTTTGCCCCTGCCCGGTGAGCGAGCGGCGGCCTTGCCAGTGAACGCCAGCGGGCAGATGAGTGCGATCGCCATCGGCAACTATCCCAACGATCATCACTATCCCGGTTTTGACCTGCCCTTAGTCCCGAAGGCCGAACGCTGGGGCGGTCGTTGGACGGGAACGCCGTTCACTATTGCCTACGAAGCCTTGGTACCCGCGGCGATCGAGGGCCTGCTCGCCTGCGATAAAAATATTTCGGTGTCTCACCTGGCTAACGGCGCGACCCGCCTGCAGCCTGTGGTGTTGGGGATTGGTCAAGCTGCCGGGATGGCCGCGGCGCTTTGTGTTGAACAGGGATGTGAACCGCGTGAGTTAGCGGTGGAGGTACTGCAATCGGCCTTGCTCAATGAGCCCACCGCGCCCGCTGCCGTCGTGCCATTAGTGGATAATTTACCCGCTAATCCGGATTGGCGATCGCGGCAACTGTATTACCAAAATCATCCAGAAGATTCTTTTCAAACCACTTCTGTCAGCCTTTCATTCCCGCAGTTTTTGAGCAGATCTACGGAAGCGATCCCGAAACTTTATGAGTTTGAAGGAACCTTAAAGATCAGCGCAACTGGCAGAAGTTGGCAAGCAAAACTACAGTTGTCCGACAATCAGTTGTTGGATGTGGTGACGCTTGATCCCTCTGTCCATCAGGTGATCAGCCAATTCAAAACCTCACAATTAATCGCGCTCCAGGGTTATCCCAACTGGTCTGCAGGCTGGCTTCAAGTAATAGCAATAAAAGCCCATTCGCTAGATTCAGAAATATTACGCAGATAAACTTTCCTGAGGAACAATCGACCTCTCTGAAACAAGAGATAGAACCACACAGAGGGGTCGTCAAACATGTTTTGTCTACAAAATATCACTCGATACTTTTTGGCCGCAGCCGCCCTAGGCTGCTTGAGCACCAGCGCTATTGCTCCTCAAGGAACGTTGTATCTCGCTGAGGCGAGCGATTGCGACGAGACCAGTCACCGGGGCAGCGGGCGCATTGTGACGCAAGGACCGGAGGCGATGACTGCTTTAGAAGGCATCGCCTATCGCGGCACTGGACGGTTAGAGCAGCAGAACGAACTGAAAGTCAGTCATCGCGGGAGCGGTCGCATCGACAACCAGAGCCCCGATACCCGAGCGGTTGCCTATCGGGGCTCTGGCCGGGTATCGCCTCGCGGTCTCAGCCGCCTCGAGTTTGTCTAGCTGCGTCCGCTGGCTGCATCCGGCTCCCTAGAGTCCAGCGGCCAAGACTGTGATGCCGATGTTTGTCGGATATTGCTGAAATGATGTGTTGGGTGCGATTCACTATCGCGCTTTGGGATTAGGAGAACGCCAGTCTCAGTGGCTCAAGACAACGGCTTTTGACGTCTTTAGGCATCAGAGAGCATCCCCCACTTCCCAAAGTCGCCAAAAACCCCCAAGGGTAGTAGCATCATTAGCGATTCCGCAAATAGGCTTCCCGATTTTTCGACACTTTGAGGTCATACAGTCCCTGTGGCTCTGTGATCGCTGGGTAGAACAACTGGCTGGTTTCAGCCGTTCTGTCTTTAAGTCAAACCTATTAGCGGTATTGGGTTTCGAGTTATGTTGAGTGCGTCAGAGTCTGTTATCAACGATATGGATCTAGTCCGTCAGCTGAGTCCCAGTGCGATCGATCAAATTCTCTTACATATTGCTTTTAGCGCTATGCGAACGGGCGGACATCGTCACGGCGCTTTCTTAGATGCCGCGGCCACCGCAGCCAAATGTGCCATTTATATGACCTATGTCGAGCAGGGTGAAAACCTGCGCATGACCGGGCATTTGCATCATATTGAACCCAAACGGGTCAAGGCGATCGTCGGCGAGCTCGAAGAAGCGCTCACCGAAGGCCGACTCTTAAAAATGTTGGGGTCACAAGAGCCCCGTTATTTAATCCAATTTCCCTACGTGTGGCTTGATCGCTACGCTTGGCAGCCGGGCACACCGCGCATTGCGGGGGCCAGTTTGACCTCCGAAGAAAAGCGCGTTTTAGAACGCAAGCTGCCGGCTGGAGTGCCAGATGCCCAGCTGATTACAGCGTTCCAATTTTTAGAGCTGATTGAGTTTTTGCACGAGCGATCGCAAGAAGAATTTCCACCTGATCGGCGGAGCCTGCTGAGTGAAGCGCTGGCCGAGCATATTCGGCGACGGCTGATTTATTCGGGCACGGTGAGTCGCATTGATTCGCCCTGGGGCATGCCGTTTTATGCACTTATGCGGCCCTCCTATTCGCCTGCGGATCAAGAAGAACGTACGTTCATCATGTTGGAAGATACGGCCCGCTATTTTCGCATCATGCGCGATTGGGCGGAGCGCCAGGGCAAAACCATCCGCATTCTAGAGGAACTCGATATTCCGGCAGACAAGCTGCCCGATGCGATCGCCGAGTTAGACGAAACGATTCGTGCCTGGGCCGACAAATATCATGAAGCCGGCGGACAACCGATGGTGCTGCAAATGGCGGTAGGCGAGCAAGAGTCATCGCTGGTCAGCCCTGACGACTTGGATGATGGCTTTGATGAAGAGTTTGATACTGAGGTGCAATAGCCCTGACGCCCATCGCCTGGACTGTTTTAAGCCATCGCTCATAAGGCGATCGCGCCATTCCCAACAATGCCAACCGTCAGGTGTCATTCGCGCCGCGATGCACCGCATTCAGCATGTTTTCAGAGCAGCCTCATCGCCTGCGGTACTTCTCCTGGTTGAGGATGAGGTTGAAGATCAGACTAATTGCCTGCCCTCAGCTCTCTGGACAGGTTTTGGCCAAGATCAGGAAGGCTGGGGAAGCGTTGCTTGTCAGCACTCACCGCTGAGGTATGCCAAATGCTAGTGCAAAATTGAGGCAAAAAGTTACCCTGGCGAAGAGCACTCGGAGGGAAACAGCCGCCATGATCATTGCGCAAATATCAGATCTGCATGTACAGCCAGCAGGTCAACGGGCCTACGGCATTGTCGATACTAATCGTTTATTGGCAGCCGCGATCGCCCAGCTCAATCGTCTGCAGCCGCAGCCTGATCTGGTGGTGGCGAGCGGTGATTTAGTCGATGAGCGCACCGCAGCTGAGTATGAAATGTTGAAATCGCTGCTGGCTCCGCTGCGCGCCCCGCTGTATTTAGCGATGGGCAACCACGACAATCGCACCGCCTTTCGCGCTGTGTTTCCCGACTTGCCGTACCTGCCGCCGACTGGCTTTGTGCACTATGTGCTGGAAGAGTATCCGGTGCGCATTATGGTGCTCGACACGCTAGTCGATGGCGAAGGCTACGGCGATATGGATGCCGAACGGCTGGCCTGGCTGCAAACTCAACTGGCCGTTCACCCCCAAAAGCCAACCATCATTTTTATGCACCATCCCCCCTTTGCCACCGGCCTAATGGGGATGGATCAGTCCCGCTGCCGGGGCAACGAAGCCCTAGCTAACCTGATCGCGCAGTACCCCAACGTGCAGCGGGTGGCCTGTGGTCACCTGCACCGCTCGATTCAAACGATGTGGGCCGGCACCGTGGGCAGTGTGGCGCCCAGCGTCGCCCATCAAGTTGCCCTCAAGCTGAGCGAAGCCCAACCCCCCGCCCTAGTGATGGAGCCGCCTGCCTTTCACCTACATCTGTGGGATGACGCTACGGGACTGGTTACCCATACGGCTTTTATCGGTGAGTTTGCCGCCTATTCTTGTCAGACGAAAGCGGCGATCGCGCTCTACGCTTAAATCAAATGTGGCAGGCAGACTGCGACAGGTGGCAGTAGACAGGCCCAACTCAGAACATTCCCTAGCCTCTGCTGGCCAGCGATCCAGCCCGCTGAGACCGACTAAGGGCTGCAGCCTCTACAATTGATTCCACAGGTTTTTGAGCGGGCCTATGCCACTTCCTACTAGGAAACCGGAACTGCCGTCTAATTTATGGCGGGCCCGGTTATCGCGTCGAATTGTATTTTGGGTCTTTATCAGCATTGTGGTGATTGAGGCAATCATCCTGGTGCCTTCAGTGCTGCGTCGTGAGCGCGAACTGTTGGAATATCTGCAGGCGCTGTCGGGCGCGCAAGCCGAAGGGGTGCTCAGCACCAAAGGCGATCTGAGTACGGCGAACGATGCCAAGATGCTCGAAAGCCTCGAAAGCTTGCTGAGCAATGAAGTGGTTTTGGGGGGGGCGCTCTATCGCACCGATCGCACCCCGGTCGGTGAATTTGGCGAAGTCCCAGAGCTAACTCTTGAGGCCGCCTTATCGCAGGCCCAAAGTCAGAGCGGTGGCGATCGCTATAACCGGCACACGCAGCGTTATGACGCGCTGTCGCAGATGATATCCCTCGGGGGCCGGTACTATCTGATCATTCGCCATGATGCCACCTGGGTCGGGCGTGAGTTTTACTTCTTTATTGCCCGCATTACGGGCCTCGTGTTTATCATTTCGGTGTTTGTCACCGGCGCAACGATGGTCGTACTTGATCGCTTGGTGATTTCTGCCGTCTTAGCCCTGCGGCGCGATCTGCGGCAGGCAGGCCAGTCCATTCGCCAAAGTGAAGATGTGCGATCGCTCTCCTTTGAGTCAGTCAAACGCGAAAAACTGCGACAGGATGAACTGGGCGACGTCATCACCACCTTTGAAGAAATGGTGAATCAAGTCGGTGCCGCCAACACGGAACGAGATCACGCCGAAGCGGCTCTGCGGCTCTCCGAGGAAAAGTTTTCAAAATCGTTTTATGCCAGCCCCAACCCCATGAGCCTGAGCATTTTCGAAACGGGGGAGCTGCTTGAAGTCAACGATAGCTTTTTAGGATTGTATGGGGCGAGCCGCGACGCCGTGGTGGGCAAAACCGCCGCTGATTTGGCCCTGTGGGCCGACCTGAGCGATCGCGAGGCGCTGTTAACAATCCTCCAAAAACAGGGATTCGTCCGCAACCAAGAATATCGGTTTCGCACCGCTGGGCAGCGCTACCGCATCGTGCTGTACTCAGCAGAAATCGTTTTTTTGGATGGCCAACGCTGCATTCTCTCCGTTTCTAACGACATTACCGAGCGCAAAGCTGCCGAAGAAGCCCTAATCGAAAGCGAACAGCGCTTTCGCACCTTGATTGACCAAGCCACCGATGCCCTGTTTGTCGTGGATTCTGATGGTCGGCTGATCGATGCTAACCGCGAGGCCTGTCATACGCTCGGCTATACCCGTGACGAGCTGCTGCAATTGTCAGTCCCAGACGTGCAAAAATCCGTGAGTCTCACCGATCTGGAACAGGATTGGCAGCTGCAGCCCGGTGAAGCTACTACCCGTGAGGGCATCCACCAGCGCAAAGACGGTAGCCAGTTTCCCGTTGAGGTGCGGTTGGGACGCATTGAAATTGGTGGGCGATCAGTGCTGCTGGCGCTGGCTCGCGATATCACCACCCGCCGACAAATGGCCCAAGCCCAAGCGCGACTGGCCGAAATTGGTGAACTCGCGGCCATGATCGTCCATGAAGTCCGCAATCCGCTGACCACAGTACTCATGGGCCTCCATTCTTTTGAACAGATGGATTTGCCCGATCGCGCCAAGATGCGCCTGGCTTTTGCGCTAGAAGAATCTGAGCGACTGCAGCGGCTGCTCAACGAAATTTTGATGTACGCCCGTGAGCAGCAGCTAGATCTGGCACCGTTAGAGGTGGGGCCATTTCTGCAAACGCTGAGTGATGAATTTAGCCATCAGCCCGTGGCGACTGAACGCACCCTCAAAACCCGAGGCCTCGATCAGGCGGGCCATATTGCCGGCGATCGCGATCGGTTGAAACAAGTGTTTATCAACCTGCTTAGTAACGCTTGCGAAGCAGCCCCCGCCGACGAGGTGATCACCTGCACCATGATCGAAAGCCCTGACTGTGTGGTGGTGAAGGTTCACAATGGCGGCCCCCCCATTCCCCCCGATGTGCTGCCCAAGTTGACTCAGCCTTTTTTCACCACCAAATCGAGTGGCAATGGCTTGGGCCTCGCCATCACCCGCCGCATCGTTGAAGCCCACGGCGGCACCCTGCACTTTGCCTCAGCGGCTGAGACGGGTACCACCGCGACGGTACAGTTGCCTGTTCACCTCACCTGCAGTGTGAATGGTGATGAAATGGATGCTTCAAGCCGCTGAACTCAGCCTCTGGCGATCGCGGGGCAACCCGTACCTTGGCCTTCGGAATTCACCGCCGCTGCCGCCTGAAGTCTCTTTTAACCTTTCGTTACAATCAGGACATTAAAGCGGATTGATGGCGAAACCGGTCAAGCCGCGCTCAACGTTTTCGAGGTGCCCACATGAATGGCAACTTACGGGTCGGTAACCTGTTTGGGATTCCCTTCTATGTCAATGTCTCTTGGTTTTTAGTTTTAGCTCTAATCACGTGGAACTACGGCAGTGCTCTGTCCGGGGCCTTTCCGACGTTGCCGGGCACGATGCCTTGGCTGCTGGGGTTGTCGGCGGCGCTACTGCTGTTTAGCTCGGTGTTAGCCCATGAGCTGGGTCACAGCTTTGCGGCCATCCAGCAAGGGATTGGTGTCAACTCTATCACGCTGTTTTTGTTCGGTGGGCTCGCAGCTCTTGAAAAAGAGTCCGACAATCCTGGCGGTGCCTTCAAGGTGGCGATCGCCGGACCGGTGGTCAGTCTGGTGTTGTTTGTGCTGCTTTCCACCGTGGGTCAGGTGCTCTCTCTGGGCGGGCCGGTGGGCGCGATCGTGTCGCTGTTGGCTTACATCAACTTGGCCTTGGGCGTATTTAACCTGCTGCCTGGGCTGCCGCTAGACGGGGGCAATGTGCTTAAGGCGATTGTCTGGAAGGTGACCGGTAACCCCTATAAGGGCACTGCGTTTGCGAGTCGGGCCGGACAGGTGATCGGCTGGTTCGCGATCGGCATCGGTACTGCCGCCATCCTCGGCATTAGCACGTTTGGTAGCAGCTGGACGCTGCTCATCGGCTGGTTTTTGCTTAGCAACGCCAACCGCTCTGCGCAATCAGCATCCGTGCAGCAGCGTCTGGATGGTCTCACTGCCCAAGATGCACTGGTCGACAACAGTCCCATCGTGGCTCAGCAAGCTTCGTTGCGAGAGTTTGCTGATGAGGTGCTGCTGAACTCAACGGGCAACTGGCAGCGGTTTTTAGTGGTGGACACCGCGGGCCAGCTAGTCGGCACGATCTCGGTAGAGGCGCTGCAGACGGTGTCTCGCGATCGCTGGGCCGTGACGACTGTGGGCGATGTGATGACAGCCGAAACGGCGCTCACCACCATTCGCTCTAACGAATCACTCCTCGACGTTGTGCAAACCCTTGAGGCGAAAAAGCTCTCGGTGCTCGCCGTGATTCGCGACAATGGTCAGCTAATGGGGCTGCTAGAAAAACGGGCGATTGTTCGGCTAATGCAGGGGCAAGCCTCCGAAATCAATCCAGCACCGGCCAAGTAGCCTAACGCTTAAGACAGTAAACCGGTTCCAACAAAAATCTGAACCGGTTTATTGACCGCTTGCTTATACCAAAAGCGCCGTTCACATTAGTTGTGAACGGCGCTTTTAAGTTGCTTGGTGGCGGGGCATGGATTTGAACCATGGACCTTCGGGTTATGAGCCCGACGAGCTACCAGACTGCTCTACCCCGCGTCGGCTTATCCACTATAGCGAATAATGTTCGAGTTAGACGAAAAATCAGCATTGAATCTCAATCGAATTCTCGATATCGGCCGAAACGCCATGCAGCAACCGTCTGACTATCCGCAGATGAATACTTTCAGAGCCGATTTTCTCACGTGTCATCTTGGGGCATCGTTGCCTCACCCTCATCGGTGACAACGTTTAGCTCTGTGTCAAACGTCGTCGTGGCTTTTTCCAGCTCAGCATTGAGGGCAGCGGCGGCAGCTTCATTAGCCGCTTTAAGCTTGGCGGCCGCGGCCGCTTGTTCGGCTTGAAGGACTTGCTCAATCTCTAGGCTTTTGGTTTCAAGGGTCTCCTCGTCGGCTATCGGCGCGGTCTCGACGCTATCGCTGGTCTGACCATTCGGCTCATCCAAGGGCGCGATCGCGGCGTCTGGTTCGAGATCGGGGGTGTCGTCTGGTGGAACCGGGGTGTCGCTGGTCGTGGTCACACTGGCAGGGCGATCGCTTTGCTGCAGCTGATCCGATACCGATTCCAACTGGGGCAAATCTTCGATAGCTGTTGGGCTACAGGCGGCGGTACTAATTAGCAGGCACACTAACGCCAGGGTGGCGATGCAGCGTCGGCCGAGGGCGGTCAGTTTCATAAAGGGCATGGTTTGATGACTAAGAGCAGCGCGAGAGCGGAGCGAAACGCTGAGGGAATGGGAAAATCACACCCCAATTTTAGGGGACTTTGCATTGGGTTCTCTCTAGAATTGGCGCTACCGGCACAAAATCATGTTGACTGCGACAGCCTTGATCCGGTGGGCAGTCATTTATCGCTTTTGAGGGATGAAATTGCGCGATCGCGGCTAATACAATAGCGTTACGAATCATTTTGTCCGAATGAATAATACTGCCAAGCTCAAGCAACTCAACCGTATTCGCCGCCTCACTCGCCTGATGGATACGGCTTTCAAAGTGCCAGGGTTGGGGCTCAAGGTGGGGCTAGACCCGATTGTGGGATTAATACCGGGAATTGGTGATGTGCTCTCAACCGCGACATCTGCCTACATCATCTTTTTGGCCACTCAGTTTCGGTTGCCGACTGGCACTATTGGCAAAATGGCGATGAATGTCGGCTTAGAGTTTTTGGTCGGTGCGATGCCCCTGTTTGGCGACGTTTTTGATGCTTTCTTTAAGTCAAATGTGCGTAATTTGGCGTTGCTAGAGGCGCATCTTGCCGCTGAGTCCCCCACGCTAGAAGCTGATGATGAGTTCAATCTCGCCAGCGTTTCGCCCAGCTTGAGTGAAGTTCGAGGCGGATAGTCTTTGCCAGCAGCTTGTCGTCTCGATCGCGGGCTCTGCGGCTATCTGCACTACATCAATTTTTGAGCTAAGGAACAAGGATTAAATAAAGTTCTCAATTTGTCTGAAACAAATCTGACCACATTTCCCTTCCTGGGAGGGGCTTACGGGGTGGGTTAACCACTAATGCTTGAGATCGACCCCACCCCGCCCTGCGGGCACCCCTCCCGAGAGGGGAGAAATTGACACATTATTAAGTTCCCAATCCTAACTGGTTTTGAACTAACTGATGTTGAGCTAATTGGGCTCAACACCAGCACTCAATATTTGGCTAACGTTCAGCTGTAATTCGGAGAAAGTTGGAGAAATCAGGCGATCGCCCTGGCGTAATTGCTGGGTTTGATATTCCCCCTCCACCCATTGGCAGAGCAGTCATGGTGTTGGTCGAGCCTCTCTAGACGCAAACCTTAACGTTAATCATAACGAGCAGAATTAAGGCTATTCTGCTCGCTGTAATTTGGTGAGTTTAGGGTCAATAATTTTGCGGCCCTGATTGGGAAACTTCACCGCCAGGCAAATCTTGTTGCCCGCGCCAAAAATGTGGGTCACTTCCCCCGCGCCGTAGGCATCATGTACCACGATATCGCCCACAGTCCAGTCAAATTCATGGGCTCCGCTGCCGGGTTTTGCCGCCACTTCCTGCTTCTTGCGCACATCGCGGATAGGAGTAGTCATGCGTTGGGGCAGGCCCAGCCCGGCGTTCGTGGTGATGTAATCCATCGGCAGCTCACCCAGAAACAGCGAGGGACTGGCCGGTTCGCGGTTGCCGTAGAGTCGCCGTGCGCGCGCATAGGAGATAAACAGTCGCTCTTTAGCACGGGTGATGCCGACATAGCAGAGGCGGCGTTCTTCTTCGATCGCAGCGGGGTCTTCGAGCGATCGAAAGTTGGGGAACAGTCCCTGCTCTAACCCGACGAGGAACACGACCGGAAACTCTAGGCCCTTAGAGGAATGCAGGGTCATGAGGGAGACGGAATTGCCCGCTTCGTTCACGTCGTCCAAATCGGAAGCGAGAGAGGCATTGGCCAGAAAGGCGATGAGCGAACTGTCTTCGTTTTCTTCCTCAAATTGCAGCACAGCGTTGTAAAGTTCCTGCACGTTACCGACACGTTCCAATGCTTCGTCCGTGCCTTCGGCCTTCAACGCGTCTAGATAACCAGAGTCTTCCAGCAGTTCTTGAATGATTTCCGAGCCCTTGGACTGATCCAGCTGACCGCGATACTTTTTGATCAGACCGGCAAACTCTAAAACGCCTTTGGCAGATCGCCCCGCTAAGGTTTTGACCGACGTTTCGTCACTGAGAATTTCCCACAGGGGAATATTGCCCAAGGTTTGGGTGGCTTGATCGAGCTTATCGATGGTGCCTTTGCCGACGCCGCGCCGGGGCACGTTGATCACGCGCTTGATGCTGACGGTATCTGCCGGATTTGCGATCGCCCGCAGGTAGGCCAGCACGTCTTTGATTTCGCGGCGATCGTAAAATCGCAGGCCGCCCACGACCTGATAGGGAATGCTGTAGCGGGTCAGAACCTCCTCAAAGGAGCGCGACTGGGCGTTAGTGCGATAGAGAATGGCAAAGTGCCCCCACTTCAGCTCGGGATGCTGAAACTCTAAATTGCGAATCTGCCCCACGACAAAATCGGCTTCGTGCAGTTCATCTTCGGCCTTGTAGCAGAGAATCGCCTCGCCTTCGCCTCGCGTCGCCCGCAACACCTTGTCGATGCGCTCGGTGTTGTTTTCAATGATGTGATTCGCCACGTCCAAAATGTTGGAGGTCGAGCGGTAGTTTTCCTCCAGTTTGACCATGGTGCGGGTGTCGTCGTCGGGCAGACTGTCGCCAAAGTCATCCTGAAAGTTCATCAAAATGGTGAAATCAGCCGCCCGGAAGGAATAGATGCTCTGGTCCGCATCCCCCACCACAAACGTCGAGCGGTTGCGCCAGTCGTTGAAACGCTCCATCGATTCGCCATTAGTGGTGAGCAGGCGAATCAGATCGTACTGGGTGCGGTTGGTGTCTTGATACTCGTCCACCAGAATGTGGCGAAAGCGATTATGCCAATAGCCCAGCACTGATTCATTTTGCTGAAATAGCTTGACGGGGATAAGAATCAGGTCGTCAAAATCCAGTGCGTTGTTTTCGGCCAGAGCCTTTTCGTAGTGGCGATACACCTCGGCGATAATCTTGCCCCGGTAGTTGGGCTGATCTTTCTCTAGCTCTGCCGGGGTGAAGTTTTGATTCTTGGCATTGCTGATGGCATAGCGCACCGATCGCGGATTGAACTTTTTGTCATCCAGGTTCATCTGCTTGGTGACAATGGTCTTCACCAGGCTCTGAGCGTCGGATTCGTCAAAAATTGAGAAGGTCTTTTTCCAGGTGTAGCCGTCGGGATGCTGGTACTTCTCAATGTCGAACCGCAAAATACGCGAGCACAGGGCGTGGAAGGTGCCAATCCACAAATACTTGGTGACGTTTTTATAGACGTGCGATTTAAGCTTGGTCTGTTCGTACTCTGGCAGGGCTGACAGCGATTTGCCATGCTTCGCTTCTGCTTCCTGCTCGGCAAACAGCACCTCAATCCGCTCTTTCATTTCTTTGGCGGCTTTGTTGGTAAAGGTCACCGCCAAGATGTTTTCGGGGTCAACGCGATGGTTGAGCACCAGATTGGCAATGCGAAAGGTGAGAGCACGGGTTTTGCCTGAACCCGCCCCGGCGACCACGAGCAAAGGGCCACAGAAGTGCTCAACGGCAGCGCGTTGGGAAGGGTTAAGCTTAACGAGAAAGTCGGTGGAAGCCGTCATGGGCAAGGGGCACGGTGGGAGGCAAACATCCCTTAGTATGACATCCCCACCAAATTTGAACGTTAGGGCAATGAGTTCTTCCGACTGCTCCGCCGCTCTTTAGCAGACACAAGAAGTAAGGAGGGGGATGTGCCTACTCATCATAATTACCCGGTTCCAGTAACAAGTAGAGGCCGTCGAGAATTTGCTGAACTCGCTGAGGGGATAAAGTGCCGATCTTTTCATCGAGTTGACTGCGATCTACCGTGAAGATTTGAGAAATGTTCACGACGCTCGGCTTCGTTAAATTAGCTTCTCCTGGATCAAGCAGCACATTGCCGGGCGCTTTGGCACGTTTGAGATTTGAGGTGAGTGCACAGACGACAACTGTACGAATGTTGCTGTTATTGAAGTCATTGTTTTGAATGACGACATGGGGATGTCGATAGCCGGGGGCTGAGCCAATCGGATCGCCTAAATCAACCCAATAAATATCGCCTTGCTGGACTACCATTCCCCTTCAACTAAATTGCGGTGACTACTCTGCATCGTCTGCAGTAAGCGGCCTTCATCTTCATCCAAGTCGTCCGCATAGGCCGCGTTGATATCGGCAATCAGATCGGGCCGTTTGCGGTATCGCCGGATAAAGTCTTGCAACGCCAATGTGACCAATCGACTCCAGGAGATCTGAAGTTCCTGGGCGAGGGTCTGAGAATCATTGATGAGCGATTCTTGAATGGGGAGGCCAGTCGGTTGATCTGCCATAGGATTGTGAAAAGTAGCTGAGGCAATTAACTGAAGTTTAGCCAAATTATACAGAGAGCAGTAGGATCTCGGCCTATATTCAGTATCCTGGTATCCCCGTCTGCAATATACCAGCGATAAGGGGCGGCAAACCTGTCAGCTTTTAAGAGATGGCGATGCAACCAAATGGCCTGCGTTAGATGAACATATCGATTTTGGAGGATTGTTAGCAAACACAAAAATCAGCAAAAGCCAGTGCCCTTTTGAGCTATTGCGAGAACAACGAACAGATCAAAAGGACTGGAGATTCTAACGAAGCTAGAAGTCAAACTTAGTGATTCCGAGTTCCTTACCTTGATAGTCAATATTCAAAATTAGATACCCTAAGTTTAGGGTCATCAACTTTTCATAATCCTTTTCAGAAATCTTTTTTCTCATAAATAGGATCAGCCTAGTTTCTATATCTGGTGTCAGCTTACCTTTAAAGTTCTTACCATTGAATAAAAGACAGTAGTTACCATCTTGGTCTTTATTCAAGTCAGAAAAATCAGATTTAGATAGCAGCGGATGCAATGAGTCAAGCCTAAACTCAACCGACCTTACAGAAATCTCATATTCTGATTTATTGCAGATTAAAAATTCAAAATAATCTTCTTCGGTTTTTCTTTTAAACTTTCTGGGTTCAATTTTTATTAGCTTGCTAATTCGATATTCTAGTTCTCTCTTCTCTTCTTCTTCGGGAGTGATAGGAGGTTTCCATTCTCTAACTTTTGGGACAGAAGCTCCTCTAGGAAAACTAGCTACTTTCGTAAGACTTGGAATGTCTTGAAGATCCGCTTCAAGGATGTCAAATATTTCAAAAAGATATAAAAGTGTATCTGTATCCTCCACTAGTCGAAAGACATTATGTACATCCTTTAAATAAAATCTACTGTCGTATCGCTCATCCCTAAATATACAAAATCTTATTTCTCTATGTATTGTCGGAGAATCTTCATCTTTGTTTATCTGGATAGTTTGAGAAACCCTTTCAGCAATTTCTTGCGCTAGCTCTGATTTTTTATGCTGATCTTTTATTCTTTCTGAATAATTGAATTCAAAGTATGAAACCACAATTCCTATTAAGACGGCGACAATTTTGATGCAGATACCTGCCAAAAAGCATATAAATCATTGTCAATATTTTCTTTGTTGAAAGAGAGAATTATATATACAGTTATGAGAAAAGCTGTTGTTAGGCAGTAGATTAAGATGGTTGATTTATCTACTGCCTTAATAAAGTTTTCCTTGTCGTCTTTCTTCATAGTTATGTACTACTCTTCTTGGAGTGACATTTCTGGCTGTTGTAGCTGAGCAACCTGCACTAGCAGTGACCTGATTTCTACAGTGATCAGTATATTGCTCTCGTTGGGGATGCGATCGCTCCCCGACAGCAGCGCCGCAACCATGCGAGTTCAGGAACCTAGAAGCCAAAAGATTTTGAGGGTGTGGGAGCGATCGCTCCAATTCTCACCCGTTAATCTCTTCAGCTTGTTCTTTTTGCAACAGGAAGTCGATGAAGTCATTAAGGAGAGATCGCTGCTCTAACGGTAAACGCCGCAGCTTTTCCAGCATCAGTTGCTCTTGCTGCCACTGACCCAGCGACATAATTTGCGAAGCAGCTACTTCAACGGTGACATCAGGAACGTCAAAACCCTCAAGGCTATAGCCATCTTCCTCATCTTTGGGCATAGGGTAATGTTCAACTACCGTGGCGACATCTCCCCGTTTTAGATGGTGCTCTGGAAAATCGGCTGCCAAAGCCACTTGAGAAAATAGAGGATACTGAGTTGTCATGATCTGCCTCCTGTGTTTGGCACAAGCGTCACAAACTTCGTCATGTTATCCGTGACTATCCAAATCGTTAGAACAATAAGCTCAGTCCCATTGGGGCCTGTGAGCGCAGTTCGGATAGCGTACTTGTCACCAAATTGTGTTTTCTCTAGAAACTCGGCGGGTTGTGTGAGTACCTGATTACGGAGATCTTGCTCTAACCTGCACCAGTTTGCCAAGGTATAACCCGCAGAAGCTAAGAATTTTGACTTGTCATCCTTGGATAGCTGTACGAGTAAGTAGCGAGTTAACTTTTCTTCAGCAATGATTGCATTGGCTGAAAGATAAATCATCGAAGTTTTCTGAAGACTTAGTAACGGGCTAAAATCATAACCGCCTTCAAGCATCAAGCGGGATTGCTTGACCAGAGAGGGTTGAGGGGTTCCAAGAGATCGCCCCATCTCCTCTTACGACCAGCGGCGAAAGAAGCTCGCCTCTTGCCAGATTTGTGCGGTGCGCTGCTCGATCGCGGTCAACTGCTCCCCCGACAATATCTGAAACGCTCGGGCCGCATTCAAATTTTCCGTCAACTGCTCAGGGGTATCGGCTGCCACAATGCAGCAATGTACCTGGGGTTGTGACAGCGCGTAGCCCAGCGCCTCTGACATGCCTGACAAGATACCAGGTTGGAACAAGCGACCATAGGCGGGCACTTTCATACCGATAATGCCGGTGTTGTGCCGTTGGGCCACAGGCAACACATGGTCAATAAACGGTCGTGCCGTGTGGCGATCAGCCGCGTTGATGGGGATAAGGGCCGTATCAAACGGATAACGATTCAGCGCTTTGACAAAAATGTCGGGATTGTTGTGGCCCGTGACGCCGATCGCACGAATGATACCCTGTTCTTTCGCCTCTTCCGCCGCTTTAATAGCGCCTTGTCCCTCATCCAGCAGCGTATCCACATCCCAATCGTAGGTGATGGCATGAAACTGCCACAGGTCAAGGTAATCAGTTTGTAGTCGTTGCAGCGATCGCTCCAGTTCACGCCAGGCACTATCGCGATCGCGGCGGCTGGTTTTAGTACCAATCATGACCTCGGAGCGCACCGCTGGAAGGACTCGGCCCAAGCATTCTTCACTCGGCCCATAGTTGGCAGCCGTATCAAAATAACGAATGCCGCCAGCATAGGCCTGCTCAATCAGGGCGATCGCCTCAGCTTCTTGACCAGGGCGAGACAAAGGAGACGCCGAACCGCCCAACCCCAGCACCGGCATCGTGAGCTGCGATCGCCCCAAGACCCGTGTTGGCATCGACACCGAGAACTCTTCAACCGTTGCCGGACTGGCGGCTAATGGATGATCGACGGCGGGCGCTGTCGATTGGGGTGGCGCTTCCTGGCGGCTGCAGGCGCCACCGCTGATGACACCGCTAGCAACAGCGACCCCGCCATAGAGAAATTGGCGACGGGTTGGGTTCAATCTCGGCATCAGGGTTAACCTTTGCTGACAGAAAAACGCTCACAGTCATATCCTGACAAAAACTGCCGGTAGCGTGAGCCCCTCGCCAATTTTGTTAACGGTGATCGCAGCCGTATGCCACTCCCTTACATACATTTCCGGGATATTATCCTTAATTACGGATAGTGCTGAATTACATATAGTGCTGAGACCCGATTGCACAGCGTTTACTTCACTGAAGTCGGATGAATTAGAGGAGATGTGAGAGATCGCCACATTCCACTATCTCCCACTGACCTCTGAGCAAATCGGCACTCAATGGGGCTTATTAGGCGCAATGGTGCGATCGCCAAAAATCTCAGGTTCTACTAGCACCGTCTACATAGAATCTGGTCAGTTTCACTCAGTAGCATCTTGACCGTCGAGGCTATCAAGAATTTCCTCTCTGACATCAGGTACGGTAGGGCCTGAACTTTCGGCCGGGCTGGTTTCGGTTTCGGTGGGAGACGATTCAGTCGTTGACGGATCAGAGCCCGTATCCTCTCCCGTCGTCGCGTCATCCGAGGTGTTGTCCGCAGCTTCTTGCTCCACAACAATTACTCTACTCCTTCTTCTGGGAGGAGCCTCTGACTCTATTGCCTCTTCAGAAATACTTTCAACCGGTAAGTCACTTTGAGGTTGCAGTTCATTCGGCTGGCTACTGACCCCACAAATCTCAACCAAATTGACGACCTGACCACTCGGCTTGACCATGTAGCAAATGCCTTGGGCCTTGACCGGACTCGCCCAAACTAATGCACTCATCACTAAATAAAAGCTGCCAACCGGTACGAGAAAGTTAGGTTTCATGAGCTGGTATCCCTGATATTTTTCAAACGAAGAGTATCAAATCATCCTGAGACACTTGGCCTTTAACTGCTTTAAGAATAGCAGAGTTTAATTTTGACCTCGATCGGCTTCTCTTAACATTGGCTATCGATAATTTGCTATTTAAACTACAAAACGAGCTGCTTTTGGGCTTTTTCTATAAATTCTTACTTGATTTGAAAATAATACTTGTTAGATCAATATTTCTTCTAGACTCATTGAATCTGAATAAAATATTTTTGTCAGAAGCTGCAAAAAAGAGAATATTGTTTATGGTCAAAATAACTGAAGCTCCCTAAATCCATGCATCAGGTAGGCTTTCCCTTGTTAATTCAAAGGATTTAAAATATCTGATAAAACGTTCGCGGCGAGCATGAGATCTACAGCCAACTGTGTCGAGTTGTGCTGTCCTTAGTGCTTTCCCGAGCAGAGAGTATTGAGGATGTCCGAAGTTGAGGCGATCGCCCCCCTCAGGTCAACTATTGAAATGTTGGATATTTCACAACGGCTCTATAGGCTGGCGAAAGCCCCCGATTTACCACCCACAGGGCTAGAGCACGACTCCAGTTAGAGGGCTGGACTACTGAGCAGTCACTTTTGCGTTCTGCGTTGTCTCAAGCCGTCGCGAAATACTGCCGCACGATATCGACGATGCGTTGAGCCGATCGCCCATCGCCAAAAGGATTCACCGCCTTGGCCATCGCATCGTAGGCGGTCTGAGAATTAAGCAAGGTCAGGGCCGCCTCAGCGATCGCAGTGGCATCGGTGCCGACGAGCTTAGCAGTGCCCGCCGCGATCGCTTCGGGTCTTTCTGTTGTTTCGCGCAGCACCAATACCGGTTTACCCAGGCCGGGGGCCTCCTCTTGCAAACCGCCCGAATCAGTCAGCAGCAAGGTGCAGCGCTGCATCGCTCCGACTAGCTGGCCATAGTCCAACGGTTCTGTGAGAAACACGCGCGGGTGCTCGCCCAGTGCGGCAGTTAGCGGTTCACGCACGGTGGGGTTGCGGTGCAAGGGCAGCAGCAACGCGGTATCGGGACAGGCTTCCAGGATTTTTAGAAAGCCTTGAGCAATGTCCTGCAGCGGTGCGCCCCAGTTTTCGCGGCGGTGCACAGTTGAGAGCAGCACTCGCGAGGTTTGCCAATCGAGCCCGTCAATGTCGCAGGGCGGATTTTGGGCCGCCACGGTCAGCAACGCATCAATCACTGTGTTGCCCGTTTGATGGACTTCACCCACCACGCCAGACTTCGCGAGATGACCAACGGCAGTGTCAGTCGGGGCAAAGTGAAGGCGCGTGATTTGCGACACCAGGCGGCGGTTAGCCTCTTCAGGAAAGGGATTGAGGAGGTCATCGGTACGCAGCCCCGCTTCGACATGGCCGACGGGGATTTTTTGATAAAACGCCGCTAACGCCGCCGAAAAGGCGGTCGTGGTGTCGCCCTGCACAATCACCAGAGCGGGCTGTAGCTGTTGAAAGTATTGCTCTAACCCTTGCAGGCTGCGGCAGGTAATATCTGTCAGGCTTTGCCGAGGCTGCATGATGTCGAGGTCGGCATCTGCTGCGAGTTGAAAGAGCTGCATCACTTGGGCCACCATCTCACGATGCTGCCCGGTGAGCACCACGTGGGTGGCAAAATCAGCAGACTGTCGAAATGCTTGAATCACCGGGGCGAGTTTAATCGCTTCGGGGCGAGTGCCGAGGGTGATGCAAACTCGCAGGGGCGATGTAGACATAAGCAGCGCGGTTCAAATAGACGGCGATCGCGCCTCACGGGCAGCGACAAACTTTCCTATCATGGCATGGTCTGTCTGACTGGGCGGCGTTGCTGGCAGAATGGAAGCAACGAGATTGGATGCGATCGCCCATGGCTCAGACCCTCAAGCTCACAGCAGCTATGTTGACTCAGTTGGATATCACTGCCGCCGAGGCCGCGATCGACCCGCTAATTGAGCCGGGCAAGATTCTCGATCCGGAAGTGAAGCTCAGCTTCGAAATCGATTTTCCCCGTGACCCCGCTGATCCGAGGGAACTCTCAGAAATTCCCGAAGTTCGTCTGTGGTTCATTCGGCTGGATGCCCAATACCCCTGGCTGCCTTTTGTACTGGACTGGGAAGCTGGGGAGCTGGGGCGCTATGCAGCCATGCTGGTGCCACATCAATTTAGCCCCAAAGATGGCATTCGCTATAACCCAGAAGCGTTGGAAATCTTTGTGATGAACAAGATTTTTGTGGTGGCGCAATGGTTGCAGCAGCAACAGAGTAATCAAATCACTCGGCTGAAGTTTATGACCCAAATGCTGGGGTATGAAATTGATGAAGGACTGTTTGAGCTGCTGATTGGGTAGAGGCGCGAGGGGCCAGGGAGCAACAGGGTTGGGGGACAAGCGAGCAAAGCTAAAAAATCGGAAGTTGGAAGCGAGATGCTTGTCAAGTAAAGGCTTCAGTGATCTGGAGTGTCTCGACTTGGTTGCAGTTTGCTACAGCCATATTGACCTCAATCAGCAGATGGGTCGGCCAGCGATCATGAGTTGGGTGAGTGGGGAAAGTGCAGCTTCTACGGCTCTGTCAGGGCGTTAGCGAAGCTGACCGCTGCAGGAATCGCAGCGATCAGAAATCAGGACTAGAGAGCGATCGCGGTTTTGGGTCAGCGGCAGGCCTGATATAGCTTGAGGAAACCTTATGACTGGGAGTGAGGTGGCAGCGGGCTCTCTACAATAGGGCTAAGGTTTATCGCAATTTTTAAGGAGACTCTTTTGAAATCTCAATCTCTCGGTTGGCAGCCGATCGCGCTGGCGTTTGTGGCGCTAGCCGTGTTTGTAGTCGCCTCTAGCAGCTTTGTCATTATCAATCCGGGGCAGGCGGGGGTGCTGAGCATTTTAGGAAAAGCTCAAACGGGCGAGCTTTTAGAAGGGGTGCACTTCAAACCACCCGTCGTTTCAGCGGTGGATGTTTATGACGTCACGGTGCAAAAATTTGAAGTCCCGGCGCAAAGTTCGACCAAAGACCTGCAGGATTTGTCGGCACGATTTGCCATCAACTTCCGCTTAGACCCGAGTGAAGTGGTGACCATTCGTCGCACTCAAGGCACCCTCGAAAACATCGTGTCTAAAATCATTGCGCCTCAGACTCAAGAGTCGTTCAAAATTGCGGCAGCAAGACGCACCGTCGAAGAAGCCATTACCAAACGCGAAAATCTGAAGAACGACTTTGACGAAGCGTTGGACGAGCGCTTGGCCAAATACGGCATCATCGTGTTGGATACCAGTGTGGTTGATCTAGAGTTTTCGCCCGAGTTTGCCAAAGCGGTCGAGGAAAAGCAAATTGCTGAACAGCGGGCGCGGCGGGCCGTGTATGTGGCTCAGGAAGCCGAGCAAGAAGCGCAAGCGGAAATCAACCGGGCCAAAGGTCGCGCTGAAGCCCAGCGTCTCTTAGCAGAAACGTTGAAAGCTCAGGGTGGCGAACTGGTGTTGCAGAAAGAGGCGATCGAAGCTTGGAAAGCGGGCGGAGCGCAGATGCCTCGGGTGCTGGTCACCGGTGGCGGTAAGTCGTCTAGCGTGCCTTTCATTTTTAACGCTAGCGATCTGGGTGAGTAGAGCCGAGGCGATCGCTTACAGCTCGTTTTTCTGAAAATCTTCGAGAGATTTTAAGGTCTCTGAAAGGGCGCTGAGGGGTTGAGATTTCGACCCCTCAGCGTTTGCTTTTTCGGCTTCCAGTAGTTCTGTGAAGTTTTCTGCCGGCAGTTGAAGCATGGGTGCCATCACGACTGGGGGTGAAAATCCTGAACTGGCCCCCTCACCGGACTCAGTACCTGACAGCCACTCCGGTGCTGTCCCCGTGATCGCCCGGGCAGCGGCGATATCAGCAGTGGAGTTTCCCTTAGGCTCTGGCGAGATGATCGCCGAAGCGATATCGGCCATTTCAGCCCGCTCATCGGCATCGGCCTCATGGGCCAGCGCCTGACTTGTCGCGGGCTGCCAGGCGGCGGGTAACTCAGGCAGTTCATCCTCGACATCTTCGATGTCGGCGTCAGCTACCGCATCGTCGCTCCCCTCAGTCTCCGCAGGCGGGACGATGGCCGTTTCTAAAGCGTCTTCAGCAAATTGTAGGGGCTCGGCATTGCTAGCAACCGCCGACATGTCTTCTGGTACTGCCGCATCGGTTGACTCACTGGGTGTCTCGCTGGAAGTCTCAGAATTAACAGCTGCTGCCTCTGGTGCCACTGCTGCTACCGATAATGCGGTTGCAGACGCTGTCGCTGCAGGCGTCGCCGGCGATGAATCGGCTTCGAGGGTGAGCAGCTCGGGCGACTCAAGGTCTGGCGTAGTCGAGATGGGGGAGCTGGCTGGAGTAGCGGCAGAGAGCGATGCATCAAGCGCTTCGTTCTGGGCGATCGCGCTTGGTGCCTGCATAAACGAATCTTCAAACTCGAAATTCAGCGCGACGTCGATGGCGATCGCGGGTTCGGGTGGAGCGGTACTCTCTAAGCTCGGTATGGGGACTGCACTGATGACAATCGGAGCCACAAAACCCGTCACATTCATGGCCCGAGCGATCGCGTTCGCCCGGCGCTCTTGGTCATGGGCAATGCTGTAGATATTGTTGCCCAGTCCGGGAGCGTTCCACCGCTGCGTGTCGGGGTCAATAAACGACCGCGTGCGCGCCCAAACGATTGCTTCTGCACCGGTCATCCCCAAGGCCTGCGCTTCCTGCAGCCAATCGATATAGCCGCCTCGATCTAACGCGGCGAGCGGCGCCTGGTTGGCTAAGTCAATGCCGTTGAGCAGTTCTTCAGGGGAGAGCATCAGGCCCTTGTCTTGGGCCTTTTGGCTTAAAAGTTTGGTTTGCTGTTGCAGTCTTTTGAGCTGTTTGGCATCGGCTTCTTCCGGCGTGCTGGCCCCATGCTGATAAGAGAAAGTGCCAAGGTTCCAAACCTGGTTGCCCGGATCGGTGTGGCCAAAATAAGCCGGATTTTTGTGGCCTTCTGGGGTGCGGGTGCCTTCGGCACTACCCACAGCTCGCGCCACCAGGGAGTCAGTGCCACCATCAAAGAGACTCTGAATACTGTCCCAAGAATAAGGTTGGGGGTGAGGGTGAGCGACCGCCACCGTTGAGGTATCTAAACTGACTGCAGGTTCAGGTATCACCGGCACCTCAGCATCCCCCACTAATCGAGGTTTGAGATCAAGGCTGAGGGCCAAGAGATCATCGATTTCCTCAGGAGGAAAAAGGTTTAACGTGTCTACGGGGGGCGGTGTCGCTGCCACGGTAGCAGGAGTTGGCCGGGGCGCGGGGGCTGGCGGTGGGGCGGGCAGCAAAGCTTCCACCGATGGACTGTTGTCTAAAGCCAGCGCATCAATGCCGCCATAAACGCCTGCAGGCCACGTAGTATCTCCTGACAGGGGAGGGTTTTCAGCTCCGGGGGGGACCGGTAAGGGAGCATCGGCGATCGCCGCAATAGCTTCTGAAGCCGCCGCTTGTTCTACCGCCGGGGCGGCTTCAGGGGGGGATGTCGTCGGGCTGGCCGCAACCGGTGCTGTCACTACATCGTCTTGCGCCTTGGGCGATAACGCGAAGGAGAGGGCAATTTCATCCTTGGCTTGCACGGCAGTCCCAAACCCCAGGGTTAACGCCAGGGTGCTTAAGGAGAGGGCAGTTTTGTTAGCAGACATGACAAGACTCAACGAGTAAAGGGGCAAATAGCATCAGCAAACGCGCGATCAAAAACAGTGGCGATGACGATGGCAATAGTCGGATATGAACGAGTGGGAAGCGGGTCAAGCAGTCAGCGATTAATAGCGCTCTAGCGATCGCTCCAGCACGTGGGTCGAAGGTTCCACAATGGCCCAGGTGCCCTCCGGCTGACGGCGCATGGTGGCAAAGTGCAGATAATCAGAGCGACCCATTGATTGACCTTGGGTCACTTCACCGATGCGCGGGCGGTTGATGCCACAAAAGCGAAACAGATAGGCCGGGACTTCGGGAGAGGAAAAAAAAATGCAGTCGTCACCCTCGGCAGCTAGCTGCACCTCACCGTCAAACGGTGCCCTCACCGCCGCCCCTCGCAAATGCATTGAGACATCGCCCAACCCCGCTACGACTCGAAACCCTTCCACCATGCTGCCGAGGTTGAGTTCCCAAGCCTGATCGATCGCGACGCTGCGGGGAGCAGCAACGGCCTGGTCGCGACAGCTAGTCAAGGTTGACCCCAGCAGCAAAAGTAGCGAGCAAGTACAACTGAGCTGTCGCCAAGGTGACCGCTGCCCCCAGGCAACGCACGGAGACCGACCCAGGCACCGCTCTAATCTATTCAAAATTAAAGCGATACCCAGCATATTCATTGTCTTCGTACAAAATCACGATCTGCGTTTTGGGATCAAATTCGAGGGGGTAGGCTTCGCGCTCGGCATCGACGCCAGCCCGCACCGACAACCCCGCCATGCGGCAATAGGGTTCGGCCACCACCTGTCGCACTCGTTCTTTACTATCGCGCTCGGGAATGATCAGCAGTTCGGCCAACTGCTGGCGCGACAGGGTCGCCTCCGTCTGCACAAACTCTTTGCAGGCATTGTCGTTCACACTCGTGGTGGGCGATCGCGCTAGCCAAGCGCCCATATTTTGCACATCGATCAGTACGAGCGCTGCCGTCACAATGACGCCACCCGCGATCAAAGACTTCAGGGGGGAAACATTGGGACTTTTCGACGGTTGACTTAACATTGCAGTCCTCCTGGATCAATAAAAGCTGTGATTAAAAACGGTAAGTCAGCTTGCCACCCATGCCAGCCCATTGATGGGGTTGGCTCTCTGTACCGATGCTGGTGGCACAGCGCGCCGCCAGGATGACGGTTCAGGTGCCGGGTTTGCCTAGAGCTGCCCCCCAATCGCCAAGCCCACCAGCGCTAAAAAGAGACGCGCCATAAACGCTCCATCGCGGCGGGGAGCAAAGAGCCAACGATAGAGCCCCAAAGCCACCGCCGCCATGGTGATGCCGACCAGCCAGGGCCACAGACCCGGCACTACTGACAGGGCCAGCTCTAGCGCTCGCCGCCCAATCAGGCCGCCGCCGCCCCATACCAACACATCCAAAGGCGTCAATTGAGACTGGTCTTCTAACGTGGCGGTCAGCTGGTGCCAGCCGCGCTCGAACAGAGCCAAGGGCGTTTCCACCAGAGCCCGCCAGTCCAGGTTGGTCTCGGGGACTGCGTGGGGCGTCTGTCCCCGTAGGCGAACGGCGGCAGCAGTTTGTGACGCCTGTCGCTGGTCGGCATCCAAATCGAGATCGACGGCGGTGAGCACGTAGCGACCAGCTTCATCCTGCAGCACTTTGGTCAAGGCGGCGTCTTGAATTTCGCAAAACTGTTCCAGACGAATCCGGCCCTGATTGGACTGCTTTAGCAGCGCAAAATCTAGACCTTTAACCGTGCGCTGAAACTTGTGAATGGCAATCTGCTGTTGGCGGTAGAGATCATTAATGGTTGCAGCGTCTGTTTGCAGGCGTCGCAAATAGGCATTGATACTGGGGGGAATCGGACTTGCCGCTGCCACCGCCTCGGGCGATCGCGCCTCTGCCGGTGATTGTGATCGCTGGCGCAAAGCCTGCAGCATTTCACTCTGACCAGCAGCATGCCAGTCACCGGTTTCGTCCTCCGGCAACGGCAAACTCGGCGAGGGGGGTGGCGACTCCTGAGTAGGCAAACTTGCGGCTTCAGCGGAGTCATTTTGCAGAGCCAAAAGCTGTTCTCGAATGGAGCTGAGATCTGAGGAATTCATGGGCTACACCGGACAGAGTGAAGAAAGCATCACCAACTAAATACAAATGTACTATAAGTTAGTTCAAATGTACTTCTTTTTTGGTATTTTGCCATCCCTAATCCAAACTTTTTGATGAGCCGTGGTTTCAGTAGCCAATATGTTGAGTGCCAGCATTGCTATCGATGAGGCCTCTAGGCGGCTGCAGGGCTAGTTCACAGGCGCTTTGCTGACCACTTGGGAAACTAAGTGGCCAGGGGTAAACAATGCTGGAGAGGTGGTTTGACTGGGTTGTGGAGGACTAGATTGGTCGCACTGTTTTGCCATGTCAACCTTCTCTGTGCTAGTCAGTGTCAGCAAACTGTCAGTAATTTGAAAGTGAGGGCTACAACTTTTTTTGTGCATAGCAGAGTGCGGTGCCAAATATTCCCCTGGTGGAATGGCTGGTTAGCGTTCATGATGGATGACCCATCCAGGAGAGGGAAACTTCTGCCCAGCGGTGCTAGAAATAGCGATCGCCTGATTTGTGCGACTGTTTTGCCGACGCATAATCGGATACTGGAACCCGCATTATTTAAGTCCCATAGCGCTTGCGGGGAGAAGCTGGCAGCTCCTAGCTTATGAAGCGAGACGGCTTGCACAATGCAGGCAACCGGCAAAATTGGGCGGCGACTTTTTCTTCTGCTAGAGACTCAATCTCTTAGGCATTCGGGCACTCAAGCCCGAGTAAGCCGTCAGTCCATCTTGCAGAGACTGCCTGCGCTGTGAGTGTGAGAAGGATGAAAACCGGCGATCGCGCCAGCCCCGGCGACTTTTTCAGACCTTATTAATGTGTTAACAATTGTCACTCCCCGCCGCCGTTGGTCAACAATGGTTGCAGCCAATTAGCGATTGCGGGCGCGATCAATGGTTAGACCAACAATATGCTATTTTTTGACTCACTCTTGCCGCCAGCCTGTGTCTGATTCCTGAATTCTTGGGATAGCGATTGTTCGGGCAGCGACTGGAAGAAGATCGGTCACTTTTTCATCCGCTTAAAGTTATTGGCCGCAACTTGTCGTTCTAGCGCTTAGCTCAGGCACTCTAAATTAAGCAATCGGTGCATCCATGTTGAATCCTTTTCGGTTGAGTTCTCCTGACAGCTATGCTGCCAGCGATCGCCGTCAGACGCAGGTGTCGCTGCCGCCCTACGGTATGCCCAAGACACCGTCCTTCCCTTATCACATGATGATGGGACTGTTTTTGGGCGGGCAGGTGCTGATGCGGATTTTGCGCGGCAAGGTACGGCGTAACCGGGTGATGGAGCAAATGGTGCTGGCGGGGCCAGGCGCGCTGACGCCCGTGCTGATGACCAACCTGTTTGCGGGCATGATTTTCTCGATTCAAACGGCCCGCGAGATGACGCGATTTGGTGCGATTCATGCGTTGGGCGGCGCTTTTGCCCTGGGCTTTTGTCGCGAGCTGGCTCCGATTTTGACGGCGGCGATTTTAGCGGGCCAGGTCGGCTCTGCCTTTGCCTCGGAAATCGGCAGCATGAAAATCACCGAACAGCTCGATGCATTAAAGGTGCTACGCACTGACCCAATCGATTATTTGGTAGTACCTCGGGTGGTCGCCTGTTGCGTCATGTTACCGGTACTCACAATTGTGGGGCTGGTATTTGGTGTCGGCGGCGGTCTTTTTGCTGCTAACTTTTTCTACCAGGTGCAAGGCCCCATCTTTTTAGAATCCGTGCAGACCCTGCTAGAGCCGATAGATTTGATTGCCGTGTTGCTGAAAGCAGTGATTTTTGGCGCGATGATTGCTCTGGCCGGTTGCACTTGGGGGCTCACAACTACCTGCAGCAAAGGGTTAGGTCGTGCTGCCACCTCAGCCGTGGTGACGACCTGGGTCGGCCTGTTTGTCGTCGATTTTTTCATCACCGTCATCCTGTTCCACGGGATCAAGGTGATGTACTAAACGCTGTTCGCATGCCCCTGCGGCAGAGTGTTCTGCCTGGTGGCTCTGGCAGGATGGGTTGGTTGCCGAATGGCCCCAGAACGAGAAAGGCGCACTCAAAACACAAACTGCACCTGTACCTGCCAAGCGTCTTGATCGCGGACAATCCACACGGCGCGGACAAACTCGCGCAGATAGACGCGCCTCTCGACCTCTGAGAGATCTTGCCAAAATTCTCGGGAAGAGAGGGTTTGGGCGATTTGCTTGAGGTTTTCCGGGGGGAGCTGCGACAGCTCTTGCTGCAGCCCCGAGAGTTCGCCCTGCAGCGTGTAGGTGCGGAGTTGGGCACTGGTCTCATCCAAAATGCCCTGCTGCTGCAACTCAGCAAGCTGCGAGAGCACCTGCTGCTTGTGCTCAACCTGACGGACCAAGCCCGCCTTAATGGCCCCCACCGGGGGTGTTTGCAAATTGTCCACAGCTTGCGGTAGTTGGGTGCAAATGGCGTCAATCGTCTGGGCCAGCACCGCATCAAAAGCGATCGCCCGGCACTTTTTTGCCCGATCGCAGGCCGTGGGCCGCAGATAGAGATATTCTCGCGTTTGTCGGGGTCGGGTGACTCGCGACACTTTGAGCTTGCTCTGACAGGCTTGGCATTGAACGAGTCCCGCCAGCGATCGCCGCGCACTGACTGTTTTGGGGGGCAGCTTGCGGTTGCGTCGCAGCAGGCGATCGACCTGAGCGGCTTCTTCTCGCGAAATGATGGCCGTGTGGGTATCGCGAATCACGCGACCGTCTTGATAGCGCGAATCACCGCGATAGACCGGGTGCAGCAACCAGCGTTGCGCCGTCGAGGCCGAAACTCGTTTGCCGTAGGTTTTTTCTAGCTGTCGTGCCGCGCCGCGAATTGAACCGTAGAGAATAAAGTGCTCAAAAAAAGATTTCACCGCCGGGGCCGTGGCGCGATCGAGGGCATAGCGATAACGACCGCGCCGATAGCCGTAGGGCGCGCGACCGGGCGGCGGCAAAATGTTGACGCGGTTGCGGGCATGACCAGCGCGTAACTGTTGGCTGCGATGTTGCGCCAACACGGTCTCAGCCAACTGGGCTGTGCGATCGCGATCAGCCGCCGCCGGATCGGCGTCCATTTCGGCAACTGTGAGGAAAGCGGCAGCTGGGGTGACATAGCTCTCATCGATCGCCACAATCTTGATGCCTTGCGTCTCTAGCTGGTGGATGGTTTGCAGCACGGCGCTGAGGGAGTTGCCCAACTCGCCCACCTGTCTGACATAGAGATAATCGGGAGGCTGCTGTGCACACGCTTGCAACAGGCGTGTTAGCTCGGGTCGAGCCTCGACTTGGTCGAAGTGATCGAGGTACAGCCGATCGATTGGCAGCCCAAAGCTGGCGGCATCGACCTCGAGGTCTAACGGCAAGCTGATGCAGGCATAGGCAATGGTGAACATGGTGTCGATGGCGATGAGCCAGGCAGTCGAGTGAGCCGGTGAGCCGTTCCAGGGAGCGCGAACCGCGTCCCGAGGCCAGGCCAGGGGCCGGCCAGTCAAGGCAGGCGGGAATCCCCCGCGCAAATCTGCCCCTTCCTCACGGTAGGCCATTATCTTAAAGAGAGAACGCAATCACGTCGGGCAGTTATGACTGAGTCAGCAAAACGGATTTGTATACTAGGCGGCGGTTTCGGTGGGCTTTACACTGCCCTACGGCTCAATTCGCTACCGCAGAATGTGAGCGAGCCGACCGAAATTGTGCTGATCGACCAGCGCGATCGCTTCCTGTTTTCACCCCTGCTCTACGAACTCGTGACTGGCGAGTTGGCCACCTGGGAAATCGCCCCGCCCTACACCGAACTGCTGGCCGGAACGCAGATTCGCTTTGTGCAAACCAGCGTTGAGAGCGCTGACCTGACCGCCCAACAGGTGCAGTTGGGCACCGGCGAAACGCTGGCCTACGATCGCCTTGTGCTGGCGCTAGGGGGCGAAACCCCGATGGATATGGTGTCAGGCGCGGCTGAGCATGCTATTCCCTTTCGCACGGTGGAAGATGCCCACCGTCTGCAGGAGCGCCTGCGGGAACTCGAAACTTCCGAAGTGGACAAAGTTCGCGTGGCGGTGATTGGCGGCGGCTACAGTGGCGTCGAGCTGGCTTGCAAAGTAGCGGATCGGCTGGGCGATCGCGGGCGAGTGCGCCTGGTAGAACGAGCCGATGACATTTTGTTGACCTCCGCTGAGTTCAACCGCAAAGCGGCGCGAGATGCGCTGTCAGAGCGGGGAATTTGGTTGGACCTAGAAACGTCTGTGGAGGCCATCACCGCCGACACCCTGACGCTTAACTACCGCGACCAGGCCGATGAGCTACCGGTGGATATTGTTCTCTGGACGGTGGGAACGCGGGTGGTGCCGCTATTACAGTCGCTGGATTTGCCGCGCAACGAGCGTCAGCAGATTCAAGTCGAGCCCTCTTTACAGGTGGTAGGGCATCCAGAGATTTTTGCCTTGGGGGATCTGGCTGATTGCAAAGATGCCTCGGGCCAGCAGGTGCCTAATACCGCTCAGTCTGCCCTGCAGCAGGCTGACTACGTGGGTTGGAATCTCTGGGCCTCCCTCAGCGATCGCCCGTTGCTGCCTTTCCGCTATCAGCATTTGGGCGAAATGATGACCCTGGGCATCGAAAACGCTACACTAAGCGGCCTAGGCTTGCGATTAGAAGGGCCGCTGGCCCATGTGGCTCGCCGGTTGACCTATCTGTATCGCATGCCCACGGTAAATCATCAAATTCGCGTGGGCCTGAACTGGATTCAGCAACCCCTGCGCGACCTGTTGTCTGTTTAGCGATCGCATGCAAACCCCTAAAGTGATCTTTATTGACGCCGTCGGCACGTTATTTGGCGTCGTCGGTTCGGTCGGTCAAGCCTATGCTGAGGTGGCCCAACGCCACGGTGTCGAAGCGGAGCCCCAAGCGCTGAATGATGCCTTTTTCAAGCATTTTGAGGCGGCGGACTCGATGGCGTTTCCGGGTGTAGAACCGACCCATATCCCGGCCCAAGAATATGCTTGGTGGGAGGCGATCGCTGAAAAAACCTTCGGCGACGTGGGTATCAAAGATCAGTTCACCGATTTTGCTGCCTTTTTTGCCGATCTCTATGCTTACTTTGCCGGGGCAGATCCTTGGGCGGTTTATCCCGACGCTTACCATTCGCTGGAGCGCTGGCGGGCCAAAGATATTGAGCTGGGCATCATCTCTAATTTTGACTCGCGCATTTACACCGTTTTAGATTCGCTGGCGCTGGCTGATTTCTTCACCACCGTCACCATCTCGACGGAAGTTGGCGCGGCCAAGCCAGATCCGCAGATTTTTGCTGCTGCTCTGAAAAAACACAATTGCGACCCGAGTGATGCCTGGCATGTCGGCGATAGTCAGACGGATGATTATGAAGGGGCCAAGGCGGCGGGGCTACGCGGCATCTGGCTGCAGCGATCCGATGGAGTCCTGACGAGCTAGCATAACTCACATTGGCATCTTGAAATTCCTTTACCAGTCAGTGCTCCAGATAGAATACTGCAATAGCTAGGCCTCTAGCATTGGCGAAGCATCCTTCCATAATGTTTCAAGAAAATGGACGATACCGGTTTGTAATGGGAAAGGTGTCCTAAATCATTCTGATATTGAATTTAAAGGCAGATTTTCTATGTGACAATCCCATGCTCGACACAAAATAATCTTGAAAACACAACTGAATGCGCCTAACATTCACCTGAGTCTGCCACTCCTCAAACTCGTAACAGGGCTCTTACGTAATTCTTCGAGGGTAGTGCCCATAGGTACTAATTTGTTGTAGTGATGAATGAAAGTCCACAGCAAGCCGATGTGATTGCGCAGGCTCTTCGAGAAAGCTAAGCTACGCCGCACAAATTACGAAACTCGCTGTCTCAATGTACAGTTGAAACGCTCAATGTAACTGGTTTGCCGCTATCTTTGGACACGACCCGATGCTGCTTGGAAGGCAGCACCGCCTGATATGCTTCCCAAGCGTCCGTGTAAATCAGTGCACACTGACGGTAGACAGCAGGCAGGGAGTCCCATAGTTTCTGCGCACTCTCTTGGCTTCGGTTGCCGACATGAGCGCCAATGATTTCGCGAGTATCTGCGTCTAGGGCTAGCCAGACCCACTGCTTATTGCCTTTGTGGGCGACAAACGACCAGAGTTCGTCACACTGCACTGTTAAAGGCCCCTTTTTTCGGCTGAACCTCAACCTTGGCTTCTGTTTGAGTTGATTTGTCGTTGACATAATCTTGAAGCCACTGCTCTGAAACTTTCACCGCTCGGGCAATGCCCGCCATCGCAATGCGCTCTAGCAGTAACCGGTTAACCAACTCACGCGTCTCATTCTCGATGACTTTGTTCGTGGGATTTTCTACGAACTGACAACCACAGGTGCAGCAGAGGAAACGCTGTTTGCCGGTATGGATATGACCATTTTTGATGGTTTGCTCGGATGTGCAGTTCGGACAACAGGGCATCAATACGATCGCTTGGCTTCATTGTTACCCGAACACACCCATCATTACCCTCAGGGCTCCACCTCTTCGAGATTGCGTCTAATGAGTATTCATACGTGCAAGGATAACTTATACATAGCTTGTATCTAAACGAACATCCGATACTGTCAAGGCCTGGCACGATAATTCAAGTTGACAATGATTCTGACCAGTATGTAGTCAATAAATTGACTGTCACAGATCAAAAGGTAAATTCCAGATATTGAGCTCTTGACACAAGTTTGCATCAATTGGGAGCAAAACCGAGCAAATTCTACTCAAAAG
>JBCBJQ010000021.1:0-72248 GCA_038523235.1 Cyanobacteria bacterium J06626_4
GATTTGACATCTAGATTATTGGCAGGATGGAACATCAAACTGTCTTCTCATGCGATTGAACCAGAAAAATATTTAAAGGCCAATAACACTGCCACTGAAGTTTATAAAACAGACATTCAAGGCCAATTCTATATCCCTTTCAATTTCAGCCATACCGATTTTGGCAGACTTATACTGATCAGCATTGATGATCATCCATCCATTCACACGGTCGAGCTTGTTGTCCAAAATGATAGCAAGGGAGCATTTGTTGTGGTCTACTATCACAATGGCAAAGTAGAAAACTACACTAACCCCTATCTTTCTATCGATAAAAAATATCTGGAGCCGAATGCCAATTGGGAAATTTCAGGCGAGCAAGATTTTGAATATCTTTTTGAGAATACTCAAAATGGAATCTCGTTTGCTCTTGACATGACAACCAAAAGCGAACAACGAATCAAGATTGAATTGCGAGAGAGCAATGCGGGTGCGAGAAGATATTCCTTTCTGGCCGCAATTGGTGCCGACTTAAGCGCGGTTAAGAGATTTCCGTTCCTTTACTTGAGAGAAGCCGGATTCATCCCCATAGCAGGAACTAAAGCTAGTTTTGAAATTGACGGCAAGAAAATGAGCTTGACGAAGGTGCCTATAAAGATAGAAGGGAAAAGCTGCTTCAAAATAGTCTATTCTCTTACACCTCTACCATTTTTCTGGAATGAAGAACGGAATGCCGACCTCTCTCCAGAACAGGTTGCCGATACCCCAAAATATCAAAAGGATAATGTCGTCTATTCTTTTGTGGATAATGACGGGCATAAAGAAATGAAAAGAATAACGTATGAAGCGAACAATCATTTGGCAAGTTACAGCTTTTCCCCTTCATTTCCCGACATTGCCTCGTTGAAAACAGGTTATGAAATAGAAGGAAGATTTTGTCTTGGGGTTGATGATATTGATGGAATTGTTTGTGGTACATACACTGTCATAAACACTGATGGAGAAATCAATATTGATTTTCAGCCTGAAAAATGTTGGCAGCCGATGCTGGGTAAAGCCTGGGTTTCAGCGTATCGATATCACGCAAAAATAACAACTGCAGCGGATGATAAGTTCGCAATTCAATCGAAATGGATCGTTGAGTAATCATCAATATATTAAGACGATGAGCGAGCACAAGCTTGGTTGTTTAAACTCATTTAGACATTCATTGATGCGACGGAAAATATGACGTATGCAGTGGTTTTATTTTCAATTAGGCTGGTTGAATTTATGGATTCTTGCCTTGATAATCTTTGCTACACCAGTTCTGTTGAACCTTCTCAGAGGCAAGAAAGGGCAAGGGGGACTGGCACGGGCTACTGTACTTCCGCGAATGTCACAAAAAGAACGAGCCGTCTACATGCTAGTGATGGCACCGCAGTTCTTGTTGCCCATTTATGCGATTTTCGTGCCGTTCACCCAAAATGCAGTTCTGTTAAGCGTAGGTTTGGGGTTGTTTGCTGTAGGGCAGATTTTCCGGCTGAAAAGTATTTGGGACTATACCACCGTACCCACTGATGAATTGATAACCCAAGGTGTATACCAGATTTCACGCAATCCTGGTTATTTTGGCGCAGCCGTGCTCTATTTGGGTATGGCAATAGCGGGTGGATCCTGGTTTGTTATGGCAGTAGCAGTCTACTGGTTCATTGGCTATCAGTGGGTTGCCTCAATTGAGGAGCGTTTCTGTGAACAACGCTGGCCAGATGTCTTTTCCGCATACAAGCGTCAGGTAGCGAAGAATTTCTTGTTTTTCTAGCACAGTTGACAGTGAGCTAGCACATTGAGACACAATACGAGATAGCAGTTGAGTTTGATTGACGCTTGTGAAGGTGTGGCACGCTAACAAGCATTTGCAACCGAGTTTCTGGGTGAAAGTGAAGTGCCAGTTGAACAGCCCTGAGACCGCCTGAACACCCAGATTAGCGGCTAGGCAACTGCACCACATCTAAGCGAGAGGTCATCAGTCGATCCATCCAATAAGCGAGAAAAGCTTGGTTCGCGGCCTGTTCTTGGGGCTCAGTTGTGTCGGGGGCATGGGGTAGCAGCCCCTGTAGCGCCGCTGACGTCACGCAAAACATCGATTTTTGAAAACTTTGGGTAATCTGCACGCGCACGTCTTCATCACCGCGCAGACTCTGGCGATAATAGTCAGCCAAATAGCTGGGCAAGAAATGCCGCATGTCTTGCATCAGCAGGGTGGGGGGAATGCCGCCGCCGCCCACGGGCACCGGGTCGGCATAGAGCGCTCCGTAGGCAAATCGCGACTGTTCGGATGAAATCTGCTGGGCTTGGGCGTTGTAAGAAACGGTACCTAAAAAGGGCGTGCCGCGAAAGAACACTGCTTCCACATAGGGGACAGCGGTATCCATTAGAAACGTCAACCCGACCGATTCCGGGAGCAGGTCGAACAGGCGATCGCCGATCATGACACGGTAGGTGATCGGCTGGCTAGCGGCGGCCACCAGACCGGCCTTGATATGGGCGACCACCTCGGGAATGGACTGGACCTGCCCTTGATCGTAGCGATCAGACAGCGTCAAAAACATCTCACTCATGACCGTCCAAAACTGGCCGAGGGCGCTGTAATAGGCCGACTGGCGCACCTGCTCTGGCAAAAAGTCGGGAAAGAGACGATGCAGCCCCCGCAGCAGTAGGTTGTTGCCCAGTTTGGCTTGAATGGCTGCCTCACAGCGCTGCTGAAACTCCGGACTGTCGAGATACGTATCTAAACCGCCACCGCCGTGCCAGAGCATGGCGCGCATGCAGTATTCGGCATATTCGTAGTTGATGCGATCGTGCCACCAGTGCTTTAACAGCTTGGGCAGCGTTACCTCCCCGTTGCAATATTTGAAGAAGGGAAACAGCAACAAAAATTGATGATCGGCGATGTAGATCAGATTTTGCGCATAGGCGTCTAAGACCACCCCGTAGCTTTTGAGAATGCCGACCACCTCCATCAGGTTGGTGGCATTGTCGGGCAGCAGAGCTTCCGATCGCAGCAGCTTCTCGATGAAGGGCTGCAAGGGATGCTCGGCAGTTGCTTTGGGCGAAAGGGTGTTAGTCATAGCGCACAGTCAACCGAGGAGAAAATTCAGACGATACTGGGGTCAGCCGCTGCGCCACCTCGACCGCTGGCGCTCGCATGGCAAAGGTGGTGACTTCGCTCCAGCGAGACAGCCAGTGGGGCTGGAGCCCCAGGGCAAAGATGATCAGCACTAAAACCAAGGCGGGCCAGCGATCGCGCCCGGCTACTGGGGGTAACAGCACATCGGGCTCGGTCTGGTCGCTGGGGGGCGTAATGGCCAACCGGCCAAAAAACACGCGATTGACCAACAGCAGAAAGTAAACTGCCGTCAGCCCCGACCCCACCATGCACAGCAGCGTTTGCTGGGGAAACGTGAGGAAGCTGCCGCGAAACACCACAAACTCCGAGATAAAGCCGATCATGCCGGGAATCCCGGCGCTGGCCATGACGCCCAAAATCATCAGGCTGCCGACAATGGGCAACCCTCGCTCAAAGTTCAACAGGCCGCGCAGCACCGTCAGATCGCGCGTGCCAGTTTTGGCGTAGACCACCCCCACCAGCAAAAACAGCAGGCCCGAAATCAGGCCGTGGCTGACCATCTGCATAATGGTGCCGAGGATGGCGATGGGCGTAGCTGCCGCCGCCGCTAACAGCACATAGCCCATGTGGCCGATCGAGCTGTAGGCCACCATTTTTTTCATATCCGTCTGGGCGATCGCGGCCAATGAACCATACAGCACGCTCACCACGGCCCAGCTCGCTAACCAGGGGGCAAACTGCTGCCACGCGTCGGGCAGCAGCTGCAGGCCAAAGCGCACGAGGCCATAGGTGCCCAGCTTGAGCAATACCCCTGCCAACAGCACCGATACCGGCGTCGAGGCCTCAACGTGGGCGTCAGGCAACCAGGTATGGAAGGGAAACAGCGGGATCTTAATGCCAAAGCCGATCAAAATCGCTACCAGCAAAATACTTTGCTGCAGCAGCGTCATTGATTGCGCCAGGGCCGGATCGTAGTTGAAGTTGCCGGAGCCGCCGAGCCAGACAAACCCCAAAAAGCCGCCCAAAATCAGCGCGCCCGAAACCGCCGTGTAGATCAAAAACTTAGTGGCCGCGTAGCCGCGCCGCGCGCCGCCCCAAATCGCGATCAGCAGGTAAAGGGGAATCAGCTCTAGCTCATAAAAGATGAAGAACAGCAGCAGATTTTGCGACAAAAAGGCCCCGGCCACCGCCGCATTAATCAACAGCACCAGACTGAAATAAAGGCGAGGTCGCTGCATCTGGTCAGTGCTAGCGTAAACCGCAATCACCCCCAACAGACTGTTGATCAGCAGCAGCGGCATTGACAGGCCATCGACCCCCAGCTGATAGGTTAACCCTAGCGTCTCAATCCACGGTAACGACTCGATAAACTGCAGCCCCGGCTGCTGAATATCAAACTGCGTGGCCACGACCCCCGCCCACAGCAAAGACAGGGCCTGCAGCCCTAGAGTCACCTGCCAGATTTGGCGGCCCGGCCCCCGCTGCGGCCACAGGCCCACAACCAAGGCCCCCAAAAGCGGAATGAAGATCAGCGCACTTAGCATCCTATCGCCCTACCACATCGTCCAAGTCATGAGCAGTCCCAACAGGCCGACGCCCACCAAAATGGTCAGCAGATAGCCTTGAGAGCGCCCCGAAATGCTGTATTTCAGACTTTCCCCGCCGATCAGAGAGGCGAGCCCAATACTGTTCACCAGGCCATCTACGATGTAGCGATCAAACCAGTTGCTGGCTAAGGAAAGCTGCGCTACCACCCAGACCACGGTAAAGCGATATAGCTTCTCGGTGTAAAAGTCGTAGGCCAGTAAGTCTTGCAAGATACGGAAAGGCTTGCGCGTCGATCGCGCCAGCGTCTTACTGAGGGGAATGCTGGCCCCAATGCTCACCCCGATCGCCCCCGAAGTGATTAGTAAGAGCAACTCCGTCAGATTGACGTAGGCCAGCGGGGGCAACAGCAACAGTCGCTGCATCACCAGCGGCACCGCTAACGTCACGATGGTTAACGTCACCATGGGTAAGGCCATAGGCCAGATGACCTCGGGGGCGCGCCGCGTCTTCGGCTGTGTCGTCCCCATAAATATCAGGCGGAAGATCCGCGTCAGATTCAACGCCGTCAGCAAGTTCACCAGCAAAAAGACCACGACCAACGCTGGGCGATCGCCCCACAAAAAGTCGATGCCCAGGCGATAGCCCCAAAAGCCACCCAGCGGCAATAGCCCGACCAAGCCCAAGCCCCCGACGACAAAAGCGACTGTGGTGGCGGGCATTTTGCGGCCCAAGCCCCCCATTTCCGTCAGGTCTTGGCAGTTCGTCGTGACAATGACCGCGCCCGCACTCATAAACAACAGCGCCTTGGCGATCGCGTGGGTGAGCAAAATCATTAGCGCCACTCCCGGCCATTCGGTACCCACCGCAATAAACACTAGGCCCAAATAAGCACTGGTGGAATAGGACAGCGTCCGCTTAATGTCGATTTGGGCGATCGCCACCAGGGAGGCGCCGACGGCAGTCACCGTCCCCACCGCAACCAACAGCGTCAGGGCGGTGGGGGAGAGCACTACGATGGGCTGCAGGCGAATCAGCACATAAGCGCCGCAGGTTACCACCACGGAATTCCGCAAAATCGACGCCGGATTCGGCCCCTCCATGGCTTCATCGAGCCAGAGGTGCAGCGGAAACTGGGCACACTTACCGGTGGGGCCAGCAATGAGCGCGATCGCCAGCAGCGTGGCCACTGTCGGGGTGAGATTTGCCACCTTGACCCATTCGTAGAGGTCGTTGAAGTGCAGACTCCCGGCAAACGCTGACAGGGCAATCACCCCCATCAGCAGCAGCACATCGCCAATGCGCTTGGTCAAAAAGGCGTCGCGAGCAGCGGTCACGACCAACGGTTGCGCATACCAGAACCCCACCAGCAGGTAGGTGGACAGCGTCAGCATCTCCAGCAGCGAGTAGGAGACAAACAGCGAACTGCTGAGAATGACGCCGCTCATCGCCGCTTCAAAAAAGCCCATCAGCCCAAAAAAGCGGCCCAAGGCCCAGTCTTTTTCCATATAGCCGAGGGCAAACAGCTGCGCCAGCAGACTGAGGCCGGTTACCAGTTCCACAATGCCTAAACTCAGCACCGACAGCTCCAGGGAAATGTGCAGTTGGAGATCGGCAATTTGAAACCAGTCCCACGTGAGTTCGCGCGGCCCGTGCCCCCAAATCCCCTCAAACGCCAGCGTGCCGTGGATTAGGGCGAGTAGCGTCATCAAAATATTGATGTAAGCGGCCGGTCGCTGCCCGGTGCGGCGAATCAGCCCAGCCGCCCACGGCAGAGTCGCGATCGCGCCGATTAATCCGTAAGCCGGAATCAACCAGCCTGTCTGCACCAAAAACTCTGCCATTGATCCTAAAGCGATAGGCCAGATTGATGATCACCAGCCTGCGAATCCCCCCCCAAGCCGCAGACTGCCATCACCCGCCAGCAAAAAACGAAACCCGAATCAGCGTCCCGCCGCCGACCCCAGCACTCTCCTTATCCCCGCCACCGCACCGGGATCACCTCAGTTGTTGATTCCAGTGCGGTAACGGTCTGAGTCGCCAGCCGCCCCCCAATTGAGACTAGCGTTGCTGGCGCATTCATCGATTCCGTTCATCATACCGGAATTTCAATTTCACCGAAACAGCCGCCCATCAATCGTTTCCACGATGCTCTCGAAACCGAAACGAGGGCATTTTGCCGTGAACTTTCACAAAGAAATCTCTCGATTCCGCAACATTTTCATGGACGGCACTCTCGAATTTTTCACAACAGGCAACGAAACAAGTCGGCTTGTTTCATTAGCTGCATTAATATTTCATATTAAAGACAATCATCGAGGCTTATATTGCCAAGGGTGCACCGGACTCATATCCTGAGTATTACATGGAGTTTGAGTGGGCCATTTCCGTGCCTTTTTTAGCAAGGCAGCAATTCTTAACGGTTTGCCTCAGGGTAAGCAATCGCAAGGTTTTCTGCGGCGCTAGTGGCTCACGGCATCTTAGAGGGAGATAACGATAAATGCCTATTGCAGTTGGAATGATTGAAACGAAGGGTTTCCCTGCTGTTGTAGAAGCGGCTGACGCAATGGTGAAGGCGGCTCGGGTGACGCTGGTCGGTTACGAGAAGATCGGGAGTGGTCGCGTGACGGTCATTGTGCGGGGCGATGTGTCGGAAGTGCAGGCCTCGGTTTCGGCGGGCATTGAGTCTGCCAAGCGCGTCAATGGTGGCGAGGTGTTGTCGACGCATATCATTGCTCGTCCCCACGAAAACCTGGAATTTGTTTTACCCATTCGCTACACCGAAGCGGTCGAACAGTTCCGGACTTAGGGCCGCATTTTCTCAAGCAATCAGTTCATGACGAGGCGATGGCCCGGTCAGGGGTCTGCAGCGGCAGGCCGGGGTTGAGCCATGCGTGCAGCCGCAATGCTCCTTTGGGTTTGCGGGCTCGCGTCGTCTCGTCAGGGTTTCCAAAATAGATAAGGAGTTAAGGATATGGCGATCGCAGTTGGTATGATCGAAACCCTCGGGTTTCCGGCAGTGGTAGAAGCGGCTGACGCAATGGTAAAAGCCGCGCGAGTGACCCTGGTGGGCTACGAGAAAATTGGGAGTGGTCGGGTCACGGTCATCGTGCGCGGCGATGTGTCAGAAGTTCAAGCATCAGTTTCGGCTGGGGTTGAGAATGTCAAGCGGGTGAACGGCGGCCAGGTGCTGTCGACGCACATCATTGCTCGCCCCCACGAAAACCTCGAATTTGTGCTGCCGATTCGCTACACCGAGGCGGTCGAGCAATTCCGTGAGAGCGTCAGTGGCATTCGCCCTTACGGTCGTTAGGTCATTACTGTTTATGCTTCTGGCTAAAGTTCGGGGCACGGTGGTGAGCACCTGCAAAGAGCCCAGCCTGAGCGGCGTCAAGTTTTTGTTGGTGCAGCTCATCAGTGATACCGGCGAGCCGCTGCCTGACTATGAAGTGGCGGCTGATGTGGTCGGGGCGGGGCCCGATGAATGGGTGCTCATTGCCCGTGGTAGTGGAGCGCGCCAACATCAGGGCTACCACGATCGCCCCGTAGACGCGACGGTGATTGCCATTGTTGACACGGTGTCTCTGAGCTCTGGCACGCTTTATAGCAAGCGTGATGCTGACTACGTCTGAGTTCGCTTGAGCGGGCAGAACGGTGCTCACGGACGGTTTTCTCACGCCCAGGTGCGCGTGGTCAGCGGGCGGTAAGACAGCCGCCGATAGTTGAACGGAGGTAGCGGGTTCTATGTTGACCCAAAATACAGCAGCTCCGCCCACCCCCTGGTCACAGGATTTGGCTAGACCGGCGGTGGCAGCTTCAGCGGTTGTCCATTCCTTTTCGCAGTTGATTGGGGATGTGCGGGTCGCTGACAATGTGCTGATCGCGCCGGGCTCTTCGATTCGGGCCGATGAGGGCTCCCCTTTTGCCATCGGGGCCGGGACGGCCATCCAAGATGGGGTGGTAGTTCACGGGTTAGAAGCGGGCCGGGTCTTGGGCGATGATGACCAGCCCTACTCAGTCTGGATTGGTAAAAACGTCTGCATCACCCATAAGTCAATTGTTCACGGCCCGGCCTTTATCGGTGACGGGGCCTTTGTCGGTTTTCGCTCCACCATTTTTAATGCTCGGTTGGGGGCCGGGTGTCTGGTCATGATGCACGCCCTCGTTCAGGATGTGGAGATTCCCCCCGGTAAATTTGTCCCCTCGGGGGCTGTGATTACTCAGCAAGCCCAGGCTGATCAACTAGCGGATGCGCGCCCCCAAGATCTTGCCTTTGTTTCAGAACTGATCAGTGCGAATCAGGCGCTCCGGGCGGGCTATGCCTGCGCTGCCAACGATGCCTGTATTCGCGATGTCACCGCCGATCGCGATCGGGCCCCGCTCACCTCTCTCGCTCAAGACAACGGAATTAAGACCATGCAATCTCAAAGACTGACCGCTGATATCGTTCATCAAGTCCGGCAGCTGCTCAACCAGGGCTATCGCATCGGCACTGAACATGCCGACCAGCGCCGCTACCGCAGCAATGTGTGGCAAACCTGCACGCCCATTGCATCGACTCGCGAAGGCGATGTCTTCGCAGGGTTAGAAGCCTGTTTGGCCGAGCATGCTAATGAGTATGTGCGGATGTTTGGCATCGATCCGATCGCCAAGCGCCGGGTGGCCCCCGTGACCATTCAGCGCCCTGACGGTAGAGCGGTAGAGGTGCGCCCCCACGCGGTGCCCCAGGCGGGTAACGGTCATCGCCCCGCGAGCAGCAACGGCGGCAGCTATAGTGGCGGCACCGATGCCGGGCTAGTGCAGCAGGTGCGCAACATGCTGAGCCAGGGGTATCACATTGGGCTTGAGCATGCCGATGCCCGCCGCTTTAAAAGCAACGTTTGGCACAGCTGCTCACCCGTGCATTCCAGCAATGAGCGAGAGGTCATGGCGGCCCTGCAGGCTTGTATGAGTGAGCATCAGGGCGAATACGTGCGGATGTTTGGCATTGACCCCGTCGCTAAGCGACGCATTGCTCCCACAACCATTCAACGCCCCGATGGTCAGGCGTCGATCAGTGTCTCATCAACGGGGAGTGCGACTTCGACCGCCAACCACAACGGCTCGCCCAGTTATGCCGGCGCTGCCGGTCAGGTGTCTGGCAACTTGGCCCAACAGGTGCGAGGGCTGCTCAGCCAAGGCTACCGCATCGGCACTGAACATGCCGATACTCGCCGGTTTAAAAGCAACGTTTGGCAAACCTGCTCGCCGATTACCTCAACTCGCGAAGCAGAGGTGTTGTCGGCCCTTAACGGCTGCATTCAAGAACATGCAGGCGAGTATGTGCGGATGTTTGGCATCGACCCGGTGGCGAAACAACGGCTGGCCCCGACGACTATTCATCGTCCTGGCGATGTGAGCGGTCACCAGGATATGTCAGCCGCTGCCACCGGTGCCCCTCAGGCCGGAATGAATGCCCCAAGATATGCCCCCAGCACGAGCAACGGTCACGGGCAGCGCTTGGCTGACGAGGTGGTGCAGCAAGTGCGACAACTCGTGGGGCAAGGCTATCGCATCAGTCTGGAACATGCCGATGTACGGCGCTATCGCAGTGGGGCTTGGCAAAACGGCGGCGTTTTAGAGGGGCATAATCCATCAGCCGTGCTGTCGGCGTTAGAGGCGAGTTTGGCCTCGCACTCTGGCCAGTATGTCCGCCTCATTGGCGTTGACACTCAGGCGAAGCGCCGGGTGCTAGAAACGACTATCCAGCGTCCCTAATTGCTCTCGCTATTGTGCAGACACCGCCACCGTTAAGGATGACCAGTTTCTATGTCGGGGCCAATGTTGAAGTCGGGCCCGAGGTCGTCATCGCAGCGGGAACGGTGTTGGAAGCGGCCCCAGGGTCTCGTTTGATTATTGAGGCGGGGGTGTGCATTGGCGCTGGGGTCGTCATCCAAGCCTATGGCGGCGACTTACGACTGGCGGCCGGGGCCAATGTGGGCCAAGCAGTGCTGCTGTTGGGCACGGGGACGATTGGCGCACACGCCTGTATCGGGGCCGAAAGTACGCTGATTAATCCCGCTGTGGCAGCGGCGGCAGTGGTGTCGGCCCGATCGCTGATCGGCGATCGCTCTGCCGGGCAACCGGCCAGTTCGGCTGAGACCAATGGTCATGCCCCCCCGGCGGCCAGTCAAAACGGCAACACACCAACCCCCACTGCAGACCCAGAGCCCGCCGCCGACAACAACGGTCAGGCAGCTCACAATGGCAATGGCCTTGCAGCGTATGATCCGGTTTACGGACGTGAGCAGGTGAGGCAACTGATGAAAACGCTATTTCCCCATCGCGACGCGCTGAACGTCGAAGACAATTCCGCCTGATGTGACGATTTTTCGGTTCTCATCGCCGCTTCCGTCAACTGTTCTTACAATGTAAACAGCGCCCGTCAACCTCTGTGAGACCCCGCCATGGTGGCCAGCAATTCAAAACTCTCCCTGTCGCAACCGTCGCCTGAAGCTCGGCGCTGGGCTTCAAAGCTGAAAGGAGCCGCGCTCGGGTTAGTCTCCACAGAAAGTTTCCCAGCGGTGGTCGGCACGGCGGATGCCATGCTCAAATCATCTGACGTTACCCTGATTGGCTATGAAAAGACGGGGGCGGGGCAGTGTACAGCGGTCGTTCGGGGCGGCGTGGCAGATGTGCGAATGGCGGTCGAAGCGGGTAGCCAAACCGCTAAACAGTTTGGGCAGTTTTTAGCCTCTTCGATCATTGCGCGACCGTTGCCCAATTTAGAAGCAGTGTTGCCGATTTGTGCGCATTTAGATGAGCTGGAACGCATTGGCAAGGGCAGAATCGGTAGCGGGGCGTTGGGCCTGCTAGAAACCCGAGGCTTTCCGGCAATGGTGGGTGCGGCGGATGCGATGACGAAGTCGGCCGAGGTGCAGGTGGTGGCGCACCAGTCGATTGGCGATGGCCTCTGTACCGTGATCATTCGCGGGTCGCTCTCGAACGTGGCGATCGCGGTGGAAGCGGGCATGCACGAAGCCGAACGCATTGGTGAACTGCATGCTGTGATGGTGATTCCTCGACCGCTGGACGATCTGGAACATTCTCTGCCAATGGCCGAGGAAATGGCAACCGAGCAGCCGGTACGTCTGCCCATCAAGCTCGAAGAAAAAGAGAAAGAGTTGGTATCGCTGCCAGAGCCCGCTGAAGCGGAAGTGGTGCAGGAAATGGCTTTGTCGCAGCCCGAAGCCGCCGTTCAAGAACTCGCTTTACCGCAGCCTGAAGCTGAATCCCGAGCACCTCAAGTCGTGCCCCAACCGCTACCACTCGAAGAAAGCGAGTTGGATTAACTCGTTGATGATGCCTCGACTCCAACTGGATCAGTGCAGTGAAAATGACTCGTCTGCTCCGGTTGAGTGTCGTCAAAACGTCAGAGGCTACTGAGAAAGTCCACAACTTTCGCCCAGACCTGATCAAGTAGCGTTGCTGCATGGGCATCGAACCAAGCAATCGGGCGTTTGCGGAACCAGGTGCGCTGACGTTTGGCGAACTGACAGGTATGTTGAACGATGCGCTGCTCTGCCTCAGCCAGAGAGTAGTCCCCAGCCAAGTAGCCCAACACTTCGCCGTAGCCCAAGGTTTGCAGCAGCGGCAAGTCCGCCCCATAGCGATCGCAGAGCATCTCCACCTCTTGCACTAAGCCCTGCGCCAGCATATGAGCCGTGCGTTCTGCAATGCGTGTCTTCAGCACGTCGCTATCGCTATCAAGTCCTATATATAAGATCGGGTAGAGGGGCGGACGTTTACCCTGCTGACGCGAGAGCGGCTGACCAGTGACGTAGGCTACCTCTAGGGCGCGCAGGGTACGCACCGCGTCATTGGGATGAATACGATCGCCGGCAGTAGGATCAACTTGCCGCAGCATGGCATGACATTGGGGTTGACCGAGCTGACTGAGCTGCGATCGCAAGGTGGCTTGGGGCGACACCGGGGGGATCTGCAACCCATCCACCACCGCTGAAATGTAAAGTCCTGTGCCACCAACTAAGCAAGGCAGCCGTTCTCGACTATCGTGTAGCTGCTTGATCAGCGTCTGGGCCTGTTGTTGATAGGCGGCCACGGTCATCGTCGTCGTGGGATGACAGATATCGATGAGATAATGGGGTGCTGGCGATCGCTCAGCGACGGTCGGTTTGGCGGTACCAATATCAAACTCGCGATAGACCAAGCGCGAATCAGCGCTCAAAATTGAGAGCGGCAGACGCTGCGCCAGCTGCAGCGATAGGCCCGTTTTGCCCGTGGCCGTCGCGCCACCAATCACAATCAGGCAGGGGGGATGCCTCTGGCCCTGCATGTAGCGTAGAACGGATGTATTTTTTGAATATTGATTGGCGACGGCAGAAATGGGTGATGTCACCCCCCCCTCAAGCATCCTCAGAAATGGCTCTATGCCCTGCATGAGCCTGTTTGTGTTAGAATTTTAGGGTCATTTGACTTTAATGACGGCCAAAGGCGCTAGAACGCCTTTTTAGGAGTAAAAGATTTATGGCGACCAATTACGGTGCTGAGCAGATTCAGGTACTAGAGGGACTAGAGCCTGTCCGCAAGCGGCCTGGCATGTATATCGGCAGCACCGGGCCGCGCGGTTTGCATCACCTAGTGTACGAGGTGGTGGATAACTCTGTCGATGAGGCGCTGGCAGGCCACTGTCGCTACATTAAAATCGACCTCAATGCCGATGGTTCGGTCACCGTTCAAGATGACGGTCGGGGCATTCCCACCGATGTGCACCCCCATACAGGCAAGTCCGCGCTAGAGACGGTGCTGACGGTGCTGCACGCGGGCGGTAAGTTTGACGGCAGCAGCTACAAAGTCTCCGGTGGCCTGCACGGGGTCGGGATCTCTGTTGTAAACGCCCTGTCCGAGTGGGTGGAAGTCACGGTGTGGCGCGATCGCAAAACCCACCTGCAGCGATTTGAGCGCGGTATTCCTATCGGTGAACTCCAGGTCAGCCCTGCCGATAATCATCAGACAGGCACCTCTGTCACCTTTAAGCCCGATGCCACCATCTTCACGACGGTCACTGAGTTTGACTACGACACCCTGGCGGGCCGCATGCGCGAATTGGCCTACCTGAATGGGGGCGTCGACATTACCTTTACCGACAATCGCCTAGAGCTGCTCAAGGCCAGTGAACCGCGGGTGTCTCACTACCTCTACGAAGGGGGCATCAAGGAATACGTTCAATACATTAATAATGAGAAGCAGGCGCTGCACGAAGAGATTGTGTACGTGCAGGGCGAGCGGGATGGCGTTCAGGTAGAAGTGGCGCTGCAGTGGTGCATTGATGCCTACTCGGACACGCTGCTTGGCTTCGCCAACAACATTCGCACGGTGGACGGCGGTACGCACCTAGAGGGCCTCAAGACCGTGCTCACCCGCACGTTAAACAACTTTGCCAAGAAGCGGAATAAGCGTAAAGACAACGACTCCAACCTGAGTGGCGAAAACATTCGTGAAGGGCTGACGGCGGTGATCTCGGTGAAGGTGCCGGAGCCAGAATTTGAAGGCCAAACCAAGACGAAGCTGGGCAACACCGAAGTGCGCGGCATCGTCGATACGCTGGTGGGCGAAACCCTAACGGAATATTTGGACTTTCACCCCAGTGTCGTTGACACTATTTTAGAAAAAGCGATTCAAGCCTTTAACGCAGCGGAAGCGGCACGGCGAGCGCGGGAACTGGTGCGCCGCAAGTCGGTGCTAGAGTCTTCGACGCTGCCCGGTAAGCTGGCCGACTGTAGCAGCCGCGACCCCAGCGAGTCCGAGATTTTCATCGTGGAAGGGGACTCAGCAGGCGGCAGCGCGAAGCAGGGCCGCGATCGCCAGTTTCAGGCGATCTTGCCGCTGCGAGGCAAAATTCTCAACATTGAGAAAACTGACGACGCCAAGATTTACAAAAACACTGAGGTGCAGGCGCTGATTACCGCCCTCGGGTTGGGCATTCGGGGGGAAGAGTTCGATGAGTCGCAGCTGCGGTATCACCGCATTTGTCTGATGACTGACGCCGACGTCGATGGGGCGCACATTCGCACCCTGCTACTGACGTTCTTCTATCGCTATCAGCGTGCCTTGATTGACCAAGGATTCGTCTACATCGCCTGTCCGCCGCTCTACAAAATTGAGCGGGGTCGCAATCACTGGTATTGCTACAGCGATCGCGAGCGGGACGCCATTCTGAATGATTTTCCTGACAATGCTAACTATGGCTTGCAGCGCTTTAAAGGTTTGGGTGAGATGATGCCCGTGCAGCTGTGGGACACCACAATGAATCCGGAAACCCGCACCTTGAAGCAGGTGGAAATTGAGGATGCGGCTGAGGCCGATCGCATCTTTACGGTGTTGATGGGCGATCGCGTTGCCCCCCGCCGCGAGTTCATCGAAACCTACGGTTCGCGCTTGGGTCTCGAAGATCTGGATATCTAAAGGACAAGCAGTTCACCCAATTCATCACAACACAGTTAAGGGGATGGCACAAACGTCATCCCCTTAACTGTTTAGCCATCAGTCGTCGAGCCTTTATAGCGTAGATATTCACCCAACGCGGCAATCATGCCGGAGGCGAGAATCAGCAAGACGCTGAGAGCATTCATATCAGGTTTAACGCCGTTGCGAATGCGACTAAAAATTTCTAGCGGCAGGGGATTCGCACCGCCGCCCGCCGTGAAGCTAGAGATCAGCAGATCATCCACGCTCAACACAAAAGCGAGCAGGCACCCCGCCACGATCGCGGGCATAAGCTGCGGCAGTAAGACCTGAATCAGCGCTTGAGCTGGGGTTGCGCCTAAATCAAGGGCAGCCTCTTCAAGATTGGGATCGAGGCTGCCCAAACGACTGGAAACCACCACAGCGATATAGGCCAGACAAAACACCATGTGGGCGGCAATAATCGTCCAAATGCTGAGGGGAATGGCTAAGGAAGCGAGAAAGACCAGGGTGGCGACGGCAATGGAAATATCCGGAATAATCAGCGGCAGGTAAGACACGCCCCGATAGACGCCCTTGCCCGGAAAATAGTACTTCGCTAGCCCGATCGCCATCAACGTGCCCAGCACTGACGAGATCGCCACGGCCACAATCGCCACAAACAGCGTATCCTGCAGCGCCCGGAAAATGCGCGTGTCTTGAAACAGGCTCTCATACCATTTGAGGCTGAACCCCTGCCAGACTGACGTATAGCGAATGGAATCATTGAAGCTATACACCGTCAGCACCAAAATGGGGCCATACATAAAGGCAAATAGGGCCGTCGTGAGCCACCCCTGCCAGGTGCGCGGTAAAGGCCAGAATGCTGGTAGATGCATAAGCCGCTCGTCCTCTCTAGGCCTCTTTGACCGAATCGCGATCGCCATACTTCAGCAGCAGCGCGATCATCATACTGACCGCTAGGATCATCACCATGCTCAACGCTGAGCCCAGACCCCAGTTGCGTGTAATGCCCAAAAACTGGTTGTAAATCAGCCGCGAAATCGTCATGCTAGAGGCCCCTCCCAGCAGCGTGGGAACGACAAAGTCGCCCATGCTGGTGATGAAAACTAGCAAACAGCCCGCCGCAATACCCGGTAGCGTTTGGGGCACCGTCACCCGCCAAAAGGTTTGCCGGGGGGTGGCCCCCAGATCAGCCGCCGCTTCTAACAAGGAAACATCGAGCTTTTCGAGGGAGGCGTACAAAATCAGCACCATGTAGGGCAAGAAGTTGTAGGTGAGACCAATCAAGACGGCGGCGGAGCTATAGAGCCAGGCCTGCTCGGGTAGCTGCACGCCAGGCAGGCCACTGCTCAGCCAACCAATGAAACTGTTCAGCAAGCCCGAAGGGCGCAAAATACTAATCCAGGCGTAGGCCCGCAGCAGAGAAGAAGTCCACAACGGCAAAATAAACGCCACCACCAAAAAGTTACGCCAGCGGCGCGGGGCCATTAGCGCCAGCCAATAAGCCACCGGAAACCCCATCAGCAAACAGGCTAAGGTGGTGCCCGTGGCGTAATACAGCGATCGCCCAATCACCTGCAGATACACCGAGTCAAAGGCCGCATCAAAGGGATTAAACACCCGCGAATAGTTGCCTAAGCCATAGCCGTCGCCGCTTTCGCCGGGTCGGAGGCCGGGCACCAAACTGATATCTAAAATCAGCAGCGTCGGCAGCACCAGAAAGAGGATGAGCCAGAGCCCTGGTGGGGCCAGCAGCGTCAGCGCCCCCAGCAGGCGTTTGAATTGCTGGGTCAGTTTCAGTTGCGAGAAGCGCCAGCGCTTTGAGGTGGGAGAAGCGGTCATTGATAGGCCCCCTAGGCGCTCGTCACCCGCGTCCAAAACTCGTCATACAGGGCCGTGGCCTCGCCGACGGGGGCGATGCCTTCACAGCGATCGAGCACCTCTTGCGGCGGGAACAGATCGGTATTGGAGATCAGTTCGTCAGACAGGTTGTCAAAGGCCACCTTGTTGGGCGTCGCGTTAAACAACATTTCCGTGCTCATCTGCGAGATCGCCGGGTCGAGATTGAAATTGATCCACTGGTAGGCGGCATCGACGTTGGGTGCGCCTACGGGGATGATCATCGTATCGGTCCACACGGAAGAGCCACTTTCCGGGACAAAGTATTCCATCCGCTCATCTTCCAGCGTGGCGGCGATCGCATCCACTGAGTAAGCCATCACCATATTCAGGTCACCGCCAAACAGGGCGTCTTCAAACCCGAAGGACATAAAGGAAGCGATCGCGGGCTTCAGCTCAATCAGACGGTCGAAGGCTTCTTCAATTTCGGCGGGATCAGTGGAATTGTAGGAATATCCCAACGAGCGGAGGACAGCGCCCATGGTTTCGCGGACGTCATCTAGGAGGGTGATCCGCCGTGACAGATCGCCCTGGTTTTCCCAAAGGTATTCCCAATCGGTCGGCGTACCAGAAACCGCCTCCTTGTTATAAAGCAGGCCGGTGGTGCCCCAGGCGTAGGGAATGCTGAAGGTATTGCCGGGGTCGTAGGCGGGGTCTTGCCACTTGTCGAAAATGTTGTCGAGCCCCTCAATGCGGTCTTTATCGATGCTGGTGAGCAGGCCCAGCTCGATCATCTGCTGCACCATGTAGTCAGACGGGTAGATGACGCTGTAAGCGTCGCCACCACCGGCCTGCATTTTGGCCAGCATGGTTTCATTTGAATCATAGACGTCCACAATGACGTCGATGCCGGTTTTTTCTTTAAAGGCTTCTACCAACGCGTCGTTGGTGTAGTCGGCCCAGGTATAGACGTGCAGAACTCCCGCTTCTTCACCGCCACCGCCATCGGTGGGTGCCGCATCTGTCGCTTCGTCGGTGTCAGGCGCATCGGCAATATTTTGGCGACAGTTGGATAAGGTGACGCCCGCGATCGCGGCAGCTGACCCCTGTAAAAACCGGCGTCGGGTCGGGCCGAATTGACGAAACTGAGTGGAATAAAGCGATCGCTTCCGGGGCACGGCAGGAATCCTCCTTAGTAGAATCGTGACTGCAAATCAAAGCCTATAAAACAGTGACCAACCACATTGTTCGACGAAGCACAGTTCAACTGCGATCACCCGACTTTGGCTAAGCCGCCAAGGCCAAACAATCACTGGGCAACCAAGAAACATAAACCGGCGTTTCTGGCGTGAGTGACTGTTCCGAGCGATTTGGCTGCATCACCGTTAGGCGTTCGCCAGTTTGCAGCTGCACCACACAGTGCAGGTGCGTTCCAAGATACATAATATGTTTAACGTAGCCAGAATAGCAGTTTCCCTCGTTCAGCGGGGCTTCCTGACTCAAGCGAATATTTTCTGGGCGCACGCTCACGACGGCAGTTTTGAGATCGGGCAAGTTGGCCTCAGACCGGTTCACTAGCACCGTTGTACCTTCTGGCGTCAAAAGCCGCAAAATCTGACTGTCGGCAAACTCTACCTCGCCCTGCAGCAGATTGGTTTCACCAATAAAGTCGGCCACAAATGGCGTTTGAGGATAGTCGTAAATTTCGCTGGGGGTGCCGATTTGCTCAATATCGCCATCCTTCATCACGGCAATCCGATTCGAGAGCGAGAGGGCTTCTTCTTGATCGTGGGTGACCATCACAAAGGTAATGCCCAACTGCTGATGCAGATTGGTCAATTCGACCTGCATCTGCTTGCGCAGTTTCAAATCCAGTGCCCCCAAGGGTTCATCAAGCAGCATGACGGCGGGACGATTGACCAACGCCCGCGCTAGGGCTACCCGTTGCTTTTGGCCGCCCGACAGCTGCTGCGGATAGCGATTGGCAAAGCTTTCCATTTTGACCAGCTGCAGGGCATCGGCGACGCGCTGTTCGCGTTGCGATCGCCCCATGCGCTTGACCCGCAGGCCAAAGGCAATGTTATCTTTCACCGTCATGTGGTTAAACAGGGCATAGCTCTGAAACACGGTATTCACCGAGCGGCGATGGGCGGGCGTGTGACTCATATTGCGCCCCTGAATTAACACCATGCCAGCGCTGGGTTGCTCAAACCCGGCAATCAACCTGAGAGTGGTGGTTTTGCCACAACCCGACGGCCCCAAAATACTAAAAAATTCGCCCTCGCGAATTTTGAGATCAATATTTTGTATGGCAGCTTCTCCACCAAAATATTTTGACACCTGCCGCAGCTCAACATCCAAAACTTGCTGAGTTTGCGGTAAAGCAATGGAAGGAGAAACTGTCTGTGACATGAAAGGTAATCCCCCGAATGGCAGCAGAATTGCCTAAGGACATCTCCGCCAGAAGGATGCCCGACAGATGCTTAGACAGCATCATTACATACTGACTCGCGATCGCCACAATAAATCCACCGATTTTTACGGTTTAATTGGGTTCGATGCAGCTCCTATCATCACGGCTGCTCTTGAGCCCCGCTGACTCGACTAGATCAATGGAGCGGCAACGGCAGACATAGCCAATCTCAATTCAGTTAATAGAGTGGAGGTCTAATCTCAATTCAGTTAATAGAGTGGAGGTCTAAACAAAGCGATTGCATGTCAAAAAGGTGCTTGAACTATTGCATTCAGCGTGATGGCTCTGCCGCCTAGCCCAGGTTCGTCAGCGACTCGCAATTCTCCTTGTATTACACGGGGCTTCGGGTTTGCCAGCGTTGATGATTCAGCGATCGATTGAATTGGGAGTCTGCAAATTTAATGTCAACATGGAAGTTCGACAAAAATATCTCTAATTTTGGCGAGAGTACGGCAAAACGGACTCTAAAATCGACCTCTTAGATTGTCAAAAAGCGGCCACGTCTGCCATGCAAGAGATCATTGCTCAAAAAATCAGGTTGTTCGGCAGTGCAGGCAAAGCTTAGCCGGTGATTGAAAAGAGTCGGTAACAAATAACCAATGTCTGATGACAAACAAATCCTGGAGCAGCTTAGATTTTATGGGCTTCGTTTTCGGCTTGGTTTAGCAAACTGTTCGGAGCTTCGTCAGGTTGCAGACGCAGCATTAAATGCAGGAATCTACTCACCATCACTTGTCGATGCTGCACTAGATGTTGAGGAATGGTTATGGGAAATTGGCATAGCTTTCCAGAAAGCATTGAGCGAATTATCAATAATATTGCCTGACTCTAAAGAAGATTGCTGCTGGGCAATCCTTCGATATCACATAGAGCAGATTGCTAATCAAGAAATCGAGCCGTTTGCAGGATTGAAAGGAATAATGCAGGTTTATTATGGTTGCCAAAATCTTATTCAAAGCAACCATTATGTTGGTGATCCCCATGATATTCATGAATTAATTGGAGCCTACTGGGGCTACGACGATTTGATGGAAGGACCTCAACAGATATTGACAGACGAGGACACCTGCTTAAAACTCGATCAAGCGGTCATGGGAATTTGTCAGGCTTGGCTCAATAAACATTCCGTATCACGCGTCGTGTGAGCGGTTGAAAATACCCTTTACTATGGGCCAAAACAATCTAATCCGTTCCAGTTTGAGGGTCAGTAGTCAGAATTTATTTTTCATTATGCACACTGGTTTGAATGCGGAATGCGGCATTCAAACCAGTGTGCAAGGCATCGTCAGCGCCTGCTTCAGTAGCTTGCGGTAGTCCCGGTTAGACACCACATAGGCTCCAAAGCGCGCCAGATGAGGATTCATCATTTGCGCATCAAAAAACAGAAAGCGGCGCGATCGCAGATGCTCTACCAGCTTCACCATGGCGACCTTAGAGCCTTCGGGAATGCGATAAAACATCGACTCGCCGATAAACGCCCCGCCAATCGAGAGGCCCAAAATCCCGCCGGCTAGCTGATCGCCCTGCCAAGTTTCATAGCTGTGCGCCCACCCGGCCTGGTGCAGCTCCCAGTAAATCTCTTTCAAATCATCGGAAATCCACGTGGTGTCACGGTTAGCACAGCCATCGACGACGGCTAAAAAGTCGCGGCTAATCGCCGTTTCAAACCGTTCTTGATTGATGGCTCGGCGCAGCGACTTGGGATAGCGAAAGCGATCGTCCAGGGGAATCAGCGTCCGCTGACGGCTGGAATACCACCCTAAGCCCTGACCTTCGTCGTCAGACATGAGGAAATAGCCCTTGGCGTATCCCTCAATGATGGCGGTGATATCGTACTGCGATGGAATCAAGGTTTTCTATACCAAGGCCATAGGTGACGGCAACATCAGGCGCTTTGCTCCCTATCAGCATAGGCCGCATACACCCCCTGCACGTTGTACCAATTGAGAAATACGCGCGCAATCTCTAGAGCCAGCTGCGGTCGCCCTCGATCGATCAGCCACTGCAAGAGCGGAGCCAGCGTTCTTTCATTGAGTCTGCCGCCCAGAGATAGCACGCCCCACAGCACACGGTGCAGCCAGGTCATCTGAATCATCATCCGCACATCTCGCGTCGGATGCTTTTGGTAAAACAACACCCCCATGCGACCACGCTGAATTTCTTGATCAATCAGGCGCGGCACCTGATCTAACGAAAAGGGCGGATGCCAGTGGTAGCCAACGGCTGCTGGCACTTTCACCAACGACAAGCCCAGCTTTTTGAGCCGTACGCCGAGTTCCAGATCTTCCCAGCCGTAGAGTTGAAATTGGGTGTCAAAGAGACCGGCTGCTTCGAGCCAGTGCCGGGCGATCGCCACATTGCCCGTCGCAAAAAATGCTTGGGAATAGTCCGTCACTTTAAAGGTCTCTGAGGTCGGATCGTCAAAGTTGCAGGTATTGACCACCCGACCGTAGGTAAAGACGCGATCGCTGCCCTGGTCTCGATAGGCTTTCTGCAGCGCAGTGCCGTGGTGATGCAGAAAGTCGGGCAGCACGACCAAATCGCTGTCGATGAAGATAATGGTGTCGCCTTTGGCCTCTCTGACGCCAAAGTTGCGGGCGATCGCCGGGCCTTTGTGATCTTGCTCAAATAGCCGCACATGGGGAAATTCGGCGGCGCTTTCCTGTAGCCAGCGCACGGTGCCATCGGTGGAGCCGTCATCCACAATCACCACCTCGTAGCCCTCAACCGGGCTGTTCGCCGGAAGAGACTGCTGCTCCATCGCTCGCAGACACTTTTCCAAAATAGGTTGGCGGTTGTAGGTTGGGATGACAACGCTGAAAAACACAGCACACCTCAAAACGGCTCTCCAATCCTACTGTAGTTATAGCCGCCTGCCCTAGACGAGAAAACCGGACACCTTGGCGTCATGCTGTGCTGAATCATGACCTATACCGTTTCAACCGGATACAACCTCACTGATTCAAACTGTCGAAGAACCTCACCTCACCTCTCCTTATCAAGGAGAGGAACCCAAGATCTTAGATAAGCCTCTCCTTACCAAAGAGAGGTGCCGCAGGCGGTAAGGTCATTCCCGGTAAGCGTAGTCTAGAGCGTTAGGCAGACATGACTTGCGCCAGCGATCGATCGCTGCCCCTAAACCTCACTCGGCAGCGTGGGCATCTCTTCGCCCTGATAGTCGCGCGTCGGCATCTCAAAGCCGCAGGACGTGCCATCGGTGTAAACCACCTCATCTTCCCAAGGCAGGCGATAGTTGCCGTCCACCATATCTTTCATATAGGTGTAGGGGCAGTCTTGGGCGCCACCCTTTACCGCCACATAGCCCCGGTGACCGAACTGGTAGATGTTGTTCTCGACGCCCCAATACTGGCGGGCCTCGCGTACCAGATCGGGTCGTACCTCAGCGGTGATGATTTCGTCGGGGCGGTGGCTGCCCATCACGAGCGGTTCGCCATCAAAGTTGACGATCATGCCCTCACCCATCGAGTCAAAGGTGCCGTCGGTGCCGCACATACAAACTGAGGCCGTCACCATCAGGTTGCTAAAGGCATTCGCCTGGTTGGTTACCCGCCAAGAAGAACGAATCGGGGCGGTGTAACCCGCCGTGCGAATCATGATCTCTGCCCCTTTGTAGGCACATTCTCGCGCCATCTCGGGGAACATGCCGTCGTGGCAAATGATTAGCGCGATCGTGCTGCCGTTCGGCCCTTCACAGACGGGAATGCCTATGTTGCCCGGTTCCCATGGTTCCACGGGCACCCAGGGATGCAGCTTGCGGTAGTAGAGCTTGAGTTCCCCTTTGTCATCAATAATCAGCCCGCTGTTGTAGGGGTTGCCCTTAGGGTTGAATTCCATAATGGAAAAACAGCCCCAGATCTGATTGTCGATGCAGGCTTGGCGAAAAGCAGCAACTTCTGGCCCGTCCAGCCGACACATAATGTCGGGATTAGTATCCATCGACAGCCCGTGCAGCGAATACTCGGGAAAAACCACCAGATCCATCGTGGGCATATTGCGGCGAGCCTTGCCGACCATCTCAACGATACGTTGGGTTTGGGCAGCGAGGTCGTCAGGGGTGACCACATTGGGCAATTGCGCCTGCACCATCCCCAACACGACACCGTTCGGGGTTTTGTTCAATCCACCGAGTCCGCTCATGGCCACCTCTTAAGCAAATATTAGGAACATCGCTAATTTGCCATTGCGGGGGACGGCATTTTGTGGCGATCGCTGCAGCTTATCCTGACAATTGCAGGAATTCTCAGGACGCCTCCTCAACCATGACGGCGAATGGCATCAATCTGCATAGCAATGTAATCGCGCGATCGATAATCGTTGGCATAGCGGAGCTGATGACGCAACTCAGTAATCTTTTGCTGCTGCAACCGTTTGCGTTCTTGAGCGTTGTATTTCATGACAGGAACTCGCTTTGGCCTATGCCTTATACATCTGCACCTGAGCCTCATCTTTAGAGCGAATGTAGGGCGTAAAAGCCGCTCTATGACTCAGGCACTATTTAAAGACTGCCGCCAAAATAGTAGCGATCGCTACTTTCTACACAAAACGAAAAATCGATTCGTTCGTGGAGCGCAGCGATCGCTGTGCTGATCACACCCCGATTCCGGAGATGAGCGCCGCCTCTCTTTTTGGATACCTTGGCACAGTGGTGTTTTTGCAGTTGGACGAGGCGCGATCGCCCTCGACGCCATCATTGCCCCTGGAAAGTGCGTAAACTTGCCGTGTAAAAGTGAAGGTAATCACCGGCGTCAGTCGCTTTGAGAGACGAGACGACTGACGCAGAACCGTACCAAGTCGGCCCCCAGACCTGACACAACACAGAGCGCGTGCCATGACCGAGACTTATTTAACCATCGCCCGACAGGGTCGTAATGCCTGGTGGCGTTACCTGTTGAGCCTGATATTGGCCCTGGGGCTAACCATCAACGCGACCATCTTTGTGGCCTTCCCCTTTTTGCTGGTTGCCACCCTGCAAGAGGTGCCGATGCCGACTGATGACATCTGGATGAGCCAGCCAGGTTGGTTTTTCGGCGTGACGGCGGCTGTGACGACCTTAATGACGTTAGGGCTGATTGTCGCCATCCCGGCCCTGCACCAACGCCCCTGGCGGACAGTGATTAATCCTCAAGGATTGATCCGCTGGCGACGGATCGCACAGGGGTGGGGCGTCTGGTTGGGGCTGATGCTGTTGAGCATTGCGTTGTTTGCAGTGTTCGATCGAGATCGCTACACCATTCAGGTCACTGTCGGCTGGCTGTGGCGCTGGCTCCCCACGCTGCTAGTGATGTCACTAGTGGCTTTGATGCCGAGTTTAGTCTATGGCTATTTGTTGCAGGGCTTGGGATTGCTGATTCCACGACCGGTGCGATTAACGGCAGTCGTCGCCGTACTGATTGGCCTCTTTAATGTCGTCTCATCGCCCACGCCCCCCACGATTTGGGACTGGGGCTTTGGTCTAATCACGGCAGGATTTTTTGTGTGGATCATCTTGCAAGATCGTGGCCTGGAACTGTTTATTGGTCTGCAAGCGGCCAATGCGTTAGTACGACTACAGCTGGTGCGATCGCCCGACACTACCCCTACGTTTCCGGCGCTGTTGACTCGCAATGCCGGGGCAAGCTCTTGGCTCGATTTCATTGTCTGGCTGCTGGGCTTGGGCCTGTTTTACGCCATTTGTTTTTATGCGTGGCCATCGTCTAGAGCACCGGCCCCGAACTCTGCTACCGCCAGCAACTCGCGAGAGGAACTCGATTAGTCTGATTATCGTGACACCTCTCTCGGAGCTGTTATCAATATTTGAGGGGTGCCATTGAGAATATGGATGCTTCAGCTTTTCGTGGCAGCGAGCGACGCTTGATAAGCTTGCCACCCGCCGAACTCCGTAATTTCTCGTTTGCCAACCACGGTCAGCGGTTCACCAATCACGCCCAGCACCGTTTCCCCCTCGGCCAGCTTCACCTTGCCGATCGCCAACCCCGGCGGCTCCTGCATCAAAATCACCCCCAAACCTGCTAGCGGTACGTCCCACACTTCCACCGCGATCGCGACGCCACCCTCGGCCACCCGCACCATCGCCGGATACTGGTCATCAATCGTCCACAGCCGGTAAGCCGCCTCGGTGGTGGTTTCAGCGTTAAAGGTTGCGCCCACGTTCAGCAGATTTGGATTCAGCGCCAACCCCCGCATCAGCGTGCCGTTAACCGCCAACTTCAAAGTTTCCGTCATGGTTTCTTGGCTAATCCTCTTTACCCAGCGCACCCGGTGCTCCGACCAGTGTACGCTTCGGCGAGCAGGTGATAATCATAATTAGCAGCGTCAGAATGTAGGGGGCTGCGTTGAATAGATAGTAGTAAGCATTGATGCCAACCGATTGGAAAGCCGGGCCGAGCGCCTGGGCACCGCCAAACAACAGCGACGCCCACAGACATTGAAGCGGGTTCCAGCGGGCAAAAATCACCAGTGCCACTGCCATTAATCCCTGGCCGCTTGAGATGCGCTCAGTCCACACGCCAGGAAAATACAGCGACAGGCAAGCGCCGCCAATGCCTGCGAGAAAGCTGCCCGCCATGATGCTCAAAAACCGCACCTTAAAAATCGAAATGCCCATCGCCCGCGCCGCCTCGGGGCTGTCGCCCACCGCGCGAATATACAGCCCCCAGCGCGTTGAGCGAAAGAACCACTGCATCATGGGGGCGATCGCCACCCCAATCAAAAACAGCGGACTCACCTTTAACGCCGACTGCACGGCGGGGGTGCTGCTCCAAGCGCCCCACTGAAAGGTGAATAGCTGTGGCGCTTGGGGCTGAATAAAGGGCTTGCCCAAAAAGAAGGCTAAGCCACTGCCAAAAATAATCATCGCGATGCCGACGGCCACATCGTTCACGCGGGGCTGTTGCGCCAGCCAGCCGTGAATCGCGCCCAGCGACATCCCGGCCAAGCCTGCCGCCAGCACGCCAAGCCACGGGGCCCAAAAATCACCCAATGCGCCTTGACTCAGGTAAGCGACGCCATAGGCGCTCATCGCCCCCATCAGCAAGGTGCCTTCCAAGCCCAGGTTGATTTTGCCGCTTTTTTCTGTCAGGCATTCGCCCAAACTCACAAACAAAAACGGGGCGCTGCCTCGCAGGGTACCGGCCAAAATGCCGAGGGGCACGCCCCACCAGCCCAATGCTTCAGTTGCCATGTCGTAACCTCATCGGATGCCTGTGAAATGGATAGGGCGGCGTAGAACAGTCATGAAAAACTAAGCCACTGGCTTTTCTTGAAACCAGGGCAGACGACCATAGAGCGAATCGCTGAACAACACACAGAGAAACACAATGCCTTGAAACACCAGCACCGTGGCATCGGGCAAATCGTGCGATCGCTGCAAAATGCCGCCACTGGCCAAAATGCCCCCTAGCAGCACCGCCACCAAAATCGTCGCCAGCGGATTATGACGCGAGACAAAGGCCACCAAAATGCCCGCGTAGCCATAGTTCGACACCAGCGATTCATTAATGCGCTTTTGCACGGCGGCGACCTCGATCATGCCCGCTAGTCCCGCACAGGAACCGCCCAAAAAGCAAATGGCCAGAGTCAATTTGCCGACGGGTAATCCGGCCACCCGGGCGGCGCGAATGTTGCCGCCTGCCGTACGCGCCGCAAAGCCAAAAGTCGTCCGCTGAATCAACACGTAGGCCATAACGCAGGCGATGAGGCCATAGACCAAACCATAGTGAATGCGGCTGCCGGGCAGCGTGCCCATCCACAGCGCTTCATTCAGTTCTGCTGAGGACGGCTTCGTGACAAACTCCGCATCGCGCATCGGGCCTTCGACCAAATGGTTGATCAGGGCGATCGCGATGTAGTTTAACAGCAGGCTGCTGATGGTCTCATTGACGCCGCGATAGTGGCGCAGGGCACCGGCCAGCATAATCCACAGGCCCCCGGCGATGATAGCCGCGATCGCCATCGTGAATTGCCCCAGCACCGGCGGCAAACTGGCGCCCACCGCCAGCCCCGCAATCGTCGCCGCCAAGCCGCCGATGACCAAAGCCCCTTCGTTGCCAATAATCACGAGCCCCAAGCGAGCAGGGAGTGCCGTACACAGCGCCGTCAGCATCAACGGTGAAGCGCGAATTAGCGTATTTTGCCAGGCGCTCCAGCTGCCAAAGGCAGCCTTATAGATCGAGGCATAGACGCCTAACGGATTAGCTCCGGCGAGCGTGCAAAAGATGCCAAAAATCACCAGGGCCACCAGCAGTGCCGCCACTGGCAAAAAAACGGTCTCTAAGGGGCGTCGCCATTGATAAGACTTTGCGGCCGATGCCGGTGCGATCGTCATACTGAGAGGCTCAATTTACCAACATTTAAACGTCGTTGCGACAAGCAATGGGTCGCGAGAGATTGTTCCAGATTTAGCAGCGGCCAGCCCGCCAAACGGACCGACAAGGGCTCGCAAAAACTGAGTGTTCGTCACTCTCAATTGGCCCTAAGCCTATAGCAGCAGGCTGGTCAACATCTAGCACCCGGCTACCGGTTGGCAAGCCTTAGGGAAAATTAGCCCTAGGATAATCCCCCTATCCGGTCGCCAGAGACGTAGCCCTGGCTACCAGACCTCTCCCAACATCCATTCAAAGAATTGATTATTTGTGGTTCAGAGTGAACACTCGCCTGCCGTTAGCGCCTCATCCGTCGGGGTTTCGGGTGCTGGCCCGGTCTGTTGAAAGCCTGGCAAACCCTCAGTAGCATTGCGTAAGAATACAGCACCGAAACGAATGTCAAACGAGATGATAGGGTTTAATAAATTCTTGTGTTGATTCTTCCTTAATGAGGGGATTTAAGTAGATGAAACGTTTGTTGTTAGGCCTAGTGCTGACACTCGGGGTACTAAGTACTTGCTTCGGTTGGCAGGTGCGCCCCGCCGCTGCCGCGACCAGTGTCAGTCTCGAGTACACACCAGTCTTGGCTGAAGAGCTACGCAACGCCGTTGACGACAAGCTGAGCACTGAGTACGGCTCTAAGCTTGATTTAAACAACGCCAACGTTCAAGCCTTTGTGAAATATAAGGGTATGTACCCGACGATCGCCGGCAAAATTCTGAAAAGCGCTCCCTTTGACAGTGTTGAAGACGTGCTACAAATCTCTGGACTGAGCGATCGCGAGCGCGACATCATCCAAGCAAATCTGGATAGCTTTACCGTCACCGTGCCCGACCCGGCACTGGTGGAAGGCGCTGATCGCTATAACAACGGCGTTTACCGCTAAACGCTCCAACGCTGCAGCCAGCCCCAGTGTTGGCTCAGCGACGAATCTCGGATTTAAATGAAACTAAGTCGGCAGAGGTATTTTGATCTCTGTCGACTTTTGACTATCAGCCCCATCGAGAGTGAGAACTGGCGTTTTCATCGCCGCCTGACCTCACCGCCTGCGGCCCCTCTCCTAAGCCCTTCGAGCCGGCTTCGCCAACAGTCAGAAAATGCTTGGAGAGGTTGGCTCAGCAGGCCACAACCCAGGTTTTCAAAGAGGAAAAGTATTGCCTACAGATCCGTTTGATGTGCTCGTGATCGGCAGCGGTGCGGCTGGACTTTATGCGGCGCTCTGCCTACCTGACACCTACCGTGTGGGCCTCATCACCAAAGATGTGCTCAGTCAATCGGCCAGTGACTGGGCGCAGGGTGGCATTGCTGCCGCGATCGCGCCTGAAGATTCTCCCGTTTTGCACAAGCAAGATACGCTGCAGGCAGGCGCCGGACTGTGCGAGGCCGAAGCCGTTGAGCAGCTGGTCGAGCAAGGGGCTGACTGTATTAAATCGCTGGTCAACTTTGGTGTGCCCTTTGATCAAGACCAAGGCCAACTTGCCCTCACCTTAGAAGCGGCCCACTCTCGCAAACGTGTGTTGCACGCCGCTGATGCCACGGGGCGCGCTGTCGTCAGCACCCTGGCCGCTGCCGTGCGCCAGCGAGCAAACATCACGGTCTTTGAGCAAACGCTCGTGCTCGATCTGTGGCCTCGGGGCGATCGCGATCAGGGTGTCGCCGTCGTGCATCAGGGCAGGCTCGCCTGGTGGACTGCCGGGGCAATCGTGCTGGCGACCGGTGGGGGCGGCCAGGTATTTTCGCAAACCACTAATCCCACCGGCAGCACCGGCGATGGCGTTGCGATGGCCTGGCGGGCCGGAGCACAGCTGCGCGATTTAGAGTTTTTTCAGTTTCATCCGACGGCGCTGAAAACCCCTGGCGCGCCTCGGTTCCTCATTAGTGAAGCCGTGCGGGGAGAAGGAGCGCACTTAATTGATGCCAAGGGTCATCGCTTTGCCTTCGACTATCATCCCCAAGGCGAACTTGCCCCGCGCGATGTCGTGAGTCGCGCCATCTACCGCCATTTGTTAGTCCGCGCGGCCGATGCTCCCGACTGCGTTTGGTTAGATTTGCGGCCCATCTCCCCCGAGCGAATTCAGTATCGCTTTCCCAACATCATCGCTGTTTGCCAACGCTGGGGCATCGATCCGCTGCAACAGCCGATTCCCGTCTCGCCCGCCGCCCACTACTGGATGGGGGGCGTCATCACCGATCGCGACAGCCAAACCTCGTTACCTCACCTCTACGCCGTTGGCGAAACCGCTAGCACTGGCGTCCATGGGGCCAATCGACTGGCCAGCAACTCACTGCTCGAATGCCTGGTCTATGGTCGTCAACTGCAGCATCTACAGCTCACCGCGCCGCCGCCCGCGCTGCCCACCCAGATCGCCGCTGCCGCCTTGCCGTCTGTATCCACTGCCGAAATCGCCACCCTCAGGCAGATACGCGCCGAGCTCCCCAACATCGTTTGGCAGGGTGCCGGCATTAGCCGGGAAGGCAAAACCTTGGCCACCGCCGCCGCTTCTGTTGCCCAACTGCGATCGCGCTTTGCTGAGCTGCCCATCACCCTGGCCATTATCGACAGTCTGCAACACCCGACTCAGCCGACGCCCGCCGGCGATACCGAAACGCTGCGCCTCTGGTCAGAGACTCGCAACCTCTTGGACTTGGCTCACTTGATCCTCAAAAGTGCGGATTTTCGTCCAGAAAGCCGAGGTGGTCACTATCGCCATGACTTCCCGGAGACGGATGCGGCTTGGCAGGTGCATACCCTTGTGCAGGGCGATCGCTGGTGGAAATCGCAGTAATCCAGCTGAATGCAGAATGCGGAAGTTGGAAGTCGGAATTTCAAGGCCCATCAGAGACTCATTGCCACCATCTGAGTGACTTGATCCAAGTGCCGCTGGCTATCGACCGCTGGTCAAGCCGTCTGGTGTGACGGCGGCTATTCTTCTGCGGTGTCGCCCACAGACTGATCATCATTGAGGGCCTGGTCAAGCAGGTCTGGCGGCAGATCGCGAATTAGACTCAACGGCATCAGCGGCGATCGCGCCACAGTGTCTTGGACAAACTGAGACGTCAGCGCTGCATCATACCTTAGGTCTTGTCTCAAATGCCGCTGGAAGAATGCCAGACTCAGGTTTTGGAGGTAATCTTGGGCGAGGTCTGGGCGGTCACCGAGCAGGGCCAGCGGCACCGGAATCGAGGCTTCGGCATCAGAATTCCAATCGATTACAGAAAAGTGGGTCGTACCACTGACTAAGGCTAAATAGCGATACTCGTTTTGCAGCCACGTAAACGGTTCAATCTGCTCGGGCAGAGCGGGGGCGACCGTGTCACCAGTGGCAGCCATAATCATCACCGGCACCTGCAATTGCCCAAAGCCGGAAGCACCAAAAATGCCGCTACCCACCGGATTAACCACAAAGATGGCTTTGACGCGATCGTCCTGCAGAGGCGGGGGGTTAATGGCGACGCTATCGGCCTCACACTGCAGCAGCAAAGAAGGATTGAGGTAAATCGGCTGAGGGACACAGGCTGCCCCAAGGGCCTCCGCATCATAAGTTGCCCCGGCCAGCGCGAGGGCCGTGTAGCCGCCAAAGGACTGACCAATGAGACCGACGTTGCGCGTGTCTAACCGAAACCGAAATCGCAGATCGCGACTGGCAAACCGTTGAATCTCATCCAACAGAGCTGAAACGTCGGCGGGCCGGTCTAAGAACTCTCGACTCTCAATGATATTGGGGGAAAGCCCCGCTAAGACCTGGGCAATTTGGGCGCTGTTGCTGCCGGGATGATCGAGGGTGGCGACGGCAAAGCCGCGGCTGGCCAAAAAGGTGGCGACGTACTCATAGCTTTCTCGCTGATCTCCCAATCCGTGGGAGATCACGATCACGGGAATTTCAGCCGGTAGTGACTGCCCTGGACGTCGGGGTTGAGGCAAAAAAAGCGTCGCCTGGACGGCACGAAAAGGTAAGTTTAAGGGCTCAGTGGCCACGGCAAATTCAGGCAAATCGTAGACTAGCTGCCGGGTTGAGGAAAGATCGCTGATTGGGCTAACCAGAGCGGCTTCTTGGGCAAGTGCTTGCACCAGGGCGATCGCTCGTTCAGAGTCCCCCAGCTTATCGGTGACGGTCGTCGCAATTTCCAGTCCTTTGCCTAGATCAATGCGAATAGCGGGAGTGGGATACTTCTTAAGGAAATTCAGAATGGTCAAACCGTTCTCGTCATCAGCGGCAGCCAAGATCAACCCGCCGCGAATGGCCTTAAACCCCGATTGCCGAGTGGGAGTTTGAATTACCTCACCGATGAACTCCAGCAGCGTTGTGCCCTGGGTGCTATACAAAAACCGAGAGACATCGACTTCGCTGATGTCAGCTCTTTGACTGAGCACCGTCTCAATGGTCATCAACTCGGACTCGGTGAGCTCTAAGGTCGCAGCATATTCGGAAAGCTGCCGACTCAAGCCTTCCCCATTGGCAAAGGCTTCGAGATCGGTGATCGCCACCGTGCGCTCAAAAAAACCGTAGGTAAAGATAATTTCTTCGGCGCTACGAACCGGTAACGCCGTTGCCATGAGCCCCAAACCCGTTAACGCGATCGCCTGGGCTAATCGGCGACAGAGCCCGCGCCTTGACATTGGCCTCAAAAATCCCAAATCATGCATAGCTGTAGAAGAGAGACTAATCCAGCGTTCCCATCTGGCGGGAGTTGTTCCCCTCAAGTAGAGCAGATTACGCTGGCCATGAGGCAGCTACACACCGCGTGGGGCTGACTCCTGAAGTAAAGACTCTAAAAATCCCTCGCAGGCATCCATCAACAAGTCAATCACATAGCGAAAGCCTGCTTCCCCACCGTAGTAGGGATCGGGCACCTCAGTATCGGGATGATGACGACAAAAGTCGCAAATCTTACGTACTTTGTGCTGATAGTGCCCTTGCGGATCTAAACGCAAAATATCGCGATAGTTGGCATCGTCCATGGCCAAAATCCAATCAAAGCTGGCGAGATCAACGGCCTCTAGCTGCCGTGCCTGTCCCTTTAAGGTGATTCCCTGCAGCTGGGCTGCTTGTGCCATGCGTCGATCAGGCGGACTCCCAATGTGATAGCTCGACGTGCCCGCTGAGTCACAGCTAATTTCATCAGTAAGCTCACGGGCTTGCAGCAGGTGTTGCATGATGTTTTCTGCCGAGGGTGAACGACAAATATTGCCGAGGCAGACAAACAACAATCGGGTTGTCATAGTGCGTGACCCACAGTTAAACCAAATTTAGGAGATGACAGTAATATTTTTTACCGTCTTTAACAGCCCCGCTACTGCAGAGCTGGAGCATTCAAGCGAGCCGCAGGCCAGCTAAGGCGATCTACTTGCCTAACCGAGGTTGGGCAGATTGAGACCGCCGGTGAGGCCTTCCATCCGCTCTCGCATGGTTTCGGTTGATTTTTGGTAAGCATCTTGCATGGCCGCCCCGACGAGATCAGCGAGCACCTCTGCACCTTCATTCATGGCGTCCGGTGAGATCTCGACCCGGCGCGGTTCTTGGTTGCCACTGACGAAAACTTTAACTAAGCCGCCGCCCGATTGACCTTCGATTTCCATCGCTTCGAGGTCTTCTTGCAGCTGCTTCGCACCCTCCTGAATCTGTTGGGCTTTTTTCACAGCATCGGCAAGCTCTTTCATCTTGCCGAGACCAAATCCAAATCCTTGCCCTTGAGACATTGCGGTTCTCTCTCTTACGACTGAGTGCATTGAAAAGCAATTTGATTCTACAGTGCTTTGCTGAGTTTCACGGCGGGGGGGAAACCGTCTCAGCGATCGCTGATTCCGTCTATGCCGCCCTCAAACCAATCGCGGCAGTTCGTACGGGCCAAGCATGGTATCCCTCCGGCAGACTGGGATATCTGCTGGTCAGGGTTTAGTGAGTCACCTCAGAGATCGACGTCGTCGCTTCGGTGGACGCTGCCGGAGCGCCATCAGCAAACAAAAATGACAGCGGGTAGCTCATGTTTTCGGCAAAGCCCAAAATGCCGCGATCGCGATGCTCGTATAGCAGTTGCCCCGCAGCGTCGAACAAAAAGGTGCCGCCACGTTGGGTCATATATCGCGCATCGGGTACATAGGTGCCCCACTTGCCCAGCACCTCGGTCATATTGCGTAGGCGCAGGGTGGCAAGTTCAAAGGGCCGTTGCCAGCCGCGGCCTCCGGCCCGCTGAAAAAATGATCCTTTCAGGGGGGGTAGGGGCGTATCGTCAATTACGACGTCATCATCGATCAGCTGGGGGGCCGTGCGATCGCCGGTGTAGCCGCGCAGCACTTCGCGCAGGGTGCCCGGACTGGCAATACCGGCACACATCAGCATCAGGTTTACCCAGGCGGTCTGGCTAGGCTTAAGGCCGGGCCAGTTGACCGACAACCCTTCATACAAGTCCAGTTCACGATGCAGCGTCGCCGTCGGATCCACAAACAGCGCCTCTGCCGGAAAGCCGGTGAACTGGGCGAACTGTTGGCCCGCCGCGCGATCGCCAATGCCGATCGCTCGCACAATGATGCCCGCGGCCTGCAACCTGGCCCAGTCGCGTCGCAGCCACCAGGCATATTCCAAGCTGTCAAAGTCTCCCAGTTGCGACCAGACCAACAGCAGCACTCGCGAAGCGGGCTCTGCCGTTGGCCATACCGGGGCGAGCGCCCCATCGCTGACCCGTTGCCGCTGCGTTTGATGCAGCTGTTCGTAGACGTTCATAGCTCAGCTCCAAACAGGTTGAATTAAAGACGCCCCAAGCAAAAAGCAAGCCACCATTGATTTGGCGGCTCCATCAAAAGCGCTTACGTGCCACAAACAGATAGTTCTGACAAATCATCGGTAGCAGCCAGCCCAGCCCCCGGTCAAGCTGATTGTAAGCCGTGGCGATTGCGGGGCCGAACCGCTCATCGCGCAGCGCTGACGACTGCCACATATTGCGGGGCAGCAGCGCGTAGCGCCCCATCTCCAGCAGGTCAAACTGAGCGGCCTGCATCAAGGCGCGAATATCGGCGGCGGTGAACAGATAGGGGTGCGAAAATCGCTGGGTGAACCGAGCCAAAAACTCAATCCAGCTATATCGATTGGGAAAGTGATAGCACAGGAAGCAGCCCCCCGGTTTGAGAATACGGTGAATCTCCTGCAGGCTGGCGATTTCTTGACCGCCGGTTTCGCGCACATGCTCTAACACCCCGACGGAGACGACCGCATCGAAAGTGCCGTCTGCAAAGGGCAGTTCCACCGGAGCAGTAGGACTGCCCTGCTGATAGTGATAGGTGACAGGCGGCAGATTTTGGCAAAACAAAGGATAGTTACTAAAGCCAAAGCCGCTGGGCTGATAGCCTGCTTGCGCCAAAAAATAAGAGAAATGCCCAGAGCCGGTGCCCCAATCCAACACCTGGCTGCCGGGCTGGACGTACCGACGCATCAGGTTATAAAGCCTGAGATATTGGTAGGCACTCACATAGGTCGCAAATTGTAAGGACTTATGGTCGTGTCCATAGCGGCTAACGAGGTTTTGAAGAATTTGCTGGGGGCTAACGCTGTCCATTCTGCTCAGTTGACGCACTCAATACACACCACGCTGCAACGATCAGGGCTACCTAGCGGGCACCCACAATCCACAGCTCTCAATGGTACGCGCCTGTGACCATCAGCTTATCCTGCCATTGTGACAACAACGGATGAGCTGACGGTCAAGAGACTAGCGCTCAGGGGCGATCGCGCGGGGTGGATGCCGACGAAGTCGCCGTGGCCGGGGTCGTAATGCGAGGCAACCGGTGCTTAAAGCTGCATAAAATTTCCCAAGATATCGTGCCGGTCAAGGTGGCCCACTGGTCAGCGGTGAGCGTTTCTGAACCCTCTCGGCCCAACAGCGTGACCACACTGCCCTCTTGTAGATTGGGCACCTGAGTCACGTCGATCATCATCTGATCCATCGTAATTGCGCCGATTTGCGCCACCCGCTGCCCCTGTATCAGCACCGACATTTGGTTCGACAAGGCGCGGGGCACGCCGTCGGCATAGCCAATGCCCACCACCGCGATTTGCATCGGTTGGGTGGCAACAAAGCTGTGACCATAGCTCACCCCCGTGCCGGGCTGAATGGTCTTGATATGGGTAATGCGGGCTTTGACCTGCATCACCGGTTTGAGCGATAGGGTCGATTGCAAATGGGGGGCCGGATACAGGCCATAGAGGGCGAGGCCAACCCGCACCAGGTCGTAGTGTAAGTCGGGATAGCCGAGCGTCGCCGCTGAGTTAGCCAGGTGATGCTGGGGCTGGACTAGGTTCTGACCGGCAATTTGAGCGATCGCGGTTTCGTAGCGCTGCTGCTGCTGGCGCAAAACGGTGGAGTCAGGGTCATCGGCAGTCGCCAGATGAGAGTAAACACTGGCGATCTGCAAATGGGGGAGTCGCTGCACAAACTGCACAAACTCAGGCGCTTGTGACCAGTGGAAGCCCAAGCGCGACATGCCGGTGTCAATTTTGAGATGCACCGGTAGGGGAGAGCCTGAACGTTGTCCCAGCGCTTCCGAAAAAATCAGGGCTTGTTTGGGAGAGACTAGCGTCGGCTGCAGCTGCCAGCGGGCGATCGCCCCCACCTCTTCAGCGCTATTAACGGCTCCCATGATCAAAATGGGCGCGTCAATCCCGGCTTCTCGGAGTTCTACGCCTTCTGGTACGGTCGCCACCCCCAGCCAGCTAGCTCCGGACGATAAGGCCGTTTGTGCCACCGCGATCGCCCCGTGACCATAGGCATCAGCTTTGACCACGGCCATCAACGCGGTCTTTTTGCCCAAATGCTGTGTCAGCTGTTGAACGTTGTGCTGCAAAGCGCCCAAATCGATCTCCACCCAGGCCCGACAGCGCCGCATCGTCGCCAGAGCCGGCGTTTGATCCCAACTCAACATGTCTCATCTCTCCTTGACCACGCCACAAGTTGAGCCAATTGTGCATCAACTCAGGTGATTTCCCAGAAAGAATTTATCCCTGACCGGCTGCTTGGGGCTGTCGCTCGCGTTGGCGGAGCCATGCCAACGGCATTCGCTCAACACACTGCAGTCTGCGGCTCTTTACTTCCCGGACAACGCTTGAGGACACATGATCCATGCCAAAGCCGAAACCTGCCTTCATTACCGCAAAATGGTTCGTGCTAACATCGAAACTCAACTTGAGGCATGTTCAGCTCAAACGCCCGAGTCACAGCAGCTAGCCCGCTAGGAGACGGTTAGCGCTCAGGCTAGTAGACTGCGGGGTGATTTCACCAACCATTGCCGATGGCTAGGGCGCCGTGGGAGCAGGAGGCCAGAGAACTGAAATAGTTGTCTTACTGCTGTCGTGGAGTACTAGGAAGATTCAGGACCCTGAAGGGTGTTGAGGCGATCGTCGGCCCTCATAGAGCCATTCATCGCCTTCATCTATTAACTTTTGGAATTGCCTTAAAAGTTCGACAAATGGCTTTAGGCTATCGGCTTTACGGACACCCAAATAGATCTGTCCTAGTCAATCAAGAGACCGGCATAACGGGTCAGTTTCACAGCCAATAAATTTCGTAGGATCATCGCTTAGACTGATCAAAAGTGGAGTCTGATTGCTAGCGGCTCGGATACTCAAAATGCATCCCGTCAGGCGAGGAATCCGCCCTAGCTTTTGTGATCGCAGAATGGTACGTTTAAGTTTTGTGAATGCAGTCTCGACGCAGCGATCTCCCCGAAGCATAGGCCGGATGGATGCTTTGACAGTGCACGAAGGAGCTACTTCTTTGCCTCGCCCGTTCAGGCACTCAATGGCATCAAATGAGTTGGGCGCAGCGTTCATAATATGCGACGTTTTTGCAGCAGTTGTTTTGGATTTTAGTGAAGACAGATAAAACTCTATGGAAGACGTGATCAAAAAGTCAGATTTCAACTTGTCGCCCTACATGAAGAGCAACGATCTTCGAGCGACTTATCAGCTTTTAAACACTCTGGTACCCTACGTCTTTCTATGGTTTTTGGCCGTCAAGGCGGCGACGATTTCGGTCTTTTTATTGCCGCCGATTATTGCGCTGCTGGTGTTGTTTTCACTGCGCTGCTTTTCGCTCATGCATGACTGCGGCCACTATGCGCTCTTTCGCTCCAAGAAAGTCAATCGGGTAGCCGGGTTTGTGCTGGGTTTGGTCAACGCCATCCCTCAACATTGGTGGTCGCGCGACCATGCGTATCACCACAAAACCAACGGCGACTGGGAACGCTATCGCAGTATCGGCGACTTTCTATCTACCGATGAGTTTGCCCAGCTGAGTCCGTTTGACCAAAAGCTCTATGGCATCTTGCGGCAGCCTTGGATGGTATTTCCGGGCGGTTTCTTTTACTTAGCGTTCAAGCCCAGACTGATTCTCATGGCCGAAACCTACAGTTTTTTGAGGCACTCCGGGCGCCATCTCAAGCAACGTGGTTTTACGGGGCTCTCACCCATCGTGGCGACCTACAAACCCAAAAACTGGTCTACAGCGGGTGAGTTTTGGGATGTGTTGCTCAATAATATTTTTGTGGTCGGTGGCTGGATTATCCTTTGTCGCTGGCTCGGTACGGCCTTCTTTCTAGGCACTTACTCCCTCGTCTTGATGTTCTCAGCGGCTATCTTTATCTGTGTCTTTTTTGTGCAGCATAATTTTGAGGGCGCCTACGCCCACGGCACAGACGGCTGGGATTATCTGCAGGGCGCGATCGCCGGTAGCAGCTACCTCGACATTCCAGAAATTTTCAAATGGTTTACGGCAGACATTAGTTACCACAGCATCCACCATCTGTCAGAGCGGATTCCTAACTACAATCTGCGCGCCTGCCACGAAAAAAATCGTCACCTGCTATCTGCGGTCAAAACGATTCGCTTCCAAGACATGCCCGCCTGTTCAAAGCTAATCCTCTGGGATGCTCAGGCCAACCGTCTCGTTTCGATTCAAAACTTTCAACGGCAAACCGCCTCGGCACGCAGCTATGTTTAAGGAGTTGGCAATAGTTGAGCCACGTCGTTGGGCCGCAACCTCAGTTCGTCAGAATTAGAGGGCGATCGCTGGGTGTTGACATGGCCAAGATGCTCACTCAACATTTGGCTGTCTGGCAGTGCTTTTTAAGGTGCAGAGTCGGGTGAATTATTGCGATCCTTTCGGTCTCTTAAATGAATTCTTCCAGTGGATGCGAACTCGATCTACAATCATTAGAGACTTGATTAATTAATGTTAAGGGTTTCTCTCAATGTTTGTGTCTTACGCCCTCGGGTTGGTTGTTCTGTTGTTAGTGGTGGGGCTTGTCCTGTACTTAGCTACCGCCCGCAGCTACAAATCTTCCAAAACCGTAGCTAACTCTTACGACCAGTGGACCCAAGATGGAATTTTGGAGTTCTATTGGGGCGAGCATATTCACTTGGGGCACTATGGGTCGCCGCCTCGCTCAAGAGACTTCTTGAAGGCTAAGTCAGACTTTGTGCATGAGATGGTGCGATGGGGCGGGCTCGATACGCTACCTCGCGGTACTACGGTGTTGGATGTCGGCTGTGGGATTGGTGGCAGCAGCCGAATTTTGGCTCGCGACTACGGATTTTCTACCATGGGCATCACTATTAGCCCTGGGCAGGTACGCCGCGCGACGGAACTGACGCCCCCAGAACTCACGGCTAAATTTCAGGTGGACGATGCCCTGGCGCTATCATTTCCCGACAATAGCTTTGATGTGGTGTGGTCGATTGAGGCCGGGCCTCACATGCCCGACAAGGAAAAGTACGGCGCCGAGATGTTGCGCGTGCTCAAGCCGGGCGGCATTTTGGTCGTGGCAGACTGGAACCAGCGTGACGATCGCCGCAAGCCCCTAAATTGGTGGGAGAAGCCGGTGATGCGCCAGCTATTAGACCAGTGGTCGCATCCTTCTTTCTCTAGTATTGAAGGGTTTTCGGAGCAGCTAGAGGCCACCGGTTTGGTGGAAGGCGAAGTGGTCACCGCCGACTGGACTCAGGAGACTCTGCCATCTTGGCTCGCTTCGATTTGGCAAGGCGTGGTGCGGCCCAAGGGCTTACTGATGTTTGGCGTCTCGGGATTTTTCAAGTCACTCCGGGAAGTGCCCACGTTGGTGCTCATGCGCATCGCTTTTGGGGCTGGATTATGCCGTTTTGGCATGTTTAAGGCCCGCAAGTCCGTCAATGTATCGCCCTCCCGTGAGGCCTCTCAAAATGAGGCGCTACGCGCTTAGATCGGCATTTATCTGCCTTAAATTGAGAGCTCTGCCGCCGGTTGATCATCAATTCTGAGGCAGAGCTTTCCGTCCTTTAAAGCCCCTTTGAGCCTCGGCATCACCGAGAAAATAGCGCTACAGTCAATTTAGGGCGCGTCATCCATTAAGCCCAGTAGTCCTGAAGGGCAAGTGTTATCGCATTTATAGAAAGGATTTGATCGCTAAATGATGACAGCCCCTAAACCTGTTGATTTAATTTTTTGATATTCGTTCATGATGCAAGCTGTGCCTGCCGCTCAAACATCCGATCAAGCGCCGCTGTATGACTGCGATGTGGCCATTGTCGGCGGCGGCGTGGTCGGAGCAACTTTGGCCGCCGCCCTGAAAGATTCAGGCCTCAAAGTTCTGTTGATCGAAGTGAATTCGTTTGAGCAGGCGATCGCCCGCGAACGGGGCTACGCGCTGTCACCGCTGTCGGGGCAAATTTTTGCAGGCATCGGCGTCTGGCCCAGTATCTTTCCCAACATTGGCAAATACCGCCACATCTATCTCTCTGATGCCGATAACGTGGGCATGGTCAAATTTGCGCCCAGTGATCTTAAACGTGAATTTTTAGGCTACGTGGGCGAGCATAAAGTGATGCTGGGGGCGCTGCAAGCGTTTATTAACGAGCAGTGTGAGCAGGTCGATTGGCTCTGCCCGGCTCGCCCAACCCGCGTGCTTTATGACGAAGCGGGAGCGGTGATTGAGTTAGAGATGGCGGGGCAGGCCCGGCAGATTCGCACCCGATTGGTGGTGGGAGCTGATGGGCCGCGATCGCAAATTCGTCAGTCTGCAGGCATCAAAACCAGAGGCTGGAAATATTGGCAGTCGTGTCTGACGTTTATGATCACCCACGAAGCACCGCGCAATGACATCGCCTTTGAGCGGTTCTGGCCCGATGGCCCGATGGGTGTCCTACCACTGACGGAGAATCGCTATCACATCGTTTGGACGGCTCCCCACGCCGAAGCAAAGGCACTACAAAACCTTGATGAAGCTGAGTTTCTAGCAGAACTGGAATATTACACAGGCGGTTTTTTAGGCAAGCTGAGCTTGACCAGCGATCGCGCAGTATTTCCAGTGCAACTGTTTCAGAGCGATCGCTACGTGCAGCCACGACTGGCGTTGGTGGGAGACGCCGCTCACCGCTGTCATCCCGTCGCGGGGCAGGGGCTGAATCTGGGTATTCGCGATGCGGCGGCGCTGGCACAGGTGCTCTCTGAGGCTTATCTGCGCGGTGAAGATGTCGGCGATCTGCGCGTGCTCAAACGCTATGAACGCTGGCGCAAGAAAGAAAACCTGGCGATTTTGGGCTTCACCGATTTCCTGGACCGGATGTTTTCCAACAACTGGTGGCCCGTTGTAAAACTGCGGCGCTTGGGGCTGTGGCTGCTGCGCACTGTGCCGCCTTTAAAGGTGCTAGCGCTTAAGTTTATGACGGGTTTTTGGGGGCGTCGCCCGCCTCTGGGTAAAGGGTGAGTCAGCCTACGAGACTGTAGGAGCCGTTAGCCTTTGAACCGTTGGCGATCGCCGCATTGAGAAACTGCAGCATTAATCCGGCTTGCCAAGGGTTCATTCACAAACCTTGCTCTCGTTTCCTTAACTCTAGGCCTTCTCACCTTTCATCGGGAGTTGCAAAATTGAGAGATGGCTTACGACCCTCACGCCAATACTGTAAACGCCAGCCCAGCAAAGCTCTCCAGTCGTTTGATCAGCGCTTCGCTTAGCAGGGTAGCCGGTGTCCAAAAGCCGCCGCGCTCTGATGGTGGGATATCCTGCGCTAAGCACAGTGCCGCCTGCCCCAAAATTTTGGCCGTCGACCCATAGCCCGGATCGCGATCGCCCGTCACCTGCACTCTGATCTTATCCCCAGTATCGGTGGTGCCGACAAACTGCAGCTCATAAAAGCCCTGGGCCTGCTCTGCCGCTGTGGGGCCGGCACCTGAGGCGGGCAGAGCGAAGGTTTCGAGCAACCAGCGAGTGGGCGGTAGCGCTGCCGCCAGCACCAGACTATCCAGACCTAGCTTGAGTCCTTGGGCCATGAGCCAGCCGATGGGGCCATCATCAGTAACGATACCTTCGTCGTATTGAAAGGTTTGTCCGTACACTTGCTGCTGCAAAAAGTTAGATCGCAACACCACGCGAGTGTTGACATCTGCCATGACAAACGGGGTCACCCAGGCGTGAAAGTCGGGGTCGTATTGCACCGGTATCAAGGGTGGGGGCTGAGCGGCCACCTTGTCGCTGTCTGGACAGAGCGAGTAGGGATCACGGATGGACTCGCGAAGACTGGCATCGGCTGCCGCCTCTTTGACTAAATTCAGGCCGCTGGCGGCAGTGCCGCCAGAAACACCCCCTTGCGCCGCGACGACGCGCATTTTGACCCGCGTGCAGGGCTCGCCAAATCGCGTTCGGGACTGCTGCTGCAGGTAGTAGACGCCTAAATCAGAGGGGATGGAGTCGAAGCCACAGCAGTGGACAATGCGCGCCCCCGCAGCCTGAGCTTGAGTCTCATAGCGCTGAATCATGCGCCGTATCCACTGCGACTCACCGGTGAGGTCACAGTAATCGGTGCCGGTTGCCACACAGGCTTGAACCAGCGGTTCACCATATAGGGCATAGGGGCCAACGGTTGAGACGACCACGCGGGTCTGGGTACAAAGCTGGTGTAGGGAGTCAGCGTCCGTCGCATCAGCAATCAGCTGCGGCAGTGGGGCGGCGTCAGGGCCGAGGGCGGTGGCCAGCGCCTTGAGCTTGGTCGCCGATCGCCCCGCAATCGCCCAACGAACAGGCGTTGAGGAGGCTGTCTGGGTCAGCAAATAGCGACAGAGAATTTGGCCGACAAAGCCGGTAGCCCCAAACACAACCAAGTCATAGTGGGCGAGATCAGCGGGCATGAACAGATACCTGCGGTAAAAATAACGCCGTCTATCCACAGCGCCGTTACCAGATTAAGCCGTTACCGTTAGCTACGGCACCCAGCGATAGCCTGATTGAGGCAGAAAATTAGGCGGATTCTTCTAACGAGTGACTGAACACGTCAAAGACTTGCCGACAGCAGTGCTTGAGGCGATCGCCGGCGGCCCCCTCCGGCACAACCGTTCCGGCAAACGACCATTGCTCGATCGTGGACAACGTCCACTGCTTGCCGCGATGGTCGTAGCCGCCGACTTCGATGCCGATGACGCGCTTGGTGCAGCTATCCGCATCGTCATAAAAGCGGATCTGGACCAAAAAACTACGGCAGTGAAACAGACGACTAAGGCCCGGAAAATGCAGGCCAATATCCACCGAGTCAGGATCAACCAGCGATCGCGTATCGCTGTCGTTCGTCCACGGTTTTAGGTCGACCCGTAAATCAGGCAACTCTGATTTGAACAGATGCACGACGGTCGCAATCTTGCTAGCAAATTCGATGCTGGTGGCCTGTTCGGCTGCGTTCACCTCTGCCTACTCCGAAAACGCAACTTTCAAACTAAGATAACGTTTCGTTGCAAACAGTCAACTCTGTAACGAACCCACGACGACACTCGTTACAAAGCGCAACTGATTCAGTTCTACCATAGGGCATAACGGCCTGAAAACGAGCGCAATGGGCGTTCTCCTAAAGCTCCATTTTGCCTGGCAGATGCGATTGGCAGGTGGCCAAAATATCATTCTCAGTCGCTCTCGGTGTGCCCAAATCAAAGAAGCCGTCTAGTTGCAGCGGGGCTAAACCTGGGTTCGTAGCAGCTACTGGACTGTCGTCGGTGACCAGGGCGATCGCGTAGGCATAGACCTCTTGGGTGTAGCTATTCGTAATCTGCAGCGCTAACGCCTGCCCGGTGAGGTGGCCCTCAAAGCAGTCAAACGAAGACTGGGGCATGTACAAGGCACCCACCACGTTGGAATTCTTGGCTTCAAACACCATGTAGGCTGCGCCAATGGCATCGGGCTGCGGTTGCGAACCATAAAAATACACGCCGTCGGCAATTGGCTGAGCCGCGCTAGTCGCGTCAACGGGATGGTTCGCCACGACGCTTGCCGGGGGCACAGGGCCCGCTTGTGTAGTTGCGCTTAACAGTAACGAACCCAAAACGCCACCGACTAAAACTTGCCAGCGGGGTTGACTGAGTGCACCGTGGCGGAAAGAGCCGGCAACAGGATGACGGATCACTGTTTCTAACGACGCTCTAACACTCATCACGATGAACTCCTTAAATATAATTTTCTTATCGTTGAAATCAGAAAAAATAAATTTCATATGATTTCACTTTAGAGGACTGGTTGCAGGCCAATAACTCAAAGCCTCAAGAGCGTAATATCTCTTTGTAAGCGATGACCAAAACCTCCAGCCAGAGAGTGATCGAGGTCACATCCCGCCTCTGGGTTGTTCTGACAATACCGTTGATAAATGTTCCCGTAGCGCCCAGAGTGACAGCCTGGAAAGTGCCACCCCCTGGCTAGCTACGGTTGCGGATTTGGCGAAAGTCTGCTTCAGATTCTTTGTTCTGCAGTTCGCCATCACATCATCACCGCAGTCAGCCCGGATCCTCTAGGACGCGATCGCGCTTATCATCCGTGGATTGCCGCGTGGCCGGATGCGACGCACGCAATGAGAGCCATGCCGAATCGTCCGAGATTGCAATGGTTTCGCGATAAACTAGAGAGTAGGATGCCGTAAGTTTGGGCGTAAGAAGCCGAGATGGAAGATCTCATCAACACCTTCGAAATAGGCCGAGTCTTCATTAAACTGCTGCTGTTTATTGACAAGCGTCCCAGTTCTGGAGAGTACGTTCAGGAAATCCGGCATCACCTTAAGGAATTAGATCAGGAATTAGAGGTTGGTCAGACTTACTCCCTCGATGTTGTGGATGTGTGTGAACAGCCTTACTTGGTGGAGCATTTCCGGCTTATTACGACCCCGGCGCTGGTGAAGTTTGCCCCTGGCCAGCAGCAGGTGATTTCGGGGAGCAACATTTTGACGCAGCTCGATCAATGGTGGCCCCATTGGCAGCGAGAAATTACCGCGTTGTCGGATGCAGCCATGGTGGGTAAACGGTTCCCTATCACCGACAGCGATGGTCTGCAAGCCGAAGGGGAGCTGGCTAATTCGGTCGAAGTGATGAAGCTGTCGGATGAGATCTTTCGCCTGAAACAAGAGAAAGAAGATTTAGAGGCGCAGCTACAGTTTAAGAACCGGATTGTGGCGATGCTGGCCCATGATTTGCGGAACCCGCTGACGGCGGCGTCGATCGCGGTGGAAACCTTAGAACTAGGCTATGGCGAAGAAATTACAGAAAATCGGCGATCGCTTTCTCCTAAGCTTACTGCCCAACTGTTGCGCCATGCCAAAACTCAGATCCGCGCCATGGATCGGATGATTTCCGATATTTTGCAGACTGCGAAAGGCGCGGCGGCGGATCTGCAAATTCAGCCCCAAGAGATTTCTTTCAACACGCTGTTCGCAGAAACACTGGCGTCGATGCGCAACAAGTTTGAGGCCAAATCTCAGGCGATCGATCTTGATATTCCCCAAGATTTGCCACAGGTTTATGTCGATGCGGGGCAAATTCAGCGGGTGATCTCTAATCTGTTGGACAACGCTAGCAAATACACCCCAGAAGGCGGCGAATTACACGTCTCAGCCCTGCACCGCACCACACAAAAGATTCAGGTGTGTGTCAAAGATACGGGACCGGGCATTCCGACCAGTAAGCGCGAGGCGATTTTTGAAGACAGCGTGCGGCTGCAGCGCGATGAAAGCCAAGATGGCTATGGGTTAGGGTTGGCCCTCTGTCGCCGCATTGTGCGGGCTCACTATGGGCAAATCTGGGTAGAATCTGACCCTGGCGAAGGCAGTCAATTTTGCTTTACCCTACCCGTTTTTCGATCGTAGGGTGATGCCTCCAAGGCCTCCCAGATGCGCAAATCCATCGATGCGTTTGGGGTCGGCATCTTGCCCGCGATCAGCGCTAGAAATACAAAATTTAGGATGCACTCTGCCTGACTGCGTGCGTGAGCCGCTTTAGCACCCGTCATGAACGTCTGGCAGAGGGTAGAAAGGTGAAGGGTTCAAGGTGCAGGGAAGAGCCTTGCCGCAAGCGATCCGGCGATTATAAAGTGTCCAAACTTGACGACGGCTCGCGATAGAAATATCGTCTAGTCTCTAACCCAGCATTGCGGCAGCGAGTGAGGGGCAAACATCAACATAACGACTTGTGTATGACGGATAGCTTGTCGAAGGGGGCTACACACTTTTTTGATGTGGAGCCCGAATTTAGCGCATCGGTATAAGTGGCCAGCGCCATAACTCCAACTAGACGCTAAATTCAACACAAAAAAAGGGGGCGATCGCCCCCTTGATTCAACCAATCAAGATTAATTGTCTCAATCGCCTTAGTAGCGATAAGAGTTGCCGCTGTTGCCGCCGGGCTTATGAACGATAAAGCTGAGAATCTGACACTGCTTGACGTTGTCAAAACCGACTACGCGCACAAAACAGTTGGGATATTCAGACCGGCAAGCCTGCACTTCGCTCAGCACTTCTTGCGTTGAATTGGCATTAAACAACGGCAGCTTCCACATCGTCCAATAGTAAGTCTCAGGATTAGAGTCTTCGTTAAATTCGATGGCGGGAATGTAGCCCATTTGCAAAATGTAGGCGATTTGCCGCTCAATTTGAGCGTCTGTCAAAGGCGGTAGGTAAGACAGCGTTTCGTAACGACGCTCTTTAGGCAGAGTTTTCATGGTTTCTCTCTAAGTGAATGAATGGGCGATCGCGCTGAGCGATCGCGGTGGAACTGAAGGGTGAGTCAACACCCCAAAATTGCGAGTAGGTAGCCGTTAGACTCATTCCGAATCGACGGTGGGTTCTTGAGAGACATCAGAGTCGGGCGCTAGCTCAGACTCCACGGCGTGCTCGGCATCTCCCAGCTGAGTCAACCGTTCTAAATGCTGACGACGGTGTTCCATATTGGCCTGCTGGATACCGGTCACAACCATTTCGGGCAAAAACTCGCAGATGCTCTCTGCAATATGCTGCCGACTGATCATAATTCGCATTGCCAGCTCTGCATTCTCCGATAAAAGCGTTTGCAAATAGGCTTCGCCATCCTGCAGTGCTTCCTTCGTCGAAAAGGCGTTCAGCCAATAGGCATGGGCCGGGTTGGTTTCCTTCAGCTGACTCAGCACAGTTTTCACTGCCTGATAGGTCAGATAGCTAGTGAGCACCCTAGCCGCATCTTTTGCTGATTGCTTAAGGTCCATCGGTATTTATCGAACCCTTGAAATCGACCCCACCGGACGGTGGGTAGGGCTGATTTAAGCCCGAAGCCGCTAAAGATTCGGTAACTTATGCAGCTATTTGCCCAACTTTACAAGCCGTTGCCGACTCTGGGCCTACCCACTGTCGCTGTCGCCAGAACCAGGTGCCGTAGCACCTGCCCGCACTTAGATGGTGTCAACGGTGTCGAATTCGAACTTGATTTCCTTCCACAGTTCGCAGGCAGCGGCCAACTCAGGCGACCACTTACAAGCTTCGCGGATGATGTCGCCACCTTCGCGAGCCAGGTTACGGCCTTCGTTACGAGCCTGCACACAAGCTTCGAGAGCAACCCGGTTAGCCGCTGCGCCCGGTGCATTACCCCAGGGGTGACCCAAGGTGCCGCCACCAAACTGCAGCACGGAATCGTCGCCAAAGATTTCCACCAAGGCGGGCATGTGCCACACGTGGATACCACCGGAAGCCACGGCCATCACGCCACCCATAGACGCCCAGTCTTGAGTGAAGTAAACGCCGCGAGACTTGTCTTGCTCAACGTAGTTTTCGCGTAGCAGATCGACGAAGCCGAGCGTACCGGCGCGATCGCCTTCCAGCTTGCCAACCACCGTACCGGTGTGAATGTGGTCACCACCAGACATCCGCAAGCACTTCGCCAAGACGCGGAAGTGGATGCCGTGGTTCTTCTGGCGGTCAATGACGGCGTGCATCGCCCGGTGAATGTGCAGCAACATGCCGTTGTCGCGACACCAGTGAGCCAACGTCGTGTTGGCAGTAAAGCCACCGGTGAGGAAGTCGTGCATGACGATGGGCATTTCGAGTTCTTTCGCGTACTCGGCCCGCTTCATCATCTCTTCGCAGGTAGCGGCGGTGACGTTGAGGTAGTGACCCTTGATTTCACCGGTCTCAGCCTGGGACTTGTGAATGGCATCTGCCACAAACAAGAAGCGATCGCGCCACCGTTGGAAAGGCTGCGAGTTAATGTTCTCGTCATCTTTGGTGAAGTCCAAACCGCCGCGCAGACATTCGTAAACGGCGCGACCATAGTTCTTCGCAGACAGACCCAGCTTGGGCTTAATCGTACAGCCCAGCAGCGGCCGACCATACTTGTTGAGGCGATCGCGCTCAACCTGAATGCCGTGGGGCGGGCCTTGGAAGGTCTTGAGGTAAGCCACCGGAATCCGCAGGTCTTCGAGGCGCAGCGCCCGTAGCGCTTTGAAACCAAAGACGTTGCCCACCAAGGAGGTCAACAGGTTGGTGACCGATCCTTCCTCAAACAAATCGAGGGGATACGCGACGTAGCAGATGTATTGATTGTCTTCGCCGGGGACGGGCTCGATGTCGTAGCAGCGGCCCTTGTAGCGATCCATGTCGGTCAACAAGTCCGTCCAGACCGTCGTCCAGGTACCGGTCGAGGATTCTGCTGCCACTGCAGCGGCACATTCCTCAGGCGGTACGCCGGGCTGCGGGGTCATCCGGAATGCGGCCAAAATATCCGTATCTTTTGGAGTGTAGTCAGGGGTGTAGTAGGTCAGTTTGTAGTCCTTGACCCCGGCCTGATATCCAGATTTTGACTGAGTCGTTGTCTGCGAGTAAGACATATCTCCCTTCCTGTAAGGTTCGTAACGACACCACACCATCTCTCGCTGCAACACAGCGGGATGCCCAAATGGCTGCCTATGGCTAAGATTGCGATCTAACCCCAAAGCAGGTGGTACTTTTGCTTAATGCACTCCAGCAACCCATCGGCATCAACTGCCTCAAACGGGTTCCAGCACTGGATTTCGGGTATCCTGCATTACCCTATGCTTTAAAGAATACTATCAGCGATCCGATAAGCTTGGTTTTGGAAGATCTGTATAGAATCATAAATAAAAGTTATGTAGGACTATCTCGCAACCTTGCGCAATGTGTTGCTATGTAATCCCACTTTTCAGGCGGTATCCGAGGTGGTAGAGAGGTTTTATTCTGCGGTGAAAGGAAAACACAAAAATCGCCCGCTCGTGACCGTTTCTGCCCAAAGTTTCACGCCGACTTGATGCATTTTTGAATGACTTGATTTGAGTTAGTGGCGAGTCCCTCACCACTCCCCGCCCACTCATTAACAGGCTTCTAATGGGACTTTTTTCCGCCGATCCCTTAGATTGATTGACTGTCTGAATCCCTGGCTCTACACAATTGCGATGCTCACGATGCAATATCCTTTTTCGGCTTCCCAGCGCCCGATCGCTCACCTGCAATTTGCTCAAAACGGCATTTGGGAGCAGGTTGAGACCGTTCATCCCAATTGTTTTACCGACCTGCATCAGCTTTCTCACTGGTTAGATCAGGCGGCACGCGATATCGCGGTAGAAGCGTTGTTTATGAATGAAGCTGAGGAATTGACTGGCTTCATTGGGGTGCGTACCCAGGACCTGCCCAGCGATCGCCGCACCTTGATGTGGTTACGTTTGGCGACGTTGATTGCCACGACCGAGCCTAAACCGCTGGATGAGCTGTTGAGCCAGTGTCTCGGTGCTTTGCAGTTGCCGACGACACTGCCGGCTGCCGCCCCCACCTTTGAGATGGGTATCTTCAACTTTTGGAATACGGCTGAGCCGCTACTCTTCAAAGATTCACCGTTGGAGGAGCTGACAGCATTGATGGCGACAGGCACTGGGCCAGCTTGGCTAAAACAGGGGCACATCGCCCCGATTTGTCTGGAATATGTGTGGTATCAACCCACCCACATCTGGCTGTCTCGCAACGTGAGTACCCAATCAGAGGGGCGCTATTTCGTTGACCTTGAGCAGGTTAAACTGCTGCTGCGAGCATGAGTCATGCCTTGGAATCGCCTCACGGGGCGACATCGTGACTTGAGCGAGAACGTTGTTGAACCATCCCCTCTTCAACACTGCGATGGGAAGTGAACCGGGGTCAAAACTTAACGGGCAGTCTCACCGTAAAAGTGGTGCCCACGTCTACCTTGCTGCTGACCTCAATGGTGCCATCGTGCAGATCGACAAACTGCTTGACGATGCTTAACCCCAGCCCCGTCCCCGGAATGTTGCTGACGTTGCGACCCCGCTGAAACGGTTCAAACAGATCGCGCCGATCGGCAAGCGGAATCCCCACCCCTTCATCTTGCACCTTCAAAATAACTTGCTGTCGGCGCTTGGTGAGCTTCAGCCAAATCGCTTTGTCATCCAGCGTGTAACGCATCGCATTCGAGAGCAGATTGCTGATGATCGATCGCAGCAGCCGTTCATCGCCTTGAACCATAATTTGACGGCTCCGGCAAACCAGTTGAATCGAGGCCTGGGGTCGATAGTATTCCGGCTCGGCCAGCAAGCTCTGGCAAAAGCTCACCAGTTCAACTGGGGTGGGGGCAATCTCCAATACCTTGGCTTCGATTTTGCCAATTACCAAGATGTCATCGATCATCTGGGTCATGCGTTCCACGTTTTCGTTAATGGCGCAAAGGTAATCGGCTTTTTCAGTGGGGGTGAGCTTTTTGTCGTAGCGATTTAGCGACGTCACCGAGAGTGCAATGTTGTTGAGGGGATTGCGAAACTCGTGGCAGACCATCGAGACAAAGCGCGATCGCAGCTCACTCAGTTCTCGCAGTTGCTGATTGGCTTGGCGCAGCTTGGCCGTGCGGGCCTGCACCTTAAGTTCCAGTTCCTCGTTGTGGCGCTGTAGCACCGTCTCTGCCCACCGCCGCTGGGTAATATCTTGAAACGTCACGACAGCACCGACCAATTGCCCGGCCTCATCGCGCATGGGGGTGCTGATATATTCCACCGGAAAACTCGTGCCGTCTTTACGCCAAAACACCTCATCAGTGACGCGTCGTGTACTGCCATCTTGAAAGGCGGCGTAAATTGCACAGGCTTCACGCGGGTAGACACTGCCATCCGCATGGGAATGATGCAGCACTTTATGCATTGATTTGCCAATCAGCTCCTCAACGGGCCAATCGATCATGGCGGCTGCCGCCGGATTCACAAAGGTGACATTACCGGCTAGATCGAGACCATACACACCTTCTCCCACCGCGTTCAAAATCAGCTGCTGCTGCCGCCGCAGCTGCTCTAAGGCTTGCACAACGGGTTCCTGAGATGGCAAGCGAGGCGAATCAGACAAATCAACAGCAGCCGATAGCCAAGGAGGAGAGGTCATGCCTGAGGTCAAAAAAGAAGTTTGCAGATCATCGTGCGAGTAGACAGCGGTACTCTTGCAGCCATCCTGACCGCTGGTTCAGAGACCGGCAAGTTAGGGGGCAGAGAACTGGCCGGGTCGCGTGAATGCGCCCAGGGCAGCCCGACCCCGACCGCAGAGTTGCTCGCGGCGGAAAGGAATTTCCCGCCGACAAAGTGTAATGAAAGGCACCACAGCCTAACGACTGAACCCCTATGAAAGAAGAGCGCTGAAGAACAGCAAGACCCAGTCAAAAAGATGTTGCCCAGCTAACAGCTTTCGTGATTTCAGGAAACTGTCAGGTTCAAGTGTGAACAAGAGCAGGCCATCCGTCAACGTAGAAATCGATCCGTTTATTGGGGTTTCACCCTTTAGAGTCGTCGAACTTCAACGGGTTCTGGGCATGAATTAAGCGGCCTAAAAGAGGTGTTTGAAAGTCATCATGAAAACCGTACTCGTGATCGAGGATGAGGTGCAGACTCGCAACATTTTCCTCAAATGTTTGGCGTTTGAAGGGTTTCGCGCCTGTGGTGCTCGCAACGGTTCAGAGGGGGTCAAAATGGCCACTGCTGACCAGCCTGATCTGGTGGTTTGTGACATCATGATGCCCGATATGGATGGCTATTCAGTGCTTAATCAGCTGCGGAGATCGCCCATCACGGCAATGATTCCGCTGATCTTTTTGACGGCTAAAGTTACCATGGCCGAGCTGCGGTGCGGTATGGCGCTGGGGGCCGATGATTATTTAACGAAACCCTGTACGGTCGAGCAGTTTTTATCTGCGATCGCGGCGCGGCTGCAACGCCAAGAGCAGCTGCAACAGGGCTTTGATCAGGCGCAAATCGCTGGTCAGTCGACGGCCTCAACGATTGCTGAGGCGACGTGCTTAGCCCCTGTTAGAGACGGCATTTTCCCTGACTGTGCGAAGCTCGCCGGGGTGTTTGAGTTTATTGAAACGCACTTTCGCGAAGCGGTTAATCTGAGCGATGTGGCCCAAACGATGGGGTATTCGCCAGCCTATCTAACCCATTTGGTGCAGGCTCAAACGGGTCACAGTATTAAGCGCTGGGTGATTGAACGGCGCATGGCGGAAGCCCGGCAACTGCTGCGATCGACCTCCGCGTCAATCAAACAAATTGCTGAACGTTCAGGCTATGGTGACGCCGGTTATTTCACCCGACAGTTTCGCCAATGCCACGGTGTTTCACCGCAAAATTGGCGGCAGCAGGCCGCCGCTGGCTTAACTCAATAACTTATGCGTCACTTGCGATCTCAGTGAGGGCAAGAATTAGCCCTGCCCTCATCTCTCTAGAAGCGTAAGTTACTGTTAGCGGTTCGCCGTTTTAAACTCTGGTGCTGGGGATATTTTGAGGCCCTCTCAAGAGCAGAATGTGAGCGGCTGAGATTCGTTTTTTGAGCTGTGCGCTAACTCTGAGGTCGCTGAATATTGCGCTTACGCGATGGCATCAACGGGCAGTTTCTGTAGCGGAATTAACAAATCAAAGCCTGATTTTTGCGATTGAAATAAGTCCCCTAAAAAGTCCTATTTTTGCCAAAAATTCTCCAATGACCTTCTCGTCAAGGGTTGATAGAGTCTCTAACTATATCGAGGCCCACTCAGTCACTGCTTAGGCTTTTGTGGCGTTTGGGTCGTTTGTTTCAGGTGGATGATCGCTATGGTTTTAACTTCAGCAGCGCAAGCTTTCCAGAATTGGAATGGGCCTGGCAGCAGTTTTGGCAAACTCTCTAATCTGCCATCCCTCTGTGACGTTTGTGGGGGGCAGCATAACAGCATGGCCCATTGGGAGTTTATGCAGTCGATGCCCGCCGATCCGGTTGATCTGGTGGACGACCTGGCCAAAATGGGGCTGTTCAAAGAGAATCAGTTGCGGGCAGCGGATGCAGTGAACGCTCGCGAGTTGAGAAAAACCCTCTTTTTGAAACGGGTCGGGCGGGGCGATCCCAAGCGCGAAAGGCTGATTTTAGAGCTATGTCGGCAGGCCGGTGGCTTAGATAATGCCTTTGCCGCCGCTTTTGGTCCCCAAGCCGGGCGCTTTTTTGGCGATTCGATTCGCAATGGGGAGACCAGCCGTCGCGAATTTTTACGCAACATGGCGGTGGGGGCGGCTTTAGTCACTTTGGCTGGCTGTGCCAGTGGCGGGGGTGAACCGGCAGCTGACGAAGATGGCCCTGATGCACCAGTCGATGTCGAAGGGCTGGAAAAAACCGATCTGCAGATTGGGTTTATTCCCATTACCTGTGCCACGCCCATCATCATGTCAGAGCCCTTGGGCTTTTATGAAAAGTATGGCCTCACCGCTAAAGTCGTGAAGATGCCTAGCTGGGGCGCGGTGCGCGATTCGGCGATCGCGGGTGAACTCGATGCTTATCACATGCTGGCCCCCATGCCAATTGCCATGACCTTGGGGCTCGGCTCTGCGCCCTTTGGCGTCAAGCTGGCCAGTATTGAAAACATCAACGGTCAGGCCATTACCGTGGCCGAGCGCCACAAAGGCAAAGTCAACGGCCCCGCCGACTTCAAAGGATTCACGATGGGGGTACCGTTCCCCTATTCCATGCACAACCTGCTGTTGCGCTACTACCTAGCGACCGGCGGTATCGACCCTGATGTGGATGTGCAGATTCGTCCGGTACCGCCGCCTGACAGCATTGCGCAGCTGATTGCCGGTGACATTGACGCCTACCTGATGCCTGATCCATTCAACCAGCGGGCCGTGTTCGAAGGGGCCGGTTTCATTCATATGCTGACGAAGGATTTGTGGCCGGGTCACCCGTGCTGTGCCTTTGCCGCCAGCGACCAGTGGATTAACGATCATCCCAGTACCTTCCGTGCCCTCAACAAATCCATCATTGAGGCAGCCGGCTACGCCAGCGATCCGGCTAATCGCATCGAGATTGCTGAGGCGATCTCTGAGCGGGCCTTTTTGAACCAACCGGTTGAAGTGGTGCAAGCGGTACTGACCGGCGATTTTGATGACGGCAACGGCAACACGCTCAGCATTCCTGATCGCATTGATTTTGACCCCTACCCATGGCAGAGCTTCGCCAACTGGATCTCGTCGCAGCTGGTGCGCTGGGATCTGCAGGGCGACGGGTTAGCGCCGAAGGCGATTCCAGAGCAGGGCTATGACACTGTCGGCAAAGACGTATTCTTGACCGACCTGGCCCGTGAGTTGTCCGAAGAGCTGGGTCAGAATCCCCCGTCCGACATTTATCGGACTGAGGAACTGATGTTTGACACCTTTGATCCGGCGGATCCGGACACCTATGTGCAGCAGCAAATTGATGAGTATGGCGTCTAGAGAGCGTCGTTAGGAGGAGGTTTTTCTGATGGCTGTGAGCAAGTCCCCAACTAAACCGTTTTATGGAGGAGAATCCGAATCACTTTATCTGAACGAAAACGTTCGCGCCTTTTTACTGTTTGTGGGTTCACTCATCGCGTTTCTGCTGGTGTGGGAACTGGGCGCGCGGGCTGAGCTGTTTGCTAAGGGCTTTCCCACCGCGTTGACAACGATTAAGGAGCTGCGGTGGTGGCTGACGCATCCGTTTTTTAATAACGGCCCCAACGATTTAGGCATTGGGTGGAATCTGTTGATTAGCCTAAGGCGGGTGGCGATTGGCTACACGCTGGCTTCCCTCATCGCTGTACCTTTGGGCATTTTGATTGGCATTTCGGCGATCGCCCAAAAGGCGTTTAACCCCTACATTCAGCTGCTGAAACCGGTGTCACCGCTAGCCTGGCTGCCCTTGGGTCTCTATATTTTTCGAGATTCTGAAAAAACCGGGGTGTTCATCATCTTAATTTCGAGCATTTGGCCCACCCTGATTAATACCGCCTTTGGGGTGGCCAACGTAGGTAAGGAGTATCTGGATGTCGCCGAAACCCTCGGGGCGTCACGGCTCCGCACCATTTTTAAGGTGATCATTCCAGCGGCGCTACCCAACATCGTGTCGGGCTTGCGCATCAGCATGGGCATTGCCTGGTTGGTGATTGTGGCAGCGGAGATGCTGTTGGGTACCGGGTTGGGCTACTTCATCTGGAATGAGTGGAACAACTTGTACATGCCCAATATCTTGGTGGCCATTTTCATCATTGGCCTAGTGGGGTTGATTTTAGACAGTGGCTTTGCCGCCTTAGAAAAGTTTGTCGCGTTTGGTAGAAAGTCGTGAGTGCTGCTGCTGTGAATCAAGCTATACCCATCGATACCTCAGAGACCTTTTCGGACTCAGCTCAGCTATCAGTTCGCCATGTAACCAAGGTCTTTCACGGCCAGAAAGATCTGTTTAGCAAGCTGTCGGGCAAGGCCTCTACTGACTTTATTGCGATCGAAGACATCAGTCTCGATATTGAGCCCAACACCTTTGTCACCATCATCGGGCCATCGGGCTGCGGCAAATCGACGCTGCTCGACATGATTGCGGGGCTGTCGCCCACCACCGCTGGTGAGATTTTGCTCAATGGCATCCCCGTCACGGGGCCAGGCCCCGATCGCGGCATGGTGTTTCAAAACTATGCGCTGATGCCGTGGATGACCGTCGAAGAAAACCTCAAATTTGCGGTAGAGACGGTCTATCCCAAGCTGTCGGCCCAACAGCTGCAGCGGGTGATCAAAGAGCATATTCAGCTGGTGGGGCTGACCGGGGCGGAACGCAAACATCCTCACGAGATTTCGGGGGGCATGCGGCAGCGCGTCGGCATTGCTCGGGCGCTGGCGATTAATCCGCAGATGTTGCTGATGGATGAGCCCTTTGGCGCGTTGGATGCGCTGACGCGAGGCTTTTTGCAGGATGAAATCGAGCGCATCTGGGAACAGCAGCGCAAGACCGTCATCATGATTACCCACAGCATTGAAGAAGCGCTGCTGCTGTCCGATCGCATTGTGATGATGACGCGCGGCCCCGCGGCCCGCATCGACGAAATCCTCGACGTACCGTTTCCGCGCCCCCGTAACCGAGAAACGCTGGATCAGCATCCGGCTTATCACAACCTCAAGGCGGAGATGGAAAGCCATCTGTTTAGGGAAACGCGGGCGGTAGAAGAGGCGAGGATGGCGGGACGGTAGAGAGTTTTGAATTCGGAGTTCAGAATTCAGAATTCGGAATTGGGAACGGAAGGCGGCTGTAGAACCTCACCTATCCTCTCCTTATGAAGGAGAGGGACAAGAAGAAATGGCTCTAAACCTCTCCTTCGCAAGGAGAGGTGCTGCAGGCGGTGAGGTGCCTCTTAGCCAGCGGCGATCGAACCTCACCTAGCCTCTCCTTCGAAAGGAGAAGAACAAGAGGAAACGGGCCTAAGCCTCTCCTTCGTAAGGAGAGGTGCCGCAGGCGGTGAGGTGCCTTCTAGCCAGTTGCGATCGAACCTCACCTAGCCTCTCCTTCGAAAGGAGAGGAATCAGAAACGGGTCTAAATTGTCGGCAACAGCCACCAGAGACTGCTGCATCAACGGCGGGCCGTTGCGGATTAAACGGTTTGTAAGTTTTATCGAATCAAAGGACAAGGACATGACAATTCCCGAAATTACTGAAAAGTTGTTGGCTGCGAAGAAAGCCTCGGGGCTCTCATTCGCTGACCTAGAAGCCAAGATGGGCTGTGACGAAGTGTGGATTGCATCGGTGTTTTATCGTCAGGCCAGTGCCTCTAAAGAAGAAGCGACCCAAATGGTCGAGGCGATTGGGGCTGATGCCTCCCTCATTGATGCCCTGATGGAGTGCCCGGTGAAAGGATCGCTAGATCCTGTCGTACCGACCGATCCGCTGATTTATCGCTTCTACGAAATCATGCAGGTGTACGGCATGCCCATTAAAACTGTGGTGCATGAGAAGTTTGGCGACGGCATCATGAGCGCGATCGATTTCACCATTGATGTCGAAAAGGAAGAAGACCCCAAGGGCGATCGCGTCAAAATCATCATGTGCGGCAAATTCCTGCCCTATAAGAAGTGGTAATTCACCGCTAACCTTTTACTCACAAACTCATCTGTAGGCAAATTTCCTGTGGCTGCTGGCCGTTCGTTAGCAGCCACTTTCTATGAGAACTGAACCCATGACAACTGCTGCCAAAAAGTTAGTGCCCCCTTTTGATCGAGACATCGCGATCGCCAAAGTCCGCATGGCTGAAGATGCCTGGAACAGTCGCGATCCGGACCGCGTCGCGCTGGCCTATACCGAAGATAGTTTTTGGCGTAACCGCGCCGAAGTGTTTCAAGGTCGAGAGGCGATTCGCGCCTTTTTGCGCCGCAAATGGGATAAAGAACTGGACTATCGCCTGGTCAAAGAAATGTGGGCCTTTGGCGAAAATCGCATTGCCGTGCGCTTTCAATACGAATGGCACGACGATGCCGAGCAGTGGTATCGTGCCTATGGCAACGAAAATTGGGAATTTGACGAAGGGGGGCTGATGCGCCGCCGCGAAGCCAGCATTAACGATCTTCCCATCACTGAGGCTGAACGCCGCTTTCACTGGCCAACCACTGGCCCCCGCCCCGAAGATCATCCCGGCCTGATCAACTCCCCTGAGTGATTGCCCCTCTCAATCCAGATTCTGGTACCAGACTGATGATGATGAAGTAACACCAGTTTGGTACTGTATTATGGCAATTTTCTAAGCCACTGAGCCCGCCTGGAAGACCCGCCCAATCACCTCTTCAATCGGCGGGTCGGTTACCGTTAGATCCTGCACCGAGAAATCAGCCAAAACGCGGGAAACCGTTTCGGTCAGGTCTTGCCGCTGCACGATCAGACTGACCGAGCAGCCTTCTACGCTTTCGACTTCGCCATAATGAGTCAGCTTGGCGGCATCAGTCGGCGTCGCCAGCTCCACCTTGACTTCCCGATAGGGGGCAAAGCGATCTAGCAGGCCCTCTAACTGACCGTCATAGATCAGTTCCCCCTGGTAGATCAGTAGCACCCGATCGCACAGGGCCGTGATGTCGGCCATGTAGTGGCTCGTGAGCAAGATGGTGGCCTGATAGCGGCGGTTGTATTCCTTTAAAAATTCGCGGACAGCGACTTGGGCATTCACATCCAGCCCCAGCGTCGGCTCGTCTAAAAAGAGGACTTTGGGCCGGTGAATTAGGGCCGCCAGCATTTCGGCCTTCATCCGTTCACCGAGAGAAAGTTTGCGCACCGGCTGCCGCAGCTGCTCCGTGATGTCGAGCAGGGTGGCCAGCTCTGACACGCGATCGCGAAAGGTGCGATCGTCCAGGCCATAAATGGCACCGTTGATGCGCAGCGAATCCATCGCGGGCAGATCCCATAGGAGCTGTTGTTTTTGCCCCATCACCAACGTGATCTGCTGCAAAAAATCAGTCTGCCGTCGCACCGGCACCTGCCCGGCTACCGTCACCTGCCCGCTAGAGGGATAGATCAGCCCGGTGAGCATTTTGAGCGTGGTCGTTTTGCCCGCTCCGTTTGGCCCCAAAAAGCCCACCACCTCACCCGGTTCGATCTGGAAAGAAACCTTTTTCACCGCTTCGACATAGCGATATTTACGGCGAAAAAAATGCTTTAACGTGCCCTTAAACCCCGGTTCTTTTAGAGCGATCGGATAGACTTTGTTGAGCGCAGCGACGTCAATAATGGGCATCTTGAGTAAGCAAGCCTCACGGCCAGAAGACACTTCTATTTAACCGTGAGTTTGACCACTTCATCGGGGGTAAGCCCCCATCTCTGCCCTCATGGGGAGAACATGGCCAGCCCCGCATTATTGAGGATGGTTGATCAGCTCCAGCTAGGAGCGATCGCAGCGCGGATATGAGTTAGTGGCTCAAGCCAATCGATAAAGTGGTCAAATTCTGAAGTGATCGCTCTCAGAGGTGATATCTAGGCAACAGCAGCGATCGCGTCACCTGCCTATCATGCTTATTCGTGCAATTAGGGAGTCTCAGTGCAATGCCCATGAAACTAACGAGTACAGATAAAGACACCATTCGCCGAGTCATCATTGCTCAGATCGAAGCGTTTCAGTCCGATGATGGTATTCAAGCCTTTCTCTACGCGGCTCCCTCCATTCGCCAGCAATTCAAGAGCGTCGGCAATTTCATGCGAATGGTGCGGAGTTCTTACCCCGCTATCTACCGGCCTCGCGGCGTGATTTTTAGCGAGCTGACTGAGATGCAGGGGTTTCCGGCCCAGTCGGTATTTTTGATGTCTCAGGATAGCGACATCTTCAAGGCAGTCTATTTGATGGAGCAGCAGCCCTCTAAAGACTGGCGCATCGCCGGCTGTTTTTTGGTACCCCTGGAAGAACTGTAAGCAGCATCAGCAGACATCTCATCGCTTTGTCCGCTGGGGCTCACTGGCGGCACTCCCGCTTTCACGCCGATTTTAACGGCAGGCTGGCGATCGCTTAGGCCGCTTCATTCCCGATGGCGATCGCTCCGGCATGGCAGGCTCATACCCCCAACGGCAACACTGCCGACAAATCTTTCGCGTTATGGCCATCAGTTGGCCTGCCGTGCTGCGGAACCAGCCTCAAACTGATGGCGTTGCAGCGATCGCGGGAATGCCGTTCAATAGCCAGTTTCAGGGTTCCAAGATGACGCGCCCGCCGGCAATCGAAAACTGTGAAGAAAAGTTTAAAACCGTTAGCGCGATCGCTCCGTAATTTCACCAGAGCCAGCAATTAAAGGTTGGATATTCTCCAGCCTGTCAGGGTCTCTGAAGGGCTTATGCCTTTCAGAACATTGGCACTTGCGGTTTGTTTTTTCAAAATACTTTCCCTCTTTGAGCGTCTGCCTGAACTCTCGGGCGGCGACTCCTGCATGCGAATTTTTTGTAAATAGGTAAGGACATCATGGCTGACATCAATACTGTGACTGACTTAGCGGTGGAAACGGGTACGACGAGCGTCTTCCTCGATTTGGCCCTGTTGGAAGCGGCAGCGGGCCTGGTTTTAGACAGCGTGGACAGCGCCGCAACGCCCTTTTCTGACAACTTTCAGGTGGGCTTTGCCATCAATGACGAAACTGATTTCACTTACACCGCGATGCCCTTTGCGCCGACCGGCGGCAGCATCGAGCACGATGGCACGATTACCTTAGACACCGTCGATAACCCCAATGCGGATATTACCGTCGGGGAGTTTTCCATTGGTTTTGACCCTAGCCGAGTCACGGATACGGCCAGCGGCTTCTTTGTCGCCGACACGATTGAAGGCAACGGCCTCGACATTTTGTTCGACATCAGCGTGCCAGGGTTGGTGAACGCCACTGCTGCGGACTTGACCATTGCTGAAACTGATTTGTTGTTGTCTCCCGAATTTGCCAGCGCTTTGGGGCTACCGGAACTCGCTGGAGCTGATGTGGGCGATGCCCGAATTGATGCTTTTACCCAAGATTTGGCGGGACAGGCAACTGTGGCGATCGCGGCTGGCGAAACCGTTGCCCTCAGCGGCTTTGGCGGCATCGGTCAGGGTGCCCGACCCGATCAAGCCACGATCGCAGAACTGGATACGCTGCAGTTTAGCGATGCGGGTCTGACCGCTGAGAACTTACAGCTGACTCAAGGGGGCGATGATTTGCAAATCACCTTTTTGGGCGATGCCACCGGCACCCAGGTCACGCTGCAAGACTTTGCGCTAGAAGATTTGGACAACCTAGAAGTTAGAACCGGGGGCAATATTTATCAGGGCAATATCTTATTTGCAGACGAGTCGACCTTCACCGACAGTTTCGACGTCATCAATGCGGACTCGACCCAACGTCGCCTCTTTAACCGCAACACCATCACCTTCTTGAATGACTTGGATAATGACGTGCGAGGCTTTCGACGCTCCGATGATGTGATCAACGCCCAGGGCGGTAATGATACGGTACGGGGCCTCAGTGGTGATGATCTGCTACGGGGTGGCAGTGGCGATGACACGTTGAGCGGCGGGCGCGGCAGCGATCGCCTGCGGGGCGGAGCTGGGTTCGATGTGCTCATGGGTGGCCGTGGTGATGACACCTTCGTCTTGGCCGCTGGTGAAGGCGATGACACCATTATGGACTTTGAGGTGGGGACTGATTTCATTGGCCTCGCCGATAATTTGACTGTGAGTGACCTCACGTTCACTGGGGAGACGATTAGCCTTGGCGATGAAGTGCTCGCTACCTTAGTGGGTATCGACACCACGGCTTTAAGCGCTGACAGTTTTGTCACCGTGTAAGCAACTGTTGGATTACGCATGAGGGCAGTCTGAGCGGCTGCCCTCCCTCAGCGAAAAGCCCACCTCGTCCTACGGACACTGCTCTCTGGAAGGGGAAAACACAGTTCAGTGGCAAAACCTGAATTGACATTAACGAGCAGCAATCCGTTTGGCCATAAAAATATCCGGCTTGCCCCAGCCATTGGCATCGGGAATCACCCCGACAACGGCAAACCCTACCTTTTGATAAAAGCTGAACGGATGCCCCTTCAAGTTTTGCACCTGAGCCAGATGCTCTAGCGGATTAGGGTACAGGTCAACATTCGCTAGAGAGGTTAATCCCATTTCATCATCGCTGCCTAAATACAGCGTGATGCCGCCCTGTTGACGCACTTGCGCTTCGAGGTCGGCTACCAGGGCACGACCGATGCCCTGGCGCTGGTAAGCGGGTGACACCACCAGCGGATGCAGTTCCCAACTGTGGCCACTATACTGTTGAATCGCGCCAATCCAGCCTTGTGCCTGTCCGCTATCGTTGACCATGACGCGGCTGATCCGATCGGCAGTAAAAGACTCATGCACTTCTTCTAAGGCCGCTGCCCGATCAGGCCAGGCGTTGGGGGCACAGCCGCGAAAGCCTTCGACTAATAGCGCTGCCGTCTGGGTAATGAGGTCGGTGGCGCTGGGCAATAAATCGATGATGGGCATGGGAAACGGATCAAAATTGTGTAGAGCGCATGGTTGCCCTGACCGCGATTGACAGCAGGCCTCAACCTAAATTCAGCGTGTGTCGGCAAGCAGTCCAATACCGTGAATCCATTAAAAACAATTCTGGCAAAGGTGTCGAAAGGACGATCGCCCTTAACGGGAATACAGATTTTCCATAGCAGAATGATCTTTCACCAACCCGACCGGATTCGGGAAGTATCACGGTGAGGATCACAAGAGAGTTGCTTCGCACACGGATCACATGAGCGCCAAATTACGCCGTCATAAACGCTGGTTGTGGGCCTTTTTGCTGGTGCTCTCAGCGGGATTCGTCACCGGTGTCTGGCAAGCGCCCGTAGTATATTCCCAAGCGATCGCCCCCGATGAAATTCGCGGTGTGTGGATGACCAATTACGGCACGACCTTGATGTATCACAGCACCCGCTTGGACGAGGTCGTGGCCAATTTAGCCCAGCATCATCTCAATACCCTTTACCCCGCCGTGTGGAATCGGGGCTACACGCTGCACCCCAGTCAGGTAGCCAAACAGGCGGGCGGGCAGCGACGTGATCGCCTCACGTCGCTGCCCCTATTACCCTGGCTCGATCCCCTCAAGGCGGTGATTCACCAAGCCCATCGCCAACATTTGCGACTCATCCCCTGGTTTGAATATGGCCTGATGATGCCGGTCAACTCAGCGATCGCCCAACAGCACCCCGACTGGCTCACCACCAACCAGGCCGGAGAAACGGTCAACGGTGGGTTGCCCACGACGCCGCGAGCCCCTGTCATCCGCTCGCTGTGGCACCTTCAGCAAGAGGCGACCGGAGCCAGCCAGGGCTGGTTAAATCCGTTTCATCCAGAGGTGCAGCAGCTGTTGATCGACCTGATTGCCGAAGTGGTGCAGCGCTATCCGGTCGAGGGCATTCAGCTGGATGATCACTTTGGGCTGCCGGTTGAGTTTGGCTACGATGCCTACACCCAAACCCTCTACCAGCAAGAACATGGCGGCCAAGCCCCACCCGCCGACCCGACCGATGCCGAATGGATGCGCTGGCGAGCCGCCAAAATCACTCACCTGATGGAACGCATTGTGGCGGCCGTCAAGGCGATTCAGCCGGAGGCGGTCATATCGCTCTCACCCAACGCCCCGGCCTTTGCCTATAACCAGTATTTGCAAGACTGGCGTCACTGGGTCGATTTGGGCCTGCTTGATGAAGTGATCGTGCAGGTTTATCGTGACGACATTGCGGCGCTCCAAGCCGAACTGACGGCTGGCGGTTTCACCTCGGTGAATCAACAAATTCCCGTTGCGATTGGCCTGTACACCGGCCCCGCCCGCCGCCCCAAAGCCGCTGACCAGATTCGGCAAGAATCGGCAGCCGTCAAAGCCACAGGCTATCGGGGAATGGTTTATTTTTGTTGGGAAACCACGTTGTGGATTTTCAAACACGGTTCTGCCCAGCAAATGGAAACGTTATTCACTCAGCAGTGGCCATTGCCCCCAGAATTCTAAGGTGTCAGGCGATGCCCGGGACGTTGAACGATCTGAGTATTGCTGCCGAAATTTAGGGTTCATTTCAGACATTCCCGATTAGACTTGCATCAGCTGTCGCTCCCGACCCGAGCGACGCTGCCCTCACCCTGCTACCGCGATGTTTCTCTCCGCCCAATCAAATTTGCCTAACGATCGCCCCTCCGAAAAAGCCGACCTACGCCGTCGTTTGATCAACGCCCGTCAGGCGATTCCGGCCCCGCTCTGGCGACAAAAAAGCGATCGCATCTGCAGCCATCTACAAAGCTGGCCCGGCTTTAGCAAAGCTCGCTGCGTCTTGGCCTACACCAGCTTTCGCAACGAGCCCGACCTCAGCCCCCTGATGAACTTTCGCCGGTTTTGGGGCTTGCCCCGCTGCACCGGCAAAAATATGGACTGGCATCAGTGGCAGGGCGACAAATTTCTGCGGCCGGGCCGCTTTGGTATTGCTGAACCGGTGGCGAGCGCCCCCATCATTCATCCCCACCAAGTGGATCTGATTCTGGTGCCCGCTGTCGCCTGCGATGTCAAAGGCTATCGTTTGGGCTATGGCGGTGGCTTTTATGACCGCATGCTGGTCAAACCACAGTGGCGTCAAAAAACCACCATTGCGATCGTGTTTGAATATGCCCGTTTACCCAAACTTCCCCATGATGTTTGGGATCGGCCAGTGCAAGGAATTTGTACGGAGTCGGGGTTGTTTTTGAGAACTTAAACCCGGTGGTGTGGATCGTCCTACACCGGGAAAGCATTCCACTTTTGCGACCACATGGAGAAGCGCGAGAACTGATTCGCGATCGCCTCAAACTGAGCATCCCGCTGCTAGCATAACCGCAAGATATGACGCGGTGGTAGTGCCGCCCGAGGAGTGGCCGGAGGGCAGTCCGCTATTGAAGGGAATGCTGAACAGTTACACCACCGTTGGACTCTGCCACCAGAAGCTGACGCCTCGGTATCGAGCCTCTGTGCATCAAGCCCAAGCCACGAAGCCGGTCTACCATCTTCAGTCCCTCAAAGATGTGGAGCAGTTCTACCAATCAGTGAGGCTCAGTCAATGAACCTAGAGCTAGATCATGTGTTTATCTTGGTGAGGCCCGAGGCCCCGGAGGCCGATTTGTTGCTGGCCCACGGCTTAAAGGAAGGCACGGGCAATCGGCATCCAGGTCAGGGCACAGCCAACCGGCGCTTTTATTTTGCCAACGGCATGCTGGAGTCTTTGTGGGTACATGATGCGGCAGAGGCCACGCATGGCCACGGACGAGAATTACACTTTGCCGATCGCGCTCAATCCTCCACCGCGTCGCCGTTTGGGGTGATTTTGCTAAGCCCAGACCCCAACAATCTAGAGATGCCCTTCCCCGGCTGGACTTATCAACCCGACTATTTTGCGCCGCCCAACGCCTTTCATGTGGGAGCCAACTCTAGTGATTTGGCCCAACCGCTCTGCTTCTGTGCGCCCTTCATCAAGCCGCGAGCCGCCAGATCTAAATCTGCAGACACGAACGCTCAAGCCATGACTCAGGTGCGTATTCATACACCCGCCCGCGATCGCTCAGGGGTTCTCAAAGTCGTTAATCAAGTGGACCGACTTGTCGTTGAGTCGGGGCACGAGCATCTGCTAGAAATCACGCTGGATGGCAATCAATCAGACAAGACTCAAGACTTTCGACCTGACCTACCGCTCATAATTCACGGATTGTCGTAACGGCTGGGCATTGAGTATATTTTTAGCCGTTGCCACGTTAGCGAGGGTGATATGACCTTCAGCCGAATTTTGACCAATCTCTGCTCTGACAATCTCGCCGAGAGTCGGGATTTTTATGTCTCACTGCTGGGATTTGAGGTGAACTATGACAGCGATTGGTATGTGCAGCTGCGGTGTCCCGCCAATGCCGAACTCGAATTTGGCATCATTGCCCGCCATCACGAACTCGTGCCGCCCCAGTTTCAAACCGCGCCCACCGGCATGTACGTCACCTTTGTTGTCCCCGATGTTGATGCAGTCTTTGCCAAAGCCCAGTCGCTGGGATTGGAGATTCTTCAAGCCCCTCGTAACGAGTTCTATGGCCAGCGGCGCTTTTTGACGACTGACCCCAACGGCTGCCTGCTAGATATCTGCTCTCCCTGGTCGGAGGCCGAAAAGTAAAGGGACGTTCCTTTTTGACCTTATTTAAGTTTGGTCACGCCACTCTTCCAAGCCATTGAGCAGCAATCCGAGGGCAAACTCAAAATCATGGAGCCCGTTATAACGCCCCTCAATGATGTGATGGGTGAGCTGATTGAGGTAAGGGTATTGCTCAGGGGGAATCATCGCTACATAGTCCTTCGCTACGGTTGAATATTCCGCCGCCTCAAAGGGAAAGTTCAACGCCTGCAGGGTAAAGCCATAGATGTGGCTGTCGATCGCATTCCACACGTGATCCGCCTGCTCAAAGGAAAAGCCCGCTTCGACCAAACAGCCCAGGGTGGCCTCCACATAGCGCAAGGTGGCTGGCCCCACATTCACCCGTGACACAATCGCCAACGTCGCCCAAGGATGACGCAACAGCACGGTATGCGCCGAGAGCGCCCGTTGCCGCATGGCAGTTTTCCAATCTTTCTCCCGGCGGGGTAGCGCAATCTCACCCACCACCAAATCGACCAAACCATCCAAAATATCTTCTTTATTGGCCACGTGGTTATACAACGACATCGCCTTGACCCCCAACTTCTGGGCTAGCTGCCGCATCGACAGGGCTTCGAGACCCGCTTCATCCGCCAGCTGTAGCGCCGTTTGCAAGATTCGTTCCCGACTCAGCGGCACCTGAGGAATGGGTTCTGAAGGCGGGGTCTGAGCCATCTCAATCTTTCTTCATCAGTGGACAAGGCTGAAGTCAAGGGTTTGCGTGATCGCGCCGCTCTTTATCTTGACAAACTTACGCCGTAAGTTTAACTTACACTGTAAGTTGAGGTGATAAAAGGTTTGACTGTTTTTCTATTAACCTTGTCGCCATTGGAGAAGTGTTATGCAAACGATGAGTCCTCACTCTGCAGCGCCAGCGGTTGCCACAATGAACGCGATCGTTCAAACCGCATACGGCTCACCCGATGTGTTGCAGCTTAAGGACATTGAGCGCCCCGTGCCGCAAGCCCATGAAGTGTTGATCAGGGTTCAGGCCTCCTCGGTTCATGCTGGGGTTTGGCATCTGATGCGAGGGACGCCGTTCTTGATTCGTCTCGTCTTTGGGGGGCTGCGTCAGCCAAAGATTCAGATTCTCGGTAATGACGTGGCTGGGCGGATCGAAGCTGTGGGCCAGGATGTGACTGAATTTCAGCCAGGGGATGAGGTATTTGGCGATCTTTCTGAATGCGGGTTCGGGGCCTTTGCCGAATACGTTTGTGCGCCCGCCACGGCGCTGGTCGCAAAGCCGAAGTCTCTGACCTTTGCTGAAGCGGCCACTGTGCCCACCTCAGCCCTCGCCGCCCTGCAAGCCCTGCGCGATGTCGGCCAGCTGCAGTCGGGACAACAGGTGTTGGTTAATGGGGCCGCCGGAGGTGTCGGCTCCTTTGCGATTCAGTTAGCGAAGGCGCTGGGCGCTGAGGTGACGGGGGTTTGCCGCACCGACAAAGTGGCGATGGTGCGATCGCTCGGGGCCAATCAGGTGATTGACTACACCCAAACCGACATTACCCAGACGGGACAGCAGTATGATCTGATGATTGATGCTGCCGCCTACCGCTCCGTATTCGACTGGCTGCCGACGTTGACACCCCAGGGCACCTATGTGCTGGTCGGTGGTGCGACGCCGCGATTTTTTCAAGCGATGCTGCTCGGGCCGATGATTACCCAGATCACCCGCAAACAGGTGAAGTGTCTGACTGCAGCAGTCCAGCAGGATGATTTGAGGGTTCTCAAGGACCTGATTGAAACGGGCAAGATTGTCCCCTATGTCGATCGCACTTACTCTCTGGCGGAAGTTCCGGCGGCGATTCGTCACCTTGAGGAGCGACAAGTGCAGGGCAAAGTGGCTATTCAGATCGGCTAGTCGGCTTTCCAGCTTGAATAGAACTGAGTTTGAGGTTGTATGCCCCGGCCAACTTTAGTCATGGGGCAGCAAAAATAACAGCGTGAGCATTGCCATATCATCCGTTTGTACTGAGGACGAAGCACAGTTTCTCGCAGCTGTTACCCGCAGCCGCAGCTTGTTTAAGGACTGGGTAGCGCCCCCATCCACGCCTGCGCGATTTGCTGAGCATCTCACCAAGTACTCGGCAGACAACAATTTCAGTTATTTAGCCAGAATCGGGGACGGCTCGCTCATTGGCTGCATCAACGTTAACGAGATTGTGCGTGGAGCCTTTCAGTCGGCTTTCCTCGGCTACTATGCGTTTTTGCCCCACAGCGGTAAGGGGCTAATGAAGCCAGCACTCGCTTCGGTCATGACGCTCGCTTTCGGCACCCTCGCACTGCATCGGTTAGAAGCCAACATTCAGCCGAGCAACATTGCGTCGATTGCTTTAGTCAAATCGCTCGGCTTTAGGCTGGAAGGCTATTCTCCCCGCTATCTAAACATCGCTGGCGCATGGCGAGATCATGAGCGCTATGCTATTACAGCCGAAGAATGGTTGGCGTGGTTTCAATGCTGATGAAACGCTTGCAGGCCTATGTGGCCAAACAGTTAGGGCATCCCACTGGTGGCGTCGGACGGCTGCTGCTGCGATTCCTCAATCGCGGGAATGCCACGATGAATCAACTAGCATTGGCGATGCTGGCGGTGCAGCCGCAACAGCATATTTTGGAAATCGGCTTTGGCGGTGGCGACTTGATGCAGCGACTGCGGCAAACGGAGCGATCGCTGCACATCACGGGGATTGATCCCGCACCAGCCTCTCTTGCGGTCGCGCAAAACCGCTTTAAATCGGCGATCGCCAGCGGTCAGCTCAGCTTGTATGCCGCTGCTGCCGAAGCAATCCCCTTGCCTGATCAAACCGTTGATGCGATCGTCACCGTCAACACGGTGTATTTTTGGTCGGCGGTTGAGACTGTTTTGGCAGAATGTCATCGCTGTCTAAAGCCAGACGGAAAGCTCGCGATCGCCTACGCCGCCAAAGCCTTTCTCGAAGCACAGGGCCTCACACAATACGGGTTCCAAGCCTACGAAGTTGCTGAGATGGAAACGGCTCTGCGGACTGCTGGCTTTCGAGAAATCCAGACCCGATCGGATGAGAGCGCGAGTAACGGGCAATTTTTCTGCACCTGTGGCATTGCCGCCCTCGCCACAAATCGCGACGACTTCTCCTCACAAGTACCAGGGTAAAATTGTGGGCAAGATTCATCGACTGTCGGCGTCACACGAGAGGCTGTTTGCCACTTCTCCCAACCGGTTAGCGAAGGAACCCTCATGCTCATCAACGAAACCGCTAATTCGACCCGGCAACAGCCTTGGTCATGCATTTATGCCAAATTTCTCGCGTTGGTGCTGGTTTACGGGGCCACGGTTCACATTGGCAACATTGCCGGGCTGACGGGCACTCCCTGGCTCTCGACACCGCTGCTGTGGCGGAGTTTGGATATTACTCTCCTGCTTTTTGATGTTGTGACGGCAGTGGGGCTGTGGCGGGGGCGAGGCTGGGCGGTCTGGTCAGTCTTTGGGGGTATTGCGCTGCTACAGGTGGTGCCCTATACGCTGCTGCGATCGCAGTTCATCCTCAAGCCTGAAGACGCCCAAACCTTGAATGGGCTATTGGGCACTGAGGGGGTTCTCCTGGCTATTTTTGCCCTGTTGCTATGGCTCAAAAAGTAAACAACCCTCGAAAACCAGTTTTAAATTTATCTGCCGAACGCTCCCTGGCTAGAGGAATCAGGAACACGTCTCCTCAGCGGTTGCCACTGTTAGCTCTGTTTGAACCTGTAGCTGTCGGGACGTGAGCATCCTGATGAACTGATCCGTGGGCAAGATTTGCTCAACCGCATGGACGCCGGGACGTTCTAGCTGCCCGGTCAGCAAGAGTTGCGCCAGACTACCCGTACCGGCCCCGACCGCCCTCGTGGTACTGGGGTGCTGAAAGTAGCTGAGATGGTGAGCAGCTTGGCCCGAGATTTGCCCTCTGACATCACACCGCATCGCCACCCCCGTACCGCTGAAGCGATCGCTAATGCCCGTCATGAAATGACTGACTCGGGCCAAGAATTCGACCGTTTTGGAGCTTTGCAGCACCTTAGTCGGCAAGCCGTGGGCCATTGCCCAAGTTGCATGGTTATAAAAGTCAGGCACCACCCCAAACTTCGTCACCACGCTGTCTAGGGCAAACGTCTCCGATAGCGTAATGGCTTCGGGCATGTCATACCAGTAAACCGCGACCTGACCATAGGGCGACGGCAAGGTCAGACGTTCGCGTTCGGTATACGGTTTGACCCACTGCCAGCGACCCTGCAACCATGCTTTGAAAGCATGCTGTAAGCCAATAAACGTGGTGCGCATGACGGTGACACCCGCCCCACCCGAGCCGCCTACGACGTAGCTCAGCTGCACTGAGTCAGGCTGATCCAGTGCTTCAATGCCCTGACGCGCCAAGCTATTAGAGATGCCGGGAAAGACACCCGTATTGATCACAGCAGTGACGCCAGCAGCTTGGGCTGATGGCCTGAGCGCTAAAGCTTTTTGCGTAAAGGTCCGTTCGTCGCTAACGTCGAGGTAGTTCACCCCCTGTTGAATGCAGGCTTGCAACACTCGCCCATCGCGATAATGAAAAGGGCCAGCCGTATGCACGACCAGATCGGCGGCGGCGATCGCCTCAACCAGCTCATCTGGATTGGCCAAGTCGAGCGATCGAAACTGCACGTGAGGCCCCAATTGCTGGCGAGCCAGCGTGCCGGATTGAGCGCTGCGTCCGGTAACCGTGACGGTAGCCTCGGTATGGGCCAAGATATCCTGGGCGATCTGGCTGCCAATTCTGCCGCAGCCGCCGATTATGAGCACTCGTTTCATCGCCGCCCCTCATCTTGGTAACACCTTGAGATCTGCCCCCTCAGGCTATTGATCCCACCCTCTAATATCGCCTCTTTTTTTTCTGGTCGTTGGCCAGAGCTAGATCAAGAAATAGAGGGGCGATCGTGCACTCAAGATGAATTCTCTATCCGCAGTCACATCATCACTGTTCTTCAAGACACTGCACTGTCTGGCGGCATAAATCATTACACCGGCCACCATAGCTTTGACTAACAACCCTGACATCGTTGCGGATTACGGGTAATAAAAACGCCGATAGGATGAGTCAAACTCACCTTATCGGCGCTAAACAGATCGGCTCACACAGCTCAAAGCGAGATTCTGGCAGGGATAGGGTTAACTACCTTCTTTTATCGGCAACGGGGCAGAGACCCTTGATTCAGATCTTGGATAGCTGCTCCAGCAGGTTCAGTTAGATCGAACCAACCGGGACTAACTGGAGGAAGTCGAGGCGAGCATGCTCATCAGCATCCTCAAAGGCATTCACCGTGAGAACATCCCCCGAAGAGAGCGTCACGCCAAAGGAAACCGTTTCAGTAATAAAGGTCTGGGCATTAGCAACATTGCTTCCCAAACTCTGATCCAACAGCAGCTCTCCGACCTGAGTGTCGTTAACAAAAATGGTGAACGAAGCTGTGCCGTCGTTTTCGTCATAGGTGCCCAGAACAATGTCATATTCGGCAGTGCCGGTGAGCTCATCTAGGTTAAAGACGGCGCTGCCGCTTTCGCCGCTAGCTCCTTTGACAAAGCTAAGCACCTGCTCTCCAGAAGCTCCACCAAGGCTTTCTACCCCGCCGATATAATCTCCCAACAAGGTGTCGGCAGCCTCTGCCTCAAAAGTGACGGTCTCCGGGATAATCTCATCATCAATGATGGTTACCGTCGCTTCATTCACGACCCCCAACACCACATCAGCATCCCCGGCGGTAATGGCATCGAGCGTGACGACTACGGTCTCGTCGCCTTCACTCTCACTATCCTCTAGCACCGGTACGGCAATGGTTGCCGAGGTTTGTCCGGCATTAATTGTCACCGTGCCACTTAACGCGCTGTAGTCGCTGCCCGCCGTGGCCGTGCCACCCACGCTGTAGCTGATGACCGTATCTTGACTCGCGACGGCAGCCAAACTCACTGTGAACTCGCCAGGGTTCGTGGGTTCCCCCCCCTCTTGGCTGGCAACGATGCTCACCGCATTTGCCACGTCATCATCGGCAATGACAATACTGGCTTGGCTTGCCCCCCCGAGAGTCACTTCACCGCTGGCTCCTGTCAGGGTAACGATAACCGTCTCATCGCCTTCAATCTCACTGTCTGGCAGTACCGGCACGGTAATGGTGGCCAAGGTTTCTCCGGCATCAATCGTCACCGTGCCACTTACCGCGCTGTAACC
>JBCBJQ010000022.1:0-68633 GCA_038523235.1 Cyanobacteria bacterium J06626_4
GCACTCCTGCTGCAGTTTTTCACAGAGCTGACGACTGGTGTAGCTGCGGGGCTCTTGTAACCACGCCTCAACCGCCTCCCAGTCACTCGCTTGCCAGCGACGGGGGCGTCCAGAGCGAGGGGCGTCCCACATCCCAGCTAACCCTTCGGCTGGCCATCGTTTGAGCGCATGGCGAACCGTATGCTCGTGGAGCTGAAGATGCTGGGCAATCGCTGGCACATTCCAGCCCGCCGCATTCAGACGCAATGCCTGTGCTCGCTGCTTGACAATGGCCGCAGGGCCATCCGACAAGCTCAGTTGGCGCAACGCCTCATCCGCTTCTTCGCTCAAGTGCACGCGCAACGGGGCAGGCATGATACGGCTCCAGAAACAACGTTGACCTCTATCTTACAAGTACTTACGGCAACCTACTTAGACGAAACGGCAATCACTTTAGTCAGCACTTTTGATGCAAATATAACAGCTTTTCTAAGGTTCTCATGCTGACTTAGCAGACCTTCCTGACTTCTTAGCGCTTTAATGCTGACTAAAAGCTGAATTCACGGCATTCTACTCTGAACTTGACTTTGTACCAAAGATTCTCCGTAGGCTTGGTCATTGTGCTTCCCAGCCTGACTCTCCAATGAGCGGTTTATTGCAGGGTGGCAATCTACCCTAATCCTATCAGTCCTAGTAGACAAGACATCCAGCTTTTTTATATTGCTGTAGACTTCGCATAGGATTTTTCTGACCAGCAAAGTTTCAGAATATTAAGCCGAAATTTTATTCGGCATATATTCAGCTTAAGCTCTTCGATTCGGGATAGGATGATATTTATCAGGCTCTACACTACCGAATCAATATCCAGCCCATGCTTTCAGCTTATGAGGCCCCGTCAGGAGCAATGTGAACGCCTCTCCACATGGGGCTGGAATGCTCTGTTTGATAGTGTCTTTTGCCCTGGTAGAGGTAAGCGTTATGTAAATTACGCTACTGACAACTGACGAAGCCTGTGGACTGCTCCGGTGTGAAAAAGAGAAATTACGAATCTATCGCGAGCAAGTGGATAGAAGGCATCCACTTTGTCAGGTGCGGCAGTGGGAAAACCGCTCCGGTGTTGTACAACCGCGAACTGCTCCTGGATTGGCTATTCAATCAAACCGCACTGAGTACTCATCATCAGGCGATAGAGTGGTTTAGACGTGAGTTCCCCAGTGGACGCCCTGATTGACTGACAAAAGTTTAATCACAAGCCACTAAAGCCCTTACATAGAAAGGAACTCAGGCTTTTGACTTGGGTTTGCTTTCCCCTCAAGGCTATACCCGCCTATTTCCATCGATAGCTACACCTCTGAATGTCCTGTGTGGAAAGACTTTCATGACCTCAAACTGAGAAACACTATAACCCTTGGCATAGGGCCAATTGGCAAGTTTTGTCAGTCAATCAGGTGGACGCCTCAGAGGTAAACCGCATCGATCAGGAAAATAATGCAGGCGCTTTAGGCGTACTTTGAATGAGCCCCGCATAGCGTTCAAAAAGCGTTTTGACATTATGACCAGTCATTTGAGCCACCGTAACGGGATTCATACCCTGCTCTAGACAATGACTGATAAAGGTATGTCTTGTGTAATAGGGTCTCAAATAGGTGATGCCGCAGGACTCCAAGATGGTAGTCCATTCTCGTTCGGCAAAGTTTCCTTCATCGATTGCACCTCCCTTAGGCGCAGGAAACACCAGGGCATCTGAGCTTGACGCCTCAGCGCCACGTTGCTTCAACATCGCTACGGTTGAATCTGCAAGTTTAAAGTCTCTTGCTTTGCCGGTTTTTGTATCCTTAAATTGCCGGTGAGTGTGAGCTTCGCCAAACCACACAACAGAGTAATCATGATTCAAGTGTCTCCACCGCAGGCCATTGGCTTCCCCGGTTCGGCAACCTGTCTCAAACTTGAACTGTACATAATCGGCGTAGTGCTGGCAGCGAGAATGATCTCGGAAGGCTTGGATAATCGTTTTGACTTCGCTCAAGGTAAACGGTTTCGGCATCTGTTTGGGTTTGAGCCGAACCTTTAACTCCTGCCACGGATTCTCACTGACCAAGCTCTCCTTCATGCCCCATTCCCAGCAGGCGTTCAAAAGCCCCAGTCTTTCTTTTGCGGTGACAGCTTCAAGATTTTCTAGCAGCCAGTGGATAAATTCTTCGGTGTTTTTAGTGCTAGCTGGGCGATCGCCATAGTGCTCGCTAAGCCAACTCACCAGGCCATAGTATTTCTCCAGGGTTCGGGGCTGCACCTGTTTCTCTTTGTATTGGATGAAGCGCTGGAACAGCTTAACGGCAGAGATGGTCTTGCCAGGACGATTGTCATCACGATATTTCTTCAGGGTGGAGTCAAAATTGCCTGAGATGATATCCATCTTAATAGTGTGGGCTTTTTGCACTGCAATCTGTTGGTTGATGGCATCGTCTGGCAAGCCCAGATTGATAGTGTAGCGCTCGCCGTGCAATCGCCAGCGCAGGCGCAGGAATCCCCGGTAAGACTCAATACTCACTGCTCCTTTGGGTTTCCGAGTCGCCATGGCCGCACCTTATGGGGTCAACTTGATACCCAATTGATACCCAATAATCGGCTCAAATCCGGATTATTCCGTCAAGTTCCAGCTAGGACAACGCACCCTTGGAACCTTTGCCAGATGAGCTGAAACCCTTGATATGCCTAATGGACGTAACTGGACTCGAACCAGTGACCCCCACGATGTCAACGTGGTGCTCTAACCAACTGAGCTATACGTCCTTGCAGAAGACTAAGCTATCACAGCCATGGAGCCGACGCAATCCATCCCTAGCAAAATCAGGGGTCGCCGTTGGGATGTCAAATCTGCGGACTTTACGTAACACTGAGAAAGGAAATTGCAGGAGTGATCGCAATGGAATGGCGTGAGGTATCGGGCAACTGGCTATGGATTCCGCCTCAGCCCACAGCCATCATTCATTTTTTGGGTGGGGCCTTTGTGGCAGCGGCCCCCAACCTGACCTACAAGCTGCTGTTAGAAGCGCTCGGTCGGCGCGGCTACTTGATTGTGGCCACCCCCTTTATCAACACCTTTGACCATCGTGCGATCGCCCAAGAGGTGCTCACCACCTTTGATCAAGCGTTGTACTACATCGAAAACCGCGTCACCTTCAAGCGCTTACCGATTTATGGCTTGGGACACAGCATGGGCTGCAAAGTTCATTTGTTGATCAATAGCCTGTACGACGTCGATCGCCAGGGCAACATTCTGATGGCCTTTAACAACTATTCGGCGCGGCGATCGGTGCCCTTTTTAGAGCAGGTGATGGCCTTTTCGCCCCAACTCGGCGCGATGAATACGATGGAATTTACGCCGTCACCGGAGGAAACCTTCGACCTGATTGACCGCTACTATCCGGTCGAGCGCAATCTCCTGATCAAATTTCGCAAAGACGACATCGATCAAACTCGACCGCTGCACAACGTACTGATGCGTCACTTTCCCGAACTGACCAGCGTGCAGATTTTACCCGGCACGCATACCACCCCCATGGCCCAAGACATTCCCTGGCAGCCAGGTACCAACTTCAGCCCCTTTGACGCGATTGGTCAGTTCGTCAAGCAAGAATTCACCCGCGACCTGCGCCCGCTAGAGGACGTCATTTTGATGTGGCTGAATCCGCTCCGAGCCATGCGATCACCGCGTCGATGATGCGTTCATATCGCAACAGCCGATACTCATTCCCTCTATGCCGCAACGGGCAATGGGGACATTAACCGACCTTCCAAATAGCTGTAGAGGCCCTGACTGGCTTCAAAATAGACCGCCAGGCGATCGCCCGCTTGCTCTGCGGAGACCAGATCGGCCCGGTAGTGGGGAGTGGCTAAAAAGTTGAGCCAGTCGGCAACTTGGGTTAGTGGAACGGTGAGACAGCCAAGCGCACAGCCATCCACGACTTCTATCCGAAAGCTGACAGTGGGGGAGGTCATGATCTTCACCTGACGCAATCAGTACGCATGAACTATTTAATTCTCTCTGCTCTACCCAAAATGCGCAAGGCGATCGCACAACCTGTTACAGTCAGGTCGCTATGAAGCTGGCGTGAGTGCACGGTGACAGCCTCTTGTCGGCGTGACGCTGTGCCTTTACGATCGCTGGCGGTTTATCACACCCCCACTATGACTGCATCGCTCTTTCAAATTGCCTCAACGCCCCCCCATCAACAACTCACGGTGACGATGCCCGCAGCCGGGGTCGCTCTGACCGGTCGCATCCGCGTGCCGGGCGACAAATCCATCTCCCATCGCGCGTTAATGCTGGGGGCAATCGCCCAAGGGGAAACCCGTATTCAAGGACTCCTGCTGGGTGAAGACCCCCGCAGTACGGCGGCTTGCTTCGCCGCTATGGGAGTGCAGCTGTCGGACTTAGAAGATGAGTGGGTTGTGGTCAAGGGGGTGGGACTGGGCAACCTGCAGGAACCCACAGCCGTGCTGGATGCGGGTAACTCCGGCACCACTCTGCGCCTGATGCTGGGACTACTGGCCTCGCATCCCGATCGTTTTTTTACCGTCACGGGGGATGATTCCTTGAGGGCGCGCCCCATGGGGCGCGTGATTAAACCGCTCACCGCGATGGGGGCTCAGATTTGGGGGCGCCAGCACAATACTCTGGCACCTTTGGCGGTTCAAGGTCAGGCCCTCAAACCCACTCACTATCACTCACCGGTCGCCTCCGCTCAGGTGAAATCATGCGTGCTGCTAGCTGGGCTGCTGACGGAGGGCCAGACGACTGTGACCGAGCCGAGTCTCTCGCGCGATCACAGCGAACGGATGCTGCAGGCATTTGGGGCTGATCTCACCGTCGATCAGCCAAGTTGCACGGTGACGGTCAACGGCCCCGCCACCCTAACCGGGCAGACGGTGATTGTACCGGGAGATATTAGCTCCGCCGCCTTTTGGCTGGTGGGTGCCGCCATCACGCCGGGGTCGGAATTAGTGATTGAGAATGTCGGCGTCAACCCCACACGCACTGGCATCTTAGAAGCGTTGCAGGCGATGAACGCTGACATCACGCTCGAAAACGAACGCCTGGTCACCGGGGAGCCGGTAGCTGACCTGCGGGTGCGCCACGGCCCACTCACAGCAGCGACATTTAGTGGCGACTTGATTCCGCGCATGATCGACGAAATCCCCGTTCTGGCAGTGGCGGCGCTGTTTGCTCAGGGCACGACGGTGATTCAAGATGCGGCGGAGCTGCGGGTCAAAGAGAGCGATCGCATTGCCGCCATGGCCTCTGAGCTCAACCGGTTGGGGGCGCAGGTGACCGAGCAGCCCGACGGCTTAGAAATTGTCGGCGGTTTGTCAACCCTGACTGGGACTGATGTGGATAGCTTTACCGATCATCGGGTGGGCATGAGTTTAGCGATCGCCGCGTTGCGCGCTACCGGCACGACCACCTTGCAGCACGCGGAAGCAGCGGCCATTTCTTATCCCACTTTTTGGGCCACCCTGAACCAAGTTTGTGGGGCCTGAGTCGCTGCCAGCCCGAGTCTATGGAGAGACAAGAGAATCATCCACGACACTGATCTGTCCTGATTTTGGGGGGTACTGAGGCAATCTCCTAAGGTGAAAACACCGCTAAATTAGCGGCGTGATGCTGCCAATTTAGCGTCGCAAAACCGGGAAGGTGACTGCCCGCAGGGCTATCAGCCCTCTACGAAAAGCCCACGCTTTTTGGTAGACCTCTAGTCAGTAAGCTAAATATCAACCCCCTCGTCCTGCCTGGCAACAGTCCCTCCCACCCTCGGAGGGTGGCCCAGCTAAAACCCTAAACCGTGAGCCTGGCCCCCAATCATCACGAGTAGTGAGTGTATTGGCCGCACTCTAATCGCGGCTGGAACTGCCCAACCCCTGAACTGGCAATAGATTGAGAGCGGTTCAAGGGGCGGCGAATTGCAGCGGGTTAATCGCTGCTGGGGCGACTGATGACGGGGATGAACGGGTGCCCTGATGTGTTGGCTGACTCAGCAAATGGGCGGCGATCGCCCTATCCTCAAAAGCGATGGCCGCCACCGTGAAAACCTTTTTGGAGTGTGTACGTCTCGGTTACTATGCGAAAAATTCTGGTCATTGCCGCCGATGGCGAACAGCGGGAGTCACAGCTTGCCATCCTGACCCGCGAAGGGTACGAAACCATTGTTGCCGAGATTATCTCGACGGCGTTAGACATTATTCGCAGGCAGCATCCTGACCTGATTCTCTGTGGCGTGGAGTTAACTGGGGGCGACAATTTCGAGTTGTTGCACGCCCTGCAGAACAAGCCCGACTTGCTCGCGATTCCGATTATTTTGCTCACCCACAATCATGAGCCGTTGCGCTGGCGGCAGGGCGTGAACTTAGGGGCCGATGACTGTCTGGTCGTGCCCTTCACTGAACGCAACTTGCTAGAGGCGATCGCCATTCGCTTTAAGAAGCAAGATGCCCTGACTCACCGCTACAACATTTTGATGCGCCACACGGCAGAACGGCTCAATCGCCTGTCGCACTATGACAGCCTGACTGATTTGCCCAACTACCAGCTGTTACGACAGCGACTGCAGCAGGCCACGGAGCGGGCCTCTGGCGGCAAGCAGCGGGTAGCCCTGATGACGTTGAGTCTTGACCGGCTGCGTCAGATCAACAACACGCTGGGCTACGCAGCCGGTGATACGGTGCTGCGGGCAGCCGCTCGTCGCCTAACCGGAATTTTGCCGCGATCGACCGCCGTGGCCCGCCTAACGGGCAATCAGTTTGCCATTGTGGTGCCCGCCCCCCACGATCGCGAGACGATTATCGCCATTGCTGAAGAAATTTTTGAGAGTTTAGGCCACTCGTTTTCGCTACCGGGTCAAGAGGTGTTTATGACCGCCAGCATCGGTATCGTCATGTTTCCCGACGACTCCGAAGAGATTAGTGTGCTGCTGCGGCAGGCCGACGCCGCCCTCGACTGGGCCAAAGTTCAAAAGAGCCACTCTTATCGGTTTTACCGACCCGATATGCCCGTCGTCTCGGGGGATGAACTGCAGCTCGAAACTTGGCTGCGCTACGCCCTCGAACGGGAAGAGTTTGAAGTCTGGTATCAGCCCAAATACAGTCTGAGTCAAGAGCGGATCGTGGGGGCCGAAGCGCTGATTCGCTGGCAGCACCCGGAGACCGGGTACATTTCCCCGGCCCGCTTTGTACCCCTAGCTGAAGCCACGGGGCTGATTGTCCCGATTGGGGAATGGGTGCTCAAAACGGTTTGTGATCAGACGGCTAGCTGGCTGCGTCATGGTCAACCCGTCGTCGCGATCGCCGTTAACCTATCCAGCGTGCAGCTCAATCAGTCGCGGTTAGCGCAAACCGTGCAAGACATTCTCACCCTGACCCAGTTACCGCCCCATCATCTAGAGCTGGAAGTGACCGAAACGGCTTTGATGCAAGATATTGAATCGGCGATCGCCCTGCTAGAACAGCTGAAAGCCCTGAACGTCAACATCGCGATCGATGACTTTGGCACCGGCTACGCCTCTTTGGGATATCTGCGACAGTTGCCCATCGACATTCTCAAAATTGACACCTCCTTTGTGCGCAATATTCATCAAGATGTCAAAAACCAGAGCATCGTCAAAAATGTCATTGCCCTGGCCCACGACCTAGGTCTCAAAATCATTGCCGAAGGCATCGAAACCCAAGCTGAAATGGAGGTCTTAAAAGACTATGGCTGTGACCTGATTCAAGGCTATTGGGTCGGCCCGCCGATGGTGGCCGAAAAGCTGGCTGAGCGCCTGTAATCTAGTGCTGGCCAGTTGGCTGAGGACACCTAGGAGCGCTCTGATCCTCCACACCTCAGCAAAGTGGCACCGTCTTATCCTGGCCGGACTGACGACTGTGCGATTCCGATGCAACACGGACATGGCTGAACGAGAAAAAGCGCGGTGTCTGGAATCTTGGGGCAGGTTGATCCCGATTTTCAGACGACCTGATCGAAAAAGAAAACCCGTTGGGTAGGCTTCCTAGCCTGCCCCCACCCTACCTGTTTGCGGCTCCTCAACTAGACCGCTCAGGAACGGCCAGGATGGCCATCAAACCCGCTCGATATCAGTTAGGGCGGGAGCTGGGGGCAGCGCTGGGGGAGTGACGGGCAGGAGTCAGCATCGCGCGGAAAATCTCGTCCACCCCGCTGACATAGCAGGTCTGGACTGACGATTGTCAGCATTAAATATGGCCATCAGGTTGGGCTCAGAGCAGGGGCAACCAATGTCCCAACCAGCACTCCTCCAGTCCTTATCAGAAGGACTCGGTATCGCCTAGCGGCGCTGACAGGCCGACTTCATATTGGTAGCGAATGCGGCCCTGGGCCTGAGCTGCGAGTCGCAACGACCAGTGACACTGGCCGGTTTTGGTCAGGGTGGTGGCCGGTTCGGCAGTGATCAGACGGGGCGCGATCGCCGCGTTCTGAGGGACGGGCAGTTGTTCGATCACCCTCACGTCAATCGGCACTGCCAAGGGGTTTTGAATGGTCAGTTCATAGCCGCGGCGTTGACCGCTCCCAGCCTCTGCCACAGGCTGGGAAGACCACACCTGACGGTGTACCGTCACTCGTTCATCGAGCCCCAAACTTAACTGAAAGGCATCGTCGGGAGCCACATAATCCAACGATTGTTCGCCCCAATAGCGGCCCGCTCGAAACACATGAGCTGGCCCCGGCAACAGCGGCTCGGAGGCCGCATTGATGAGCGCCGTACACAAATAGGGGACGCAGTTCCGTTGCGGCAAAACTATATAGGTTAGCTGACTGCTCAGTTCTAGCTGACGAATAGCGACTCGGTGAGTCTGGCCATCGCTGGGCACCACCGCTGGCAGCGGAGCCGTAAACTCCACACGGGCGATCGCCAGCTGCTCTGGGGCCTGATTCGTCCCCGGCGCTTCTGGCTGGGCATACGGAATCGTACTCCCCGGCAGGGCCCCCAGCATGCGATAGGTGTCCTCCAGTACTGGGCTCCGCGATTTTACTTCGGCGGGCGAATCGGCCGTGGCGGAGCCGGGCGTTTTGTCTTTAAAGGGAGGCGGTAACGGCGCCGGAGCAGGCAGGCGATCGAGATCCGGCACGCTCAAGGTCGTCTCGGCAGTGGCCGTCGAGACCTTCAGGGCCACCTGATGCCAATCTTCTCCAGTATTCTGCTGAATTTCAGCTAAGCCGTTGATGGTCAGTGAGGTATCGGCGGCGGCCAGGCGGAGCTCATACACTGGCTGCCATTGGGCCGCGTTGACGGTATAAATAATCTGAATGTCGAGGCGGCCTGCCTGATGCACGGTTAATGGGATAACCAGCTCATAAGGCGGCGCGATCGCTGCCGATTGGCCTTGTTTCTCCTGTTGGCGAGCCTGCTGGAGCTGTCGATCAAGCTGATGCTTGCGACGCTCTTGAACCACGATCGCCTGCGCCGTCTGCTGATAGGTCTGGTCAAAAAACTGAGAAAACTCAGCGACGTTAGCCAGCGTCATGGACTGCTGTGAGAGCCCCTGAGCAAAACTCTGGGCCGTTTGCTCGGCCAACGACTCTAGAAAAGCCTGCTGATGGTTGAGGCTCGACAGCGTATCTTTACAGGATCGGAAAGCATCTTCCGCTTGATGACGCTGCTCGATCAGCGCTGCTTGTCGGTGCTGCAGCCCCGCATCATCCGTGGCTGTGGGGGTCAGGTGGGGCGGTTGCAAACTGACCTGTGCGGTCCCCTTAGCATCGAGTTGCAGGCTACCCACCTCAAGCACCGCTGGTAAGGCGTCAACCCGCAGCCGGAGATTACCTGGTGACACCTCAAGCCGCCCCTGGCGAGTGACCCGAGCCTGCTCAGGATAGACCGTAACGGCGACGATTTTAGTCTTGATTGGGGTGAGGCCACTTAACACAACGGCATCAGACATCGGCACAGTTAATCTCTCTTTGACTTGATTCCTCAACAACCCACAGATAACTTTAGCGACTCAGGGGGTTGAGGCCAGGGGCGGGGCCGTATGAGTCAAGCGCTAAACGAGATGAAACCTCTCTTGGATGAATGACTATGGGTTCTAGCTTAATTTCTTCATACATCAACTGGGGGGAAACACCCTGAAGGTCTGTATAAAACTTTGTAGAAAGAGTTTCTCAGTAAAATTTTGAAGATGATTCCGAAAAATGGGAATCGCTAGATTTATCTCAAGTTTAGTCAGGGATGCGGCATCATTCACCTGATCGCAATATTTAGAAAATATCGCCCTCTCTCGCTCGATGAGTGGCGATGCGAAACAACTGATCCAGCGAGAGAGTCTGCCTAGAAGGGCTCGTCATTTGCCAACAATTGCCCCTGACTGTCGTTTGCTTCAGCGATCGCCCCTGAGAATGCTGCGGCAAGGGAGCGCTGACCGCCTTCAATCCCTCTCTTGATCAGTCTCACGTTTTATCCTCAAACCCCTAAACCTATGATCAACTGGTGATTTCAGCTATCTGGGGTGACCCAATCAAATTGCGGCTTGCCATATATCCCAGGTGCAGAACATGCTCGATCAGGATTGGGCAGCCAAACCCCGTTCATCTAGGGACGCTATTTTCGCGCCCCCAACCGGCCTCACCTTGGCAGAACAATGATGCTGAATTGCCCTCGGTATTGCGCCTCTAACCCAGCGAACCAATAGCTTCTAGTGCCAGAGCCACTACAGCTCGAAACGTCTGCTCGCTCGGGGCCGCTCAACCCAAGGCAGCCGGCTCGTCAAGCGATGATTTAGCCCGGCCTCGAATATTTCGGCGATAGCTGGGGCGAGCAAGTGCCTGAGAGACCTGACTCGACAGCAAACGATTGAGTTCTCCCATGCAACGTGTGGAGCCGCTGCACCAACAGGGAAAACCAGAAGCTTTAGACATTCGCTTCGATTTACCTCACACCCAGACAAGAAGTCATAGCTTTATTTCGTCATCAAAGTAGGGTGAAAATTCAGCCGCTTTTATCCTCATCCCAATGACTGAGAATTTGAAAAAATCTATAGCTGAGATAGATTATCTAAAACAAAGCAATCTAGACAAAAACAGGCTTTCAAGCTAGCGGATCAAGAGAAAAATCAAAGCCATCAAAATTCTTTTTTTGTAGATAAATATTCGTGTATTTATGTATTCGGTTCTTGAAGAATTTTGCTAAACAGGGGCTCTCAGCTTTTATTCTTTGAGTTGTCAAGCGAGTGATTAGGAGTTTTCTTTTAGGGAATAATTTTATTGTGACCTGAAAGTTTTAAAAATGCTTCTCTCAGCTGGCCTGAATATATTGATTTGTGATCTAGTTTACCTTTCCTTGAAGAAAAGTCGTTCTAGTTGCAAGCACCTTCCTGTAAGGCGATCGCAATCAAGGGCGTCAAACAAAAGCCATGATTGATGACGTTCTCTAATACCTTGCAATACTAGAAAAGTATTTTGAAGTATTTGAGCATTGATTGGCAGAGATTTCTGAATAAAGGTTGAGCTAAATCGTCTATTCAAATCAATTTAACGGCTGCAAAAGGAGGGTTTCTCTTATGCCAGTCTTAACTGGTAGAGAGCTCATTTTCTCCAAAAATTGCTGGTCGCAGTTAAGCATCAGTAGCAAAGCTTGCTGAGCACAGAATTATCAATTGAGAAGAGGTTTTATCGATGAGTATTGTTGCTAAAGTGATCGCCCAGTCCGATCGCGCTGAGCGGTTTTTAAGCGGGGCTGAGCTCACTCAACTGCAGGATTTTTTCAATGGGGGCACAACCCGCATTAGCGCCGCCCAGAAATTAGCCGCCAATCAACAAAAGATTGTTGACGAAGGCAGCAAGCGGTTTTGGGCTCAATGTCCTAACACTCCGAGTAACAGCGGTGATCCTCAAAAAACGTCTCTTTGTCAACGCGATCAAGGATGGTACATCCGCTTAGTGAGCTACTGCGTATTGGCGGGCAACTCTAAGCCCCTCGAAGATATTGGCCTCGATGGCATGCGTGACATGTACGTCTCGCTGCGAGTGCCCCTGCCTAACTTGAAGCTAGCGATGCGCTGCTTAAAAGAAGTCGCAATGGGTCTGCTCAGTTCAGAAGAGGCCGCACTGGCTGGGCCTTACTTTGATCAACTGGTCCGCGCCTTTTAGCCTCTCGGCGACGAGGCAAGCAGAATTCGCCAAGCCGACATCCCGTTCGAGCTTGAGTCTCAAACCCATTACTTTTGCTGTACTAATACGTCAACGCTTAAAACACCATGCAAGACACGATTACCTCCGTCATCAATCCGGCTGATGAGAAAGGCACCTATTTAGAAGGTGGCGAACTCGATAAGCTAAAGCAATATTTTCAAACGGGCACTTTACGGGTTAAGGCCGCCGAGCAAATCGGTTCTAGTGCTGCCAGCATTATCAGCGACGCCGTAGCCAAAAGCCTGCTGTATGGCGATATTACACTCCCCGGCGGCAACATGTATCCGACCCGGCGCTATGCAGCCTGTCTGCGAGACCTGACTTACTTCTTGCGCTATGCCACCTATGCCATGCTGGCCGCTGACGCTTCCATTTTGGATGAGCGGGTGCTGAACGGCTTGAAAGATACCTACTCATCACTGGGCGTTCCGGTAGAGGAGACGATTCAAGCGGTGCAGGCGATGAAGGATGTGGTGACCCAGCGCGTGGGCGCTGAAGCCGGTCAGGAAATGAATGTCTATCTCGACCATATCGTGAATGGTCTCAGCTAAAGGAGTTGCCCCAACATAGCGTCTCTGACCGCAGGGGTTTGGCAGTGCTAAACCCTTGGCTGAAAGCATTGCTATGTCGGAGATGTGATTGCGGGAGATGGCCATTAGCAACGATGCCCGCAGGGGTGGGTTTAGTTGATGCCTTCAAGGTTCTCGCTAAACCTGCCCTTGCCGTAACGGTATCTGGTTGCTCGGCCATCTCCTCAGCGCCGCCCCTTAAACGCTAGTGCCCAATCCAGCGGCCTATCCTCATCGGTAGGCCGACGTTAACCACCACTGTTGCTGTCACCTACTGCCATGTACGCTTCTCAACAACCCCAGGAGCAATATTCCTGGTGGGCGGGCAATGCCCGATTTATCAATCTGTCAAATACGTTTATCGTGGCCCACGTCGCCCAAGCCGCCTTAATTATGCTGTGGGCTGGGGCTTTTACTTTATTTGAGTTGGCCGTCTATTCCCCCGATGAGCCGCTCTATACCCAAGGTCTGATTCTGTTACCGCATCTGGCGACGCAGGGGTGGGGGCTCGACGCTGGGGGAGCCGTCGTTAGCACCTACACCTGGTTTGCCATTGGCATGATTCACATTGTGGCCGCTGGCGTGCTGGCGGCGGGAGCCTATTTTCATCGATCGCGGCTGCCGGCGAACTTAACGATCGCGCCGGGTCGGGCCGCCGCCTTTGATTTTGAATGGCAAGATGCGCCTAAATTAGGCTTTATCTTAGGACACCACCTCGTGTTCTTGGGCCTCGGGGCGCTGTTGCTCGTGGTCAAGGCGCAGTTCTTTGGGGGCCTCTATGATGCCAATGTCGATGAGGTGCGGCTGGTCACAGCGCCAACCCTTGATCCAGCCACCCTGTGGGACTATCGCACCCACTTGTTTGACGTCAACAATTTAGAAGATCTAGTGGGCGGCCACATTTACGTGACGGGTCTGCTGATTGCTGGGGGCGCTTGGCACATTCTCGTGCCGCCGTTTAAGTGGGTGGAGCGGGTCTTTATATTTTCCGGTGATGGCATCCTGTCTTATTCGCTGTTTGGCATTGCGATCGCCGGATTTGCCGCTTCTTACTACTGCGGCTTTAACACGTTGGCCTATCCTGAGGCCTTTTATGGCCCGACCCTAGAGCTCAAATCAGCGTTTTTGCCTCGCTACTTTGAGCTGTCGCCCACCATGGCGGAGGGCTACACCAACCGCACTTGGCTGGCCAACAGTCATTTCTATCTGGCCTTTTTCTTCTTGCAGGGTGGGTTGTGGCATTTTCAGCGGGCGATGGGCTTTGACATCAGTAGCCTGCTCGCCAGCTGGCAACTGAATCAAGAATCCGCTGACGACAATCCGCTCTTGACCTATCAGCCAGTCAGAGCGCTGCAGCCTCAAACCGCCGTCGCCATGCAATATGGTCTGCCGCAAACAGAACCGCAGCCGATGCTCAAGCGAGAGCAACCCTTTGAAGATTATGACTATCGACCCTCTCAGGGCATTGAGCAGCCGAGTCTAACAGCGATCAACGGGGTTGAGAAAACGCTGTATCAAACGACTTATCAGCTCCAAAAGGACACGGTTTACCAATCGGCGCGGGCTGATGCGAAAACCCTGTTTGGGTATGGCCGTAATGGCTCGCAGCGCTTGTATGAGCCACCTCAACCTTTACCCAAAACGTCTGTCTATGATCAACCGATCGAGACGGTGTTTTATGAAACCAAACAAAATCACGCGCACGACGGATCTGGTCAAAGCGTTCCGGCGGCGACTGCGGTCGCCGCTCCAGCTGCCGACCCAGAAGAGACCTAACTGGGATTCACGGTAGGGGCTTGCGAATCAAAGGCGCATCGGCCTTGACCGATGCGCCTTTGTCATGTCGATGGAGTGGAATGGCGCAGTTGTGTATCCGGTTAGACGCTGCACTAAACCGTCTTGATAGACGGCAGCGCGGCGACCGCTGTGACACGAAAACAGATCAGGCGATCGCCGGGTAGGTAGTCGATTGTGGTTGAATAGAGGTCAATAGTTTGTTGTTTTGTAGGAGATGCTGAGATGAGTATTGGTGGAGCGATCGCATTCTTCATTATGTTGGGTGGCGGCTTTGCTACAGCGATGGTGCTGTACTTTGGCCTGAGAGCCGTCAAATTGATCTAAGGCACGTCATCAAGATCGATACGCTCCTCTGAGGCCAGGCACTACGGCGTCGGCTATATGCCCATCGCGCAGGTCGATGACTGAGGTTGCACAAACCCGTAATCATTCCTCTCAGTGATGACTGGCCCTAAGGGCGCTGCCTCAATTCAGCTCGAAAGCCTGACGGGATGGGCCTTATCGCACCCGCTCCGGAAAACGAGCTAGCGGCTGAACCGCTTTCAGCATCAGGACTCAGCCGCTAAATGATGACAGCTTCTAGAGTTGCTCGGCCTGATAGCCCTGCTGAGCCAGCAGCTCCAACACGTTATCAGGGCCGACTAAATGCAGTGCCCCGACGACGATGAGATAGTCGTCGTCCGCTTGCAAAAATGGCTGAATCTGGGTGGCCCAGTCGCGGTTGCGATCGCTCAAAAAGATCGCCTGCATTTCAGGATAGTCGGCAAAGCCCGCGAATAAAGTAGCTTCCAGCCCGGCAATATCGCCAGTTGACCAAGCGGTCAAAATCTCATTAAAGGACTCCTCCAGCAGATCCATCTCGGCGAGCGTTTGCTCGGTAAACTGACGCTGCTCGTCAATTGAGAGCTGCTCAAAAAAGTTGAATTGCTGCTCCACCGTCTCGAAAAACAACACCGGTTTGTCGGCCTCTTCGGCCCGCCTGTGAAAATATTGGTCGATGCCGTACTCTGGCTCAAACCCAATATCGATTAACTGAAACGAGGTCAGCGACACCGCTAAAAACCAGGGCTCAAAGCTCTCGAACAATTCGAAGGGAAGTCCCAGTTCGGCAACTTGCTGCTGGGCTAGGTCATAGGTCTCTGGGGTGAGCACCTCCGCCAATGCTTCGCCCGGCTCCGGCAGGGCCGCATCAATCATCACGGTCGCAGCATCGGTGGACGCCGCGGCACTAATGTCAGCCTCTAGCACCAACACTTCGGCCTCGTCAAAGGCGGCTTCCATCACGGCTGGTAAGGGATACTGGTCAGCGCTGAGAAAGTGCACCGATCCCAGCAGATAAACCGTATTGGTCGGCGTTTCGATCTGCCACAAAAAGTTTTCTCCAGCGGCCACAGCGGCGTCTGTGCCCGTCTGCGCTGAGCTGGATGCGACTCCTAGCAGTAGCGCCGATACCAACCCTAGCCCCATGAGGGGACGAGCGGTAATCGCGCGAACTCTATTTAACCCGTACCGACGTGCTGTGCGAATCAATTTTTGGTCTCCCTGAGCGCTGTTGTTCTTTCACTCTGACGATGATGGGGCGGCAAGGTGTCTCGTTCCCCCATAGTCGATGGCCTGAGGCTCCGGCTATCGACCCAGTACGGCCGTGCCTTCGTAGAACCAAAAACCGGCGACACAGCCGGTCATTAAGGTTGCCAAGGTGCCGGCCCACAGAGCCTTCCAGCCCAGTTCGCTAATGTCTTTGCTGCGGGAGGGTACCAGACCCGCCAAGCCGCCCACAAAAATGCCGACGGAAGGCACGTGGGCGAAACCGCACAGCACATAGCTGATAATCACTAGGGCACGATCACTCAGCGCGCCTTCTGCTGACAAATTAGCCAAGGCAATATAGGGCGGAATCGCCGTCTTGAGCAATCGCTGGCCGATTAGCACCGAAGCAGCCCACAGCTCGTTCCACTCTAAAGAAACGCCGGTGAGAAAAGTCAGCGGCAAAAACAAGACCCCGGTAATGTTATCGAGCGTCACCACGCTAAAAATGCTGCCCACAAGTTGTAGCAACGGCGTCAAGAAACTGCCCAGCTGCTGCACGAGCTGGGCGTCATTTTCCTGCCATAGAGCAATGGTTTGCAGGGATGCCAGCGTGGCAAAGGTCAAATCGAGCAGGGCCACTAAGCCCAAAATCGCGATTAACGCGGCGGCAATACCAACGGCCATCTTGACGCCGTCAAGCGCGCCACCGATCAGCGCATCCATGGGACTTGTTTGCTCGGCTTCGGCTTCTACCAGTTCGGGCACTTTACCCAAGGTTTGGGGCACATCTTTTTCGGGAACGAGAATTTTGGCCATGATAAAGGCCGCCGGAATCGTCAGAATCGAAGCCGACATCAGGTGTCCGGCAATCGCGGGAAACGTCCCCCGCAAAAATCCGGCATATAAGCCCAAAACCGTGGAGGCGATCGAGCCAAAGCACGACGCCAGAATGGCGCACAGCTCGCTTCGGGTCATATTGACGAGAAACGGCTTGATCGCCACGGCGGACTCAATGCCGACAAAAATGTTGGCCGCCCCCGCCAGGGATTCGGCCCCACTGATATTCATCACCGAGCGGAAGAACTTGGCAAACACCCGCACGATCGGCTGCACCACGCCCAAGTTATAGAGCAGGCTAAAAATCGCCGCGAAGAAGACGACTTGGGGCAGCGAGCGAAACGCCACAATGTAGCCCAAGCTAAGATTGCCCGGTGATAGGCGATCGCCGGGGATAGCAGCAAAAGGCGGGGTCAAGGCTCGGGCTAACCACCGGCCCGCCCCTTGCGGCCCAGCGGCCGCTGTGGGGTTAGGCACAATGACATCACCAAACAAAAACCTCGCTCCGGCCTCGGAGGCGTCAATCAGGGCATTGAGAAAATCGCTGAGCAGTTTGACCAGCTCTCGCGTCAGCGGAAAGCGAAAAATAAAGAGCCCCAGCACGAGCTGGGTACCAATGCCCCAGGCCATCAGCTTCCAGGGCACCCGCTGGCGGTCTTCGGAACCGAGCCAGGCTACAAAACACAGACCCGCAATCCCCACCAGTGACAGTAAGTTGAGCATGTGGTGCCGCCTTCTCCCACAGTTAACGCCACGATTCTACAAGGGTTAGTCAGTTCTGAACCGCCTGATCGCCACTTTGTAAGGCATTGCAATGCATCTGGCCTAGACGACTCTATGCGTAATGGGTATCCCCAATTCATAATGGGGGAAAACGGTTGCCCTTCAGTTTTTATGAATCCATTCTCTCCGGTACCTCCGAGCTGGGCCGAGTTAGCAGTGCATGCCCAGCAGTTTGGCTGCCCTAGCTGCGGGGCTGACGTGACTGAGTCACAAGCGGTGTGGATCAATCGTCGATCGCCGGTCTATACCGAAGCACACAAACGCAAATGGCAAGAGTTTTATCACTGCGGCAAGTGTGGAGCAGCCTGGTGGGCCTGGAGCAGCGATCGCCCCCCTACCGACTGGAGCGGCGAGGCCGAGGTGGATAGTGCCAGCGATCCTTTCGGGTTGTAGGCCGCTATGACAGTAGTGGTTTTTGGCAGCTTAAATATGGACTTGGTGGTGCGCTCAGCGCGCCTCCCCGTGCCGGGGGAGACGATATTGGGCCGACAGTTTGCCACGATTGCGGGGGGCAAGGGGGCCAACCAGGCGGTGGCGGTGGCCCGTCAGCGCGTGCCGACCGTGATGGTGGGCCGCGTCGGGTCCGACCGCTATGGCCCCGACTTGTGCCAGGTCCTAGCCAACGAGGGGATCAGAGTTGACGGGGTGAGCCAAGACTCCACTGTTGCCACGGGCATTGCCGCGATCACTGTGGCCGACTCGGGCGCGAATCAAATCATTGTCGTGCCGGGAGCCAACGGTCAGGTTGGCCTACCAGAACTGGAGTATCTGAAGGGACAGCTCGCCGCCGCCGAGTGTCTGCTGCTGCAGCTCGAAATCCCGCTATCGACGGTGACGACTGCCGCGCAACTGGCCCATGCGGCTGGGCTGAGGGTCATTCTCGATTCCGCTCCCGCACCCCAGGCCGATCTGCGATCGCTCTATCCCCACATTGATATTCTGACGCCCAATCAGGTCGAGGCGGCGCAGCTGGTCGGGTTTCCGGTCGAGACGATCGCCCAGGCTCACGAGGCGATCGTGATGCTGCGGCAGCAAGGGGTCGCTACCGTCATCATCAAACTGGGTGAGCAGGGTATTCTCTGCGGCAGTCAAGAGGAACAGAGCATCCATATACCAGCGCTGCCCGTATCGGCAGTAGATACCGTGGCCGCTGGGGATGCCTTTAATGGCGGTCTGGCCGTGGCTTTGCAAGCAGGCAAATCCCTGCCCGAAGCATTGCATTGGGCAACCGCCACGGCTGCCTGGTCAGTCACCCAACCCGGTGCCCAACCCTCACTGCCCACGCGATCGCAGGTGAAAGACCTAATCAATTCCCTGGCATAAGCCGCTCAGAAGTTTAACAAACTGAAGTCTGACGAAGACAGTTTGAATACCTGAAATCACGCGTTGACCAGCTTCTTGATGCCATATTCCGAACTCCGAACTCCGAACTCCGAACTCTGCCAGGCCAAGGAATTCAGGACTGACCGGCGACCTCTACCCATAGAGCATGGCTGATACCAATTCGCTGAATTTAGACTACACATCCCAAAAAGTGTGTAGCTCCTTTCGACAAGGGGGCAGCGACAGCGGGGGATCGCCGATCTGTAGCGCTATTTTTCAGAACTGGTATGACTCAGTTGCCCCCCACACTAATCGGCGTGCCCATAACCTCAGCGCGGGTAAGATCGATATCCGTCAGGATGGCTCCGGCAACCGCAACAAAATAAAGCTTGGCCTCGGTCAAATTGGCGTTGGTCAAATTAGCATTCTCTAAACTAGCGTTAGTTAAAAAGGCATTGGTCAAATCGGCCCCAGTCAAGTCAGCCCCAGTCAGATCAGCCCCTTCTAAATTAGTTTCCTGCAGGTTGGCGTCAGTCAAATCAGCCGCCCGCAGGTCAGCACCAATCAGATGAGCCTGCCGCAAATCAGCTTCAGATAAATCACAGCCATAACAAGCGCCAGTCGTGAGTAACCGCTCCACGTGAGCCGGATTATCGGCCCGCACGACAGCCGTCATGCCAGCCGTCATGAGCAGCGACAATCCGATCGCAGCGATCCGTTTCATGATTATTCTCCGATTGCAAGAGATCAGGCGGCAAAGGAGTCGTCAGGCGACTAAAAATGCCGTTTCCAAACCTCACACCGAGGCAATTTGAGGCCATCTGCGCAAACATTTCGACCTGCCTAACAGCCGCTCTTTGGACCGTCAGCCGAAACCAATTGCATCACAAAGTCTAGAATCCCAAAGTTTTGTGACTAAAACTACAATTGCCGTAATCTACATTTCAATTACTTGCTTTAGCTTCAGAAAAGTATAGATTTTCGCCGATCTGTAGACTCATTTGCCACACTTCTATGTTGGCATGTTCTGCTTGAAAGGGTCAGGCAAGAGCCCAGTTCTGCAAGAAAACGTACAGTTCATGGGGATCAAATAGAGAACAGCCATTCTTCGAATTTTCTTTACACAAATCGGGGGCACTTATATTTTTAATTCGTCACTATATAGAGGGTGTAATCTACCAAATGCGTCCCCAGCGATCGCCCTTCTCGCTGCTGATTGATCCTTGAGCAGGTGGGGCATTCTGTCGATGGCAGTGGATTTTCCATTGACCGGCGCATATGTTCACTATTGACTTTCCTGACCTTCGGGAAACGATAACTTCGGATTGTATTGATATAGACCGACGCTTCACTCAGGATTCCCATACACCGAGGCCACAGGCAGAGGTTTAACCCACATGCTTTGTACTACCTGTAAACAAAAAGTTGACTGTCTCCCAGCGGCACTGGCCGCCAATGATACTCACATGTACAAGCTGCTAGCGCGGCTTAAAGAATGCGATCGCTACGTTCAGGAATCGCCTAAGTTGGCTCCTAAGCTAGACGCCTTCCGGCGTCGGTTGTTTACGAGATCGCTGCATCTCACGACTGATTGAGGCCGCTTCCAGCTTCTCTGTGAGACGCTCTAAAGCAGGTCTGTGGCAGATTTTCTGGCCCTGGCAGTCATAATGCTAGGTACATGCTGATCAAAACATCGTTAACCACCCTCGCTACAGTCCTTACACGGATTTAACGGCCTGTCTCCTTGGTCAGGGTGCTGAGTGGATGACTGGTCTCAGCAGTCATTGCCGAAAAAGTTCGGCTAGATTTTTATCGCTAGGTTAGGTGCTGTGGCAAGCTAGCTCTTGGTATCTTCCTGAAAGGCTTGACCATGACGATCGCATCCCTCTCTCCTTGGGTTTTGCGCGATCACCTCTTTCATTGGGGCGATCGCACCTATGTCATGGGGGTGCTCAATGTCACTCCTGACAGCTTTAGCGACGGCGGCCTGTTCAACACGGTCGAGGCCGCGATCACTCAAGCGCAACAGCTACTGGCAGCTGGTGTAGATCTGCTCGATATCGGCGGTCAGTCGAGCCGTCCTGGGGCAGAGCAGATTCCGATTGAAGCCGAGCTGCGGCGGGTAGTGCCCGTGATCGAAGCAATTCGCCAGAGTGGTGATCGTGACTTAGCGCAGGCAGTAATCTCGGTCGATACGACCCAATCAGAAGTCGCCCGAGCGGCCGTGCGGGCCGGAGCGGATATCGTCAACGATATTTCTGGCGGCACCTTTGACGCCGCGATGTTTTCTACCGTGGCGGATCTGGGCGTGCCCATTATTTTGATGCACCTGCGCGGCACCCCTAAGACGATGCAACAAAACACTCATTACAGCGATCTCATGGGTGAGATTGCCGACTTTTTAGAACGCCAGGTCAAAACGGCCCAAGCTGCTGGCCTCAGTCACAGTCAAATCGCGATCGATCCGGGCATTGGGTTTGCCAAACGCTATCCGCAAAACCTCGAAATTCTGCGAGAAATTCCCCAATTGCGAGGGCTACACTGCCCTATCCTAGTTGGCCCGTCGCGTAAAAGCTTTATCGGCTGGCTGCTCAATCAACCTGATCCCCAAGCACGGGGCTGGGGCACAGCGGCAGCCTGTTGTGCGGCGATCGCGGGTGGGGCCGACATTCTCCGAGTACACGACGGTCAAGCCATGGTAGAAGTCTGCAAGGTCGCCGATGCCATTTGGCGGCAGCGACTGCCCGATTATTGCCAGGCGACTGATTAACTGTCGGGCTATCGGCAAGCGACATAGAGCCTGCTCAGCTGCCCCCATGACGAAGGCTGCTTAGCGATAGCGCACATCGCGGAAAACGACTCGAGCATTTTGAAATCCCCGCGCCCGCAATTCGAGTACCCGCAGGGTCGCTTCATCCTGGCTCGGGTAGGCACCGGCATTAATAAAGTCTCCTTGGCGCGAGCTATCCATAAACGCTTCCGGAAAGAGCTGCCTGACTTCATTCAAGGTGTTGTCATCACCAAACACGGCGGCAACATAGGCATCGTCAACCCGGTCAATGCTTTCTACGCCGGTGGGCAAATCTTGCTCGGGAATGTTGACCACCACTTCGCCGACTCCCGGCTCTTGAAACAGTCGCTGTCCGTTGACGTTAAAGATTTCTAAAACCGTGCGCCCCGAACTCTCAATGCGCGCAAAGTATTCCACCGGTTGACCGTTACTCTGGCCAGAGGCCACATAGCTGACGGCATTTTCGTAGGGAAACATCGGCTCGGCGACACTCGCCGCCGTACCGTTCAAATCTTGTTGTCCGGTGAACTTGTTAAAGACATTCATAAAGCGCTGGCCGTCTCGCTGAAACACCCGCACGGCATAGCTCGACGTATCAAAGTTGAGTACGGTGTCTTGCCGCACTTGAGCCAAGTCTGATTCGGGTACAGCAAAAACAGCGACGTTGCCAGAGGGTTGACTGGCAATGACCGTGTTAGACCCATCTACGATTTGTAGTGCAGCCGTGCGGTTGGGAAACACTTCGGCGACATAGGTGGCTTGGCGGCCGCTGTAATCGCCTGTGGTGATGTAGGCCCCTCGACCATTGCGGATCGTAAAGGTGGTCGGCAATGCGTTGACCCGCAGCAAATCTTGAGACGCGTCAAAAACGTTCATTTTGAGGGCACCGCCTTCCCTGAAGACCCGGACTGAGTAGTCAGCCGTACCGAAGTTGAGAATCGTGGCATCGGGGGCGGTTTGAGCCAGCAGACCATCGGCATTTTCCAGCACAGCAGTCCCGGTCTCCCGCAGAACGAGCCCTTCGTTGGCAGCGAGCACCCCACTGAAGCCGACGACTGAACTCAGTAAGAAGGTCGATGCCAGTGTTAGGCCAGAGGCAATTTTACTGAGAAAACCAACGGAGGACTGCATTTTCTTGCTCTTCATCTTCAACCGCCTACTTAATACTCGCAGAGAATTTTCTTGAAGTGACAGACCGGCCCTTTCAAACGTGGGAAAGCGCACTAGCACGACCGTAATTTTATGACAACTTTGTAAAATGGGACGGTTTTCCTGAAATTCCCTCCGGGCTGCCCTTTAAAGAGGCAAAATTCTACTGTTTAGTTCATTGAAAATCGACGCTCAGAGTTTGAGTGCTCAGTGGAGGCGGGGGGCTCTGGCCGCAACGCGGCCGCCGCCATCAAGTTTACTCAGGCAGAGCCGATGAATAAAGGCGCGATCACAACCAGGTCACTCACACGATGGCACAGCGGCAGGATGAGACTGCTGGCAGCAATCTTAAAGCTCCCTTGGCTGACGCGCTACCCGACTGTTGCGGGTGCTAGGGCCTGTCCTCATTTAGCGGCCAAATCCTTGCAACCAAGGAACGACAGCCCCTAGTCTGTGGAGTCGGTACGGGCGCAGTAATGCTTGCCTCCAAAGGCTTCTGGGATGAATGGATAATGCGCCCTAGAGCATCGGTTCACGAGTCAGCTTGACTGTGTAGTAGCGACTGGCCAAAAAGCCGACGGTGTAGATTAGCGCTGCATCTGAGGAAACACCGATGGCTGTACCCACTCCCGGCAAAATTTCTAAAAAGCTCAGGCCAGATTTGAGAGTGCCAGAACTGCCTGTGAACACCGCCCAAATTGCTAAAACTTCCCCACGTCGGGCGGCGTCTGCTGTCGAAAAGCCATAAATCGCCGCAATTTTGTAAATCATTTCCGCTTGTAGGGCCGCGATCGCGCCTAAATCAATCGCAAACAACAGTGCGGCCACTGGCGGAATGAGATTGGTCAGCAAGCCGACTTGGGCAGCGCGCCAGGTCGTTTGGCTAATCACTCGCTGCACCAATTGTTCATCGGTGTCTAACGGGTGCTCAGCCCGTAGGGTAGCGACCTCTTTACGCACCTTGTCAGCATTGACCTGCCCCACCGCTGCCAGCAACCAACTCAACCCCGGCACTGCGGTTGCATATTTGATGAAGGGGATATCAGCGATCGGGGCGACGGTGTTGCCGACTAGCTGTGTCGCCTGATCAATGGCCGGATAGATCAAGTCGACGAAGGCATCGCCCGCCGCGTTGACTCCGGTTTGCACCATCGTCGTCATTGCTTTCATCGCCCGAGCAACTTGGTCAACGGCGGCATCAGGGCTCTGGGGTGGGGGCGTTCGAGTCATCAATGGGTTCCAAATGAGCAATACAACGATTGACAAAATTCTAGGAGCATTTTCCTGAAACCTCTAGCACAATCTACCTTTTGACTGATATGGCAGAGGGTAGAAAGGTACAGGGTTCAACATACAAGGGAAGGGTCTTGCCGCAGGCGATCCAGCGATTAAAATTGTCCAAATCTGACTACGACTCGCTATATTCCGCTTGACAGTCTGCCCTGCTGCCCCATATCCGGTTTGCCAAAGAGCGATCGCATACACATCAATTCTCCATGCAGCGACACGGCTTTGGTTTTGAGCAGCATGGCGTTATACCGATTCTGCATGACAGCTACAGATCAAGTATCCCCCGCTGTGGCCGCCCCCTTGTCAAAGGGGCTATCTATTCCCCGGATGTGACTGCCCACCTTTTTAAGCGGGGGTGGGGGGAGCCCCGGCGAAAGAATCTGTAGTCCGGTTTCAGAGAATTGGTATTAAGTACCGCCGAATCATCGATTAAGGCCAAAGCGGCCCTGCGGTGCTATCAGTTCGACGATATCTGCTGAACCTGACGTTGAATTGCGGCTAAGACACGTTAGCACCACATTGAAAATGGATGTAGAGATAGCCACCTTTGTTGCCTTGAGGCGTTTCTGGGGCTAGCTGACAGATCTCAGGCTTTTCGATAATTAAGGGATCGCTCTCGTCGATTTCTGAGCGAATCACCCAAACATCCGCTGGCATCGGCAGTTGATTAACCAGCCTGGTGAAACGCTGAGTAACGGGTTGGTCAGTGCCATACCCTTGCTTCAGGGTAAAAAACTGCGGGGCGACTTGCCAGCCGCTGCTCGCGTGGTCGGGTGAAAAGTGCCGGTCAATTTCCCAAGCGAGACTCAAAAATTTTGCCCCAATGACCGTGGGCTGTTCAAACACTTTTTCGGTCGATGCCAAAACAATGGGATGGGCCGAGTGGGTTTGAATGTAGGGGATAAAGCGATCGGGCGCATAGTATTTGGGAAACGCCAAGTTGTTGATGATCATGAGGGCGCTAATTAACCCCGCCACCCAGGTGAATTGCACAAAGCGCCGACCCGAGACCCGGCGGCGGCTAAAGGGCAAGGATACGCTGAGAGGCGCACGGGGCGATCGCCCTTGCCAGTATTGAGCAAAAATGCCCCCGGCCAACACCATCAAGGCAGGATAGTAGGTGAACTTGTAGCGCAACCCACGGGTGATATCTGAACCGTAGACGTAGCAAATGAAGGCAAAAATACCCAGCATGGCCACCCAAAAGCCACCGACCACGACCAAGCCAATATGACCTTGGGGTACTTGGTTGAGAGACTTTGCACCTTTGATCAAGGCGGGGATGAATTTGCCGATGAACAGTAACGTCAGCAAAATGGTGACGCCAATGAACACAAAGTCAAAGGGCGTTTGAGCAAAGAAGTTGGCCGGTGTGACGAAGCTGGTGAGGATAGCGGCAAAAGTTTGCGCCAAAGGATTGACCCACCTCATCAGGGGACCGCTTTCTCGCAGAAAGGTGGTTTGGGGGCTGCCATGAAAATTGAGCAAAACCGGTAGCCACAGGAAAATGCTCAATGCCGTCGCCGCGGCCACGGCATAAATCGGTCGCCAATAGGGCTGCCAGAGGGTGGCCAGCTGCCGTTGCCACACTTGCTGCAGGGCGATCGCTACCAGTACTAAGCCTTCAGCGGCAAAAGTTAAGGCTGAGAAATAGTGGTTGGCAAAGGCAAAGGCATTGATCAAAACCCAGCCCCCGCAGAGCAGCCAATCAGGTGTTTGGGCGGTTAATACCGCTCGAGTCGCGATCACAAAACAGCCCAGAGAGAGGCTGATCAGCGTGATGCCGAGGCCGTAATGGCGCGCCTCTTGCGACAAGAACAAACTAAACGGCGAGACCGCCATGAAAGCTGCACTGAGCAGTCCTGCCGTTGAGGACTGAAAGGTATTTTTAGCGACCCAAAAGATGGCAGGCACCGATAGCGACCCGAGCAAAGCGGAAAACAGTCGCGATACGGCCAGAGATGCCACTGCCCCATCAGCGGTAAACCAATCCATCCAAAGATGCGCCAGCATAAAATAAGCAGGCGGATGGTTGTTTTCTTGCAGTAAATACCGCGCCGAGTCGATGGGCGCTGCACCAGCATCGCGGATCAGGGGCCGAAGAAGCGCCTCCAGATCAACAACTTGCTCCGTCGGCAAAAAATAGCTGCTGTTGCCCAGACTAAAGATGACTGTGCTGACCTCATCCATCCAGGCGGTTTTGAGGTCAAGGTGGGTAACCCGCAACCCAACTCCCAGTAAAAAGAGCAAACAGACCATCATCCAAGTCCGTCGGGCGGAATCTGGCTGATGTTGACTCAACGTTTCTGGCTGACCCAGCACGGCTCTCAATGCCATTGCCCTCACTACGCTCATAACCCAATTGCTCAATCATAGTATCTGCAAAAGGGACGCCCGCTGTCGTTGGCAATGTAGCAGTCCAGCCTAGTTGTTTAACCGTTCAGAATTGAACAATTAAAGTCGGCTTGGGAGTTTTGAGTCGGCCTGTCGCCAGGGGTAGGCATTGTTGGTAGTGCAATGTTTATAGCCCTGCGTCGATGGGGAGATGTCGGCAGGTATAGGCTCAATTTTTTAGTTGTTAGTCGATTACGGGCTCGAATCTTGGTCATAAACCAGTGTTTTTTAGAAACGCACGAGCGTTCTAACAGGACAAATTGAGGGGCGATCGCCCTCAACTGCCGTCGGTTAGTCATGGCTAAGCCTCCAAAGTGCAGCACGCCAAAAAGAGCAGCATTAAATTTAGGTTAAGCTCAGGCTGTCTCGATCAAGAGCTTCGTTAGATTAATTTCCCTTTGATACCCGGATAGCGAATTGGAATCACATGATGAAAACAGCACTCCAAAAAACGATGGGCATGCTTGCGGCGGAGGCGATAGAAACTTTTCTACAAGCGGCTGAAAGCTATGAAACCGAAACGCTGAGGGATCAAGATCCCGAAAACCTACATCAGATGCGCGTCAATTTGCGCCGCCTCAGAACTGCGATGCAGGTATTTAGTCCCAGTATTCAGCTACCCCGTGCTGGTCAAGAAGCGCGAGTCGCTCAAGTCGCTCGGCGGTTAGGCACGCTGCGGGATTTAGACGTCATCATGGCGACATTGCAGGATGAATATCGCCCCGACTTACCTGAAACCGAACGAGCCGTACTAGCCACCCTCTTTGCCGACCTTGAAAAAAAGCGCAAAAAAGCTTTCAAACAGGTTAAACGAGAGCTACGGGGCGATCGCTACCAGACCCTGAAAGCTCGCTTGCACCACTGGTCAGCTAAACCGAAATGTCATGCCAGCGCGCAGCTCACTATTGAGACTGTTTTGCCTGATCTCATTCAGCCCGCTGTGAGCCAACTCTGGTTGCAGTCTGGCTGGCTCGTGAGTACTGAGCCGACCGCGTCAGGGTTTAAGCCCGTCACGCCGCTCAATACCAACATTGACGAGTTGGTCGTCTGCCATAGTCAGCCGCTTCACAGTTTGAGAAAGCAAGTAAAACGAGTGCGCTATCAGCTCAAGTTTGTTTCGTCCTGTTATGGCGATCGCCTCAACCCAGAACTAACGCGACTCGCCGATCTACAGGATGTCTTAGGTACCCTGCAAGATAGTTTGATCATGGCCAGGGTTTTGCAAACAGCCGGGCCGAAGTGGCAAACCAAACTCCCCACCTTAAAGGCGCTATTAGCAGCTCAGCGGCAGCGGGTTTGGCAACAGTGGCAGACCCATCAGCAGTACTATCTCAAGCCAGAAAATCGCGCGGCGCTACGGCAAATTTTGCTGCAGCCAGGCACCCCAAGCACTGGTGCTAAAGCACCGAAAGCAAAGGCTAAAGCAACGACTAATAAGGCTGCAGCAACCGCCTCAACCCGACGAACCCCGAAGAAATCCACCTCGGCTCGCTCCACTAAGTCGTCAACTCGAACTAAGAAGACAGATGGCTCTCAAAAGGCTACAGACAATAACTCCAGTGATCAAGCTTGACGATGCCGACTGAGTCAACGTGCCGTCGGAGCAGACGGCATACCTAAAAACCCATGATTTGCTGCCGTTGCGCTCGAATCGCTGGCAAATAAGGGGCGATCGCCTCTTGACCGACTTCGCAGGCGCGTTGATCAGCGGCTAACAGATCATTGCCCCAAATTACCTGGCCCAGGGTAACGGCATCACCTCGATCAGGTCGCCAGTCGTGACTGATAAACTTTTGGTCACAGTCCACCACGGCACCGTCAAATTGATGCCCTAAGGTGAAATACACATCATGCAAAACCTCAGGCACTGAGGGCCGGTGGAGCTGACCGCGCGAGCTGACACTGCGGGCATTGTAGCGACTGCGCGGAAACAGCCCGTACAAGTTTTTGAGCGATGCCGAGATCAGCGATCGCCCCTTGAGCGTCGTGCGCTTAAACGCTCCGACCGAAATGCGACAATCCACTGTCTGTAAAATGGCTGGTGCCCACATCGTGGCAAATCGCACCGGCTGCGGCGATCTGTTGGGATATGCCGCTAGCTCCAGCGTGTCGGCATCCAAGAGCTGCATACCGTTATCTAGCAACAGATAAACGCCCAGCTTGCCCATAATGTCGGCAAACGACACCTTCGAGCACACGCCTTCCACAATCAAAATCTCGGCCTGCGGACTGGCCTGCCGTAACCCCGTCAAAACCTGTTGCAAAACCGCTAGGCTCACAGTGGCCGGTGGCCCTACCGGATAACCCAAATTGGGTTTAACCAAAATTTTGCGGGCATTATGGGCAGCAGCGGGCGGCGTGTAAACAAAGGCAGCGGTCTTAGCCACCATGACGGTGGAGTTTTCAATAACGGTCATCAAGGTGCATCAATCAGTCAGCTCGCCTTTACTATAGGCCGATGGTGATTCAGGAGGGCAGTGCAGAGGGACTGTCATGACCGGTGCCTCGCGACATCAGCTCATATCAGTTCTTAGTGATCGGACTGCCGATGCAGTCTTGGAAACGCAGGGGAGCCAAGGAGCAGAGGAGCCAGATCGGTAGCCTTGTTTTAGAGAATCGGTATCAGTCCTGACTGGCAATCCATTGATAGCGGGTGGCGAGATGATGAGGACATTGCCGAACAGAGGCTGCGCCCTCTTAGCAATTGCGACCCAGACACCTGAACCGCGATCGCTCATGCAAACAGGCAACTTTCCGCTAGGATGATTGCCGATGCGTGAACTGTGCCCCGATGCTGTCTAAAGCGTTAATCGCACTGAGTCTGTTCTCACTACTCGGAGAATCATCCGCCACCGCCTTTGAGCCGCTGGCGTGGCCATCCCTGGAGGCGATCTCGGGTTGGCAGTCGCCCTGGGTGTTAGCGACCAATTCGCCCGATCCCCTAGCCAAAGATATTGTGCGCAGCTATCTCACCACCCTGGCAGACCAGGGATTCGCGGTCGAAGAGCAAGGCCTGTGGGTACAAACCGGGGCGACCGCGATCGCCGTGCACCAGCCTTACCGGCCCAGCTCTGCCGCTTCGTTGACGAAGATGGCAACCACGCTAGCCGCTTTAGAAACCTGGCCCATTAACCACCGATTTGAAACGCGATTGGGTCATACCGGCACGGTAGAAAATGGCGTCATCAACGGCGATTTGGTCATTCAATGGTCTGGCGATCCGTATTTTGTGTGGGAAGAGGCGATCGCCCTAGGCAACACCCTCAACCAGCTTGGCATTCAACAGGTGACCGGCAACCTCGTGGTTTTGGGTGAGTTGGTGATGAATTTTGAGGCCGATTCGACCTTCTCGGGCGAGCTATTGCGTCAGGCCATTGATGTAAGTCGCTGGTCTGACGAAGTCTACTACGTCCACAGCACTTTACCGCCAGATACCCCGCAACCCGCCGTGGCGATCGCCGGTGAAATTTTTGTGCAGCCCAACGTGGCGACGGGGGCCGGGGTGCAGTGGCTCGTGCAACATCAATCGCTGCCCCTAGTGCCGCTGCTCAAAGCCATGAATATCTACAGCAACAATGTGATGGCCGATCAGTTTGCCCAGGCTGCCGGCGGGGCCACCACCGTGGCCGCTAAAGCCGCTGAAACAACCGGCGTCCCGATAACGGAAATCCGGCTGATCAACGGGTCGGGGCTCGGCGTGGAGAACCGCCTATCGCCGCGCGCCGTCGTAGCGATTTTGCTAGGTATTCAGCGGCAGTTGCGGCCCCACGGGCTCTCCATCTCTGATGTGATGCCGGTTTTTGGCCAAGACGAAGGCACGCTGATTTATCGGGAACTGCCCGACCAAGCTGCGCTCAAAACCGGCACGCTGAACACAGTGAGTTCTCTGGCTGGCTACTTTCCCACCCGCGATCGCGGCCCCGTGTGGTTTTCGATCCAAAACTGGGGTGGCGATTTAGAACTGCTCAGAGCCCAGCAGGATGCCCTATTACTCTCTCTGCAACAGCACTGGGGCGCGGCCCCGCCACCGAATACCTTTGAGCCCAAAGTCATCATGGGCCAACGCCCGTATTTACTGGGCGACCCCGGTCGCAACTTGCCGCTGTGAGCAGACGGACTTTTTTGTCGTAGAGTCAATAATGTTGAACAGCACCATCTGGTAAGCAACAAAGAGGACGCGGCGTGTATTTTCAAGCGGTGATCACGACCTTACATGACTTTTGGAGCCAGCAAGGCTGCCTGATCGTGCAGCCCTACGATACGGAGAAAGGGGCTGGCACGAAGAGTCCACACACATTTTTGCGGGCGATCGGCCCCGAACCCTGGGCCGTGGCCTATGCCGAACCCTGTCGTCGCCCCGCTGATGGCCGCTATGGCGAAAACCCCAATCGCTACCAGCACTACTACCAGTATCAGGTGCTGATTAAACCCTCGCCGAGCAACATTCAAGACCTCTATCTGGACTCGTTGCGAGCCTTAGGCATCAAGCCCGAAGATCACGACATTCGCTTTGTCGAAGACAACTGGGAAGATGCTGCCGTTGGGGCGTGGGGCGTGGGTTGGGAAGTCTGGCTTGATGGCATGGAAATCACCCAGTTCACCTACTTTCAGCAATGTGGTGGACTCGATTGTCGGCCCGTTTCAATTGAGCTGACCTATGGGCTAGAGCGCCTCACCATGTATCTGCAAGAGGTCGATGCGATCGCCAAAATTCAGTGGAATGACACGCTGACCTACGGTGATGTGCACATGCAGGGCGAGATTGAACATTCCCAATACAATTTTGATGAATCTGACCCGGAATTCCTGTTTACCCTGTTCACCCTTTATCAAAAAGAAGCGGAGCAGCTGATGAGCAAGGGCCTGGTGTTGCCCAGCTACGACTATGTGCTGAAATGCTCGCACACCTTTAACCTACTTGATGCGCGGGGCGTGATTTCGGTGACGGAAAGAACGCGCTACATCCGTCAAGTGCGAGGCCTTGCCCGCAAGGTGGCTCAGCTTTACTACGATCAGCGAGAAGCCTTAGGGTTTCCGCTCCTCAAGGCAGCACAAGAAGACGCTGCGTAATCTCCACGGATGTGGCACCTTAAAACGGAAAAGGATTGACCGTTGTTGTAAGGAGGCTTCATCGTGGCTGCTCAATTGACTGCTTGGCTCAAACCCATCGCCGACTGGTTTGCTGGATTCAATCTGCCAGCGCCGATTGTGCATTGGGGGCATCCCCTGATGATGGGCATTGTGATTTTTGTATTGGGCCTTTATGTGGCTTGGGCCGGTTGGCGGGGGCGCACAGCTGAGGCAGCAGAAGTTTCGAGCAAGGCGCTGGGTGACCATAAGAAGCTGGCACCAATGATGTTTTTGTTTATCGCTCTGGGCTATACCGGCGGCATCCTCTCGCTCGTGATGCAAAACCAACCGATTCTCGAAAGCCCTCACTTTTGGACGGGGTCCGGCGCGATCGCGATCTTGGGACTTAACGGGGCAATTTCAGCCACTAAGTTTGGTGGGGGACAACCCGCCCTGCGGACGGCTCACGCCTACATTGGCAGTATCGCCATGGCGGTGCTGATCGTTCATGCCGCCCTTGGTGTCAGATTGGGCCTGTCGATTTAAGGCACGTCATCAATCGCTAACCGCCTTGAGATTCGACATCCTTGTGCCTGCTGCATCCAGGTCAGCAGTTAGGCGGTGAGGATAAGGCTGCCAGCCACACACCAGACCCCAGTCAATGGGCATCGACACTGTGTATTGACTGTGTATTGAAAGATGTCTGCCTCGACCAAAACTCTATCCTCAAATTTGAGGGTGGAGTTTTGGTTTTGATGCGGGCTGCAACCGTGCCGCTTCTCAATAAAAAGTGCATCAATTCAACCCATGTCAGAAAAGTCTGACAAAAAACACTGTCTTGTTGACAAGTTCATGCCAAAACAGTATATTCATATACAGAAAGCAAATCGTTCATCCGACCAGCTCATCTGGACAGGACGGAAGTAGGAGTTAAGCTCCGAAGGAACGCGCCTCTCTTAACTACACAATCCACATTGAGGCGAAAGTTATGATGCTACGTTATCGCGGTGCTGAGTACGATGCTCACAGCAACGAAGTTCAATTAGTTGAAGAAGTGATTGGTCAATATCGGGGGGCTACGGTTACCCGTCGGGTCGCTGCCAACGCTCCTAATCAACATATCGATGGTCTAACCTATCGCGGCGCTAAGGTTCGCTAGGCTTCTACTCGCCCTGAGAGGGGCAACATTCAATAACCCTCTGAAAGGCACCACCGGGTGCCTTTTTTTGATCAGGCCGTGGTTGCTGGGGCCAATTGGCGGTAGCTGACCTCACCGCTCATTTGAACACTTGATCTCTAGGTCAGTCACAACGTCAATTCAGGTAAAAACCAGTTAATGGCTACTCACCTCTCCCGAAAGGGGCTTTGAGGCTTAACAGCCGGGGCAAAGCGCTGTTTATCCGGATCTCGACCTCGGGTTAAAAGTGACATATTCCTTTGTCTTAATCTTTTCTTGCTATTGTGGTGCGTAGTGTCTAGACAACCTCATGTGTCGGCTGGTGAATGCGGCTAGACAACATAGTGGTTGTAAGGAAGTGCTATCAGATTATGAGCACAGTGACAGGGCTATTCCTCTTCTCAGGGGCGATCGCCAGTTTTGGCCTGGGTTGGGTGCTGCGGGATGGTGCAAATTTACGGCGGTCAGCATTGACTCAGGTGCCATCTGGTGAAGCCAATGTTGCCGCCAAGACCGTTATGAAACCGCCGCTGGCTAATGCTAATGCTGCTGCCCAGGCCGAATACTGGCTCTTACAAAAGGCCCCTGTTGGATATTTAGAAGTTGATGATGAAAATCAACTGTTATGGATCAACACCTTGGCTTGTGACATGTTGGGCATGCCGTTTCCGGCCTGTGGCGTTGAACCGACTGAGCCCAGGCTGTTATTAGAGCTGGTGCGATCGTTCGAATTAGATCAGCTGATCGAAAATACGCGTCATGCTCAGACCCCTTGTCAAAGAGACTGGGTTCTGAATCTAGCGGCACCTGATCCGATCAATCCTGACGAAGGTGTGGTTGCGCCGCTACGGGGCTATGGGGTGCCCCTGGCAAACCAGCGCGTCGGGATCTTTTTAGAGAATCGCCAGGAAGCTGAGACCTTGATTCAGCAGCGCGATCGCTGGACCTCTGATGTGGCCCACGAGCTGAAAACTCCGCTAACCTCGATTCGCTTGGTGGCTGAAACCTTGAGAGAACGGGTTGAGCCAGGGTCGAAAAAGTGGTTAGACCGGTTGTTAAATGAGATTTTGAGACTGAGTAATTTAGTCGAAGATCTGTTGAATCTGAGTCGACTAGAGCGCAGTGGCGGTCATGGACTGGTCTTGAAACCGGTGGAATTGCCGCATCTCATCTTGGCCGCCTGGCAAAGTCTGGAGCCACTGGCTGATATTAAACAAGTACAGATTGTCTATGAAGGGCCGGCAGATTTGATTGTGTCAATCGATGAAGGCTTGATGTACCGAGTTTTTATCAATTTGATTGACAATGCCATCAAATACAGCCCGCGCGAAGGCACCATTTGCATCCGAGCTGGAGTCAAATCGAATTCAGGCGCAGAGGCACCAGCTTCTCGTCTCCTGCAGATTGATGTGATTGACGATGGAGCAGGCTTTAACGACAGCGATCTGCCCCACATTTTTAATCGCTTTTATCGAGCTGATGCCTCTCGCACTCGCGTGTCAGGCAGTTCACCCACCATCCCCCGACCGCAAAAATCATCGGAAGGCCTGCGCAACAGCGGGACTGGTCTGGGATTGGCGATCGCTCAACAAATTGTGGCCGCTCACGGAGGCGATATTAAGGCAAGCAACCATCCCGAAACAGGCGGTGGCTGGCTGACGATTAGTTTGGCCACCCAGCCGCTTTCCCTCGAAGAAGCAGCGGCTACGTCGGACGTGACAGTAAAAACGACTTTGCGCTAGTCGGTGATTCTGTCGCAGAGTTCGGAATTGAAAGGTTTGTCAGATGGCGATTACAACTATCTGGAATGACTTGATCAAACTGCGGATTGCTATAGCTTTTTCTACGCGAAGCAGCTAATAAAGGGAGATTTTAAGGGGCATCCCAAAGCGTCGCGCTAACCACGGACAAAATATCTTTGCCGCATTGTTGCGTTGCTCGGCTCAGCTAGAGATCTCAGCCGGGGCTCACGCTATAGGTCACCTGAATCAGCCCGTAAGACAACACCGGGATCATCGCCCTCACGGCCTTAGCCGTGATGTAAATGTTTGAAGAACTTCTGTGCGAAATTTTCCCTGCTTCAAGCTGATTGGGTAGGCTGGAACCAGGCTAGTCAATTGAGCAGTGGCAGATTCCTTTTTTCCCACAAGGGGGCATGCGGAAAACTCACGGTTATCAATCAGCGGTAGCCGATCGCAATTATGCGATCAGAAGCCTACTAGCCTGTGGTGCAATTCTTCTACCATCGTGGCTGTATCTCAACTTCAGACATCTCAGATTTGGCATGGTCAGGCAAGGGCACTCTTTAGTGCTGGCCATTATCGTGCGGCAGTCAAACGGTACAATCGGGCCCTTGAAGTTGATCCTGAAGATGTCGATGCTTGGGTCAATCGAGGGCATGCGCTCTGTCAGTTAGAGCATTACGATTTAGCCCTAGAAAGTTTTCAACGAGCCCTTAAGCTAGCGCCTCAGCGAGCGACGGTATGGCATGGTCAAGGACTCGTGCAGGCCAAAACTGCGGATTTCGCTGCTGCAGTCGAGAGTTTTAGTCAGGCGCTCGCCCTGGATGAGCATAATCGCGACGCCTGTTTCAACCGAGGCCATGCGTTGCTGCGGCTCAATCGTTTTTTAGAGGCTGCCGATAGCTTTGATCAGCTCATTCAACTGGAACCAGACAACTATCGTGCCTGGTACAATCGCGCGATCGCGCTAGCTGCTATGCGCCGCTATCACGATGCTCTGAGCTGCCTTGATACGACGGTTTCAATTAAACCCGCCTGTCATTATGCCTGGACCTATCGGGGCGTGATGCTCAACAAGCTACATCGCTTTCGCGATGCTTTGCTCAGTTTTGAGCAATCACTGCACTACCGCGCGCCCAATGCCAATGCCTGGTATGGCAAAGCAGCGACCTATGCCCTACAAGGCAAATCGAAATCGGCGGCAAAATGGCTGCGTAATGCGATCGCCGTGAATCCGAGTCTTTACCGGGTATTAGTTAAGACTGATCCGAACTTCAGCCTGGTAATCAACAGTGCCGAGCTGCGAGCGCTTTTGCAAAGGCGCTCGCAATCTGGAGAGAACGCCCAAGACTCTCTAAAATGGCGAGAGTACTCTTCTCAAGAAGATGGCTCGAACTCCCCGCTTAACGTTTGATCGCGGCACGTTAATTTTGCATCCTCCCCCCCGAGGTAAAGTCTGGCTTGACTTTGCTGACTGGGATGACCGCATCGAGCGGTTCCGGATTCCGGCCCACCATTATCGACGGTTGGTCGAAGCGCTGCAGCGAGAGGGGGTAACCTTTCAAGACGACGTCGCGCAGTTTGAACCGGTGGGATTGCAGCTCAACGCGCCCTATGCGCCCTATGCGCATCAGCAGGAAGCTCTAGACGCTTGGGTCGCTAATCGCTGGCGGGGCATTGTCGTGCTACCAACCGCTGCAGGTAAGACTTATTTGGCGCATCTGGCGATGCAGGCCACACCGCGTAGCACCTTGATTACCGTGCCGACGTTGGATTTGATGCATCAGTGGTACGACCAGCTGCTTAAGGCGTTTCCACAGGTAGAAGTGGGCCTGTTGGGCGGTGGCTCTCGCGATCGCACGCCCCTGTTGGTCGCCACCTATGACAGCGCGGCGATTCACGCAGAGACGCTCGGTAATCAGTACGGACTCTTGATCTGCGATGAGTGTCACCACCTGCCCAGCGACTTTAATCGGGTGATTGCCGAATATTCCATCGCGCCCTACCGGTTAGGACTGACGGCTACGCCAGATCGCGCCGATGGGCGTCACGATGACTTGACCCAGCTGCTCGGGCCCATCGTCTATCACAAGCAGCCCCAAGACCTCGCCGGTGATACTCTCGCCCCTTACGATGTGGTGCAGATCAAGGTGGCGCTCAGCGAGGCTGAGCAGCAGCAATACCAAGCCCTGATTCAACAACGCAACGAATTTTTGCAAGATGCTCACATCTGGCTCGGCAGCTTAGAAGGCTGGCAGCGGTTTGTGCAGGCCAGTGCCCAATCGCAGGCGGGGCGGCGCGCGATGTTAGCCCACCGCTCATCGCGGGCGATCGCGTTGGGCACTAAAGGTAAACTCCGCGTTTTGAGTGAGCTGCTAGAGCGTCACTTTCCAGACCGCTGCTTGATCTTTACCGCTGACAATGCAACGGTTTATCGCATTTCTCAAGATCTGTTGATGCCGGCGATTACACACCAAACCCCGGTTAAAGAGCGTCAGGCCATTTTGGAAAAATTTCGCAGCGGTGACTACCCGACCCTTGTCGTCTCCCAAGTTCTGAACGAGGGGGTCGATGTCCCGGATGCCAAAGTGGCCATTATGCTGTCGGGTACGGGCTCTACCCGCGAATATATTCAACGCCTGGGGCGCATTCTCCGCAAGGGCTCTGGTCAGAAGCGCGCCATCCTGTATGAAGTGATTGCGGAGGAAACTAGCGAAGAAGGGATTTCTCGTCGCCGCCGCACCCCGCCGGTGCACCGGACCCTTAAGCCGGTAGAGCGATCGCCGCAGCATCCCCCCTATGACAGCATTCAACTACCGTTGCCCCGAGCCGCCGAAGAGGCAGAAGAATGGCCAGAATGAATCGTCCAACACCGCTACTCTTGGGCCGCCCGGTTGTGTTTTTATCGGTTCATGGAGCTGAGATGCTGGATGTCCAAAAGTGATGAAACCTACGATCGCCATTGCCGCTGGATGCAGCGAGCCCTTGAACTGGCCACGCTGGCGGGGCAGGCGGGGGAAGTCCCAGTCGGGGCAATCGTCGTCGATGCCCGCAACCAGATGATTGCCGCGGCCGGTAACGGGCGCGAACGCGGCCATGATCCGACGGCTCATGCCGAAGTGTTAGCCCTACGCCAAGCCGGCGCGGCTTTGGGGCACTGGAACCTCAAAGGCTGCACGCTCTACGTCACGCTAGAGCCCTGTGTCATGTGTGCCGGGGCGATCGCCTTGAGTCGCGTCAGTTTGCTCGTCTACGGTGCCGATGATGTGAAAGCCGGCGCGATTCGCTCGGTGTTGAACATCCCTGATAGTGCGGCCTCTAACCATCATCTGACGGTGTTGAACGGCGTTTTGGCCCCCCAATGCCGCGAGCAGCTGCAGCAATGGTTTCAGCAGCGGCGTGCGGCATCGAACACAGCCGAAGACTGATAAGTCGGTGGCTTCAATTATTGTCGGGTGCGTCACGCCTCGCGTGACGCACCCAAGCCAACTCCGGCGGTGCGTTGGGCTACCGCCGCCACAGACCCGACAGCGACAGCATTGCTTAATGAGAAATCTCTCCTTATTGGAGTTCGAGCGGATCAAGCGATCGTCTATAGGCTTGTTTCCAAGCTGTTGTGCAAATGCTCTAGCTCATTGACCAGTTGGAGTTCACGTTGATATTCCTGTCTGAGCAGTTTTACATAGCGATCGCGTTCCTCAATCGACTGAGCTTTGCTCAACATGTGAATCGCTAAGTTCATATTGGAGAGGGGTTCCCGGAGCTGCTTAGAGATTCGCCCCATGGAGGCCAAGCCATACATAATTTTAGAAACATCCGGGGGTGAAGATGAAGACCGGGTCAGTTCTGTGGGTAAAGACGAGTTGCCTGGCTGCTCTATTGGCGGCTGCAGGGTTTTGAGACGCGACTCACTGGCAAGGGGCGTGAGCTCCGATGAGGACGACACCGGCTCTACACTGAGGTTGTGAGAGACAGCGGTGGTGGATTGCGCCTCAATGGCATATTGGGCGCGAATTTTGTTGATGAGGGCGGCCAACCCTGGCCGGGCTACCGTCTTTTCCGTCAAATTTAGGACTAAAGGTTCGCGATCGTGGTTTGACCTGGCCTCGATCGAAGGCAGCAGCACAATCGGTAATCCGGTTGTTTTAAGCGATGACAGAAGATATTCAGTGGTTCTTGGATCGCCTTGTTCAGACGTATCTTCCAAAACTATGAGATCGACCTGCTTGAACGTTTTGACGTTTCTGGGATTAACCTGGCGCAGATTTGCCGTTGTGAGTTGAACAGATTTGTCAAATTTTAGAGCAACGCAAAGCCTTTCTTGCTGTAATGAATTTTCCGCAATGATCAAAACCCGTTGCATTTTAGTACCCTGGTCGATGCCCTGATGCTGCCTTCGTGAACTAATGAATCCAGTCCGTTTAACAGGAAAGTGATTCGTGCCACAAAGCTGTAGTCGCTAGATATATATTGTGTCAAAAATTGATAACGATTGATTTCAAAGCCGCTTAGTGCTTAAAATCTGACTTTGAAATATGGTCGCAACCCATAAATAGGGGGTCAGACCCCCTACAAAAAGAGGTATTCTTTGACAAAATCTTCGATCATCTCTTCCTCCTTAAGCATAAATACTGTCGAAGCCTAGTGCTTGAAAACCGACTTTGAAATGTAGTCATAACCTATCAAATAAAGGGTCAGACCCCCCCCTATAGAACTGACGAGTTAGGACATCACATCTTTCTCCTTAAGCATAAATACTGCCTAGAGTGAAACTTATTTAAGCACCTCATCACCAAGCGAGGTTGATGACTGTAGCAATATTTGCTGGGTAGCAGGCTCACAGTGGTAAAGCTGAGATGCCTTGATGAAAAACGCTAATTATAGCGGATCGACCTTGCTTCGGTTGATGTATTTTCAGCGGCTAGTTGAGAATGTTTGATTGAATTTGATGGAAGCGGTTGTTTTTGAGACTGTACTCTTGAAACCAATTTCCTAAAAAGTTTGTGCGATTTGGTCTAAGGCAGACTGACGATTCAGCGAACTTATAAACATAAGACGTAGGAATTTTGACAGTGTGCCTTGTTCCTACATGAGCAATTAGCCCCGTAAATGATTGATGGGAGTCTTTAGAAGTAAACCTGAGCAGTTCCTTTCAAGAGAACGCTTGGTGTCAAAAAAGCTACCTGAATTAATCTTTGAAAGGTCTCAAATGCCGATTCTACTGTCGAATCTTCTGGGTAGTGCAAGTAGCCAAAGCCAGACCGGAACCTTGGCGCCCGCCCTACTAAGGCCGCTGAAATGGCCATTGCCTACGGTGCCGATGAGTCGGTTGGAAGTTCAATAGGGTGCCGCAATTGCTGGGCTGGCAATCTCCAATTTAGGTGCGATCGCCTCGGACTCGCATGGCTGGACTATCGATTTTGCGGACTCGAATTGTGCCTAATCGACTATTCCTGAGCTGGAGGGGAATCCAAGCTGTTGCGGCGGTCAGGGAGAAGCAGTTCTTTGCCGATCGCGGCATAGTCTTGCCAGGCGATTTCGGCCTTGGGATTCTTGACGTCATAAACGGGGACACCGGCCATGGCAGCTTTTTGGAAAACGGCATAGCGCCGAATACCTTGCTCAAAAACGGGCAGGTGGGCCTCAGCGAGCAGCGATCGCACTTCGCCTTCAGCCTTGCTGGGTTTGGGCGGAATCGACGTCAGTAAAATGCGATAGCGTTCGGCTCGAATGCTCTTGAGGTAGTTAACGGTTAAGACCAGGGCATCTAGCGCCAGAATATCTGGGGTCGTCGGCAGCACTAGCAGATTGCAATTAGTGGCTAGGGTGGCCAAATCATCTTGAGTGGGCCGAGCTTGAGTATCGATCACCACATGCTGAAACTCTGTTCCTAGCGCATCAGGATGCCACTCATCGATCACAGGGAACGGCAGTTGCCCCCGACTCGCCCAACTGGAGGCCGAGCGATTGGGATCAGCATCAATCAGCAGAGTTTCTGCCTGCCCCTGCAAAAAAGCCGCTAAATGAATCGCGGTTGTGGTCTTGCCAACCCCTCCTTTAAAGCTCGTAACGGTGACAATCATGGTTGCTGACTGGCCTGCTCAATGCCCGGTGCAAGTATACAGAGATGTTTTACGGTATCGTCATCAGTTAGCTCGGTGAGATCAAATTGTGGCAGTCCACACGCTTTCGCCAGAGATTTGTCCAAAAGAGGGTGCTTACTGTAACAGTAACGATTCCAAAAATTTGTTAACAACAGACTGGATAGACTCGAAAGTTGAGGATTCTTCTCTGAGCAGTCAAACTTTGAGAGGCCTCTGAGTAAACAATCCAAACTGTTTGGAGTCTTTCAAAGTCTGTTGTTGGCAGGGCTAAAGCTAGCAGACAAATGCTGATTAGCCACTGTCTTGAGATCGCTTCTAAATAGCTGTTTTCGTCGTTCTGCCTGTTATTTACTCATTAGCTGGAGAGATGTTGCCCTATGAGCAGCCCGATAAATCGCCAATCTGTACTGGTCGCAATCAGCAAGTTAAAGCTGAATCAGCTCGCTCTAAGTCTTCGTCATCCTTGGGGAATGGTGGGGCTCATCGCCCTATTTTTGATGATGATTGCTCCTCAAGCCATGGCTCAAGATGAGGCCGTCACTGGGGCTGATGTCATCTTTAAGCCCATCGTCGATGTGATGGGCACCTTACTCTTTTTTAAGATCGGTGGGGAAAATGGCTTTCCCTTTATTGTGCTTTGGCTGCTGGTCGGGGCTGTGTTTTTCACCTTCCGCATGGGGTTTGTCAACCTGCGGGGCTTTAAACATGCGATCGACGTCGTGCAGGGCAAGTTTGATGACCCGAACGACGAAGGAGAAGTCTCGCACTTTCAAGCGCTGGCGACTGCGGTATCTGGCACTATCGGGCTGGGCAATATTGCTGGGGTGGCAGTGGCGATTCAGCTAGGGGGGCCGGGGGCAATGTTTTGGCTGACCTTAGCAGGCTTTTGCGGCATGGTCACCAAGTTTGTTGAATGCTCGCTCGCGGTGAAATATCGCCGCATTGCTGAAGATGGCACGGTTTTGGGTGGCCCGATGTATTACCTGACCCGAGGGTTGTCGCCCAAAGGGATGCGGCCTTTGGGCCAGGGCTTAGCCGTCTTGTTTTGCATCCTCTGTATTGGGGGCAGCTTGGGCGGCGCGAATATGTTCCAGTCTAACCAGGCCTATGCAGCCATCAGCAGCTTAATTCCAGGCCTACCGGCTTGGTTGTTTGGCATCATTTTGGCAGGCTTGGCAGGTTTTGTGATTATTGGTGGCATTCGTCGCATTGGGGGGGTAGCCGAAAAGCTGGTGCCGGCGATGGCGCTCATTTATATTGTCGCCTGCCTGTTTGTGATTGTGGTCAACATTGGCCAGGTACCCGCCGCGATTGGCACCATCATCAGAGAGGCCTTTGCCCCCACCGCCGCCGTGGGTGGTCTCGTGGGCGTCCTGGTGCAGGGCGTTCGCCGCAGCTCATTTTCAAATGAGGCAGGTGTGGGCTCAGCTGCGATCGCTCACTCAGCCGCCCGCACTGACGAACACATTCGCGAAGGCATCGTAGCGCTGCTGGAGCCCTTTATCGATACCATCGTCGTCTGTAACATGACCGCGATCGCGATCGTCATCACTGGGGTATATCAAGACACTGGCGAAGCCTTGAGCGGCGTTGCCATGACCTCTAGCGCCTTTGAATCAGTGATCGGCTGGTTCCCTATTGTGCTTAGTATTGCCGTTTGTCTGTTTGCCTTTTCCACGATTATTTCTTGGAGCTATTACGGCATTCAGGCTTGGACTTATTTGTTTGGTGCAGGCAGCACGCTGGTGTTCAAGATCCTCTACATTACCTGCACGTTCTTAGGGTGTTTGACTAGCTTGGGCCTGATTATCGACTTTAGCGATTTGATGCTGCTAGGGATGGCGTTCCCTAACTTGATTGGCTGCTATATTCTTTCGAATGAGATCGCCAAAGACCTTAAAGAGTATTTGCAGCGCCTTAGCTCTGGCGATATGTTGACCTATGAGCAGATGGCGGAAGAGAGCTAGGTGCTCCCTGATTTATTCTGCCGACCATAAGTTACGGAAAGACTGACCTAATTTTCCGTAAGTGCGTCAAGCTATCCAGAGGCCCCTTAGATCTTCTCGGTCTAAGGGGTCTCTGGATCTTTGCGGGTCCCTACGCCTTGCCCGTCAGTGGACTGCACCCAAAAACCTTAAGCAGGAGGAAAGAGGCCACATGCTCATTTTGGCGAACAGCTGTTCGAGGATGAGAGATGATCATTGATGCATTTTGCCAGCGTTTGTCGTCGCGACCAGATCAACGATCAGGCAACAATACTCGCGATGACATGGACAACGTTGCGCTGAGCACGTTCACGTTGTTTTTACTCAAACGCCTTCCTTTATGCGCAAAGTGACCAGTGTTTCTAAAGCGGCGATCTCTCCCTGCTCCAGCGGGATCAATCAACGATCGCGGTTGGCGACTGGGTCAAAATCTTCTACAGGACTTCGGGAGGGAAGTGATGAGTGGCGATGCAATAGCGATCACGGCCTTTCGATTTAGCCGCATAAAGTGCCCGATCCGCAAGATTGACAAAAGCTTCAGGCGTAGTTTGCTTGTTGGGGACAATCGTGGCAATCCCGATGCTCACGGTGACTTGCTTTTTATGAGAAGCCGCATGGGGAATCTGCATGTCTTTAAGAGCCTGAATGATATCTACGGCGACGTGAACGCCACCATCCACTGCGGTATTGGGCATGGTAATGGTAAATTCTTCGCCGCCATAGCGAGCCACAAAGTCAGCCGGTCGTCGTGCCGCGGCTAATAAAACATTCGCAATGGTTTGGAGACAGCGATCGCCCTCTTGATGACCGTAGGTGTCGTTATATTTTTTGAAGTAATCGACGTCGCATAAAAGTAACGTTAATGGCTGCTGGTCTCGTAGCAGTCGTTGCCATTCATGCTCTAGATGACTGTTAAAAGAACGGCGATTAGCGGTTTGAGTCAGGTCATCAATTCGAGAAAGTTTGCGGAGTTCTTGATTGAGTCGCGTCAACTCTGTCGTGCGATCGTCAACGCGCGTTTCTAAGTTTTTAAACGATGCTTGCAGTTCTTGAGTCATGGTTGAAAAAGATCGCGACAAATCACCAATCACGTCAGCGCGATCAACATCAGAAACACTATGCCACTTACCATTGGCAATGTCTTTGGCGGTGACGCTGAGCCGCAGTAGCGGCTGGGTAAGCCATTGAGTGATCAGTAAGCCAATAAAAACGGTTACTAATAAGGCCACAACACACAAAATAACCGTAATTTGGGTATTGCGATTAATGCGTGCCATAAAATCATTCTCAGGAACGACCAACACCACGATCCAATCTAATCCGTGAGGATCGTTGAAGCGTACCACCTGAATGTATTGCCGCTGACCTTCTAACAGAAAGACATGCTGGGCTGACTCGACATTGCCTAAGCCGTTGTGGGTCTGATCTAAACGGTTGCTAATGCCTTGAATTAGCGAATTGTCACTATCTTTGGCTGCGAGTAGCTGGCTATTTTCTCCTGTGCCGGAAATGATGGGATCGGCGGTTGAGCTGGCGAGTAATGAACCGGCTGGATTCACAATAAAAGCAATGCCCGTCTCACTGATTTTCAGCTCTTGGAGAAACTTATTCAGCTCTTGAGAAAGGATGATGTCAGTGGCACAGACCCCTAAAATTTCGCCGTTATTGCTGTTATAGATCGGTGTATTAGCGGTGATGGTCGGCAGTTGGGTATCAAAGTCAAGGTAAATATCGCTCCAGATTTGGTCTCGTTGGGCTTTAGCTTTTTGATACCAGGGGCGTAGACGCGGATCGTAGGTTTCTACCCCTTGGCTGCGAAGAAAAGAACGATTGCCAAAAGAATCGGCCTCATAATAATAAAAGTAGTAATCGGTAGCTTCACTCGAAGCTTGAATTCGTAGCATCTCACTATTGCTATCGATAAATCGTCCGACGCCTAAAAAGGCCCCGTCGGCTTCTGTGGCGCAGTAAATCAGATTGGTCGAGGGAAAAACTCTGGCCTGCTGCCACAGTTGATGTTCTCCTTCGCCAGTCGCGACATTCAGGTCTCCTTGCAGGAGAGAGTTAGCATTGATCTGATTAATGATATAGGGCCGCTCTACGACTGTTTGAATCTGCTGTAAAATGCGGCCCGTGAGTTCACTCCGGAGTTGTGATGCGAGGTCGTTTACGGTGGCCTGACCGTTTTGAAAAGACAGGTAACCGACAACGCCCACAACGCCAATCACTTGGGCAACAAAAGGAATAGTCAGGACAGTGCGTAGAGGGAGTCGATTGAGGATTTTGGTCAGCAAAGATACGATTAAGTGACGAGTCAATTTCCTCATTTTATCGCTTACTTGAAAAAACGCTGTGATGACTAAGACATCACGTTTTTAATATTGAAAGTTGCAAAATATTAATATTTGACAACTGGGATAATACGCAAAAAGAGTCTGCAATCTATCGCTCCACGACAGTAGCTCAAGACAATTTTGGGCGGACTCTTTGATTCGAGGAGTGGAAGCCGTGGGCATCCAGGATGTGTTTTGGCTCAATCGGTGGAGGATAGCGTATCAACGGCCAGCGATCGCCACTGCAGCTCAGGTGTCTGTTCATCTGCCACGTGTTGGAAGAATTAGGATGGGTAAACCTGGCTCTACATCCTGATTTATGAGTGCGATCGCGTGGCCGTTAACGATTGAGACTGAGCGCCTGATGCTGCGTTCACAAAAACCCAGTGATTACGATGTCTGGCGAGCCGGTTTTGCGGAGCGACTCCCCCAGCAGTACCCCTATGACGAAGGGCCGGTTGACTTAGCAGGCTGTGACGCTGATTGGTTTGTCGGCTTATGTGAGCGGCATCAAGCTCAGGCCATCAGCGATGACGCCTATATTTTCGGTGTCTTTTCTCGGCTGACCCATCAGCATCTCGGGCACGTCGATCTTTCTACTATTCAGCGAGAAGAGAAGCAGTGGGCTAATTTGGGCTACAGCATCCACAATCAGCATTGGCGGCAGGGGTTTGGCAAAGAGGCGGTGAGTGCTGCCCTCAAAGTGGGGTTCGAAAATTTGGGCTATCACCGCATCGAGGCGGCGATTAATCTCGACAATTATCCTTCCATTGCGCTGGCTCAAGCGGTGGGGCTGCAGCGAGAAGGCCTGCGTCGGGGCTTTTATTATGAAAATGAGCAGTGGGTTGACCACCTCATTTATGTGGCACTGCCGACTGATTTGGGTCTAGTTGAGAGACCGCCAGCGATCGCCCTCTGAATGTCCACAATCGGCTCAGTATTGACGATTGGAGTAAGGCGTCTCTGTGCCTCAACCCAGCTCGAACGAGGTAACGCCAAAGATCTTGTCAGTTGGCAGTTTGGGTACCATGGGTAAGTACATGCGGGCGGTTTCAAACATGCTGGTCATCGCATACTTTGCGGCCAAGGCCACCGCTGCCGCGTTCACTTCCGGCACATCCAGATAAAACGGCTGTCCTGCCTTAACCTGGGCCTTTAGCGCTAAGAACAGAGTTTCTGCAATAGCTGAATTGTCGGCCAATAGTGGGCCAATTTTGTAGCCTTGGCGGCAAGGCCGCAGCAGACCATAGCCCATCAGCGAGTCATTATGCACTACGGCGATCGCATTGCTGTCGGGTTGGTTGAGCCAGCACTGCAAAAAAGCGGAGCGCTCCTCTGGAAAATACTGGCGGTCATACTCGATTACCTGAGTCATGGGCACGTTGGCCAGCGGTGTTACCGGATTGGCAGGGCCATTCACGGGCATGGCATCCCCCCAACCCTCATAGCGAATGTTGCGGTAAGCCAGCTGAAAGCCTGACTTTAAATAGTTGCTTTGCTGATCGACGACGCCATCAAGGCCAATGGTCCGGTTTTGCAGCGAGTCCAGCCCCGCCTGCCAGATCTGCCAGCCATACCCTTGGCCGCGAAAAGCCGGTTTGACCAGATAAAATCCCAAAAAGCCAAAAGATGTGCCGTATTTAACTACCGAAATAGCGGCGATCGGCTCATCATCCAACCAGCCCATCAAAAATCCCTCAGGGTCAGCTGCATAAAAGCAGTCGGCGTCGTGCAAACCCGGATTCCAGCCCTCGGCGGCAGCCCAGTTGATCGCCCGATCCAGGTCACGGCGAGCCATGTGTTTGAGGGTGTAATTTGCCATACGCTGTTACCTAATTCCCTAATTCAAAGTTTTCCTGAAACTGAGGTCAAACGTTCGATGTCTTCCCGTTATCCCCGTGATCTTATCGGCTATGGTCAGACCCCGCCGTTGCCCCACTGGCCTGATGATGCTCGGCTCGCCCTACAATTTGTCATCAATTATGAGGAAGGGGGCGAAAACTCGATTTTGCATGGGGATGCGGCTTCAGAAGCCTTTTTATCGGAAATTATTGGGGCCGAGCCGCTCCTGGGTGTTCGCCATCTCAATATGGAATCGATGTATGAATATGGCAGTCGGGCCGGCTTTTGGCGGCTGCATCGGCTGTTTACCCAGCGGCAGCTTCCCCTGACGGTTTACGCCATCGCCATGGCTTTAGAGCGTCATCCCGAGGCGGGCCAAGCCATGGTTGAGGCGGGATGGGAAGTCGCTAGCCACGGCTATCGGTGGATCGATTATCAATATGTGAGTGAGGCGACCGAGCGCGAGCATATTCAAAAAGCGATCGCGATTCATACTCAGGTGATTGGCAGTCGCCCCCTCGGGTTTTATCAGGGTCGTGTGAGCCCCAACACCCGCCGCCTAGTGATGGAAGAGGGGGGCTTTCTCTACGACGCCGACAGCTATGCCGACGATTTGCCCTATTGGGTCACCGAGGGCGATCACCCGCATCTCGTGATTCCCTACACGTTAGATACCAACGATATGCGCTTCGCCACCGCCCAAGGCTTCAACTCGGGCGATCAGTTTTTCACCTATCTGCGCGATGCCTTTGATGTGCTCTACGCCGAGGGGGAAACCGCCCCCAAAATGATGAGTGTCGGGCTGCACTGTCGCCTTTCCGGTCGCCCAGGACGCACGGCGGCGCTGGCTCGGTTCCTCGACCATGTGCAGAAGCATGAGCAAGTCTGGATCTGCCGCCGGGTCGATATTGCCCGCCACTGGCACACCCACCATCCGGTGACGAGTCCCCAAGCTTGACCCCTGACGAGAGGGAGATTGGCACTTAAATAGTGTCCCTAGGACTGCCAATTTCGGTCAGGGTTTGACACTGCCAAGTCCCTGCGATCGGGGCGACTATTGGTGAGCAACTCTCTAGGCTACTCGGTAGATTCGGCTTCAGCTTCCGGCGCTGCTGGATCGGCCTCAGCGGGCGGCTCACCCTCCGGTGGGCTCTCTTCTGTAGGGCTCGACTCCGACGGCTCAGCTTCCGGCGCCTCCGGCTCCGACGCACTGCTGGGCAGCGGCCCCGGACGATTACCGCGCTTGAGCGCTAGATACAGGTCATAGCGCAGGCGTTGTTCATCTAACACCGTTGCGGTGACCCCGATCGCCTGCATTGCCTTAAGCAACCCTTGATTTTCAATTGAGAGATCAGGCAAGAACAGGTTGTTTTCGGTTTGACTCAGGGCTGCGAGATTGACATAAAAGTAACCGTTGTTGGGATAGGGTGCACCGCCGGTCGTGAGCTGAAACAGGGGCGAGCGGGCTAGCGATCGCCGAGGTTGAGGCACGATCAGCTCATCTGTCTTTGGCCCCACTGTTAAAAAGGCAATATTGCTCTCTAGCCAGCCCCGCGCCAGCATGGTGGATTCAAAGGGCGACGTCCAGCGTACCCGTTCCACATCCTCAGCGGGTTCTTCGGTGAGCGTGAAGCGATACCGATTTTCGACCACCTCATCGAGTCGCGCAAAGGTTTGCTCGGCCTGCGGGCGATCGCTGACCTGCGCCAGCACTACCAGACTCGGATTCGGCAAGGTCGGGGTGGCCTCAGCCTCTGAGTCGGCACTGGGTGGCGGCATCAGAGCCAGGGCAAACTCCCCCCCCAGCCAGGGCAGCAGGTCATCTTCTAAGGTCAGGCCAGTGCTACCCTGCAGCGCTAGCGCCAAATTATCGGGGTTGAGGGCCGTCAGAGCGCCCCAGTTTTGGCGATCGCTGAGGTCTTGCCAAAACTGCTGAAAGTTGCCCCCAGAGGCCATCACTAAGGTGTCATTGGGCAAATACTCGGGCAGTTGGGCCGGTACGTTGGTATCGACATAGGCGCGGTCACTGTCGGGGCCGAACCAGCTTGTGCTCGCTATCTGCAGGCCCTGTGACTGCAGGGTCATCGTCGCGGCCAGCCCTCGGCTATCTTGAAAGCTGTTGAGCAGCGCCGTCGGCAGGGCGGGTTGGGCCGACTGGGCCAGCAGTTGCGCCGCCGCTGGCACATTCAGATACACCTTGCTAAAGGCCTGGGGTACGCCGATGTGCTCGAACGAGCGGCGGTAACCGGCTAAATCAGCCAGATTTTTGCCTCCCTTGTAGGCATCGATCGCCTGCTGAGCCACGTTTTCGTCCTCCGCCACCATGATCAATTGGGTGCCGAGTAGCCCAATCAACAGCGCCTCGTTTTCATTCCCTGAGGTGGGCGTCAGCGGCGTGAGGGTGACGCCGCGATATTCCGTGGGCTCACCCGCTGCGGCGGCTAGAGGAAGGCTCTCGGCCGATATTTGCGCCGCCTCGGGGTCGGCGATCGGCACCAGCAGCAGCCGTCCCTGTTCGCCCAATGACACCGTGCCTGACTCGTTGCCGGTAACCGATTCGGGCTCTGGCACCCAGGCGATCGTCACTTCAGCATCGATCCACGGGGCAATGTCTTCCGCATAGGAAATGTCGTATTGCGTGAGCCAGCGATCGCGCCACTCGGCCAGCTGCCCATCAAAGGTCGCTTGCGTTTCGGGGTTGCCAAACTGTCGTAGCTGCTGCCACTGCTCAGTGTCCGTCGAGAGGGTGACGGCGGCCACAGCGGCTTGCGGCACGGCTCTGACTCCCACTGGCAGCCCTTGAGCGCGGGTCAAGCGCCAGCGTAGCCCGACATAGGTCAAGACGCCAGCACTCACCAAGACTAAGGCTGTCCCGATAGTGACGATCAAAGGGGGTTTCTTGACAAAGATCATGGCAGCTGCCAGGGGCGGATAGGGTAATTAGCCCTGACACTTTAGCAAACCCTTTTCGGAATCATGCGCCGAATGCGCCACTCGTTTCAAGATTGTTGATAACCCCGCCGGTTTTGATAAAAGATCGGCTAATTTCCAGCCTGGAGGCAATTTTCGCATCCTTCCTTCAGTAGGTTTACGGGGGCTTGAACCCAGTTGTGCTGCCATTGCGCCGAGCTTATCGAAAACTTTATGGGCTTTGGCCGTAACCTCTGCTAACTTTTACAACACTTGGGGGATACTACTATCGTGTCTGCCTTGAAGCAGTTCAATCGGCAAATGCTCTCTGTTGTTTAGAGTTTAGGCTTTATGGTTAGCAGCGCACTCACCGCTTCGGCGCGTCCCTCCCTACTCTTCAGAGGAACGTCGCGATCACACTCAAACCAAGAAGTGGCCGCCTTACATCGAGGTCGCATCTTCGTTGAAACATCCCCTCACGGTCTGACGGGCGGTGCAGTCACCGCCAAAATGTATGTCAAGGCCACCCGCGCTGATATTTGGGCTCAACTCACCCACTATCCCCGCTGGACTGAATTTTTTCCCAACATTACCCGCAGCGAAGTGCTGACATCGCACCAAAACTCTCACCGGCTTTATCAAGTCGGACGCAAAGCTTTTTTGGCGCTCGCGGCCGAAGTCGAGATTTATCTCAAAGTTTACGAGGATGCTTTTCACAGCATTCAGTTTCGCCTTGAGCAGGGCACCTTTCGGGATTTTGGAGCCGACCTCACTTTGCAAGATTGGCAAAACGGTACGCTGCTCACCTACACCGTCCAGGCCACACCGTTGATTCCAGTCCCGAGTTTTTTGGTTGAGCAGGGCATGCGGCAAGACCTGCCCAGCAATATGGAGCACATGCGACGCGCGCTCTGCCGGTAAGGACGACTCAGACTTGTCATCTGAATCGGTGCTTTGAGTCCGTAGCGCTGGCCCTGCCCAAAGCGTATGCCAACCTCTACAGTCCGTAAATTTTGCCCTTCCCGCAGGGGATGCCGCTCTAGCTGCTGATCGAGATGCTAGCTTAAAGTCAGTGTCGGCTGAGCTGCCAACTGCCCAGGCTACTTCGGCTTGAATTTGTGGTGTCGGTCAACCCCGATTTTTAATCGTCATCACCTTCACGATTTGCAGCGCCGTATCGCCCGGTATCTCTAGAATGCGGTACAGATCATCGAGAAAAGCCTGCTCTTGAGAGGTCACTGTGCCGTCGGACAACACCAGATCAGTGGCCACGGCAAAGGCCGTTTCTCGCAAGTCTTGCGGTAGCTGGGTTTTGGCTAAGTCAATCAGCGTGCTGGGGCCTTGCAGTTTGAGCATCGATAGCAGCTTGTCAAACATGCGGTGCATAACATCGTGGGAATAGCTCTGAAAGATATGCATGCGCGACAGCATGTTGGTCATATCGCGACCTTCTTGATCAGACAGATAGCCGTCAGCGGCGATCGCCACCAGGGCCACGGCCGCAAACGCTTCTTCTGGTTTTAACTCAATTTGCTTATCAGCCTTCTCTTCGTCAAAAACGCTATCGAATAAGCCCACGGCCGATACTCCCAAGCTAGCAATTCTTACCATGATGGCTCAGATCTTCTAGAGTCTTACGGGTTTTTGCGGAGTTGTAACAGGGGAGGAGGAGAGAGTGGAGAGTGGGGGGTAGAGAGTGGAGAGTTGGGGGGTAGAGAGTGGAGAGGGCGGAATTCGGAGTTTTGAAGTCAGAGTTCTGTTTGCGCATTCCGCATTCCGCATTCCGCATTCCGCATTCTCTAACTGCTGAGCCAGCGAGCGATCGCCACCACCATTGGGCCCAGCGCTAACGCTGGCAGAAATGACGCCACGCGAATTTTGGCGATTTCTAGCAGACTGAAGCCGAGGCCGATAATCATCATGCCGCCGATGCCCGTGGTGAGTAAAACATGGGCATCGGTGGCGGGGTCGGTGAGGCTAGTAGCCAACGTGCCCGCCAGGAGTGAGAGCCCGCCTTGAATCAGCAGTACCGTGATGGCCGAAAAGCCAACGCCGATGCCGTAGGTGCCGGTGAGAGCGATAGAAGCTAAACCATCCATCGCCGACTTGAGCGTTAGCAAGGTGTTGTCACCTGACAGGCCGTTATTGAGGCTGCCGATAATGGTCATGGGGCCGATGCAAAAAAGCAGACTGGCCGCCACAAACCCTTCGGTAAAGCGGCCGCCGCCTTTGACCTGGGCTTTGAGCGCTTCGCCGATCGCCATCAGCTTTTTTTCGATCTGCCACCATTCGCCCAACAGCCCACCGAGTACGAGCGCGAGCAAACCCAAAATGACGCCATCAATGGGGCCAGCCTCGACTTCAAACAGGCTGCGCGACAGGGCAAAGCCAATCACGAGGGTCAGCAATCCGACGGCTTGGGTGATGATTTGCTGCATGGCAACCGGCAACCGATGCCGCAGCAGCAGTCCGAGGCCAGAGCCAATTAAAACAGTGGCGACGTTGATCCAGGTGCCGCTAGTGCGCGCCCAAAAACTCAGCATAAAATCTGCGCAAATAAAAAGCCTTCCCCTCACGATACTGGGGAAGGCGATTGGGCTAACTATTTTCCAGCTGGTTTGATCAGCTGTAGTCGGTTTGAATCCGTGCCTTTAGCCCTGACGAACGCCAGGACTGAGTAACTGGCTAGAGCGCTGCCAGAGGTCTTCCCACCAGGGATTGGGATCAAAGTTAACTTCTCTGACATCCGGCAGGCGGCGGCGAATGTCGTTGATATCCCAACCGGTGAGTCGAGCCAAGGTCTGGGCCTCTTGTTCAAAACGGACGGGCAGCGATCGTCGATAGTCTGCCCCAGCCGGACAGGTGGCTTCGCCTAAAAAGGGTTGCTGCATCACATATCGCCCCTGAAAGAACTCCAGATTGTTCGTCTGTTGAAACATCAGGTCTTCGGGGAATTTGTCGCGGCTGTAGCGCACGTGCAAACGGGTAACGAATACGTTGGTGTCCCAAATAGAGCTATTCGGAGCGACCCAAAACACCCCGGCCTGGCGCAGTTCTTCCGGACTCAGCGGGTCTGCCGAACAGGGGTCGCAGCCCGCCATACTCCAGGCATATTCCAAAAAGGCCACCTCTTTGTTTTCACGCTCATAGCTGCGATCAAACATCGCGCCATAAAACTCGCCAAACTCCGCTTCCACAAACGAGGGAATGTTTTCGTTGGAGGGAATTTTGACGGTGCGATAGTTGGTCAACTCGACCTGACCATCGGGCGTAAGTAAGTAGGCCACCAAATCTTGCGCACCCTGCGCGTTCATCATGCCGAGGCGAATCGGCAGCATAAAGCGCGGCGACTCGTAGGCGATTTGTAGTGGGCGCAGCTGCTGGAAGCCGGTGCGATCGAACTCCTCTAGATTCACTTTGGCGACAAAGAACTTCAGGCCTTGACGGACATAGGGCTGCAGCAGCTCACTCGCCCCGGTGGGAATTTGATAGCCGTTTTGAATCAGCCAGGTTTCTAGACCGTCTGATTCTTCGGCACTCAAAATCACGATGTCGTATTCGCCGACGGCAAACTGGGCTTCGATGGTGACGCCCAATGCACCATCGGCAGTCGGGCTCTGGGGGGCCGCTCCCCGGGTGGGGCTAGGCAACGCTTCTGCCTCATCGAGCAGCATCATCGGTGCACAGGGGTCGGGGTCAAAATATTCCACTAGGCGCGGGGCGCTGAAGTCATCCAGCCGCTGCACGATCGCGGGATTGCCCACATTCACCTGCCCCTCTTGCAGCACCGTGGGCACCGGCACCACCATGGCAAAATCGGCGACTTCGCCCTGATAGTCATTCGCCATCGTCAACACGGTGCGATCGCCGTTGCGGGCAATGATCACCTGCGAGGCTTCGTTATACAAACTGGTATCGGCTTTAGCGACGTAGAAACCGCAGAAAGCCAGCGCGGTCGGCGTTAAAACCAGGAGCGCGGCGATCGCGCCCAACAGGCCAATCCAAATCGAACGGTATTTCGTCATTGTGGAGTCTCTCTCTGGGAGTGTCATTCAAAAAATTGGAGCCGCAAGCTGGGGAACGATGCGTCTGATCGTTCCGGGAAAGCGAGGTAATGCCCGTGTGAAGCGGGTGGAGGCGATCGAGGCAGACAGCGCAATCGCCCGGCGACGGGTGAGAGCATGAGCACCTCAACCCCAAGGCACTATCGAATTGTGAAAATAGTTGAGATTGACGCTAGCTGACTACCGGCTTACGGGGTGCAAACACCTTCCAGTTAAAGCGTTCTGATTGCCACAAGTGATCGAGGAGAATGGTCAGCGGTGACAGCAAAAACAAGGCCCAAAAGACCGCCGTTGAGAGATAAAAATAGTTGCGCAAGATGAAGGTAAGCCCGGCTAAGCTCAGTGCCCAAATCAACCGTGCTGGTCGAGCATTGGGAATCGAGCGCGGATCGGTGACCATGAACAGGGCAAACAGCAGCAACGACCCGCTCGACAGGCGATGCAGCCACACATCCCAAGTCCACCCTAGGTAAAGGTTGCGACCGGCTTCTAACAGGGCATAGCTGCCTAAGAACGCGGCGGTGGTATCCCAGCGGCCCACGCGCTTCAGCACCATGCCGCCCGCACCGACAAAAATCAGGGCATACCAGACTTCTTCGCCCCACTGGCCCGGCGAGACCCAGGCGTCGTGAGTCAGGGTCAGGGCGGCGATAATGCCCAAGTTGGCGGGGTTGAAAAAGTGCTTGCCTTCCACTTTGCAGATAAACTTGCTGGCGATCGCCACAAACGCCGCCAACGCCATCGTAGGCAGATGATCAACCCGCAACAGCAGGCTCAACCCCAAGGCGGAAATCAAGGGACTGCGCCAGTTGAGGGGCTGGCTCAGGGCCTGGTTAGTCCAAGCGTTGAGGCCTTCTGCGGCAGGTTGTGTCCGAGACGGTTGGGAAGCCACTGCGGGTAACGATGCCTCTGAAGTTGCCGGGGCAGTGGTACCCCAGCGACTATCCATAAGGGAAAAAATAAATTGGGTCAGTAGGCAAGTCGCGATCGCGACGCCAATCGCCGCTGGCTTCAGCGTCCAGTCGCGGGTGGCTAACCCCAGCAACAAAAACAACGATAAAAATAAAATTTGATAATCACGGGCATCTCGCAACATCGGCTAGCGCTCCAGTCAGTACACAACTTGGTTGCTAGTATGACGAGGGTCTCAGGCCAGCAGTTGCCCGGTTACAGCTTTCGTAACAGCGGTATTCAGTATTTGTACCAGTCATTGCATTCAGGCGATCGCCTGCATCGTCCACAGGGGCTGGTCGAGCCACGGTAAGGGGGGCTTGGCCAAAGGTTGGTTTACCAGCTCCTCAACGTGCCAATTTTGCGGGCTCCAGTTAGTCGTAATCCACAATTCGTTCACGGCATCATAAATGCAGGCTTCCCCATCGCGATAGTTAAAGCTAAAGAACGATGCATCGGTCGAGTGCGAGCCCGAGAACAACACCTTGGCATGGCTCAGTTCAAATTGGCCAAAGACATCGTCAAAGCCCATCATGAGACTCCCTTCGGGGCTGAGGCAAAGGGCGGTGAGCGATCGCAGATTAAAGGCAAAATCGGGTTGATTCGCGTAAACATCACCGACGATCGTGCCGACTAGCTTATGCCCAGACTCAAAGGTGTAGGCAAAGCGAAAATGTTTGGTTCTTAGACGCAATATCATTGATGGAGGCTCGGTAAAGAACGCGCAGTTAGACATCTTGGTAGCGACCACAAGGAACCTCTTTGGGGGCAGGTTGCCCAATGGTTGCTGACCGATGCCCAGCTGAGACTTTCAGGTTTTGAACAATTGCGAACGTAACCGTTTGAGTAATTACGCGGTAACTCTGCACCCCTGCTTTCTAGAACTATAGTTTTGAGTGGGTAAAACTCAGTATTTATTCCGATGCATTTCACAGAGGCTTGAAGAAAAGTCGTCTAAAACCTCAGGAAATGTGAAAGCTTTACAAAGTTAGGCTGATAAAATCTCGAAAATTAGTCTGCGTACCTTCGCTTCAGTTCTTTGATCTCATTCTCTAAACCGCCGCAAACATCCGGAAAACGATGCTAACTGTCGTCAGCGCTTCTTTAAGCCCCGTTGTCTACCCGAATCAGAATCGGTCGGCGGTGGCTGCGTATTTATGCGTATTTATATGACTTAATCCCCAGATTCAGCACTCATACTCCTCATCCACCTCGAAGTGTTGGACGTAAACAGAACTAAATTTGTTGCATCGCAGCGGCGAGTCGGTTGGCCCAGGATGGAGTGAAACAGACACCGTATATCAATCCAGTCGGAGCACTCGGTTAAAAGCTGGTGCAAAAGTGTCCCCGGTCACCGGGGCTGCACACTGCCTCCCCTTGCCGCAGGCGTTTCTGTCTTGGGGATTTTAGGCAACCGCCCAGTCCCTAGCGCCCGGCCTCGGGTCACCCGTTCTGGGTCAACTTTAGAATCATCCCAATTCTCAAAGACCGGACTCCCCGTACCCGCTTGCAAACGCCAGGGAGCCAAGGGCGCTAGATTTGTCCGCTCGTTTCAGAGAATTCGACATCCCCTATCGGCCTGACCTTTACAGCGTTTAACAGTTGGGTGGCCCTCGATCCGGCAAGATCAAGGCATCCGGCAAATTGAGGTCCGTCATGTATCGAGTGGTTGTCAAAGGGTTTGGCGATGTTGACCAGCTCACCATTGTTGAAAGCCCTGATCCGACGCCCGGCCCCGATGAAGTGGTGGTTCAGTTGACCAGTATTGGCATGAACCATGCGGAGCTGATGGCGCGGCGCGGTGAATATCGCTTGGTTTCGGGCAATCCGCCGTTTACGCCAGGGTTAGAAGGCGGTGGCGTGATTGTGGCAGTGGGAGATGACGTTAGCGATCGCGCGTTAGACCAGCGCGTGATTCTCGCTTTAGATGCCCCTGCCAGTCGCGGTCTGGGGCAAGGCACCTACCAATCGCACTATGTTGTCGCCGCTAGCAAAACTGTCCTCGTTCCCGACGGCATTGATGACACCCTACTAGGGGCCCTTTGGCTGCCCTTTCTGACCGCCTGGGGCTGTTTAGTGTGGAAACAAAACATGCAAATTGGCGATCGCGTGTTGATTCCGGCTGCAAGCAGCAGTGTGGCGATCGCCGCCGCTCAAGTGGTGAAATATTACGGCGGTACCGCCATTGGCACCACGACCCGTCCCGACAAGGTCGATCGCCTAGCAGCGCTGCCCGCTGCCTGTTTTGACCATGTGATCGTCACCCAAGACAACAACTGGTGGCGAGAAGCGAAGCAGCTAGCTCAGGGCAAAGGCTATGACATCATTTTTGATCCTGTCGCTGCCGGTGAATTTCTCAATCAGGAAATTCGACTGCTGGCCCCTCAAGGCACGCTGTGGATTTATGGCCTGCTGGGCCAGCCGGATACCGTCAATGTCTCCCCGCTGATTCGCAAAATGGCCTCAATGCGCGGCTGGCTGCTCAATGAAATCGCCACCAGCGGCTCTGAGCAGGCTGCCTATCGTCACGTGCTCGATCGCGTTGCTGATGGCACCTACGTATTGCCAGTGGCCGAAACCTTCGCCCTCAGAGACGTGCAAAAGGCCCATACCGTGATGGCGGCTGGCGATCATATTGGCAAACTGATTTTGCTCCCCTAGTCACGGCTACGCGATCGGCAGCGGCGGCCAGTCGAGCTAGCTGCTGGTGCTGATCAACCGCTGGAGAGTGGTTGATCAGCACCAGCCTCGTGAGGCGTGGCAACTTGCCCCAAGCCCAACCGGCATCATTCACATACCGATACATCCCGCAAAATGTGCCTCTGGTTACAGTATTGTGCATACAGCCCCCGCTAGACATAGGGCTGCACTGCTTTGTTGCAGTGGTTGTGTGGAGGTTAAGAAAACTGATGAAAAAGATTGAAGCGATCATTCGCCCTTTCAAGCTTGACGAAGTGAAAATTGCGCTGGTCAATGCTGGCATTGTTGGTATGACCGTTTCTGAAGTGCGCGGGTTTGGTCGTCAAAAGGGGCAGACTGAGCGCTATCGCGGGTCTGAATATACCGTTGAGTTTTTGCAAAAACTGAAGCTAGAAATCGTGGTGGACGAAGACCAAGTTGACATGGTGACAGAAAAAATTATTGCCGCCGCTCGCACCGGAGAAATTGGTGACGGCAAGATCTTTGTCTCGCCCGTGGATGAAATTATTCGCATTCGTACCGGCGAAAAAAATACTGAGGCGGTCTAATTGGCAGCGAGCATGGCATGACTCTTTGGGCTCATGTCACCGCACTCTGGCCTCTAGGGTAGAGACGCGATCGCGTTAACGCGGGTTGTCATCATTCTCTGAATCACTGCCATCAGCGCGCGATCACTACCTGAGCGTTAAGGCTGGGCAGATATCCACTTTCGCCTAGGTGAGTCAGCTTCCGATTAGACTGTTTGTCTGGCCTGATATCGCTGATTGATGTCTCTACCCCTGTCTGATGATGCAATTACCCAACGTCTTGCCGTCTACGGGCGGTTTGGCGTTCACCTCGGATTAGCACGGATTCAGCGACTGTTGACAGCACTGGAACATCCCGAACGGCAGGTCCCCATCGTTCACGTCGCGGGCACCAACGGCAAAGGGTCGGTCTGTGCCTATCTCTCATCGGTGTTAACCCAGGCGGGCTATCGGGTCGGGCGCTATACGTCGCCACATTTGGTCAGCTGGTGTGAGCGCATTAGCCTCAACGGCGAGCCGATTGCGGTCGCCGACCTCGATCGCGTTTTAACCGAGGTCGAAGCGGCCATTACTCCCGAGCCTGAGATGCCGACTCAGTTTGAAGTGTTTACTGCTGCCGCCTGGCTCTACTTTGCCCAGCAGGCGGTTGATATCGCTGTTATTGAAGTGGGTCTGGGCGGACGATTAGATGCCACCAATGTCATTGACGCACCGCTGGTGACTGTCATTACGTCTCTCAGCCGAGAGCATTGGCAGCAATTAGGCCCGACCTTGGCTGACATCGCTGGGGAAAAAGCCGGCATTCTGAAGCCTCAGCGTCCGGCGGTGATCGGCCCGCTACCACCGGCGGCGGAGACCGTTGTTTTAGCCCGCGCGGCGGCGGTGGACTGTCCGGTGCTTCGCCCCCAGCCTGCGCAAATCAATGAGCAGGGGCTAGCGACTTACCATTTGCTGGCACCTCATCAAGGCAGCCTTCAATATCGCGTACCGTTTGCTGGGGCCCACCAACGTACCAACTCAACGATCGCGATCGCGGCCCTGCAAGCCTTACGCGATCAGGGTTGGCAGATTACCGATCAGACAATTCAGGCTGGGATTGAGCAGGCCCGCTGGCCGGGACGACTGCAATGGTTGACCTGGCCCACCCCAGGGGCACAATCGCCGCCGTGGCTGATTGATGGGGCTCATAACCCTGCGGCAGCGACGGTTCTCAGAGCCTATGTTGACGAAATTTCGCAACCTCACCTTACCCCAGCGATCGCTGCCACCCTGAAGCAACAGGGGCTCACACTGCCGCTGCCGCGTGAGGTGACCTGGGTGATGGGCATGCTCACCACAAAAGACCATGCCGATGTGTTTACCGCGCTGCTGCGACCGGGCGATCGCCTGCACTTGGTTCCCGTACCCGATCATTCCTCGATGACGCCAGCGGCCCTCCAGGAGATTGCCCTCCAAGTCTGTCCCGAGCTGGCCGACTGCACCCCCTATGACAACCTGGAGCAGGGGTTGACCGGGGCGATCTCTGACCCCACGATGCTCAAAATTCTGTGCGGCTCACTCTATCTGGTCGGCCACTTTTTTCGGACTCAGTTACCGGAGCGATGACCGACCGGCTCATTAGCTGGGCTCCCCGCTCGCTACTACGCCTCAACCCCTATTGACCAGGCGATAAGCGTGACGGGCAAAATCTTCTTGGGAAAGGGCAACGCCCGCTGGCATGTCGAGCGGCTCACTTCGCCGGGCCGCTTATTCCGCCTGATGCAACGGCAGCTTGACCTTGAAATGAGTGCCCACTTCAGGCTGGCTTTCAACACTGATATGACCGCCGCACTGCAGCAATAGCTGCTGCACGATCGCGAGCCCTAAACCCGCGCCTTCCTCTTCAGTCGTATTTTGGCGACCACGATAAAAATGGTTAAACACGTGGGGCAGCTCATTTTGTGGAATGCCAATGCCTGTGTCTCTGATATTAATCAGTAATGTGTCGTCCTCATTCGCTTGCGCCGTGACCCAAACTTCGCCGCCGGGGTTCGTAAAGCGAATGCTGTTGCTCAGTAGGTGAATCACAATTTGCCGCACCCAATTCTCAGGACAATCGATCGCAGGCAGAGTATTCGGCACGGTGTAGGCCAGGCGGATGCCTTTTTCTTGAGCGAGGGGCTGATAGGTACTCACCACCCCCGGCAAAATGTCGAACAGCATAACCGGCGCTGAGGGCTCGGTCGTCAGCGTGCGCTCGATCTGCAACAGCTCTAATACCCCCTTGATCAAGTTCACCTGGCGATCGCACTCACGACTAATCATGTCTAAATAGCGCTGTCGCTGCGGGGGTTTAAGATTAGGCGACGACAGTAGAGGCAACGCGGTTTTGATCGTCGAGAGGGGCGTGCGCAGCTCTTGTCCCACCGTGTTGAGAAAGTCATCCTTGAACCGCAGCGTATTCAACAAGGATTCGTTTTGCGTCGAGAGGCTCGAAGCATTCATCGCCTGCTGACGATACATGCGTGCCTTTTGCTGCATCTGATCTTGGTAGCTGCCGCCCTGCAGCAAAATGGCATCGACTAACGCCGCATGGCAATGCTCTGGCAAAACGGCGCGCGCCTCCCACTCGGTGACCAGTTGTTCTAGGGCGGGTTGCTCGGCATACTCATCCAGGCTGGCCTGCAAAACCAGCGCCAAGGTGTCAACTTTTTTCTGAATTAAAGGCCGCTGAAAGGTGATGTTGTAATTAACCTTGGGCAACGTACCGGGGCTTCCAGCAGAATCTTCTGATACGGGTTTGGCGTTCCGTTCTGGGGTGGTCACGCTCACATTCTCGCGCTGACCTTCCAGCAAAAAACTGACCGTCTCCGAGACGACCCAAACGAAGTAGTGGCCCTGCATCGGGTAAGCAGTGGGAATTCTCACCGTCTGCCCCCAATCCAGGGTGGCCCCTGATTCCCGGCTGAAGAGATAGATTTCTGGGGTGGGATGAACCGCCTGGCTATATTGCTGGAGATCGGCTGACCAGCTGCTACCGCGGGGCAGCTTGGCGAGCACGGTCGCCCGCAGCCGCAGCTGGGCTAAGGCTCCTAAAACTGTCTCCAACTGGCTCTTGAAACTTCTCGGGGAGACCTGAATCGGCTTGAGAATCAGGGTTGAGGGCTGCTCGGTCGGATGAGCCATAACAACAGAGGCCTGTGACGAATGTGGTCAAGTGAGCAATAAGACTCAAGGCGAGATACAAAGCAACCTGAGGAGAATGCGTAAAATTTTGTCACTTTCTCAGATTATCTCGCGTGTCACTCGTCCCGACACGCGGGTGTCGTAAACTTATGTAATAATAGTCCGACAAATGTGCCGACGGCCCCCAGCTTTTTGCGCCTGCTGGCCGATTTCTCGGTGCTCTAAGGCTGGCGTAAACCGTTTGGGGCGATTGTTAGTGCGCCGTTCTCAACTGCGATCAAGCTTCTAAATAGCCCCGAGTGGCAAAGGCGATCGCGACTACCTCTGCCTGATGCTCGGCGATCGCGACCATGAGCCCCTCACCCCCGGCTTTTGTGCGAATGTAGCCCAATCCCAAAATCTCAGAAGGTGTCTCGATACAGCTGGTGAGGACGCCCACTTTTTGTTCACCCAGCAGAATTGGCGTGCCGGGTGCTGCCAGCGCCGTCAGCCGTAATCCCCAAAGCTGCTGTTTCACCCCCTGATAGGTTTGGAGGCGGGCAATCGTTTCCTGACCGATGTAGCAGCCTTTGTCAAAGGAAATGGCCTGCCAGAGGGCCGCCTCGAGGGGATTGTAGTCTTCCGTCAGCTCAGCACCGGGCAGCGGACGCCCCTGCCGGACTCGCAGCTCTTGCCAAACCTGCTCGCCCAAGGGCGTGGCCCCCGCCGTCACCAGCGCCTGCCATAAGTCAGCGCCCGCCGCCGCCTCAGCCATGAGCGTAAAACCGGGTTGAGCTAAGCCGCTGCCAATGGCTAATCGAGCGCTCACGCCCCCAATCGTGACCGGCCCATGACTCGCTGGTAGCGCCTGCTCCAGATTGGTGATGCCCAACCCTGTCAAAAGCGGCAAACTCTCTGGTCCCAATAGCGTAAACGCCACCGTGGTATCGGTTTCATCCGCCAGGGTGACTTTATCCGCAAAGAAAATGTAGCGATCCATCCAGGCGCTCAACGCCGAGGCCTGCCCCGGCGACACCAGCAGCAACACTGAGTCATCTTCGATGTAGGCTGTCACGAGGTCGAGGGTACGCCCGGTTGAGTTGACAAAAACCGTGTCACAGCCCTGCCCCGGCGCGATCGACTGCAATTGGTTAGTGGTCTGGTTGTGTAAAAATCGCAGGCGATCATCACCATTCACTCGCAACCGCCCCCAGTGGGAGCGATCGCATAATGCGACTCCAGATGCGGCCGCTGTGCGAGCCGCCGCATCATTGCCAAAACTGGTCGGGACCGCCAAGTCTGTGGCCCACACGGCCCCCTCAGCGGTTTGCGTTGTCTTTAACGAGTTACCCATGATTGTGGAGACGTCTTTCTAAAAAGCGTTGAGCCAGGTTTATTAGACACTGTATCGGTTTTGGACGGGCATCCACTCAGATTGACCGACCATTCTGTGGGAAAGTCGATGCGGCGGTTGGTGTGGTGGGCTTTAATTGCCGACAATGTCCTGCCCTGAGATGTTCTGAGTCCACGCGATAGATCTCGCAAATCGGCCGTCTGAACTCTCGTGTATTGGAGATCTAGCAAGCCGTCGTTGGATGAGGTCACTCCAGATGGCTGAAATTGCTCTCTAATCAGCTTTTTAAGCCTGCAGGACTGCTCTTCCCGCAAGAGATTCCACGATATCGACAACCTCCCTGCTCTGGAGTCGCCATGCCATCAACGCCCTGCGGCTGACCGCTATACTGCCCCTGTGAATGGGGAACCAAATGCCGCTGCCGACTGCGCTGATTTTTGACATGGACGGGCTGATGCTCGACAGCGAACCCCTGTATCAAGCGGCCTGGCAGGCGGCCGCTCGCGAGCTGGGTTATGACCTCGACGCCGAGCTGTATCTCAGTCTAGTGGGTCGTAGCAGTGTTGAAGCCGATCGCGCTTTTCAACAAATCTTCGGTGAGCAGTTTCCGGTTGAGGCGTTCAACGACCGCTGGGATGAGCTGTGGCAGCAGCTGATCAAAACTCAAGGTGTGCCGCTGCAGGCGGGACTGCTAACGCTTTTAGACTGGGTCGATCAGCAGGCCATCCTGAAGGCAATCGGCACTTCTAGCAACGCTGCTGAAGCGGAACTGTGTCTGTCGTTAGCGGGCATTCGCGATCGCTTCGAAACACTGGTCACAGTTGATCAGGTGACGGCAGGCAAGCCCGCCCCTGATATCTTTCTGGCCGCCGCCGCCCAGCTTCAGGTTGAGCCGGCTGACTGTTTAGTGCTCGAAGATTCCAACGCGGGAGTGCAGGCTGCTCAAGCTGCCGGTATGGCGGTGGTGATGGTGCCAGATTTGCAGACACCAACTGCAGTTTCAGTCGCGATCGCTCAGCATATTTTGCCGTCGTTAAAAGCTGTTTTGGCCTGGCTGCAAAGCTTCTAACCGGTCAAAAATTTTGTTCAACTGGTCAGTCGTGATCAATCCATACTTCCACAGGGCAATCGGTAGCAGGTTGGGTAAGGCCCCAGCTTGCCGCAGCCCCAAGGCGATCGCCGCTTTCGATACGGCCATCTCTTGCTCTAAGTATTGAATAAGGCTGGCTTGCCGACTCATGGCGCAGTGAGCGAGGGTGAGGGTGCTTACCGATGTAGTGTAGCGGTGAAATCTCAGATCGGCTGATGTTGTGCGAAATTTCCTCAGGATAAAGTGATGGCGATGTGGACAAACGCCCCTGAGCGCTAGTCGTTTTCCACTGATGGAACGAACATGGCCCAGGCAGAGAACGGGTAATACCAATTCTCTGAAACTGGACTACAGATCTTCCTTTCGGCTCCGCTCAAGGAACGTCGGCTGAGCGAAGTCGAAGCCGACTTGTATGTGTAGCTGTAATTTGTCGAACTGGTATAAGCGGTCAGGGTAACGCTACGGTCATGCGCTGCCACAGCGTGACTCTACTGGCCTCGGTCTCTTCGCCTCTCAGCAGTCCCAGTAGGGCTCGGGCAGCCGATGCCTATTTTAGAGATAGGCGCTAGCCCAGGACGATAGTCGGCAACCAATCGGGCAGTGACTCATCACTAAACTCAGACTCGACCCAACCCTCAAAAGCCTGCACATAGAGGCGCAGATCATTGAGTTCTTGTTCAACCCATGCCAAGTCAAACACCCGTCGATAGATGCGATTTTTGACTCGGAGGCACTGGTGGCGTTTTTCGACAATGCCGAGCAAGAGTAAGCCCAACTGAGCCACCGAGTTGTCCACCAAAATACAGGCGCGTGGTGACCGTTCGGCGGCTAACACTTGCTGATAGAGACCCAGCAGCTGGCCGATCTGGTAGGGTTGGTGCCACAGGCGATCGCGAATGGTACGCAAATGTTCGGGTTCGTCTTGCATTTCCCAATTTTCTAAAATACGCTTTTCGACTAGGGTATCGACCCACGCATCACTCAGTGTCAGCGACTCGCTCGAGTGATGGTTGACGGCCTCAACGACGTATTGACAGAGCTTTTGGGTTAAAAATGGTTGTCCCCCTGTCCAATACAAAATCCGCTGCAAAACGGCCTCGGCGTTGACGACCCTCATGCTCAACCCCTGCGCCAACTGGCATGATTGCGCCTCGGTTAATCCCTGCAGCGCGATCACCTGACCGCCTTCAAAGGGCGTCCGAATTTTGTCCATAATCAGATCGAACGGCGTCGCGACGCCAAACAGTGCCAAGGTTAACCGTTGGTAGCGGGCCGAGCTAGTCCGGCGATCTCGCAAGGTACGCATCAGCCCAAACAACTCATCGGTGGCAAACCGCAACCCAGTGAGGCTATCAATTTCATCAAGCAGAATCACGATCGGCGTTTGCACTTCGACTAAAAGCACCTGCTCGATCAGTTCTGTCAATCGGTCCACAATTGGTAAGTGGTGACGACAGCACCACCACTGCCGCAACTCAATCGATAGTTCAAAGCCCTTCACAATTGAAGCTGCTAGGGCGGCATACCACTGTTCGCCGGTGACCTGCTGGGTCCCCATGCTCGTCAGGTCAATCGCGACGCTCTTGACGCCGACCTGCTGTAGCCGGGTCATTGTCCGCACCCGCAGACTCGATTTGCCCGTTTGGTGAGCATCAAATACATAGCAAAATTTCCCCGCCAGCAGCGACTGAAACAGCATTTCATCCGCGTCGCGATCAACGTAGGTAGTCGCCGTAGACGGTAAGCTGCCACCGACTTGATAAGGCGATCTCTCCCTCGGTGCCCGCATCACGCCTCCAAGACTGTGTCGAAATATTGGCGATACAGCTCACAACTGGGGACAGCCTGCTGCGCCTCAAAGCGGACTAACCCCAACCCTTGCAAATAGTGGGCATGCCGGGGATACACCTTGGCCCCGGCCGGACTTTTAGCGACTTGGGCCATGGCTGACAAAGCCTCAGGTTGCGCCTCTAGCAATTCCAGTTGCCGTCGCGAATGGCTACTAAAGACACTATCTAGAGCACTCGCTGAGTCTGTCAGGGTCCTGATATCAGCCCCCTGACTCAAATAAAATAGGCTGAGCTGGGTGAGATAGGGATGCCCCCCCAACAGCTTTAAGAGCTGGTCAGCATCCGTTTCTGAAAAATCCAATTCATAACGAGAGGCAATTTCCTGCGTTTGATACCGATCAAAGCTCGGCAGTTCGATCGGTACCCCCACATTGAAGGGCGACTGGTGCCGATTCAGCGGCAGCAAAACTTCCATCGAGTGCGCCACCACTAACCGCAAACGCTGCCAAATCTCCTGCTTGAGGCCATAGCGTCCCTGCTCATACCAAGCCCGCAGCAACCCACAAAAGTCAGTGGTGACATCGCTGCGGGCAAACAGTGCATCTAAACCGTCAATCATGACCAACAGCGGGCGATCGCAGCTGGGTAACAAATACGTTTCAAAATAGTCAGTGCAGCTATACGCCGCGCCAAACATGGGTTCCCAACGAGTTTTTAGCTCATTGGGCAGATTGAGCGATCGAGCGACGATGGCACAAAACCATCGCAAAAAAGCATCCGATCCTTCTAAGATCTGACCTTCAGCCAACTGCAGGTTCACTACCGCAACCTGTAACCCTTGTTCTTGGGCGTAGCCTAAAATCTGCGTCAATAGAGAAGTTTTGCCATATTGTCGTGGGGCTTTGATGCGCACCAACGATCCCGGATTCAAAAGCTCTTGAAAGCATAGCCGTTCCAACGGCGGTCGGTAGACATACAACGGTGAACCTAGAGGCAGTGGCCCTCGGGGCGGCTGATTTTGCTGAGAAAAGAATTGATTCGACGCCCGCACGTGGACTTCAGGCGTCACTAGGTCGGTGGGTTCCAAAGCTAAATCGAACGTCCCGAAGTAGGTATCAAGGGTGGCAAAATCGACGGGCTTTTGCCGCCGCCGCACCTTGGTCAGCGTATTCGGGCTTAAGCCCGTGGCCTCACTCAACTGCTCAAGCGTAAAGGGATTACCGCCATTGCGTTGAACCGCAACAAGCTGCTCCGCTGATTGCAAACGCTGCCACCCCTGAAAACTTAAAATGACACCTCGGCGACGCTTTTCAGAAACTCCAAGATCGTTCATCTGTCTATTGCGACCTGCTTAAATAAACGGTTTACAACATTTCCCTGTCTGTCGAGGTACATTCATTTGCCTGAGAATAAGGGTTCCGAAGTGATTCTCGCACCTCACTAGCTTCAGAAATGCTGTATTTAGATTGAACCGGGATCGCAGACCCAATCTCACCAGAGTGAAACTCAATTTTTCATTCTAGAAACAAGTTTTTATTGACCAAATCTGATCTCTAACAAGGCTACAAAAAACAATAGCATCAAGAATGATGGCAATGCCTAACGCCCTCTGTCGTTAAATAGCCAAGAATACTCGAGAAGTACGACCATAGATCGTACTAACATGCTTACGATAGCTAACGCTCTGCCAGTAACATCATTTTTCGTTTCACAATTAAAACTCCGAAACACCTTGCAACATATTTCAAGAAAGCGCAAAAAACACCTCAAAAGACTAAACTCTCTACGATCTTATACTCTTTCTCCTTTTTAAGTAGATATTTGCAAGTGCGTGAATTCGTCGATATTGAATGAATGTTTTTGAGTCGATCTCTAAGATGTCGGTTGATTTCTTCTGCCAGATCGTCACTTGAACTCAGTCTCTTGATGGCAGAAAAAAGAGTGGAAATCCTCGGCCAGCTCTTATTTATGAGCTGAAATTCTATATAGAGCAATTCGCATCGCTGTCATTAATACTGCTTAGCCAGTCAAAGCTAAAGGTTTCACGGCTTCTTAGAAAAAATATGGGGAAATCTCACTGGAGTAAAATCCTTTTCCCAGTGCCACAAAGAAGTAAATCCTCACAAAAATCTTGAGCCATTGGCACCAATCATGACCCCTTCTTAGATATTGTGTCTGAGAAGCTTGGAATCCCATTCCCGCTGATGATGGAGAGAGCAGGCTAGCTAAAGCACTCAATATTAAATCCGCGCCTTCGTGATTCCCACAACTGTAGGACTGTTGGCGACTCCCTGCCCAATCACTTTTGCGAGGCGTCTAGGTCTAGGGCCGCCAATAAGTGAGTTATGGCGCTGTGCGAAATGCTATAGACGTTTCCCAGAAGTCCTCTCCACGGATTGGCTGTGATTTTTGATATCTGCCCATCTATCCGCTTAGTAAGCGACAACAAAAATTGCCAGACGACTAAGGTCCACCAACAGTTATTAGCTGAGCTGGTGTTCAGCCCGCCGATCAGCAAGAGCTCGGCAATGCTCTAGCAGAGAAGTTCGCTTATTCTACTAGAGCATACTGTCTTGATTAAATCATGTCGCTTTATTGCCATATTTCGAGTATGCGCTTGATCTGATGCTATTCAAAAAAGTTAGGCAATCATTTAGAAAAGATAGAAGTTGTTGAGATTTTCCGAGTACTATCGCCCCTGAATTGATGAAATTGGTTTCGATTAGATTCAATCAAGAGGTTTTACAAACCGCACTCTCACGGTCTTCTGTACTCCTCAAGCTGTACATATCATGTACAGCTTGCACTACATTTAAGCCTGAAATTCTTAAAAAACGGAACTTATTACGTACCTTGCCTCAGACACGAGATCAGTCGTATCTACTGATTCAAGATTTACGGTCTCTTATCAAGATATTGCTGGAAGAATGTCATACAGCGTTGCTTGTCTAGCGAGTCGCCAATTTAGGCAGTCAATAGTCATGTAATAATTAGTTGATAGACTTTATCGATTAGAGGAATCCTAGAAATAGAAAGCATCTCGTTAGCTTTTCAAAGATAAAGCTGATCTGAAGGTGGCACACAACCTAATGCCATGAACCCTGTTTGAAGTCTCAATGGAAATAGATATCGAAAATGAGAACTAGAGTTGACTCTTTTAAGGCCTTTCTTAAAAAAACGTCGAAAAATTTGACCTTTAAAAAGCCATCACT
>JBCBJQ010000023.1:0-67615 GCA_038523235.1 Cyanobacteria bacterium J06626_4
TGCGCTATCCATGACCGCAGACAGAATTCGAAATATTCACGAACAAATTTGAGAATAAAAACCAGCCACCCAAAAAGGTGACTGGTATGCCTTGCTGTGTTGAGAGTAGGAGAACCCATTCCCTAGCCCCCGAGTTGGGTGAAGCGACCAAGCTGTACTTGCACTGTTGGTCACGGTTAGGTGCACTGGAACTCTGTAAAGAAAGGTAACACTATGTTAAGAGTTCTGCAATGTTGGGCGATTGATTCAGCCGCGAAACAAGATGAGCAGGCCTGAAGCGCAGCAGCAGAGGCTGAGCACGACTGACCACAGAGGATGCTGGGCCCGCGTCACGACTTGGCGAGCAGTTAAGAAAAGATCGACATCAATCCAGGCGATCGCGCCGCGCCGATACCACCCTTGCACCTCAATCGGTTGTCCGAGCCAGTCGATGGGGTGCTGAGGATGGCTCAAAAGATTGCCCGGTGGGCCTAAGAGGGAGGAGAAGTGCAGCTTGAAGAGTTGGGTAGGTGTTGCGAGCATGAGATCTTGTCCCAGCCAATTAGCAATGCCAGGACGACCGAGTAAAGTGCCCTCTAAACGTACAGGGTGGCTATCGGTCGGTAGTGCTAGGGGGCTTTTGAGCAGGGCTGGCACGGCTGACTGCTGAAATCGGTTGGTTGACGTGATATCTGGAAAATAAGCGTTGATGCGCATCATGATGCCCATGCCTAGGCCGAGCAGCAGGCTGCCCCACAGCACACTGCGATCGCCATAAATCCAGGCCACTCGCTGTAACCCCAAAGGTTCAAAAACGCCGCCCAAGAACCACAGCAGCATGGCGACGGTGACGCCTACCAGGGGGCCGATGTACGGGCTGATTTGCAGTAAGAAAGCGGCCAAGTCGCTGCCAAACGATCGCCGTCGTTTGGTTGAGTGGCTGGGGTCGTCGAGTTCCGGGAAGGGTAATTCCGGCAGGAGTTGCCATCGCTGGGCGTAGCCCGTGAGTCGCTTGAGGCGCTCGCCCAAGAGGGGATGACTGCTGTTGAGCGCTAGCCAGCGACGGTAGGGGTTTTGAATATCCCACTGGAGCATCTCTAGGCTCAGAGGCGCGGGAAACAAGCTGCCGAAGCCTAGCGCCGTTTCGTAGCCGCAGGGCGTGAGTAAGTCGGTGCTCTCGACCCACGGGGGGGTGTAGCCGGTTTGCACGATGCTGTCAGCAATGCCGGTTTCGAGCTTGACTAAGGCCCGCATCAACCCATTGGGATTGCCCGTCCAAGTCACAGTTTGGCGATCGCTGCCCAAAACGCGAGCCCGTGCTGCCGGGGTAGCGACTTTGCGCACTAGCCAGTACAGCAGGTAGCTCAAGGCGGATAGACCCGCCGCTAAGGATCTGACCAGGCGACTGGAGGTGCGATCGCCCAGCTGAGCTGACTGCCAATAGCCCTGGTGTAAGAGCTGCAGCAACAGAGCTACCAAAGACATCAACGGCAGTGTCCAGCGAGTCAGATGTGACAGCTCATAGCCGATGAGCGTGGCGAGTTCTTCATCACTGAGTTGGTTGCGGAGACCACGGCTAATGACAATGCGGCTATGGCGGGGCAACCAGCCATAGCTAAAGATGAGGGGGGCATCGACGGGTAGCTCCCGCAGGAGGGGCAGCAGCCAGCCTTGTTTCTGGCTGAGGCGTCGCAGCAGGCGACACCCTTCAGGATGGGTTTTTTGCAGGGTTTGAATTGAGAGCGACCGAAGTCCCAGCGTGCGTGTTAAGAGCGCATCTAATAGCCAGGGGGCAGCTAGCAGCAGCCCGACAAGGCTAAACGTCACTATCAACAGCGGCTCTGGCAGCTGTCGCACTGACGGTATGGGTAGAAAGCGACTGAAAAAAGCCCACAGGCGCAAGAGCGGCCACAGCACGATCGGCAGCACCGCGCTACTCAGCCACACGAGGGCGATCGCGGTGAGAAGCTGGGCTAACCAAACTAGCCAGTCGGGCTGCCTTGACTGGCCGAGGGGGCGCAACTTGTCGAGCCGCCCGCCCTGGCGAAATGAGAGCGGCGGGGCCGGTGGTGTTGCTGTGTCTGTCGCTGCTGGAGGCGGTAACGGGACGAGGGCACCGTCTACGGTAGCGGGGGGTGGAGCCTCGGGATTTTTGGCTGTCGGGGTTGTGCTTTGGTTGAGGTTTTCGTAATGGAACAGTGATGCAGTGCCCTCTGATAGCACGGCCGCCGAGGGACTCAAGGCACCGAGCGGCGGGGCGGACGCCGCCGCCGGGGGCGGTGTACTGGTTTCACCGTGAGGCGGGGCATTATTCTGCGCTGCGGTTGATTCGGTGGTCGGGAGGGGCGGCGGTGAGGCTTGGGGCGATCGCGACTCGGGGGACGAGGGCTGGGCTGGATACGAACTGCTAACCGCAGTGGTGTCGGCTTCAGCGGTGAGGGGTTGGAAACCGCTGAGATTATCTGCTCCACCAGACTCTGCTGCTAGGGGCTGAAAACCGCTGGGATTACCCGTGGCATCGGCGTCTGCTGTTAGGGGCTGAAAACCACTGAGATCAGCATTCGGCGTTGAATTGACCGGTGCTGGTGGCCCCAGGGCGGCCAGGGTTTGACTTGCCCACTGCTGAACCTTTGGTTGGGGATGTGTGGCAAGTGATTGGCAACGAGCGATCGCGGCCGCTGTTTGGCCATCACCTTGTAGGGCCTTGACCCAGCCAATCTGGGCTTTGAGGCGGAGAGCGCTGGCGAGGGTGAGATCCTGTGCCAGCGACGAAAAGCCTTGAATCGCTGTCGCGTAGCGTCGCTGCTTGAGTGCTGCCACGGCCTGATTGAGCCGCTGCTCGGGGTTGCCGCCAGCGGCAGCGGTCGGCTGAGGCGAAGAGGGAGGCAAGTCTGACATGCCGTTAATGATTGCTGATTTGGTTCACCCTAGGGTACGCAAATTTGCCGCATCCGGAGCTGAGGGGAGAATTAAGGATTCGGAACGTGATGGCGTTCTGGTTATATTGGCACGATATACGGCAATCGTCGATTACCGCTGACTGTCCCCATCAATGCCAGGGCAGAGTTCAAAACCATTACTAAGGTTAGCTCTAGCGGGCAGGTGGGGGTGGCCTCTAGAGGGCAAAACCGTTACTGTGGGGGCTCCCCGCTTTGTCGCCACTCGCCCTGTGAGCTAGAGCGGTAGTAGCTATGATTGCGATGATGACTTGGCTTGATTTAAGGAACACTGCAGGCCTCGGGTCTGAGGTCAACTTGAAAAGTAGACTGTTGTTTGTAGTTTTCTAGAGAACTTCGGCTAGTTGATTCAGTTCAATGGTTGCAGGGGCTCTTGGCAGAATTAGCGTTTAGAGGGGTGGCAAGGTAGCCAATCAGACCTACACTGACTTGCGGTGCTACCGTTGCTGATCGTCGTCGATAGACGTTTGAATCTCTGAGCTTACTCACTTTTTGCGAACTCTATGCCTCAACACAGCCCTGGGCCAGGGGCGATCGCCTCAAAGTTGTCATCGCCCGCCGAAGCCACCGGTTTAGGGGCATTTGGTGGTGTCTTTACCCCTTCGATTCTGACTATTTTGGGCGTGATCATGTATCTGCGCTTTGGTTGGGTGTTGGGGCATGTGGGCTTGGTCAATACGCTGTTGATTGTGACCATTTCCACCAGCATTACTTTATTTACGGGGCTCTCAATCTCCGCGATCGCCACCGATCAGGTGGTGCGGGCGGGGGGCGCGTATTACATGATCAGCCGCTCTCTGGGCATTGAGACCGGCGGCGCGGTGGGAATTCCACTGTTTTTTGCTCAGGCGCTATCGGTGGCGCTCTACACCTTAGGGTTTGCCGAAAGTGTGGTGCAGATCTTTCCCGCGCTGAACCTGACCTGGGTCGCCTTTATTGTCACGATTTTGGTGACGCTGCTAGCTCTCCAGTCTGCTGAGGTCGCCATCAAGGCGCAATATTTCATCATGGCGGCGATTGTCTTGTCGCTCATCTGTCTTGCCTTTGGGCAATCGGTTGAGCCGATGACGACAGCCCCCCTAGAAGAACCCGGCTCGGTGGGATTTTGGGCCGTGCTAGCGGTTTTCTTCCCAGCGGTTACCGGGATTATGTCAGGGGTGAATATGTCGGGGGATCTCAAAAATCCTGCTCAGGCTATTCCCCTGGGTACCCTGGCCGCGATCGGGGTGGGCTATGCCATTTATATGCTGATTCCCTTGGTGCTGGTGTTTCGCGCCGATCCGGTCTCGCTGGTGTCTGATCCGTTGATCATGCGGCGCATTGCAATTTGGGATAATTCCATTTTGCTGGGGGTGTGGGGGGCGACGTTATCCAGCGCGATCGGCAGCATTTTGGGGGCTCCGCGCGTGTTGCAAGCCCTAGCCCGCGATGGTGTCTTGCCCAAGTCGCTGCGCTGGCTCGGCAAAGGCAAGGGGCCGCGCGATGAACCCCAACTCGGCACCCTGTTTAGCTTGGGGATTGCTCTCGCTGCCGTCAGCTTGGGCGACATTAATGTGATTGCACCGGTGCTGACGATGTTCTTTTTGACCACCTACATGGTGCTGAATGTCGCTGCCGGGATTGAAGGCTTTCTCAAAAGTCCCTCCTTTCGGCCCACCTTTCGGGTGCCCTGGTATATCTCAGCGGTTGGGGCCGTGGGCTGCATCAGCATCATGTTTTTGATCAATGCGGTCGCCACGGTGATTGCCGCCGCGATCGTGCTGAGTATCTACCTCTGGCTCGAACGCAGCGAAATTGAGGGGACGTGGGGCGATGTCCGCCAGGGCGTGTGGATGTCTTTGATTCGGACGGGGCTGTTTCGCATCAAAGGGCCGCTGGATTCGAAAAACTGGCGACCACATTTACTGGTTTTTTCGGGAGCCCCAACGAAACGCTGGCACCTGTTAGACATGGCTAATGCCTTGACCCATCAGCGCGGACTGTTCACAGTGGCGAGTGTCTTGCCGGAGGGGAGCCGCGACGTGAGTCGGCAAGAAAGTTTGGAAGCGACGCTGCAAGATTATTTAGAAAAGCGTGGGATTCAAGCGTTTGTGCGGTTGGTCACGGCTCCCGATGCCTTTCAAGGTATGAAGCAGCTGATCGAGGCCTATGGGATTGGTCCGCTGTTGCCCAATACGGTGCTGCTGGGGGATACCGAAAATCCTGAAGGGCGCGATCGCTTCACTCGGCTGGTGGCGCAATGTCACCAGGCTCGGCGCAATGTCATTATCCTGCGAAGCAGCCCCGAGCAGTTCACGCTAGTGCGACGGCGACCGGCACAATTTCGTCGCATTGATGTGTGGTGGGGCGGCTTACAGTCCAACGGCGGGCTGATGCTGATTTTGGCTTATCTGTTAAGAACCAGCTGGGATTGGCGCGGGGCAGAAGTGTGCCTGAAGCTCGTTGTACCGAATGAAACTGCTGCCGAATCCGCTGAGGCCAATTTGCAAGGGTTAATCAAAAATCTCAGAATTGGCGCAATCTCGCAGGTGATTGTGGCGGCTGAGCGCAGCTTCGATGAGATTTTGCTGATTTCTTCGCAAACGGCTGATTTGGTGCTGTTGGGGCTGGCGACGCCTGGCAGCGTTGAGAATTTTAGCCAGTATTATATGGAGCTACAGCAGCGCATCAGTAAGCTGCCTAACACCCTGTTGGTGATGGCCTCAGAGGAGCTGTCGTTTTCAGACGTCCTGAAGAAGGATTAACCGAGGGGCCGCTGCCGCTGCTGGCGAGAGGGGCCGCCAAGTTTCTGAGCGGGGTCTACCGCCATGCATCCCGGCCAGAGGCTGGCTGCTGCGGCCGGTTGCGATGTCCTCTCGGCGCTGTCTGCCGCTTCGTATAACGGCGATCGCGCCTTCTCTGTGAGGGCTTTGATGTCAGCGTTTTGGTGGAAGTGTTATGCCAGTTCTGCAAAATAGCGCTACAGATCGGCGATCCCCCGCTGTCGCTGCCCCCTTGTCGAAGGAGGCTACACACTTTTTGGGATGTGTAGTCTAAATTCAGCAAATTGGTATTAGGCATTATTTGGATGACTTGGCGAATTTCCCTGCCGTGCGATTACCCCAGTGTGGCCATAGATTGACCGACGATGACCCAACAACGATTAGGAACTTTGTGGGGGGTGGGCGTCGGACCCGGTGATCCGGAGTTGATCACGGTAAAAGCGGCGCGTTTGTTGGCGCAGTCACCGGTTGTGGCGTTTCCGGCAGGGCGGGGGGGACACCCCGGTATCGCTCAGAAAATCATTGCTGATCACTTGCGACCCGAACAAATTCAGCTATCCCTGTATTTTCCCTATGTGCAAGCTGCCGCTGATTTGGAAGCGGCCTGGGTGACAGCGGCGGAAACGGTCTGGCAACCACTCATGCAGGGGCAAGATGTCGTGTTTGCTACGGAGGGAGATGCCAGCTTTTACAGCACGTTTACATATCTATCTCAGACTCTGCAGCGCTTGCATCCTGAAGTTCGGGTTGAAACGGTGGCGGGCGTGTGTTCGCCGCTGGCGGCAGCGGCGGTGTTGGGGCACCCCTTGACCATCTTGCAGCAGCGCCTGATGGTGTTGCCCGCACTCTATGCGATCGCCGATTTAGAAGCGGCCCTTGACCAAGCCGATGTGGTCGTTTTAATGAAGGTGGCGTCTGTCTACGCTGAGGTGTGGCCCATTCTGGAGCGTCGCCACCTGCTTGACCAGAGTGCTGTAGTGGTGCGAGCGAGCCAAGAAACAGAAAGGGTGTACTCAACGCTGACCGATCACCCCACTCTAGAACTGCCCTATTTCTCCGTGCTGATCATTCACTGCCGCTGAGGATTTGCCCGTTGCCAGCAACATGACTAACAGATTTGCGTCTAGGATGGTTAGCGCATCACGTTTGCGGGAGCGATCACCCAATGGCCTCTGCTATACCCCCCTTCATTAGTCAGCTGCCCTGGCAACAGTTGTTACGGCCTTCGTGGTTAGCCGGCGCGATTTCTATCGGTTTTCACAGCGTCTTATTCGCGGCTGGCCCGACGTTTCCGAGTCTGGGCTTCAATCAGCTGGTCGAGCCCGAGCTGACCGCCGAACGGCGTAATGTACCCCTGGTGGAGCTGACCCCTGCCGAACAGCAGCGCCTGCCTGATTTTTCGGGCTCCTTATACGATTTTGATGCTTTTGGTTCGCTGGAGCCCCTCGCCCCCCTGTTTGGGGATAGTCCTGCATCGGGCAGTAGTTCCGGCATCACGTCTCAAAAGCCTTCTGGCAGTCGCCCTAGCAGTTCCACTTCGACTTCGCTGCCGTTTGGCATTACTCGCATCGAGTCGCGTCCAGGCCCCTTGACGCAGTTTCCCAATCCCTTCAGAGAGCCCAATCCCGCTGCGACTGAGCCGGAGCCGGGAGCCCCTGGCCCCGATGCGTCTGCAGCTCCAGGCGATGAGGAAACGCCTGACCCGACGGCAACTGAGACTCAAGACGAACCCAGTGCTGCTGACTTGGCCGGAGCAACGGATGAGGCGTCAACCGCTGCTGACGATGAGGTGGCTGCGAGTGGCAACCCGGCTGAGGTGATGACCCTGGAAGAGCGTCTACTGGCCTATACTTTTGATGTCGCTGAGACGGAACCAGAGGTCAGTCAGGAGCGGCTGGCGGGCTGGCTAGAAACTGGCCAGGCCCTAGCTACTGAACTGGAACTCGATCCCACGCTGGATCTCGTGGCGGAACTAGAAGCCGCCGTGGTGATCGCAGAAGAAGACCCCGACAGCGACCTGGACAGCATTTTTCAACGCCCGATCGCGTTAACCCTCGATCACGAAGCAGGCATTTGTCTCACCAAAGAGCCCCAAAAGGGCCTGATTGGTGCTTGGGTCAGCCCGGAAGGAACGCTACTGGGTGAGCCTGAAGTGATTCGTAGTACTGGCTATGGCGGATTGAATCAGCAGGCGGTGCGCTACATCGAGGAGTTGAATTTTTCTGAAGTTGAGACCTTTACGGGTTATCAGTTTGAGGTGGCGGTCAATTACGACCCCGAGGGCTGTGTTGAGCTAGAGGGCGATGCTCCCGCTGCCAGTGAGGATACCCCGGCAGCGGGTTTACGGCAGCGCTCCGATTCGACCGAGACGCCTCCAGACAAAGATGCTCCGGCGGCGGAAACCGACATCCCAGCGGCTTCCCCTTCATCTGAAACCGATTTCCCGACTCCTGTGCCTGCCCCAGCTACAGATGAGCCGGCTGAGGACTGAGTCCGAGTCCAAAGTGTTGCGACACAACGGTAGGCTCAGACCCGGTCAGGCGCATTGGATTATCTGCAGCGGCTACCTTTCTTCACAGGGGTGTCTACAATTGAAGATGCACACTGCTTTTTTTCTTCATGCAAGCTTCTGCCTCAACGTTCTTAAAGCACCGTTCTTGGTCTAGCTGGCTAGCTGATGTGGTCTTGGCGGCGATGGTTAGCGGCCCCTTTGCAGCCCCGTTTTTAGCGGCTTCGGGCCTGCCGATACTGACGCAGATCAGCGAAATTATTTACTGGATGGGCCAGCAGGTCTGCCCTCAACCGGATTTGGGGGTGACGATGACGGCGAGCCATGCCATGGCAGTGTGTATGCGATGTTATGGCACGGTATTTGGGCTCGTGGCCATGCGGATACTGTATGGCCGCGATCGCGGTCAGGCTCCCTATTGGTTAGAACGCTATGGCCTGTGGGGCTTTGGGCTAACGTTTGCCCTGTGCATGTTTTACCCAATGGAGCTGGCTCTGCAAGGGTTTGACGGATGGCCGATCAGCAACGTTCGAATGACGCTGTTTGGCTGGCTGGCGGGGGTGGGCCTCGGCGCTTACCTCATGCCGCTTTGCCATCGCTATCGGTCAGAAGCCTAGTTCTGGCGGTATGGGGCGGCCATTTTCCGGACGCTGATGGCGAGATGCTAGGGAAACCCTGCGCCAACTTGCCAATTGTCTAGACGCCCTCATGGTGTCGCTGCGGCCTGAAAATATGGCTGGTTCATCCCGTGTTAGGTACGACAAATCGGTGTTGGGGCCAAACACTGCAGCTCGCTACGGTTGTGATTGGATCCGCCTCTGAGTTCCGACTGCCCCACACTCCATGCTTGAGCAGCATCGCAGCATGGAGTGTGAGACAGCGCTGTTCTCTCGTCTGCCAGACTTCCTGATCAATCGGCTGGTAAAGGGGCAAACCATTAGCTAACCTTGATCACAGCGCGCTCTAAAATTAGTGCCCCGAAGATTAATCTCTTTTTGTGATCCTTCCCGAATAAAATAAAAATTTGAGAGCGGTATCAACATTGGGAGCGCCCATAATTCGTGAAGTTATTTGTCTATCACACGCCTGAAGAAGTGCCGGATGGGGCTCTACCTGACTGTGCGATCGCGATCGATGTTTTGCGAGCAACGACCACCATGGCGGCGGCCTTCCACGCTGGTGCGGAATCCATCCACGTTTTTAGTGACTTAGATTTGCTCCGGACTTCTAGCCAAAAAATTCCGATTGAGCAGCGATTGTTAGCGGGAGAACGTGGCGGTGCGCGGGTGGAAGGGTTTGACCTGGGAAACTCCCCGCTCGATCACACGGCAGAGCGGTCTGGGGGGCGGCATCTGTTCATGAGTACGACGAACGGTACTCGCTGCCTGCATCGGATTCAAAAAGTGGAGATGGTGATTACGGCGGCGTTGACGACGCGACAGGCGGTGGTGGATTTTTTGCTCAAGCAGCAACCTGAGCAGGTCTGGCTAGTTGGCTCCGGCTGGGAAGGCGACTATGCTCTGGAAGACACTGTTTGCGCTGGGGCGATCGCTGATCAGCTGGCTCAACAGCAAGCCTATGACCTCAAAGATATTGCCGGTAATGATGCCACCATTGCGGCGGTCAGTCTTTATCAGCAGTGGCAAGACTCACTACTAGAGCTGATGCACTGTGCCAGTCATGGTCAACGGTTGCTGCGCCTCCATCAAGAAGAAGATTTACAATATTGCGCCCAGCTTGACGTGCTTAACCTGGTGCCGATCCAGTCGGAGCCGGGCGTGTTGGTCGTTAAGGCTTAGTCGACAGATTTGGCGGAATTCGGACTTTTCAGTGCGGACTGAATCAATGAGCCCGATGTGCGATTTGATCGTCAAACCTCTCCTCCCCCATGTGGGGATTTGCGGCTGGGCGACGGGTCAGGATGAGTTTGTGGACTGGCACGATAGCTTGGTAGAGAAAGTAGTGCCAAGGGAGTGCAGCGGTTTCTGTTTCACGGTATCTTCTCAGCTTGGCCTCAGCTAGTTAGCAGGCAATCTGAGTACGCTAAACATGAACTCGATGAGCACAGGGGAAAAGAAATGGCTGTTGATTATGATCTCGTCATTATCGGGGGCGGCTCGGCTGGGCTCGTGGCCGCCAGTGCGGGGGCTCAACTCAATGCCAAAGTCGCCCTCATCGAAAAAGAACCTCGCTTAGGCGGCGACTGTTTGCACTATGGCTGTGTGCCAAGCAAATCTTTGCTGCATGTTGGACGCGTTGCCCATACGGTGAGACAGGCTGAGACCTATGGCGTCATGGCAACCCTCAATGATGTGCGCCTGGGTGAAGCTCTGGGGCATGTGCACCGAGCGATTGACACGATTCAGGTGCATGATTCGACTGAACGATTTGAGTCGCTCGGGGTTGAGGTGATTTACGGTGAGGGCCAGTTCACCGACTCGCAAACCTTTGAGGTGCAAGGGCGTCAGCTCAGAGCCCGGGCTTATCTGATTGCTACTGGCGGCCGGCCTGGCTTGCCGCCCATTGATGGCCTTAAAGAAGCAGGATACTTGACCAATTTGGATGTGTTTTCGATTGAGGCTCGCCCGGCATCGTTGGTTGTGATTGGGGCTGGTCCGATTGGCTGTGAGTTGGGCCAAGCCTTTGCGCGATTAGGTAGTCAAGTGACGCTGCTGGCCAGTCGTGACGGTATTTTGCCCAAAGAAGATCCCGAAGCAGCTCGCGTGGTGCAAGCGCAAATGGCCACCGAAGGGGTGAAAATTCTGACTGAAACCCGAGCGCAACAGGTTTTGGTGGAAGGGGATAAAAAAGTCGTGATTACCAATACCGGCGATCGCCTCGTCGTCGATGAAATTTTGCTGGCTGCTGGCCGCGTGCCCAATGTAGAAAATCTCAATCTACAGGCGGCGGGAGTTGAAGTCGGTAAACAAGGCGTTGTCGTGAATGCCAAGCTGCAAACGACTAACCCTAAAATCTACGCGGCAGGGGATGTAATTGGGGGTTATCAATTTACCCACGTCGCTGGTTACGAAGGGGCAGTCGCCATGCAAAATGCGCTGATTTTCCCCACTAAAAAAGCCGATTATCGAGTGATTCCTTGGGCCACCTTTACCGAGCCCGAACTGGCTCGTGTGGGTTTGACCGAAGAGCAAGCTCGCAAACGGTATGGCGACGACATCATGGTGCTGCGACACAATTTTGACCATGTTGACCGGGCCATTGCAGAAGCCGCAACGGACGGCTTTGCCAAGTTTATTACTCGCAAGAACGGTGAAATCTTAGGGGCACACATCGTTGGCCCCGCCGCTGGGGAACTCATCCACGAAGTCGTTCTAGCCATGAGCTATAAGCTCAAAATTGGTGCGCTGAAGTCGATTATTCACGTCTATCCCACCCTGGCGGAAATCAATAGCAAGACGGCATTGCAGCTGACGAAGGAGACCTACGCCGCCAATCATCGGCTGCAGAGCATCTTGCAAAAGTTCTTCAATTTGCGGCGCTCGTTGGGGCGCTAGTGACGATTGCGGGGCCATTGGTCTCATGCCCACTGAGTAGAAGGGTGAAACTGGCTCAGGCTGCCTGCTCCCAGTTCCAGCTGTGGCAAAATTCGGCAGGCTGGTCAAAATGTGATTTCATCGCCCGGTCAGAATCTGAATGTTTCGATACCTACGAGAAAATTATGCTGATGCTCCCGTTCTATAAACGTAGGGTGATGAGCAGTGCTGACGCAGCCGTGACCCTGAGAGAACCCAAGCAGTGGTTCCAACGGTTCCTGCTGATCGACTCAGTCAGGTGCGATGGGCGTCGCCAGAGATCGCCCATCGCGATCTCTGACAAATTCTCTGAGCCTGCTATTTTGCCTCGCAGAATGTGCTTTATTTGGCAGACAGAGGAGGGGGGACGGCAAGTTCATACAGATATCACCAGGATTTGATGAGAACTTTACATCAGCTTCAGAGACAACACGGAGATGGCCGACGTTTTGTAAAACCATTCCTCTAAAATAGAGGGAAGATTAGAGGTATCTAGATTGGCAAAATGAGCAGTGCTATCGCTTAATCGATCTTGCGGACATTACTTAATGAGCTCTGCGGGAATTATGAATATTATGTGTGACTCGTGAGCTCCATCGGCCTCCAGGTTAATCAATTTGTTACTATGCCTCAAACTTATCGAGACGATGTAGCCTCCTCTCTTGTGAAGCAGTCCCCCAATTCGAACATCGTTTTGGATCGAATCAACAGTGGCAAATTGTGGATCGTCAACAGTCGGCGTCGTAACGGCATTGTGGTCTACAAAAAGTTCCATGCCGAATTTGCGGGGCCAGGTGCTGCCGTCGGCGGCGCGTTGGATGCCAACTGCGATCGCATCACAGCGTTGGGTAACTTGTCTTTAGTAGAGCCTAAATCCTACGAAGAGCAGCAGAAGGCTATTCGCATTCGGTTGCAGTGGGTTAGGCTCACTCAGAATTTCACTGACAAACCCATCCCCGTCGAACGCGCCCAAATGATTTTGGAGCAGTTTAAAACCTACTTCGACCAGGATATTGTCGATAGTGTGCCTGACGAAGCCTTTTCGATGCTGGTAGGGGTTTTTCCGCGCACGGTTCGTCAAGCCCGTCAGAAGTAAGGTCCTCGCGTCGCTATAGAATCAGCCTCTTCTGGAAATGAGCGGTTTCTTCTGTTAAGCGAGTACGTGCCACTGTTTCAATAACCGGCTAATCTCTGAACGTTTCCAGGAGGGGAAAGTAACAGGTTTTGCCTTAACCCGAACTGACGTTAGTTACAGCCAGAGATTCCGGGCAGAGGATTAGCTCTCAAGAACCGTCTTTAAATGCGCCAGCGTGCGGTTATTTTCGGCGGGGGTGCCAATTGTGATGCGCAAGCCACTGCCCGTTTGGCGAATGCGGCTGCCCAGCTGATAGAGCCCAGTGAAGACGTCCGTCAAACTTTTGACCGTGGGACGGCAGTAGACAAAATTAGCGTCGCTGGGCCAAACCTGAAAATTGGGTAATGCCTGTAGCGCCGCGATCAGGCGATCGCGTTCTGCCTGGATTTCTGAAATGGTGGCCAAAATTTCAGGTGCATGGTGCAGGCTCAGCAAGGCCGCCGTCTGAGAAAAGCCGGGCAGATTGTAGGGCAGCCGCACTTTTTCCAGCACGTCAATAATGGCGGGAGTGGCGATCGCATAGCCAACCCGATGCGCCGCTAACCGAAAAGCTTTCGAAAAGGTGCGCGTCACGATCCAGTTGGGCCGCTGTAGGGCATCTAATAGGGTCGTCTGCTGGCTAAATTCGAAGTAGGCCTCATCCACCACCACCAAGATGTCTGTCGGTAAGCTGCGTAGCCAGGTCAGCTCTGCTGCGGTTAGACCGTTGCCTGTGGGGGAGTTGGGCGACACCATAAACACCATGCGCACTGGCGTCTTCGCCTGGGCGATCGCGGCTTGAGTCGCTGCCAAATCAAGGGCAAAGGTATTCGCATCACGGGCCACGCTCACGACCTCAACGCCCAGCGTTTGGGCCAAGATTTTATACATCGAGAAGGTCGGTTCAGCCACTAAAATTGACCCGGCTCGCCCCACGCAGGTGGCAATCAGTAATGAGCGGATCAGCTCGTCTGAACCATTGCCAACGGTAATGTGTTCGGTGGTGACGGTGGGTGAGTCCAAGTGGCCGGAGGTTGTTGCATAGGCCGCGATCGCCCGCTTTAATGCCCCATGATCGCCATTAGGGTAGCGATTTGCCGCGAGGCTCACCTGGTATTCCTGTGCTAGCTTCGCCTTGAGGGGAGCCGGTAGATCATAGGAAGATTCATTGGTGTCCAGCTGATCGATGGGGTCAGCATGTTTGGGTGCTATCGTCGCAGCGTGGGAACGATAGGCCGAAAATTCCTGCAGGTCGGGGCGGATGAAGGCAGACATAGGGGGCAAGTCAAACAGCAAGGTCTTTGTATTATGGCCTACGTCAGGTGTGCGATGAGTCCTGGGTACCTTTCCCTTGGCGAGGGAAAATAGAGGCGCGATCGCGGGCCGTTTTGGCGGTGGTTTTCCCTGCCAATCCCCGATTGGGATCAGGTGTTATGCTGGATGGACTATATAGGATTTGACGATGTTCAGGCCGCGATATGCATCGATTTCGCTTGAACCGTCTTGAATCTGCTGGGCTTTTGTGAGCGGGTCAACGGGTCTTGAAACCTCAGTTTTTCTAGAAACCCGGCCTGTTTTGTCTTGACAAATGTATGGATTTTATTAGTGAGTTCTCTGCCACTGGATATTAGGTCAAACTCAAGCTTTATGGGGATACAGCGCTGCTGTTTGAGGTCGATGGCTGACGGCCATCAGCCTCGGCTGCACTAACAGGTTTGCTGTTGGATCAGCGCAACGCTTATGGACAACTCGTTTGAGATCACAATTCAGATTGTCCTGACCGTCCTCGCCGGAATCAGCGCCCAGGTCATCGGCGAATATCTTAAGGTACCTAGCATTATTTTCTTGCTGGTCTTTGGAGTGAGTTTAGGGCCAGACGGCATTGGGCTGGTACGACCCCAAGAGCTGGGAGTGGGTCTAGAGGTACTGGTATCCCTCTGTGTGGCCCTGATTCTCTTTGAAGGGGGGCTGAGTTTAGAGCTCAAAGAATTAGATCGGGTTTCCAACAGCCTGCGTAATTTGGTCACCACTGGGGTGTTTATTACCTTGTTGGGTGGCGGCATGGCCGCGCATTGGCTGGGAGAGTTTCCCTGGTCGCTGGCGTTCCTCTATGCTTCGTTGGTGGTGGTAACCGGGCCGACTGTCATCAACCCGCTACTGCGGCAAGTCACCGTCGATCGCAAAGTGGCGACCTTGCTAGAAGGTGAAGGGGTGCTCATTGACCCCGTGGGCGCGATTTTAGCCGTGGTCGTCCTGGACATTATTTTGAATGGCGACGCTGATCCCTGGTTGATTATCAGTGGCTTGACGGTGCGTCTGGGGACGGGGGCCGTGATTGGTGGCTTGGGCGGCGCGTTGCTCGGTCTGTTTCTCAAAAAGACGCAGTTTTTGACGGAAGAACTGCGCAATCTGGTGGTGCTGGCGACCCTGTGGGGGCTCTATGGTGTAGCACAAGAAATTCAGGACGAATCGGGACTGATGGCGACGGTCGTGGCGGGGGTCGTTTTGCGGGCGTTGTCAGTGCCCGATGAGCGCTTGCTGCGACGCTTTAAGGGGCAGCTCACCATTCTCGCCGTCTCGGTGCTGTTTATTTTGCTGGCGGCTGATCTCTCGATTGCCAGTATTTTTGCGCTGGGTCGAGGCGCCGTGCTCACCGTCACCGTGTTGATGGTGGTGGTGCGGCCCCTCAACATTTTTATCTGCACCGCTCCCAGTGATTTGAACTGGCGACAAAAGGCCTTTTTGAGCTGGATTGCACCACGTGGGATTGTGTCGGCCTCGGTGGCGTCTTTATTTGCGATTTTGCTGACCGAGCGGGGCATCAGTGGGGGGGATGCGATCAAGGCGCTAGTCTTTTTGACCATCATTATTACCGTGCTGTCGCAGGGCCTCACGGCCAGTTTGCTGGCCCGATTGCTGGGCCTGACGGGCCAAAAAGAGGGCAGTGGTGCCGTGATTGTGGGTTGCAGCCCGCTGAGCTTACTGATTGCTCGCTTATTTAAAGAAAACGGCGAACCGGTGGCGCTGATCGACACCAATGCCGATGCCTGTGTCGGGGCCGAACAGGAAAATTTGTCGGTGTTTGTCAATAGTGCCCTGGATGCTGAGGTGCTGGAAGAAGCCGGGATTGGCGGGGCTAGGACGCTGCTGGCCATGACCAATAACGGTGATATCAATGCGGTGGTGGCGCAGCAGGCCCAGGAAGAATTTCAACTGCCCCGGATTATCGCCGTTCGGCCCAAAGAAGATGCGGCGAAGGAAACTTCAGCAAAAAAAGGGAGCTTGGGGCAAAAATCAGTGTCTACCAAGGCGACTTTTCCCACCATTGCCCTCAAGCAATGGAATGGCTATTTGCGCGAGGGAAGAGTGAGACTGGGTGAAACTCAATTGCGAACGGAGGGGGCACTGATGCAGCGTGCTCATCTGCGGGCGTTGATGCGTAACGGTGAGTTGATGCCGCTATTGATCAAGCGCGATCGCCACATGTGGGTGGCGTTACAGGAAAGTGACGGCTGGAAAACCGGCGATCGCATCATTTATCTGTTACATGATCAAAAGCCGAAGCTATTGCAGCGTTTGTCGGGGGGCAGCCGACCGGCCAAGCTAGAGATTGAAACGGTACCGCTCGTGGAAGCCATACCGCCCCCAGCCAAGGTGGTTGAGGCCCCGCCCCCGTCGCCGGTAGGCCAGGATTTAGAGCCGCTACCCCAAACGACCGATAACGGTACCTACTCGGGCGACGGTGAGTCCCCTAACGGACAGGTCTCACCAGCGGCCTCACGCCCCGCTTCATCACCCTCGTCGCCGGATTCAGGGGCCGCGTCCGAGGTTACTGAAGATCTCAACAGCTGACAATGCCAGACCACTGAACCTTTTTTTCGTGCGATCGCCGATAGGAAAAAAAGCGATCCGGTTCCTGATAGGTGCAATGGGGGGCGATCACGATTTGCTGGGGTTCCAGCCCTAAAGCCAATAGCTGCAGCGCATTGATCTGCCGTACATCTAACCGCAGTCGTCCGGGGGCGTCATCGGGCAATAGCGGAGCTGGCGCTAAGGTTTGCAGATGGGCTACTAGCTCGTGGTCACTCCGGGTGGGGAGCGACAGCGATCGCCCTACTTCCATTGCCACTTGGGTTGAGACCTGATAAACCTGACCCGCGATCGCGGGCCCCATCGCAATCCGCAAATTCTTCAGTTCGCTGCCTTGAGCCTGCATCTTGGCAATCGTTGTGGGGACAATGCGCAGGGCAGTGCCGCGCCAGCCCGCGTGCACGGCGGCAACTTGACCGGTCGCGACATCGCCGATCAAGACGGGGGTGCAATCAGCCGTACAGACCCACGCGGCCTCTTGCGACCTGGTGGTCATCACGGCATCGGCTGCCGGTCGGCTGTTGGGAGTCGTCGCCGGCTCCTGAGAAAAATCATCGGGACTCAGCACCCGATTGCCATGAACCTGCTGAGCACGATAGATTACGGCTTCGGGCGCGAGCTGTTGACTCAAGACCTCAGGTGTTTGGGGCCAAGACGCTCGGGTAAAAAAGCCATGGGGCCACCGCTTTAGGAGTGTCGCTGTGAGATAGGGATGATTGGCTTGAGTGCGCCATTCCCAGGAGCCACTGGTCGATTCTGGCATGCTAGGCAGTCGGTAAAGCAGGTCGTACAGACGCAGTTTAATGCAGTGGCGTTCCTCTCGGTACTGCGTAGACTTTCGGGCTCACTACGTGGCAACTGTCTGTTGCCGAGAGGACGTCATACCGACGAGAGTGGATATACATCGTGGATTACTGGCGCATTATTGAAGCCCTGAATCGACCCGCTAAAGAGCTGGGGGTTTTGCCGGCACTGGCGTCTTTGCGACCGCAGTTTGATATCTGTCTTTATGATTCTTTGCCCTCGACGAATCGAGAAGCCTGGCAACTGGTGGAGCAGGGCCGAGGGGCAGGAACCGTTGTCATCGCTCGTCAGCAAAGTGCCGGTCGGGGGCAGTGGGGGCGCACCTGGGTATCAGCGCCTGGCGGGCTCTATCTTTCGTTGGTGTTGGAGCCAGAACTCGCGATCGCCAGTGCCAATTTGTTAACGATTGCCAGTGCCTGGGGCGTGGCGACCAGCTTAGAAAACTTGGGTATTCCGCTGCAAATCAAGTGGCCGAACGATCTCGTCAGTCAGGGCCAAAAAGTCGGCGGTATTTTGGCAGAAAGCCGCGTCGGTCAGAATCTGACTGCTTTGACAGCAGTTACGCGATCGCAGACACCCACCCTTCAGCATGCCGTCATTGGCCTGGGTGTGAATTGGCGTAATCCTTTACCCCCCAACGCCACCTCGATCCGTCGGCTTTTGCCGGATTCACCTCGGGTCGGGGTGAAAAGCTTGGAAGACTTGGCGGCAGTAGCGCTGAGGGGATTGCTCCAGGGCTACTATTATTGGCAACATCATGGGCCTCTGGCGCTGATTCGGGCCTACGAGCATAAACTGGCTCATGTAGGCCAACAAGTTACCCTAGACGGGCACATTGCTGTGGTTGAAGGCGTCTCTTCTAACGGCAGTCTCATCGTCGTTGTTGATCAAGACGGCGCCCAAACCACCCGATTTTTAAAGCCAGGTGAGATCAGCCTGGGCTACAATGGCTGAGGTTTACGATGGTCTTTGACGGAGTAATCAGTATGCAGCCGGAGCAGCTCTCCAGCGAAATCAAGACTTCCCCAAGCCTGGTGCTCTCTAAGCAGGTGCGCCTGTTGAGCAGCTTAGGGGCCGTCAGCTTGGCCCTTACCCTGGGGATGTTACCCGCTCAAGCCGAAGTCGAGGCTGAGGTGGAAGCTCCGACTGCGGTTGAGGTCGTTCCTTCCATGGCTCCCGTCGAAACATCTGCGGAATCTTTGTTGGAGCCTCAGGTGCCTGTGAGCCCAGCTCCAGAGCCGGAAATTGTGTTTGAACAGGCCCCTGCTCAATCGTCGCCTGCTTCAGAGCCAGCAAAATCGGCAGCAAGTTCTGAAGAGCTACCCCCTGCCGAAACTTTTAACAACGTTTTTATTGATCCGACTGACTATAGTTTGGGCGCCACCCCCTCGCCAGATACGCCCTCGCTGATTTTTTCGGATCGCTCCACTGGTTGTCAATTTCGACTACAGCAAGGGCAAACTGCCCCGACTAGCGCCTGTGGCAGTGCTGCTCAAGCGGCAGCAGCTAGTGGCTCTAACTACGATGCTGGGGCTGATGGCAGTGGTTTCAATTTGGGGCCGATCGGCATTGGCAGTAATGGTGTTACCGTCGGCAACACTACGGTGATCAGTCGTGAGTATTTCAATGAAAGGTTGAGCACGCTGAATTTGCTGCGCCGAGGGGCCGAAGAGTTCGTATTTCCCATCGCGATGCCGTCACCGATTACCTCTTTATTTGGCTGGCGCATCCATCCCATCTCGGGCGATCGCCGCTTTCATACGGGCACTGACCTGGGTGCGCCTGAAGGCACTCCTGTGGTGGCGACCAAAGATGGTGAGGTGCAGGTGGCCGATTATCTGGGCGGTTACGGTTTGACGGTGATTTTGCACCATGAGAATGGTTCCTTAGAGACTCGCTACGCCCACCTATCGCGGCTACTGGTGCGTCCCGGCGAAACGGTGAAGCAGGGTGACGTGGTGGGACTCATCGGCAGCACCGGTAACTCCACCGGTCCGCACCTCCACTTTGAGCTGAGAGAGTTGACGGCTCAAGGATGGGTTTTGATTAACCCGGATGAGCTGATGAACTACACCATGGCTAACTTGGTCGATGTGCTCAATCATCCTTTGCATGCTTTAGGGCTGGCCGATGGTGAAAAGGATGGCTCTAAGCTTGAGGGGGCAAAGAACCTGCCCTATCGTCCGGCTCAACCCAACGCCAACTAGTCTCAAATCATTGCATCTTTGAAACTTGCTGATCCTAACTCTAGGATCAGCAAGTTTTTTGTGGCGGGCTCTCTAGGACGCTGCGATCGCGATCACCCGTCTGGTTAACGAGATGGCAAACCAACCAGCCTCTACAGCAGAGCTTGTAGTTATCCGTTGGCGCTCAGCCCAGCAGCATCTCAGATCAATCCATGACTGTGCGAGATTGGGAAATTCAAGCATCAACGGTGTCTCGCAAAGAGCTTTGACCATAGCGGTGTGAGTCTTGCAAACCCGGCATGAACCGAGACCACTCAATGCCTCATTCAAAGCGGTATTGAGCGGTCTCGGGGTGCGCATGGTTCGATCTGCCTCGACGAGTTCCGGCCATAGACATCTCTCCGAGCTGCCTAATCGGGCAGTTTTCATCGGGACACAGCTGATTTTTGAAATTACGCCAAATTAGGTTTAAGGCTTGATGATATTGCGTAGCAAATTTTTCCTTGGAATTGGGTCGCAAAAGTGAAGTATAGATGACAAGAATCGGCTAAAAATCTTAGAAATAGAATAAAAAACCACCTGAAAAACTGTCATAGAGAGGTGGATTTGTTTGTTTCAAGAGGGTAATGAACTGCCAGAAAAGAAAATATTTTAGATTCTTGTCATAGCTTTCCGGAAGCGTTTATTTGAAGGGCGTATTATTTTTGTTTGAGTTGATCCTCGCTTTGGCGTTGTTTTGGATGATTTTGAGGCTTTTTAAGGTTTATTCTGAGTCTGATTTGTATTTGACTGCAATCCTTAAGACTCTGTTTTGGTGGCGATCTTAGGTCGAAAAGTTAATTTTTCTCTGCGAGGAGATGGTGGAAATTACTTAGAAAAATCTGGAATCAAAAAAGTGAGGTTGTTGAATTAACTATGGGTGTGAAACTTGGAAAAATTTTACGCAAAGGTAATAGCCCCCTATGGAATCACGTCGTAATCAAGCCCTTAACGTTCGTATTGAAGCTGCAAAAGCTGCCTTTGACCGAGAGCATTCCGTCCATGAAGCGAATGGTGAAGAACTGAAAAATCGTTTTGCGCAGGCGGGCGAATGCGCCAATGCTGAAGATGCTATTCGCAGCGGTAAGCCTTCCTACACTGCTAGTTACACGAAAGGCTTACCCCACCGAGAAGATGATGGTCTCATTGCTGACCCCAACGATTTTCAACAATTTGTCCGCGCCATTGACTCCGGCGATGTTCGCGACTTTCGCGATACGCCTTTAGGCCCTTTACAGCGCGATGGCAACGGTCAAGTGATTGCCAAAGGGGCTCAGCCCAACCAACCGATTACCTGGCAATCGGGATTCACCAATTCGGCCGATGTGCAGCGCGTTAAAGGTGGCCCTGTCGGTGTCCGAGCTCCGGAAAGTCAGGGGGCGGGTAATACGTTTGACCTGCAAGGTCCTGATGCTCAGGCGGTGACTATGCCGCCGGTGCCCGTTGCCGATAGCGAAGAACTGATCGCTGAAATGGCAGAAGTTTATGAAATGGCCCTGGTTCGTGATGTCCCCTTTGCCAAGTTTGACTATGACAAAGACGTGCAGACGGCGATCGCCCGGTTGAATTGCCTGACCTGGTTCAAAGGGGGCGAAATTGCTGGACTCTCGCCAGTCGCCCAGGCTCGCCGCCGGGGTCAGGTGACGCCGCAAAACGTTTTCCGGGGGACGACCTTCGGCGACGCTGTGGGCCCTTACCTCTCGCAGTTTCTCTGTGCGGGCACGCCGGAACTCGGCAGCAGTGGGGCCCAAACTGAAGCAAGCGCCCGCGCTGGCTTTGTCCGCTACGGGGCGCAGGTTTGGCAAAACAAGGTGCGCGTAGCGACGCCTTATCGCGACTACATGACCACCTGGCAGGGGTGGCTAGATGTGCAAAATGGGGCTGACCTCCGCGGTACGGAAATCTATGAAGGCGATTGCCCTGAAAACCGTTATCGCTTTATCGCTACACCCCGTGATTTGGCGACTTACGTCCACTACGACGCGCTGTACCAGGCGTATCTCAACGCCTGCCTGTCGCTGCTGGCGCTGAATGCCCCCTTTGATCCGGGCATTCCCTTTCAGCAGGCTGATGTGATTGATCGACAGCAGGGCTTCGCTCAGTTTGGTGGGCCACACATCTTGTCGCTAGTGACTGAGGTGGCAACGCGCGCCCTCAAGGCGGTGCGGTTTCAGAAGTTCAACGTGCATCGTCGGTTGCGCCCCGAAGGCGTTGGCGGACGTCTGCACCGCATGAAAAACACCCCTGGCAATCCGACCTTCCAGTCGTTCGAAGCGCTCTGCGATCGCCTGACCCATTCGGGTTTATTAGAAGCTGTGCGCGATCACAATGCGCGTCAAAATCGCATTCAAGACGGTCGCGATTGCGATCAAGAGTTGGCCACGAGCTATCTCTTACCGATGGCTTTTCCCGAAGGGTCGCCCATGCACCCGGCCTATGGCGCGGGTCATGCGACGGTGGCGGGGGCCTGCGTGACGATTCTCAAGGCTTTTTTCGATCACCGCTACGTGTTGCCTCAGCCCTATGTTTATCCGGCTCCCTGCGGCACTTCCCTCGAAGTTGCGACGGGCACCCCCGACCTAACCGTAGAAGGGGAACTCAATAAGCTGGCGTCCAACATCTCGATTGGCCGCAACTGGGCTGGCGTGCACTACTTCACTGACTATTCTGAGTCAGTGCGCTTGGGCGAAGCGATCGCGATCGGCATCTTAGAGGAGCAAAAGCTGACCTACGCTGAAAACTTCTCGATGTCGGTGCCGCTGTTCGATGGTTCCACTGTACGGATCTAATGCCTCAGCTGTCGGCCCTTTGATCTAAGGGCTGATCGGTTAACAGCCGCGCCAGGAGATTTCTGGCGCGGCTGTTTTCGTTACTCCCCAGTTTTGACGTATTCGCTAAAAAAGGCGTCGTGAAGTTAATCAGGACGCCTTCTTAAAGACCAAGACAGTAATCAATTTGTGGTCTCAGAAGCGGTTGCCGAGAAGTTGCAACCTAGAGATATTTTTCTAACGTGTTGGCGAGGGTTGTTTTGGGAACTGCACCGACCACCATGTCAACCCGCTGACCGTCTTTGAAAATCATCAGCGTGGGGATGCTGCGGATGCCGTACTGGCTGGCAACACTGGGGTTTTCATCGGTGTTGAGCTTAACAACTTTGACCTGACCGTCGTACTGCTCAGAAATTTCGTCTACGACTGGGGCCACCATTCGGCATGGGCCGCACCAGGGAGCCCAAAAATCGACTAGAACAGGGAGTGCGCTCTCAAGCACATCTTGCTTGAATGAAGAATCGGTTACTTGTACGGCTGACATGCCTTAGATATCCTTACCTTTCCTAATCACCAGAATATTACCATAGCCAATGCCGCGTCTCTATCAGGCAGGAGATTTGCATTTGCACACACTTGGCCATCAGGGCCGTGTGATACCTTGCGTAGCTGATGGCCTATTCAAGATGCTGAAAGTCTCTGGCAGCGGTGAATTGGCGTAATGGAGGGGAGAACGCCCGCTCTCACCCAGCCGGGGCTTGGCCAGCGCAACGAACAGCAATATCGTTACAAACCTTTCGACAAGCGGTCTGGTTAGAGATGGGAACGCAAACGCTGAGCCAGCTGATCCGCCGTTTGTACCCCTTCAATGCGCTCAACGGGCTGGCCGTTTTTGAATAAAACGAGGGTTGGGAGCGCATGAATCTGGTACTGCGAGGCCAATTGCGCATAGCGATCGGTGTCAATTTTGACGACTTTGATTTGACCACTGAGCTGGGTATTGAGCTGCTCTAAAATCGGCGACATGATTTGGCAGGGGCCACACCACGTTGCATAAAAATCGACGAGGACGGGCAGCTCGCTCTGGGCAAGCAAATCAGCAAAACTGGTGAACTTCTGTTTGGTAGCCATTGCAACGAAAGGCGAGTTGACTGTTGTAGGCTAATCCGCATTTGGCTGACGGGCTGCCAGATACCGGAATCTTTTAACAGGATGGCTGGATGGCGTAAGATAGCCCTTTGGATTGGGATTACAGATCAGGAGAAAACGCCATGTCAGCGCTGCTTATAGATCAGGTTGCCGTTGTGACGGGAGCCTCGCGGGGAATTGGCCGGGCCACCGCGATCTCGCTGGCGGCTGAAGGCGCGCACGTGGTGGTGAATTATGCTCGCTCTAGCGAGGCGGCTGATGCGGTAGTGGCCACCATTACCGGTGATGGCGGTAGCGCGATCGCCCTGCAGGCTGACGTCTCCCAGGCTGATCAGGTGGAGGCGCTGATCAAAGCCACAACTGAGAAATGGGGCCGGGTAGACGTGCTGGTCAACAATGCGGGCATTACCCGCGACACGCTGCTGCTGCGGATGAAGCCCGAAGATTGGCAGGCGGTGATTGATCTCAACCTGACTGGCGTCTTTTTGTGTACCCGCGCGGTGAGCAAGCTGATGCTCAAGCAGCGATCGGGCCGAATTATCAATATCGCTTCGGTGGCCGGACTCATGGGCAACCCCGGACAGGCCAATTACAGCGCGGCTAAGGCGGGTGTCATTGGCTTTACCAAAACAATCGCCAAAGAAATGTCTTCCCGCAGTGTCACCGTCAACGCCGTGGCTCCCGGCTTTATCAAAACCGATATGACCGAAGACCTGTCCAATACCGAAGAGATTCTCAAATACATTCCCCTCGGTCGCTATGGCGAAGCCACTGAGGTGGCCGGATTGATTCGCTTTTTGGCGGCGGATCCGGCAGCAGCTTATATTACCGGTCAGGTGCTGACAATTGATGGCGGCATGGTGATGTAGCCGCCCGACTTTCTTGAAGTCGCTGGAGCCTCTTGGAGCGGTTTTCCCCGATTACTTTTGGGGCGCTACGGGGACTCTCTGAGCCTGCCAAGTGCAGCATTGGCATAACGGTGGCAGATGCGCCGATTAACGGTTGAGCAGCTGACAGATGTGGACGCCAACCCCTTCGGGTGAAAACGGCTGGGTGAGGCCCTTTTGAGTACCCGCGAGGAGCGTGCGCGTGCGATCGCGACAGTTATATCGAGCTAACGGTTGGGGCTCACCATCGACGGTTGCCTGCACGCGATAGCGCCAGTGATATTTGGCACTACGCTGTACGCGTTCCAGACAGATTTCGTGCTGATTTTGAATCCGGCAATTACGGGCGAGAGCCGGGGGCGCCATGGCGAGAACCAGGGCGATCGCGATTAAAATTCCCACCAGTAGCCGGCGCATGTCGCTCTATCCACGATGCTTTGCTTTCTCAGTTTGGCAGATTAGGCGCATTCATCGGAGCGCGATCGCCTGACGTTTCCTGTATCGTGACCCAAAATTACCGCTGTAGACTTTGTAGACTAAGGAGGCATAGTCGTTGCCTTTGATTAACTCGTGCGGCATGAAGCTACATCTCAAAATCTGGCGGCAGTCCAGCCCCGATCAGCCCGGACAGTTTGAGCGTTACACCGTGGCGGCAGCGCAGCCTGACATGTCTTTCTTAGAACTGTTGGACGTGCTAAATGAGCAGCTGATCGCTGAAGATAAGCTGCCCGTTGAGTTTGACCACGACTGCCGTGAGGGCATCTGTGGCTCCTGTGGGGTGATGATTAACGGTCAAGCCCACGGTGCTCAGGCCAAAACGGCTACTTGTCAGCTCTATCTTCGGCACTTCAACGACGGCGATACCGTGGTAGTGGAACCCTGGCGAGCTCAAGCTTTCCCCATCATCAAAGACTTGGTGGTCGATCGCACCGCGCTGGATCGCATCATGACGGTAGGAGGCTACATTTCGGTAAAAACCGGGTCAGCCCCCGAAGCCAACACCTTGCCCGTGGCGAAAGCGGATGCTGATCTCGCCTTTGACTATGCCGCCTGCATTGGCTGCGGGGCCTGTGTTGCGGCTTGTCCGAATGCGTCGGCGTCGTTGTTTACGGCGGCCAAGATAGCGCATCTGTCGCTGCTGCCGCAGGGCCACCCAGAACGCCCGCAGCGGGTGCGGGCGATGACGCAACAAATGGCGACCGAGGGCTTTGGCGACTGCTCCAATCACGGTGAGTGCGAAGCGGTGTGTCCCAAGGGTATTTCTATTGACACGATCACCCGCATGCGCCGCGAATATGTGCGATCGCTCTTCTAGCCGGAGTCACGAGGACGGCATCGAACGTTCTTATGGGTTTGCATGTTCCCTCGAAAACTCTGTCAGATTTTGTACTTTCGGCAGGGCATTGCAGTTGCCTGAAGACAATTAGCTTCAAAATTACGGAAAGATTTGTGGATATTCTTCTGGATAACGGCCGTAACTTTGAGCAGTACATTCTTGCTCTGATGAACAACACTCTTGATAACGATATTCAACTAACTGGAATTCACTTCCTTGGAATTGGTAATGAGCGAACGAGCCACAATCTGCCATACCTCTTGCTTTGCTGAAAATCGATAAAATTTCTTCGCTAGGCTCGAAGAGTCGTCTGCCACTCACGATATAGCTTTCATGACGAACTAAATCTCCTAAATCGTTATATCGGTATCTTGCAAATGATAGAGGTGTGATTTCTGCTTCGGAAATAATTGAGTGCTGGTTTACACTGCTCGTTAGAAAGTAATAGCCTTCCTCATCTCTACGATAGGCCTCTGATGGTTGACGACTCATCTCAACTTCACTGACTAAAGAACTGGGTTGATAGAGGAAGTAACTATACGAGGTATTGTATGTTCCTAAACCGCAAATTTGCTCTACAAGATATTTTTGAGAGGTGAGCTTATACAGTTTGGGAAAGTATTGTAACAGCAAGAGTTCATAAGTTTCTCCCTCGCACAGACGGGTTCTTTTGTTCTGCCGAGCTAAATAGTTGAGCAACCTGACACTGAGTAAAGGAACTTCAGAGACATCCGGAGAAAAGCTCTCTTGAGTTGCCTGTTGATAGATCTGCTCAGAGACATCAGCCTGTTCATTTTCTATGGCAGGAGCAGTCAACAAAGCTTCTGTAGAGGAAGTATTTTCGTAAGAACCAGTGCAGCTCTGCAGAATGAATACGGCACCGTAGCAAACAAGGTATTTCAAACCTGAGATGTACATAGACATAAGTATTTTTGCTCTCTGGAGAAAACCTCAATGTTCCAGTGAACCTCACACTTTTGAGAAGTCGTTTGTTTTAGCTTAGTGGGCGCTACTGCCTAACAAAAATAGCCCCAACATCGTGATGCTGTTCCAGGCGCTGTGCAGCAGCATGGGTGCCAGTAAGTTGCGCGATCGCGTGTAGACAATCCCCAAAACCATGCCGAGTACAGTGAGCGGCAGCACTTCTGAAAGACTGAGGTGCGCGATCGCAAACACCAGGCTGCTGACGAGAATGGCCCCCCATACGGGCAGATAGCGCGTCAGCGACGGTAGCAAAAAGCCGCGAAATAAAAACTCTTCAAACAGGGGGGCGGCGAGGGAGGCGGTGGCAAAAAAGATGGCCAACGCCCAGGGGTCTTGCGCTTCTAAAACGGTCTGCAGCAGCGGATTGCTGCCGCCTTGCCCTTGCCAGATCTGCTGGTTGAGCAAAGAGACGGTCAACATCAGCGGCAGCGCGGCCAGATAGCCGCCCAATCCCCATAGCAGCCAACCCCCTTGGAAACGGAGACGAAACCAGTCTTTCGGTAAGGGGCGATAGCTGCGAATGGCGAAAAACAGTACCGCGATCGCCCCCGCTGACATCATGAGGTAATAGGCCAGGGCAAACAACGCCTGACCGCGAATGCCAAAGGCCGCTAGGGGACTTCTGAGAGGCATGATTAGTAGCGGCACGATCAGCTGACCCATAAACAAAAAGCCGCCAACCACGACCAACCACACGGTTTCGACCGACCATGGGGTTTCCCAGCCTTGATCGCGATTTTTTGCCAGCAGCGAGTCGGTGCCCTTGATCAAGCGTTGAATACCGACGAAAATCAGCACCCCAATTCCCAGCACTGTGCCGATTACGGGCACGACTCCCACTGCCGCCAAAGTGATGACGAGACTCTGAGCAGTGGCAGTTTCTGCTTGCTCCAGTTGGGCCAAGGCATCAGCGGCGGCGGTGCGATTGTACAGTTCGGTCAGGGCGCGATCTCGAAACCAGCCCTGCAGCGTCGATTGCAACAGCGCGGCACTGTCAGCGGGCACGGCGTCACCTTGCCACAGCAAGTTCAGCGTATCGGCTGTGCGCCATAGGTCATTGCCTCTAGCCTGACGGGCCTTGACAGCTTCCCAGTTGGCTTGGGCCGCAGCGACATCGCCCTGTTCCGCATTGAGAATGCCCAGCCGCAAATCAAGCAGATCGAGGAGTTCTGACTGCTCGGTGAGGGCGGCTTGCAACCGAGGTGAGGGCGCGACAGTGGCAGTTTCAGCAGTGTTGTCTGTGATGGTTTTGAGGGCGGTGGTGCGCACCGAATCATAGGTCTTTTGCGCATCCTGCAGGGGCTGGTCGCCCAGCAAATTTTGTCGCACCAGCGTCGCCTGCTCGTCCGATAGGCCCCCGCCATCCCAAGCGGTGGTGCGCAGTAGCAAATCAGTTTGGTATAGCTCTAGCCGACTCGCGACTTGCGGTTCATTCCAGCTGGCAATGAGGCTGCTTCCCATGACGATGCCCACCACCAAAGTGATCACAAAGAGCGTCACCCGGCGGAGGGTGAGCGGCAACTGAGGGGCGATGTTGGAATCCATAGGGGTTGACCAAGTCTGCAAACGCTGCATTTCAGCGTAACCGTTATTTCCCCTCGGGGATAGTTGGGGCCGGGCGGTTTGCCGCTAGAGGCCGCTAAGCTGCCCGCACGACCAGCATTTCGTTGCCCCCGCGTTGAAACTCGTAGTCAACGCGCTGTCGAGAGACCGTGAATCCGTCACTGAGCAGCTGTGCGGTCACTGCGGCTAGGTGCGGTGAAAGCTGACAGTCGAGGGTGAGTAAGGGAAAGAGCCTCACTTCACGAGCGACGCGCAGCAGCTCCCGCAGCGATTGTTGATGAAACTCGCAAGACAGGTGATCGCTGTAAAGCCACAAAAAATGCGAGACCAGCGCCAGGTCAAAGTGATCATCTGCAAACGGCAAGTCGGGCAGACTGCCGGGGCGGTAGCGGCCCGCCTGTTTGCCGGCCTCATAGTCGGCTAAAAACTGCGTCATGGCCGCCATGCGTACCCGGCCGAGGTCTTCGACCGAGGCGATCGCTGTCCACACATAATCGGCCTGGGAGTGCTGCAACTGCTGCAAAATCGTGTCGTAGGTGGCGGCAATGCAATCACGAATTTGCGGCTTGCTAAAGGCGTAGAGCGGATCAACTGAAATCACTTGCCCCCCGCGCTGCGTCAACCCGGCGTTGAAAGCGGCAGGGCCATCGGCGCAGCCTAAAATCCGTTGCCCGAGCTCGACTGTGGTGAGTGCAAACATCTGCCGATATTCTGCATAGGATCGTCCCCAAGGCACGATCTCGTTAAGGGTTAAGGCCATGGTTAAAACGATGATAAGGACTTGCGAAACCCATCACCGGCGGTGGGGCATTGGGGGCCGCAGAGGCAAACGGCCGTCGGGAAAGCCCGGCGCGATCGCGATGGGTTAGTCGGGTGGCTGCCGCCTGAGGAGCAACCGGCGTAAGTTAAAGATTGCGCTCTTGATAAAGTTTCCTGTGTTAGTGTTTGAAGGATCATCTGCATCGGGGTTGTTCTTCCGACGCGTGGAAGCACTTTCAGACAAACTTTACCAAGAGCTTAAGCAAGCCACTCGGGCTTCTGATAAAAGTAGCCGAGCCACGGCAGAGCGTTTAAGTGAAGAGGTACAGAGGATCTGTACCCAGAGTCAGCGCATTCAAGATTCTGGCGAGGTGGAAACTTGGGCGCAAAACCTGGGTATGCATCGCCTCAATCAATGTCTTAAGTACTACCGACTGGGCTCGATTAAGGGCCGCGTAGAACTACACAGCACCCTCAGTGCGATCGTATACCGATACATTTCGCTGCCCCACACCCAAGCCAGTTATCAGGCGCGCCTCACCCTGATTGAAGACTTTTTGCAAAACTTTTATCTGGAGGCGCTTAATGCCTTTCGGCGAGAAACGGAAACCTCGAATGACTATCAACCCCGCACGCTGCTAGAGCTAGCGGAGTACATGGCGTTCACCGAGCGATATGGCAAGCGCCGGATTCCCCTGCCGGGTCGTCGCAGTCAGCAATTGGTGATTTTGCGGGCACAGACCTTTGCCAAACAGCAGCCGCCAGAAGCGACCGTCGATATTGAGCAGGCGGCCGACGGTGGTAGCAGCGAGGCTGACGATGTCAGAGATTCGGTGCCCATTCGCCGGTTACGGGAAGAATTAGTGGCCCAGCAAGACAGCTTGCCTGAAGAGGTGCTGCGCAATCGGGTCATTGAGGCTTTGTTGAGCTATTTGAAAGAACGCAATCAGGAAGACTGTGCTGACTATTTCACCTTGCGTCTGTTGGATCTGCCCACGGTAGAGATTGAATCCCTGCTCAAACTCACCCCCCGCCAGAGAGACTATTTGCAGCAGCGGTTTAAATATCACTTGGTGCGATTTGCCCTCTCTCATCATTGGGACATTGTGCATGAGTGGCTGGAAGCCGATTTGGAGCGTAATCTGGGCCTGGCACCCCAGCAGTGGGATCAGCTGCACCAGACCATCAACGAAACTCAGACGAAGCTGTTGCATCTCAAAAAAGAGGGTAATGATGACACTGAAATTGCGAAGCTGTTGGGTATCAGCTCAACTCAGCTGCAAAAGCAGTGGACCAAGCTGCTGGAGCATGCTTGGGAAATTCGCAATCTATAGCGGGTATCTGGGGGCGACGTGTTTCTGCGATTTGTATTCTTTGTATTCTTGATTTGAATTGTCCGGAAGGGGGCCTACGTGCGATGAAAAGTGACCCAGATATGATTCGGAGTTTTCTACTTGGGCTCCTTGAGCACTTTAGTCGGACAGATTCCTCGCCATCAGGGAAGGTTGACGATTTAGACGGAATATCCTCGCAAGTAGAACTCTCTCCCGAAACTATGCATCCCCCTCGTCCCGAGGCCGAAGGTGTTTCCAACCTGGCGGCCGACGAGACCGTATCCTCAACCTTCATCAACGACATGTCCATCGAAATGCCCCCCATTTCTGAACTTGGAGAGTTACCTGCTGTGCAAGACCATTTTCAAACGGTGCTAAAACGCCGACTCGAGATCGAAATCAGTCAAAATCCCCCTCTGTTTCCTTGGGAATCACAACTGCAGGAATATCCCGCTGAACTGACTGCCCTGAGCCCCCTACCGTGGATGCGGCAGTTGCGATCGCTGCAGCTGCCGACGGATCTGCCCGAAGACATCTTGGTGGGCCTGCTCAACCGCTGCCAAGAACTCGTCGCGGAGTCCCTACAGCCTGGCATTCAGCTCGTCAAAGCGGTCGAGCATCTGTTTCCTGACCAACCTCAAGCCATGAATCAAATTGCCGGGTTGGTCTTGGCGGATGCCACTGCGCGCAGTACTGCGACGCGCGATCCAGAAGCTTTGAAAGCCGCCTTCCCTGAAGGATATGAGGGGGCTAACCCGCAGCAGCAAGTCACTTTGACCATGCTTGCGGCTAAGGATATCCTCAATACCCTGACGCTGACGCTGACGCCTGAGGTGCCCTCCGCCCAGCGGGAGTGGCTTACGACTGCAGGCCCCGTCACAGTGTCGGCTCAGTTACAGGCCGGTGCTCCTCAGCAAATCAGTCTGGTGGTCACCGTGCCCCAAGCTAGTCAAGTGAGTGTGCCAAGCCTGGGCCAGACGCAGACGCAAACTCAGGCAGGTGAGGTCACCTTGGTGCTGCCTGCGCCCACTGCTGGTGTGGCGTATCCGTTGGAAATTCGCTTGGGCGACGCTGAAGCGCCACCGCTGACGTTTGTGATTAGCTGGAACGAAGGCTAGGGCAGGCCTTAAAAGACTCTCTGCCAATCTCTGGCGGTGGGAACTGCCTAAACTCGGTAGAGGCAGACTCTCAAACTGGCGTTGGCTCTCTGTGCCGACTGGATGAACTCAATACTGACGGTCATGGCGGTTCCTTGAGACTTCACTCAGGGAACCGATTTTTGTCTTGTGTGATTGTCGTTGCCTGAGGTGCTATGGCAGAAGTCGGAATTGAAAAGATTGTCAGATATAGCAGAGGGTAGAAAGGTGCAGGGCTCAAGGTGTAAGGAAGCCCCTTGCCGCAAGCGATCCGGCGATTAAAAGTGTCCAAATCTGACTGCGGCTCGCCATATCATCTGATTTTCGTTCTCTGAGGTGCTGTCGGGATTATGCTGCAATGCGATGAATAAGCCTTAAGCAGCCAAGATCGTAGTTGCTAGTTCGATTCGGCCAAAGCTGCGGAGCCACCTTGCGGATGTGCGCAGGACTATAGCGTGCCTTGATGGCCTCAGCGAAGTAATCAGCGCTATGTCATCAGTCCATGCCGCTGCTGAGGGATGTTTGGCGGAGATGCTTGGAAGGATTTGGCATTGCCAAATCCCTAAGACCAGGGATCAGACTTGTCGGACGCCGGGTCTGAGGCCGGTGGCTGGCTGGCTGCCGTCGGGGAAGACTCTGGAGTGGGAGGGGTCGCCGTTGGCGGTGTTTTGGGCTTAGCGACGGCGTCTTTCGCGATCGCTGCTTGATTCATCGGGATGGCGGCCGCTGCCGTGGGCGGCACGGGTTGAGCGGTCACAGCCAGGGTGTCGCTACCGGGAACGCTGACGGGCGAGTTTTGCAGCTGTTCACGCATCCACGTTTGAAACATTTCGTCGAGTAGCCGCTGTTTGGTCGGCTCATCCATCTGAGCCGGAAAAAACTTCTCTAGGCGCACCACCACATACCATTCACCAATGCGTTTGGGGGGCCAAATTTGACCGGGTTTGCTGACCGAGAGCAGCCCCCCCAAGGCAGGATGGGGCACGCTGAGTTCAACCGGCCCAATGAGCCCGCCGGTCTTGGCTTCTTGCCCTTCGGAATATTCCTTGGCGAGTTCGGGAAAAGATTGCCCATCATCGTGGACGCGAAAATAAAGTTCTTGCGCGAGTCCTAGCTGACTGGTGCGAATGAGCGAGTACAGCACCTTGTCTAACCGTCCTTTGCGCTGCAGAAAATAGGAATCAACTTCTTTGGCAAAGGTCTGCGTTTTGAATTTAGCCAGCTTTTGCTCGCGCACGGCGGTCGTCCGAATCAAATCGGGTGTGCCATATTGTTGCTGTGCCCAGGCGTTAGCCTCTTCGGCGCTGGTAATCTTATTGCGCTGGCAAAAGGCGACTTCGGCAGCCTGAATTTCTTCAGCGGTGAGTTCAATATCGCCGATCGCGTCATCAATGATGATTTCTTGAATCACCCGTGACAATAGATTGGTCTTGCTCAGCAGCGGAACAAGGTCGTTTGACTGAAGGATGCGATCGCCTACCCGAAGCAAATCCATGCAAATAACCGCTCAAAACGTCTAGCTACGTCATAACCCTAACCCAGGTTACCCCATACATTTCCGAGAGTCGGGTGGCCTGCCCGGAGTTTATGGCTGAACAGCAAAACTTATTGACAAAGGGCGTAGCTCGATAGCTCGATCAGCTTTGCTCTGAGCGTTTCGAGCCCAATGCGATCTTGAGCGGACACGAACACCGCCTGAGGAAATTCCTCTTTCGCCAGTGCGAGCGCTTCGCTATCGGCCTGATCCAGCTTGTTAAACGCCAGCAAAATGGGGCCTGGCGTAATCGGCATCTCACCCAAAATCGTCATCACTGAGCGAATCTGATCTAGCCAAGCCGGATGGGATAGATCGACGACATGCAGCAATGCATCCGCCTCGGTGACTTCTTCTAACGTGGCGCGAAAGGCATCGACCAGCGACTCGGGCAGGTCGCGGATAAAGCCGACCGTGTCGGTCAGTACCATTTGGGTTTGTACCTGCGTGGTGCTATCGAGAATGCTCAGCCGTCGAGTGGTGGGATCGAGGGTGGCAAATAGCTGGTCAGCCGCATAGATTTCGGAATTGGTCAGGGCATTGAGCAGCGTCGATTTGCCCGCGTTTGTATAGCCCACCACGGCAATGGATGGAATGTCGGTGCGCTGGCGGCGCTGTCGCAGGCGATCGCGGTGGGCCTGCAGCTGGTTGACCTCTCGCTGCAGGCGTGAAATGCGGCGCTGAATGGCCCGCCGCTCAGTTTCTAATTTCGTCTCACCGGGGCCGCGGGTACCAATACCGCCGCCTAAGCGAGACATCGCCTGGCCCCGACCGGTCAGACGCGGCAGCTGATATTCCAACTGGGCCAGCTCGACCTGCAGTTTGCCCGCGCCGCTGCGGGCTCGCTGCGCAAAAATATCGAGAATGACTTCGGTGCGATCGACAACCCGCACGCCCATCTGCAGCTCTAGATTGCGCACTTGCGCCGGTGACAGATCGCGATCAAATACCACCAGAGTCGCGCCCAGGGTTTGCGCTTCAAGGGCGATTTCCTGAACCTTACCGGCCCCGAGCACCGTTTGCGGATGGGGGCGATCGCGGCGCTGAGAGAGGGTTTCTAACACTTCACCGCCCGCGGTTTCCACCAGGCGCTCGACTTCCATCAGGCTGTAGCGAAACTGCGATTTTGACAGTTTGCCGGTGACTAAACCGACCACGATGACGCGATCGTGGTCGGTATCGACCTGCTGGGCCACAAACACCCGGCGAAACTCGGCTTCGAGCGCTTCGGTGCGTTCAACAAAATCTTGCTGGGCGACGGTTTCTAGGCTGAGCTTGTCTGAGACCGTCCAGCGCGCTTCGGGATGCGGGACTAAATGGGCCAGATACAGATGGCGAATGTAGCCCGTAGCGCCCCCACCACGCCGCTCAAAGCCTTCCCCTGACAGGGTAATTAAAACCAGTGCGTCGAGCCGCTGCAGGGCCATCGCAGTCAGGTCGCTGGTGCTGGGCGGCGTTTGCTTGAGCTGAGTGGCAATGCAGCGAATGCCGCTGAGTCGTTCGGCACCATAGCGGGGCAGTTCGATGGGGGGAATCTGCGTCTGGCGAGGTGAGCCGACACCGACGCGAATTACCTGCCCGCGGCGGTTTAAATAGAGGCAGAGCGGCTGGCCTAAGTCCGTGCTAATGGCCGCCAACCGTTGCGCAAACTCTGGCGTGGTGAAGCGATCGCCCGGTAAGCGCTGATGATACAGTCGCTGGAGTTGCTTCAGCTGGTTGGGCTTGAGTCCTCGTAGGTCGCCGTAAATCGTCTCGATGAGTCCTGACTCTCCTAGCAAAATGGATTTAAATCCCATCCTAATGGAATTTTGCTGTGGAGTGGCCTGGGGTCGCGCCGCCGCCGGGGCCGCAAAAGCGGGCCGGTGCACAGGTGAAAATTTGCCTGAGACCGGCTCTCAGAGGGCCGATCCAGTTTGCTCACGAAACTTTTGGCTGCGCTCAATGAAGTGGCTTTTAGTTCACTTTTCCATACATTTCCTCACAATAGGGTTTGAAATTTGAACGGTTTCAGACTATAAATCTGCTATCGCTTTGCGGTAATCGCCAAGCCCCTCGTGAGTCTGTACAGAAACGTTACCGTTTTTGGTCTAACTGCAAGGGAATATCTATTCTTAAAGACGTCATTCCGGGTAGTGAGCTACCGTACAAATATGAGCACAGACATTAATTCTGAGACGACAATCCCCGAAGTTCCCGAAGTCGAAAATCCATCGCTGCATACTGACCCCCTGGAGGCAACTGACCCCCTGGAGGCAACTGGCACCAACCCTCAGGTGCAGCAGATTCTGGACAAAGTTTCCGGGATCTTGGCCAATTTGCCAGACTATGTGACGGACTTCTTCCAAGAATACAAACGTCCACTCGTCACGGTGGGCTTGATTTTGGCAGCCTTTGTTTCGGTCAAGCTGCTGCTAGCCATTTTGCATGCCGTCAACGAGGTGCCTTTGCTGGCACCGACCTTTGAATTGGTAGGTTTGGGCTATAGCGGTTGGTTTGTCTATCGCTTTTTACTCAAAGATGCGAACCGGCAAGAACTCACTGAAAACTTCACCGCGTTGAAAGATCAGGTGCTCGGCAAGCATTCCTAAGACCGAATCCTCCCGACCCGCTGAATGACGCGATCTCGCACAAGGCTCGGCGCTGCTAATCAGGCTACTGGCCTTGTTTAATGTCTAAATACCTTCCTCAATGGCTTTGGTAGTGCATTGAGGAAGGTTTTGTTGTGGCCGCAGCAGTGGAATGTGGAAGTTTGAACGGCAAGGCCATTAGAGAGTCATTGCCGCAATTCCGAGTGACTTGATTGAACACCAGTTCGGGGTAAGCCAAATCCTGTTTCTTTCCCCTCTGGGGAGGGGCGAATGGGGTGGGCTGAACCACTCTCAGCGGGAGGAACGACACCCACCCCGCCTTTGGCACCCCTCCCTGGAGGGGATGGTCGTTTCAACCGACGGGTAAGTGTGCCTGGCGCCCTTATCCCGAACTCAGGTTAATTAAAGTGTGGCTGGTGAGACGAGCCGCTGTGAGGTCGCCATCGCAATCAAGCGATCGCATCCATCGAGCCTGAATTGCCGCAATGGACTGCGAAACTCAGGCTGAATCCCGTAAGGCTCCGCCCTTACCGCAGCACACTCTCAATTCCGTACTCTGAACTCCGAATTCCGAATTCCTCCCTCCGACTTCCCCACGCTAAAGATTACTCAAATACTGGTGAACGAACTGCACACAAATGCTGCCTTCACCGACGCCAGAAGCCACGCGTTTGACCGAGCCGTGACGCACATCGCCGACGGCAAAGACACCCGGCACGGTGGTTTCTAGCAGATAGGGGTCGCGTTCTAGCCGCCACGGTTCGATGGCCTGATCGCTGAACGCCTGGTCTGGCCCGGTGAGAATGAAGCCGCGCTCGTCTCGGGCGATATCGTGGCCTAACCAGTCCGTATAGGGGCGGGCCCCGATGAAGATGAACAGCGACTTGGCCGGGAGGGTCTGCGCCTCGCCAGTTTGAGAATTTTGAATGGTCAGCGCTTCTAAGTTGCTGTCTCCTTTGGCCTCGATCACGCTGGAATGAGTCCAGACTTCGATATTGTCGGTGGCGTCAATTTGGTCAATTAGATATTGCGACATGCTTTTGGTGAGCGATTCGCCCCGCACCAGCATGACCACTTTGCTGGCAAAGCGCGAAAAATACATCGCGGCCTGGCCGGCGGAGTTGGCCCCTCCCACGACAAATACCTCTTCGCCTTGGCAGGCGATCGCCTCAGTTTGGGCCGCCCCGTAATATACTCCGGCACCGGTCAAGCGCTCGGTACCCGGCACGTTGAGCCGTCGCCAAGAGACCCCCATGGCCAAAATGACGGCGTGACTGGCGAGCTCACTGCCGTCAGCTAGGGTTACAACCCGATAATCATCTTTGAGGCGAATGCCAGTGGCTTCCTGCGGCGTCAGGATTTCGACGCCAAAGCGTTTGGCCTGGGTCACCGCCCGCCGCGCCAGATCGCTGCCGCTCAGCCCGACCGGAAAGCCCAAATAGTTCTCAATCCGCGAGCTGGTACCGGCTTGCCCGCCGGGGGCTTCGCGCTCAATCATGACGGTGCGTAACCCTTCGGACGCGCCATAGACGGCGGCGGCCAACCCGCCTGGCCCACCCCCGACGATGACTAAGTCATAAAACGGGTTGGCGGCTTGGGTTTGCAGACCAATTTTTTCGGCAATTTGCAAGTTGTCAGGGTTGGGCTGCGCCTCGCCGTCGGCAAATAGCACTAGTGGCAGACAGGGTGTCTGAGCCTCGGCATAGGTCAGCAGCTTTTGGGCATCGGCATCGCGTTCAATATCGAGCCAGCGGTAGGGAATTTGGTTGCGAGCTAGGAAGTCTTTAATGCGGTGGGAGTTGGCCGACCAGCGATCGCCAATCACCCGAATGCCCTGAAACTCGGGGTGGAAATGGGCTAGCCAGTCATTCAGCAGGTCGTCGAGCACGGGATAGAGCTTTTCGACCGGTGGATCCCAGGGCTTGAGCAGGTAGTAGTCCAAATGGGCGGCATTAATGGCGCGAATGGCCGCGTCGGTATCCGCGTAAGCGGTGAGCAACGCCCGCTTCGCTTCCGGAAACACTGCTGTGGCCTGTTCTAAAAACTCGACGCCGCTCATTTGAGGCATCCGCTGGTCGGCCAAAAATAGGGCCACTGTATCGTTGCGCAGCTTCAACTGCTGCACCGCTTCGAGGGCATCCTGGCCGGAATTGGCGCGGATAATGCGATAGCGATCGCCGTACTGCTGTCGCAAATCACGGGCGATCGCCTGCAGCACTTCAGCATCATCATCAACGGTTAAGATGGCGGGCTTAGACATTGTGGGGGGCTATCCTCAAGCAATTATGATCAACAAGGCCGCGTCAGAATTCTCTCTCGGGAGGGGATCAAATGGGCGGGCAAAACCGATCTCGCTCACCGCATTCTGAGCTGAAATAGGGATGAACAGCGACGGCGTCTGATGCCGAACTGACATCATCGTGAGGTTGACAAAAAACGGCGGCAGAAGGCCGTTGCTCAAACGGTGAATCGGTCAGTGAGTCAATGTTTTGGCAAAGCCTTCCTATTCTAAGCGGCCAGGAAAAAATTGTTTGATGCCGGCGATCGCCCTCGAATCCTCTTGGAACAGCTTGCCATTGGTTTGGGGGTGAGCTGGCGATCGCGGCAAATTGTGCGGATATATCTGCTTCTCACCTCATCCTTAGCCCCCTAAGACTAAGCTGCCAGTCACTGGCGCTGTACAGGAATTTGAATGTCACTCCGCTTCAGCGGATCGGGCACATAGGGGCCATCGTAGAAAAATCGGCGTGGCGGTCCGGTCACCGCGTAGTCAGAATGCGCGGCTAGCCACGTTTGCAACTGCTCAATACCGCCGGTGTAAATGTCATAGCCATAGCCGCCGCGAACGCCGACGCTCACCACCGTCATGGATGGCATGTCCTCGATTTGCACATCTGGAGCCACGGCTTCGGGCACGATTTCCAAACTGCGGTATAAAAACGAAACGGTCGCATCGCCTGCGGTTGCCGCTCCGGCCTCTAGCGTGGCGATGGGATACCGAGTCTCGACCGGCGCGGTCATCGAGATGTCATTGCTGCTGATATGGCGAAACAGCGGTGAAAAGCCCCGCGAGGGTGCTTGCTCTAAATCGCCGGTGACCTGCACGGTGGCAGCGCGGTAGGCCGGATACTGCTTAATCTCGATCGCGCCTGCCGCTGTCGGTGGTGGAAAGCCCTCGGGCAACGGGGCCGAGGCGGCGCTATAAGTCCAGAACACCAGCGCGCCGACCCCAATCGCCAAAATGCCTAATATCAATAACCCCTGGTTCAGTTTCATGGCCGAGTATCTGCTGTCTTTGCCCTTATTCTAGCGATCGCTGCTCCCTGATTTTGAACTGCCGCCGCCGCGAAATCGGTCTGAATTATGGGCCTGAATGAATTAATGTCGCTTAACGCCCAATCACCTGTTTTCACCCGATGATGAAATCTTACAGTCAGGGCAACCGCTGCCCTGAATCCTTAAACATCAGCCGCGATCGCCTACCAGAATCTTCCTCAAGCCCACCAGGGTCGCTGCGGCTTGAGCGGTATTGCCAATGGGGATCTGCCCGTTATCCATTAAAGCGAAAACAAACGCTGTTATCGGTCTCGATCACGCGGTAGCAGGATAAATTATCTGGATCCTCAATCGTTGTGGTTTCTAGGAAAACGTTGCGTTCATAGGGGGCGGCCACAGAGTCATCAACGGTGTATTCACAAAAGCCACGGGCATCAAACTCATCGGGTTCGCAGGCATTAATCAGGTAAATGCGGGTGACGACACCATCTGACCAATGCAAGGTGGTGTAGTGGCCTCCGGCCCCGTACCCGCTACCAATGACGCAGGGCTCTAGGGTTTCTTGGATCTCCCCCTCATAGAAGTAGCAGATGCCTAAGCGATCAGGGTAAGGTCGAGCGGCAGTGGGCCAGCTCCATCCCAGAATGCTGGCGGCGATCGCACTGACGGCTAGGGTTCGTTTTAGTGCCGATGGCATGGTTCATCCTCTTCTCTTGAAGCTGGCCAAGTTTCCAGGCTAGTGCTTTGGCTCATTTCTCCCTCAGAGTACCCGCTAGGTTTTTGACGACCACCCCTCTTGGCCTGTGCGTGGCTATTGGCAATGAGGCCAAGTCCGCGGCTGCGCCTTTCCCCACAGGCAATGCCCGCTAAAAAGCATCAGTCGCCGTCGATGTGGCGATCAGACGCTTTCCACTGATAATAGAGGTCTGTCGTTATTGCAGCAGTTGCCGTGGATCCCCAAAAATCAGACGCGATCGAGCATCAGCATATTCCTCAATCCCACCAGGGTCTCCACGACTTTTTGTATAGCGCCGCTGACGAACATGCTGCCGATACGACTGCTGCTCCCGTGTTAGCAACCGGTGAGATGCCGATCTCGGATTGGTGTGACCAAGCTCAAAATGCGAAAGTGGCGGGCGTTTACGCAGTGCTCGATCACGATCGACAAACCCAATTTATTGGCCTCTCTCGTAACGTCTCACTCTCCCTACGTGGCCATCTTGCCCAAAAAGGAGACACGGTTTGCGCCCTAGTCAAGGTGCAGACTTTCAAGGTGCCCAAACGAGACGCGATGACCATTCTGCGCGATGAGTGGATTGCGACCCTACCCAGCCCCCCACCCGGCAATGTTGATGGCACCTGGGCCAGTACCGTGCGCGAAGCCGCAACCCAAGTGATGTCTGTAGCCGAGCAAGAAGCCTATGAAGCAAAAAAGCTGAAGCTCCAGCGGGCAATGGCCGACGACGCCCTGGCAACCCAGCCGACTGCGGGCTCGGCCAGCGACGTTGGCAATCCTCAAGCTGATCTGGCTGCCGCCATGAGTGATGATAACTGGAGTGCGCTCATTCGAGAGCAAACCCAGGAAACCCAAACCTGACTTAGGCGGTGGTGCCATTATGCGCTGCCTACTGGGCTGAGAACACCGAGGAGCGCTCACCGGTGTTTTGAAGTGCAACCTCAAAGGTTTCAGTCCGCTGGCCAGAATTGGGGCTTCAGCGATCGCCAACAGCATCCCCTATGCGCTCTCATCCCAAAGATTGTCGAGGGTGTAGGGGCCACCTTCGACGATCCAAATCGAGCCGTCCACATAGCGGCGATGGCGATCTAGCTGCGCGATCGCGGCCATATCAGCCTCTGTAAGCGTCACGTCAGCCGCCTTGAGGTTTTGCGCAATGCGATCAGGATTAGTCGATTTGGGAATCACGACAGTCCCCCGATTAATCGCCCACCCGAGCAATACTTGAGCGGCGGTAATACCGTGCTTTTGGGCAATCTCACCAATCTTCGGATCGGCCAAGAGGACGGGTTCATCGGCGGTTTTTAAGGAATCGGGGCGATCGGCAGATCCGAGTGGGGAATACGCGGTCAGGTGAATTTGATGCTGGTGACAAAATTCCAGCAGCGAGTTTTGCTGTAGATAAGGATGCAGCTCGACCTGGTTCATCGCGGGCGGTTTTTGAGCCGTGGTTAGCAGTTGCTGAAGCTTTTTCTCACTAAAGTTAGACACGCCAATGTGTCGCGTCAAGCCTTTGTCCACGAGAGCTTCCATCGCTTGCCAGGTAGTGGCGATCGGCAGCTCGTCTAGCGAGAGCAGCTTTTCTTTAGACAGTGGGAAACTCTCGCCCTGTTTGATGACCACCGGCCAATGCATCAAATACAGGTCTAGGTAATCAAGCTGCAAGTCCGCCAGAGTTTGCTCAATTCCAGGCTGCACATGCTCCGCTGCGTGGGCATCGTTCCACAGTTTGGAGGTGATCCACAGGTGCTCACGCGTCACCAGCCCCTCTTGGAAACATTCGATGAGGGCTTTCCCAATTTCGGCTTCATTGCCGTAAATCAGGGCGCAGTCAATATGTCGATAGCCCAGTTGAATGGCGGTTTTGACGGCTTTGTAAACATCGCCCGGCTGAGATTTCCAGGTCCCCAGTCCTAGCATGGGCATCTCATCACCGTTGGGGAAGGGCAGCGTTTTCATGGGGGCTCCTTAAAATGCTTCCGGCTTACGAAATGACTCTAGCGAACTCCGGCTTGATTTGTCCTAGCTGAGCACGGGAACGATTGGGTCTTAAGGGGTTTCGATGTCGGGCGTTGCTTAATCAAACGTCAGTTCGGGTTAAAACCGAAGCCAGATATTTCCCCTCCTGGGGTGGGCTGAGGGGTGGGTGGCTCGCCAGTGAGCGCGACTGATCGGCACCCACCCCGCCTTGGGCACCCCGCCCGAGAGAGGATTTGAGGCGCAATCGGCAGGTAAAAGCGTTACTTATCCTGATCCCGAACTCAGGTTAATCAAGGGATGAATTGGTCAAAGCCTCGATTTGGTATAGCCCCCTAAATCCCCCAATTCGGAGGGACTTCAAAGATCGGTTCTCCACAGAATCGGGAGGCTAAGGGGGGGCAAAATCATGCTTCTATTCAGCCATACTGCATCCAGGCAACAAAGCCCCTCGACAATAGATAGCGATGGCCATTTTGTTGAGGACACCGAAGAGCGCTCTGAGCCTTCGCGCATCTGCAAAGGGGTGCCGCCGTCTGGCCCTAACTGCCCTGGCGACTGCGATGTCTGCCACCCGGCAGCCCCTCAGCGAGGTTAAGAAATTTACAGAGGAGGGGTCTGCTACCCGTACTCACCCAACTGTGGCCAAAAATAGCCAGTTGGGTGATTTGCTGCATCGGGAAACTTCTCTAAGATTGCTCAAGTATTAGATGGGGCCAGACCTGTCCCCTGTCGGCTTTAGCCGAAGACAGTTCTATCGATCAGCTGGCAGTGCAGCGCCTTGGGGAGGGGAGCAATGCCTAGCAGATTTTGCCCCTGTGACGAATCCCCTTGCCTCCTCGGTGAAGGCGGTTTTTGAGCCAGTGGTTGACCGGCGATCGCGGGTGACCAGCCTGGGTCAGCCTTCATCGGTGTCGATGTTGGCTTGGGTGTGTGAATCACGCTGGTTGGCGATCGCTGGGCTCGTCAAAAAACCGCTAAACCGGGTCTGACGATACCCGTAGCATTACCTAGTTCATCGTCTGCCGGGCTGTCGTTGCTGATTTAGCAACTGGCCCGTTAGCCCCAGGGGAGCTGGTTATGGTGATACACACCGACTTGTTTTGCCCTCGGCATCCTGTGGCAGCGATCGCCCGTTAGCCCATTTGTTGTTTCAGACTGGTGTAATACCATGCAAGCCTGCGTTACTTTGACCGATGTCATCTTTGTCGAAAATGAAGATGTTGATGTCGAGCAGCTGAATATTCTCTATCAAATTTGTGACTGGGATGCCGGGGAACAAAGAACCGACGAGAAAACAGCAGATATGCTGCGGCTGAGTCACTACTACATTGCCGCTTACGCCGCGAATAATCTTTTAGTGGGGTTTGCGCGAGTTTGCGGTGACCCTTACGTCGCTCAAGTTTTGGACGTGATGACCCATCCGCTTTATCGCCGTGAAGGGATTGCGACCCGCTGCATGCTCGGCGTTCTGGCTTATCTTTGGCGGTCAAACTACGTTTCTGTCACGTTGAACGACTGCAGCGGTGTCCCCGATTTTTGCTCGCAGTTTGGGTTTCGCCCCCCGCATGCTGATGCGATTCCTTGGGTTTGGCGCGGTTCCTGTCATTCGCCAATCTAGAGGTGTGAGGGCCGTTCCGGGAAGGGTGAACGTGGCTTGGTTTTTAACGAGGAGTCCTGCTTATCCCAGTTCTACAAATTACAGCTATATAGTGAAATCGGCTTTCTCCCAGTCGGAGACACGGCGTGTTGGCCTGGTCTGCCCGTCGGGCTGACGACTCTGCTCAGCCGACGTGCCTTGAGCGGAGTCGAAAGGCAGATCGGTAGTCCAGTTTCAGAGCATTGTTCTAAAAATAGAGTGCCAAGATCCCGGGTTTCTGTCGGAGCATGGGCCATCGACGAGTCATCACGCAGCAACCGGGGATCTAACGACCCCTTTTTATCCTTTGGGGATGTCGCCACCGCATCATGGACGATTGGGATAAGAGCACCATCAAGGCGGCAAATCCAAGGCTGGAGGCGGCCCCAATCGGTTCTCCCGTGGTGATCAAGAGACCGACGGCAATCGCCACTATGACGCCTAGTCCCAGCAACTTTCCCAGGGCATTGGCGAGAATCGACCACAGCCAGAATTGCTGGTTTTGGCGGCAAAACATCACGCTGGAACGGCCCCTCAACTTTAACTACAGCCTTCGATCCATTGCACCTCAGGCGATCGCCCACTCCGGAAATTCATCACCTGATGCCCCTGGTTAGCGTTGGTTTCAAAGATGATGCTGTGATACGGCGGATTGGGATCGGTCACAGTGAGATAATGGCCCTCGACGTAGGGATGCAGCGTGATTTCCGCTTCTGGATAGGCGGCGATCACGTCGGCTTCTGAGGCCCATAACCCAATCCCTTCGGGGGTGGTGATTTGGCTGCTTTCCACCTCAACGGCAACCGGTTGACCATCGACCTTTTGGCGAGTGAGGTAACTGATGTCGACGCGGGCGATGCGATCTTCTATTACCATCAAAGCCAGCTCGGGTGGCCCCGCTGTCGGTCTGGCGTAGGCACAGCGGCTGGGCTCACCCGTCCCCGCATAGTCAAAATATCTCACGACCAACTCGATATTGGCTGCTGCTTCGGCTTCAGCAACGGTCATACCAATTTGAATCGGCCCGATGCCCGCAAAGGTGACTTGAGATTGGGGCGTTAATTCATTGGTGTTGTCGGCGCTCTCGCTGTTCTCAGGCGCTGGAGTCGCGGGGGCCGTTGGTGGCTCAGACGTGCCTAGCGTACAAGCCGATAAAGCTAGCGATAGGCCGAAGCTCATCCATGATCTGAGCGGAGTGGTTGGTCTCACTTGCTGATCGAACATGGCTTTAGAGACGTGACTCCACAGCTACGGCTCTCTAGCTTAATCAACCCATTTGTCTGACCACATCAACTCAGTGGACATTCTTTTTGAGCCCATCGGCAGGGGAGTTCTTGAGTACCCTAGGAATGATATAAGCATCACGATTAGTCAGCCCTTTTGGAGTGATTAGCGATGACCCCTAAAGATAATGCCGACAAGCACCGCGCTTTAGCGGATATCGTCTATCAATTTTCACTGGGCATTGCTTTTGGCTTAGTCCTGGCGATGCTCCCGGCACTCTTGATTTCATGGTCCGTTCTAGAGTGGTGCACCTTATACCTCGCTATCTTGGGAGGGGGCGTGCTGCTCTGTGGCGTTCTGTCTGCCATCTTAGGCAAACAATTCTTAGCGCCGTTGATCAATGTTCTCGAATCGATGCCACCGATCGCCTGAATCGCGATAGAGAGCTGTCGTTCACATTAAGCCTGACAGACCACTAGTTGGTCGGATTCACATAGGGCGATTCGATCGGCTCGACTTCCCCTTGCGCTAACAAAGCCTGATGAATCATGACGATGATTTCGGCGCGGGTGGCGGGTCGCTGCGGAGCCAAGGCTTGGGGTTCGGGATAGTTGACGATGACGTTTTGGTCGATCGCGGCAGCCACCTTGGCTTTTGACCAGTTGGGGAGGTCGTTACCGCCGTTGAACTGATTCAACAGGCCATCCACATCCCCCGGCGCGGCTAAACCGAGGCCGGTCGAGAGTGTGACTAACACCTGATACCGAGGCACTAACTGATCGGGCTGGAAGGTATCGTCGGGAAACCCCGACATATAGCCAGCGTTAACGACTTGATCAATTGCGGTCACGGCCCAAAAATCTGGCGTTATGTCAGCAAAGCTGAGCGATCGCTGGGCCGGTTCATCCTTCACAAAGGAACTGTTGAGCAGGGCGGCAAACTCGGCTCGGGTCATCTCTTGATCGGGGTTGAGTCGCCCCTCGGGCAGGTCGGGCAGCAGTCCTCGTTCATACAGGCTGACAATGTAGGGATAGGCCCAATAGTCAGGGGCAACGTCAGAAATATCGAGGGGCGGCGGGGTGGCGGTTTCAGAGGGCTCACTGTCAGTCGCCGAGGGCTCACTGTCAATGGCTGCTTCCGAGGTGGAGAGGTTTGGCGGGGGGACAGTGACAGCATCCGACGGTGCGGCAAGATCGGTGTTGCCCCTGGCCCGGTTATCCGGCTGGGGAGTCGGAGTAAACAGCGACCGGTCTTCTTGGCGGTCTGCTTCTAGCCCTTCTGCATCCGTTTCAGTTGCCGCGTCCAAGCGAGCGGAGTCGCGATCACTCGGCCCCAGCGGGCGCTCGGCGTCTTCCCCACCACCAGTGAGGGGACCTTCCTCCACTAAGGCTGGTGCTGAGACGGTGGGCAACGGCGATGACGATAGAAATGATTGCGAGCCCCGGCTCCACCCCCACCAAAGGACCGTCCCGATTGACAAGAAGGCGATCGCCACTGCGATCGCCTCATCGTTGTCGCGGCGGCGGGCTGGGGGTTGTCTGTCGTTGGGGTCGGAGCCAGAAGGGGGCAGATTGACCATGATGTTGAAACAGCGACGTCACAAAGGAGGGCTTTATGGGGTCATCTTACTGCCATAAGGCGGATCATTTACCTTTCTCAAGGCTGAGAAACTGACAAGTTCTATGGGCGGCATGGCCCTGGGGCGGACCGGCCAACGGCATGACGTTATCCCGATGCTCTGAAACAAGCCGATAAATCGGCCCGATGTCCCTGAATCCCAATTCTTTGAAGCTGGTCTACCGATCTTCCTTTCGACTCCGCTCAAGGAACGTCGGCTGAGCGGAGTTGAAGCCGACTGGTCTGTGTCGCTGTAATTTGCAGAACTGTTATGAGCTTTCTGGCATGGCCAAGCTGGCAGCGAGCGTTCGATCACTGAGAATTGATGGCCTGGGGTCACACGAAATGCTGAATTCCGCTGTCCGACAAGTGCTCCCTGGCGGCACAAAACCGCCAGGCTCGCAGCACCTCAGCCACTGACCAGGCTTGAGCATAGGCGCCGCGTGGGGCAAAGGGCGGGTCGCCGTCAAAAATTTCGCTCACGGTGCCAATGCAGCCACTGCGGAGATGATCGGCAAACGGTGCTAAAAAACTGCTCGCCAAGGCCGCATCGTGGTAGACCTGCCAGTGTGCCTGCACCAACGGGCCGATCAGCCAGCCCCAGACGGTGCCCTGATGGTAAGCGCCGTCACGGGTGCGTGGGTCGCCGCCATAATGGCCTTGATAATCGGCATGGTGGGGCGCGAGCGATCGCACCCCATAGGATGTCAATAACTGACGCGCGACGACATCGACGACAGCTTTTTGCTGGGCCGGTGAGAGCAGCGGGGCAGCGGCGATTCCTGTCTCGGGTGAGCTGAGGGGCGTAGGCAGAGCGATCGCCAAAATCTGGTTGGGGCGCAGACTGCCATCGTTGCCCTGCGGGCCGTCAAGCACGTCATAGCAGTAGCCCAGCTCGTCTGACCAAAATCGCTGAAAGCCGTGGCGAGTGTGGGCGGCCATCTGGCGGTAGGCATCACCATCGCGGCCTAGCTGATCGGCAAACTGCGCCATGATCAGCAGCGCGTTGTACCACAGGGCATTGATTTCAATGGGTTTGCCAACGCGTGGGGTGACGACCCAATCGCCCACCTTGGCATCCATCCAGGTGAGCTGTGAACCCGGTTCCCCCGCCTGAATTAGACCGTCGGCGGCAAGATGAATGTGGTAGCGGGTGCCGTGCTGATGCCAGCGAATGATGTCTGCCAGGGCCGGAAACAGTTCCTCAATGAGCGTATCGTCAGCGGTGGCGGCGACATAGGCGCGCAGCGCTTCGAAATACCAGAGCACCGCGTCAACCGTGTTGTAGGCCGGAGCCTCTCCCGCTTCGGGAAACGTGTTGGGCAACATGCCCTGATCAATATATTGAGCAAAGGTGTACAGAATCGGTCGGGCGATGTCGGGTCGTCCGGTGGTGATCGCTAACCCTGGCAAGGCCATCATCGTGTCGCGCCCCCAGTCGCCAAACCAGGGATAGCCCGCAATCACCGTTTTTCCCGGGCGCCCGGCCACTAATCGCGACACCACAAACTGATCGGCTGCTAGCACCAGTTGCGCCACCCAAGCCGGGGCGGGGTCGGGTGATTTTAAATCAGTTTGCCACGCCTCTAAGAGCTGCCGTTCGTGCTGGTGCTGTCGGGTTAGGGCGTCTGGAAACGCGATCGTTTCTGGGCGTTCCGTTGTCGCGGCGAGAGTAATCGTCTCACCCACCGCCAACGTCGCGTGAAAAGTCGCCCCGTGCAGGTGGTCATCGTGGGGGTCAATACCGCGATCGCTTTCTATCGCCAGGTCATAACCCGTGTACCACTCGTGCTGGGGCGTGCAGTCGCCGCGATCGCTCATCAGATAAAAGGCCGTCGCGTCCTTTGTCGGCAGCACCTGCACCCCGTGGGGCAACGCCGAAATTTGCAGGTGCCAGTCGGCACCCCGCGTACTGTGGTGATGATCGCGATAATTCACCAGGGCCTTAAGCGCTAGTTGCACCGGCCCGCTGCCGCGCTGCAGGTGGTAACGCACATAGGTGGTATTTGCGCCCTGCTCCATCCACACCTGTTTGACCAGCTGCGCATCGGCCAGTCCATAGACCCAGGTGGGGATGGTGCCCTGCAGCTCAAATCGCTCGATATGTTGATAGCCCTGGGGAGTAATCGCCCCGCTGGTCCAACGATCGCAGTGCAGCGCCCAGGTTTGCCCTTGGTAGATGGCGATTTCATCCAGCTTGGTCACCAGCAGCGTGCGACCCAGGGGCGGTTTCAGCGCGGCGATCAACAGCCCGTGATAATGGCGGGTCAGCCCGCCCGCGATCGTGCCGCAACCATACCCGCCGATGCCATTGGTCACCAGCCATTCACGGGTCGCCGCCGTCGCTAAATCACCACAAATCGCTCGACCAAACTGCAGCATCGATTGCGCCCCCATTATCCGTCACGATCGCGGTTATCCTACCTGATTTAGGTTGCCGGACAGAGTTCCCCTCGACCGGGCAGGGGCGGCGATTGCTGATGCCAGAGAGTTCGCGTCCCATGGTCTGGAATCTCGGATTAAGTACCTATGAACTATGCTAGAGCTGTCTGGCAACTGTGTTTCCCATCCGATCCAGTTTGGAAAAAGGCCAGGAGCCCTGTCTTCACAATCGCCCCCTGTGAACCATGCCCAAGTCACGCCAGCTCGAAGTGCTGATTGCCCAACTCAACCAAATTCGCTCTGCCCCCACCTCTGAGCTGGGGCTGGCTACCTTGAGTCAAATTATGGCCAGTCGCCACAGCATCGCGATCGCTCAGGCGGCTCGCTTGGTGGGAGAGTTTGAGATTCGCGCCCTGATTCCCAACCTGGTGAGCGCCTTTGACCGACTCATGGTGAAGGCCAAAGACCGCGATCCGGGCTGTCGGGGCAAAGCGGCGATCGCCGACAGCCTGTATCGGCTCGAACATGCTGACGAAACGCTCTTTTTGCAGGGGATTCGCCACGTACAGTGGGAGCCCACCTGGGGCGCGCAGGTGGATACGGCCCCCCATCTGCGCGGCCTCTGTGCCCTGGGACTGGTACGGATGAATTACGGTAATGCCCTGATCGAACTGGCCGACCTGCTCGCCGACCCCGAAATCGAAGCCCGCATTGGGGCCGCCCGCGCGATCGCCTACAGCGAAAATCCGTTTGGGGTGGCGCTGCTGCGGCTGCGCATCAAGGTGGGCGACACGCCTACGGTCTTGGGGGAATGTATGGCGGCGTTGCTGCAGCTATCGGTGCCCGACACCCTGCCCCTGGCGGCGATGTTGCTCCATGCCGGCACCAAAGAGTCTGATTCGCGCGAGGCGATCGAACGGGCCGAGGTGATTGCCCTCGTGCTCGGTGAGTCGCGCCTGCCCGCCGCGCTGCCGGTGCTGCAAACCTGGTGGCAAACAATTACTCACCGCGACCTGCGTGAAACGGGCCTGCTGGCGATCGCGACGCTGCGCCAAGATGACGCCCTGCAATGGCTGCTGCAGCTGCTGGCTGAGGGCTCATTGAGCGATGCGAAAGCGGCTTTAGCAGCGCTCAGGCTGTATCAGCAAGAGAATTTTCTGTGGTCAAAAGTGCAGGCTATTCTAGAACAGCGGCCAGAATTAACATTTGACCCATAAACTTGACCGTCACCCCGCATTTACACAAATTGCTGCGATTTTGAGCAAGCGCCGAGCACTGATTTTGGGCCTATTTGGGGGAGGCATTAATCATTGAGTTCTACTCATTTATTTGTGATTTAGATCACCAGATCTCGATCAGTAATCACTGAGGATAGTGGGGCTAAAGGACAAATATCCTCTAGAGGAAAAATTTTCTGCGGTCGCGGACCCGCCTGCCGACGGTGTTTCCTTAAGCCCGATCGCCGCCATCAAAAAGCTTCGACGTTCAACGGCTAGAGCCTGTCAGCAGGACGTTGAATCGGGGCAGTGAACCGCACTGAGCTTCAAATTATTTCTTGTATGACTAGTTTGAAAGGGGTCAAAGCGATTTCCTAAATATTCAAACCCCGTATGGGCTGAATGGTTTTTGGGATTTTGTGACTTGGTAGCAGACTGATGGCGCAAAGGAGCATCAGTCTGCGGGTATTGTGCCGTGGGTAGCGTCACTAAAAGTAATCCTTTTTCATCAGCAATAATTGATTTTTAAACGATGCTGCAAAAGCTCCTGCATTATCGATGGTTTAGGGGTTCCAAGGTATTAGCTTTGGGGGCTTTTGGGATTACCCTCTTGCCTCAGATGGCTTTGTTAATGCTGTCTTATGTGCACGCCCTGACTTACGAACGCAACGAATTGCAGTCCATCGCGTCGTTGAGTGCTCGACAGATGACGAGTCTGATTCGGGCCGCCGAAATCACGCTGAAGGATCTAGAAACCTACTTCAGCCAAGATCGACTCAATGATGCCCGGCACCTGCAGCTGTTGCAGCGAACGGTCTATCGCGATCCGCGCTTTCGAGAAATCGGTGTGGTCAATGAAGCGGGGGCCTTATATTTGACGAGCTTGGGATTTATCGAGCCGCCCATCTTGTTGCAAGACCGGGCTCGCCTCGACTTGTCGAAAAAAGAACTGCAGATATTGGGGCCTTTGACCACGCAGGTCATGCAAGAACGGTCTTTGGTGTTAGCCTTGCCGACTCGAGGCCAAGGGGAAATCAACATTTTGGTAGACCCCATTCTCCTGAGTCATTGGCTGGAAATCAACGGCCTAGAATTAGGCCCTGACGGCTATATTGCCTTCGTCAGAACGGCTGACCAAGAGATTATCGACGGTGCCGGACAGCTGCCCCGTGAGGGCAATATTTTATCGGCTCAACCGGCCCGCGATCGCCTGCAGCTGAGTCAGTCTCTAGACGACATTGGCGTGACGATTGTGGTCAATGTTTCGCGAGCTTGGATTCTCCGAGATTAGCGGAGCTTTTTTCAGCTCGGCGTGCCCATCGCTCTGTTGTCGAGCAGTCTGATGGCGCTCGCCGCCGGTCATTTTGTGGCGCTCAAAGCCCAGATGGAGCAAGATTTACGCAAGGCGATCGCGAGTGATGAGCTGGAACTGTACTATCAGCCCATATTAGATATCGAGACCGAGCAGTGCGTCGGGGCCGAAGCCTTGATTCGCTGGCAGCATGCGACGCGGGGGCTGTTGCTGCCGGACGCTTTTATTCCCCTAACGGAAAAGACCAAGCTGATTGTCAAAATTGGGGAATGGGTGATCAAACAAGTACTGCAAACCCAGGCAGACCTGTTGAAAAAAAATCCTCATCTCTACATTTCCGTCAATTTATCACCGGTTCAGATCACCTCAGAGGCTCATAGCAAGCGCATTCTCAGCCTGTTAAAGACCTATCCAGAAATGGCGCCGCATCTGCTGTTTGAAATCACGGAAAATGTGTTGGTTGAGGATGCCCAGATGCATATTCCTGAGGCGCTGGCGAGTATTCGGGCCTGCGGGGCCAAACTTGCGCTAGACGACTTTGGCTCTGGCTACTGCGGGATTAATTACCTGTCAAAGCTGCATGTGGATTATCTGAAGATTGATCGCAAATTTGTCTCTGGGAGTGACGTCACGGCCCAAACGGCCACGGTGTTAGAGGGCATTATTGACCTGGGTAATCGCCTCCAGATGACGGTGGTGGCCGAAGGGGTTGAAACCGAAGCGCAACGGCAGACTTTGATCAAAAAGGGCGTCCGCTACGGTCAGGGCTACCTGTGGTCGCGCCCCATGCCAGCCCACGAGTTTGCACTGTTTGTGGCTGATAGCTCGCCGCTGTGATGGCTGGGCAATTAAGTCTGCGGATTCCAGGTGTCTTGGGAAAGAAAGGCGCGATCGCGGGCCAGGGGCGCGACCGGTTGCGTCAGTTCAAACTGGCCAGTGGTGAGCCAATCTTTGAGTTCGCTGGCTACCTGCCGCGACAGGTAAATGCTGGCCAGGGGCGCCGTGCGGACTTTTTGGCCATTGAGGATGAGCTGACCTGATTTTAGCTGGGCATAGCTGACCAGCCCAAAGGTGGGGCGCACCCGCCGGGGAATCGAGAAATCCATCACGGGGGCGACCAAATCTTGATCTTGCACGGCGCAGTGGGTGGCGATCCGTTCGTTGAGGAGGGGAATCGCCACGCCTACCCCGAGCATTAGAGAAGGGCCATACCCCTTGAAATAACAGCCTCGCACCCATTGGGGCTGCATCTGTTTGGCATCGCCAATCAAGGCCAGCGTGGCGGCGGGGCCGATCGGCGTCTGATTGGGCAAGCGCCGCTGTTTAGGAAAATGCTGCGTGCCTTCCCACGCGATGTAGCCGACCCCGCCGCCTAAAAAGATGCGACTGCCGATGCCGACGACATTGAGTTCTGGGTCATTCATCAGGGGGGACAGTGCCCCCGAGTTGGCATAAACGGCATTACCCAGGTTGGGCTGTAGGGGTCCTAAATAGGTGGCCAACGGGCGATCGCCGCCGTTGACCCCAACGATGAAATTTTGATAGAGGTTGCGCGGATTAAACAGATAAAACTGGTTGATCGTCTCGCGGGTAATGGTGTTTGCTAATTGACCGCGGGGATAGCAATCGGTGACCTGTCCCGTCGCCTGTAATGGCAAGGCTTTGCCCGCAATCAAATCAGCGATGACATGACCGCCGCCGCGCTCCCGCAGCGGACTGCTATCGTTGGGGCTGTTCTCGGTGGCTTGACCGGCCCCAATATATAGATCAACCGCGCCAAAGCCGGCATAGGCGGGCACTCCGTCGATGCGGCAGTCACGAATCTTGATGGGCGGGTCGGTATGGCCGAGGTTGAGCATCGCCCCGGAAGATTCCATCGGCTCGAAGGTGCCGGTGGTGACGATATCCACCGCCTCAAAGGCGGCTGTGACCCCCACCTCAGCGGCCCGCGCTTTAAAGACTTCAGCCGTTTCGACGACGATGGTTTGGCGATGAATGCGCTCGTTAATGGCGTCGAGGGTGCGGTGAGTTGGCATGGCCATACCAGTTCTCTGAAAAAAGACTATCAATCTAGCCCTGGCCCCTGGCTGCCCGACGTTTGCCAGATTGCCTAGGGAGTCCGATTACTGAGAATGGGTATTCGCAGTCCACAGTCGCCAGGCTAGAAAAGCCCCTAACAGCAGGGAAGGGGTTAGCACTAGGGCCAAACTGACGGCGTTGGTGGCCGGAATCGCGAGGCGCGGTGCCAGGATTTTAAACGCGATCGCAATTAGAGTCGAGAGCCCGATCACCTTCGCCACAAAACCGATTTGAGCCGTCCCGGTTGGTTGACTCATCCGGCTCGCCTAATGTTGAGACAACACCATTCCTGGCGTCGCCAGAGCGTCGCCACTACCCAGCCATGCTGTTCCAGGGTGTCGGCGACCAGCTTCGACTGCTCTAGCAAAATGCCACTGAGAATGCCCCAGGTCTGCGGATGGGCAATTTCTCCCAGCTGCGGAATCAGGTCAACAATCACCTCTGCCAAAATATTGCAGAGAATGCCATCAACCGGCTCTGATAGTGTTGCCATCAGCGTTTCGAGGCTGCCCTGCTGCACGTTGATGTCGTTGGCGGTGAGCTGGTTGAGGGCGGCGTTTTCGGCGGTGGCCTGCACCGCCAGCGTATCAATATCGACCGCATAGGAGCGCGTGACCCCCAGCAGCAGTGCCCCAATCGACAGGATGCCTGAGCCACAGCCAATGTCGGCGACCACGCGACTGGCGTCATCGCTGCCGACGCGCATCTCTAACGATTCTAAGCAGAGCTGGGTAGTGGCATGGGTGCCGGTGCCAAAGGCTGCGCCCGGGTCGAGCTGCAGCACGAGCCGCTCCGTTTCGGCGGGCACGGTTAGCCAAGCTGGATTAATGAGGAAGCGATCGCCAATCGGCTGGGGTGCCCAGTGATCTTTCCAGCTTTTGGCCCAGTCTTCGTCTTCGATTAGCTGCCAGGTTGTCTTGGGATTAGGGAGCTGAGCGCAGAGGGCATCTTGGCGGATGCGCAGGGCCATCGCGGCGACATCTAACAGCTCAAAATCGACTTGGGGAAAATAGGCTTGTACCTGTCGCTGTTTATTACGCCGCTGACTGACCGTACCGTGACCGCCGAAGGTCTCAAACCGCCAAAAAACGGTATCCTCCAAAGCCGGATCACACAGAACCTGAATCTCCCACCAGCTATTAACCAAAGTGCTCGACTATCTCCAAACAGCAGCGATCGCCCGACCGATTCTTCCTCAAGCCATGCCCTTACAGATCCACAGTATAGGCATCTCGAATGCCCGGCACCTTGGTGATTTCATCCAAAATGCCTTCCGGCAGCGGGTCATCAATACTCAATACCATCACCGCATCCCCCCGCACAATCTTGCGCCCGACCTGCATGCTGGCGATGTTGACGTTAAAGCTGCCGAGCAGCGACCCAATCTTGCCGATGATACCGGGCATATCCCGGTGCAGCGTGAATAGCATGTGGTCGGTTGGCGGCACGTTGATTGGAAACTCATCAATATCGGTGACCCGAATTTCGCTACCGCCGAGCAGCACCCCGCTGACCGAATGCTCGCCCAGAGAGCCCATGGCCGTCAGCCGTAGGGAACCGGTGTAGTCCTTAATGTCGGTGTCGCGGGTTTCAATCACGTGAATGCCGCGCTCTTTGGCCTCAATATTGGCGTTTACATAATTCACACGCTCTTGCAGCGCGTGGGACAACAATCCTTTCAGCGCCGCAATTACCACCGGCTGGCTATCCTTCTGCGCTAGCTCGCCCTGCATCTGCACGTTGAGCGACTCGACCCGGCCCCCGGCGAGCTGCCCCACCAAATTGCCTAGCGTTTCGGCGAGCTGCAGATAAGGCCGCATCTGCTCCATGACTTCTGCCCGCAAACCGGGAATGTTGACCGCCGATCGCGCTGGGAGCCCCAGCAGCACGTCGCGAATTTGTTCCGCCACGTCGGTGGCCACATTCACTTGAGCCTCCTCTGTTGACGCGCCCAAGTGTGGCGTGAGAATGATCTTGCGGTCTAAGGTCCGCAGCGGCGACTCACCCAATGGCTCTTCGGCATACACATCTAAGGCAGCTCCGGCGATTTCGTCTTCGCTGAGGGCCTGAGCTAGCGCCACTTCGTCAATAATGCCGCCCCGCGCACAGTTGATTAGGCGGGCCGTGGGTTTCATGGCTGCCAGGGTTTTGGCGTTGACAATATTGGCCGTTTCAGGAGTTTTGGGCAGGTGCAGCGTAATGTAATCCGCCTCTCGAAACAGCAAATCAATATCGACCAGACGACAGCCTAGCTTCTCTGCTCGGTCAACGGAAATGAAGGGGTCATAGGCCAAGAGCTTCATGCCCATGGCGCGGGCCACCGTCGCGACGTGGGAGCCAATTTTGCCCAAGCCCACGACGCCCAGGGTTTTTTTATAGACTTCCACGCCGGTAAAAGCTTTGCGGTTCCAGTTGCCTTCTTTAACTGACTTATCGGCGACGGGAATATAGCGCGATAGCGATAGCATCATGGCCAGGGCATGCTCGGCGGCCGCGATGGTGTTGCCCTCTGGCGAATTCACCACGACGATGCCACGGCGCGTGGCCGCAGGCACGTCCACATTGTCAACGCCGACGCCTGCCCGGCCAATAATTTTGAGGTTTTGACCGGCTTCAATCACGTCTTTGGTGACCTTGGTGCCCGAGCGAATCATGAGGGCATCGTATTCACCCACAATCTTGACCAGCTCTTCGGGCGGCAGTTTGGTCTGCACATCAACCTGGGCGACTTGCGACAAGATGTCGAGGCCAGCTTGGTCGATGGGGTCGGATACGAGAACCTTGGGCATAGTGCTGTCAGGGATAAAGAATGAGGGCTGTGGAGTCGGAAAAATGACTCAACTGGCGGGTTTTCAAACTGCTCATGGAAGCGGCTGAAAATCAGTTGCTGCAGGAATTTTCCAGGTGTCATTTTACTCTATGACCGCAACCCCGACACGGCGGATACTCAGCGCCATGGTCAATCAGGGGCGGCAGTGAGGCTGGCCGCATCGAGTTTGCTGCCTTGACCTGATGCGGGGGAGCGATCGCGGTCAGAACCAAGCTCAAAGCGGTGGGCAGCGCTTTGGCGACCGGCTAGAAGGGGGCATTTTAGGCCTCACCAAACGTCTCAAACAGGTTGACCAAGACCACATTAGAAAACAGAAATCCTTCGGGATCGGTGAATTGAACCACGGGGGCCGGGGGCTCGGTAATCGACACCCACTGCTGCTGTTGATAAGGCTTTAGACAATCGCGCAGACGCTCGACTCGATCACGACCAAACTCTTGGGTCAAAGTCTCTAAATTTAACCCTTCACTCAGCCGCAACCCCATCATCAGGCGATCCAGCCAGCGATCGTTCAGCGTCGCCGCTGCTCCGGGCAAGTTTGCCGCCGGATGGCTGGCCGCACAGTATTGGTCTACCCAGGCTTCATAGGCGTGGGTAGTGCGCGGTCGCTGCCAGCGCTGCTGCTGCAGATAGCTGGCGGCCCCCATGCCGAAGCCGTAAAAGGGCCGGTTTTCCCAATAGACGCGGTTGTGCTGGCACTGATAGGTGGGGCGGGCGTAGTTGGAGATTTCGTAGTGCTGATAGCCCGCCTGAGTCAGGCGCTGTTGGGCCAAGCGATACATCTCGGTGGTTAGCTCATCGCTAGGTAACGGCGACTGCCCGGCGCGGTAGCGATGGTGAAACACGGTGCCCGGCTCCACGGTGAGATCGTAGACCGAGAGATGGGGCGGCGCGTAGGCGATCGCCTGTGCCAGCGCTTCCGTCCAGTCTGCCAGGGTTTGATGGGGCAAGCCCGAGATCAAATCGAGGCTCCAGGCGGGCATCTGCACCGCTGTTAGATCGGCAATCGCCTGATGCACGTCCTGGAGGCGGTGGGTGCGGCCACAGGCGGCGAGCTGTTCGTCATTAAATGCCTGCACGCCCAAACTGACGCGATTGATCCCGACTTGCTGTAGCGATCGCAGTCCATCGCGGGTAAAGGTGCCCGGATCCATTTCCATTGAAATTTCCGCTGTCGCAGCCAGCCCAAACTGAGCGGTCAGCGTCGTCAAAATTTGCTCTACCTGAGCGATGGCCAACAGTGAGGGCGTGCCCCCGCCAAAAAAGACTGTCTGCAAGGGCTCACCGATAGCAGGCGTGGCGCGAATTTCTCGACAAAGGGTGTCGACATAGGTCTGGATGCGGGGTGATGTCTCCCCCCGCGCACGATCGCCCGCCACCGCGATCGGAAAGTCGCAGTAAAAACAGCGGCGGCGACAAAACGGAATGTGAATGTAGGCGGACTGGGGCCGGTGCATCGGTAAGAGAAGTTGAGGAGACAGACCTTGAGTTAAACCACATCGGTTGGGAAAACCCCGGTTTTGGGCTGCCGAGGCAACCTCTCCTCTCTTTATGAAGAAGAGGCTCCGAAGTATTCTTAAACCTCTCCTTGTGAAGGCTGCCGCTTATACACATCTCTAGGGCTCAGCGAAAAGGCTGATCCCCCGCTGTCGCTGCCCCCTTAAAAAGGGGGCTCTGTCCAAATTCAAACCTGGATTTCCCCCTTTTTCTACGCGCAGCCATGCCCGCAGGGCTTTAGGGGGATTAAGGGAGATCTAGCCCAATGCATGGGCCAAAGAATAACTTATGTATAAGCCGTAGCCTTCACAAGGAGAGGTACCGCAGGCGGTGAGGTTCAGTTCGAAAGACCTTTCGCAAACCTGACATACCCCCCGCTAAGTCGCGAGGACAGAATCTTTAGGACGCGCAAAGATCATGCGCCCGGCCGAGGTTTGCAGCGAGCCCGTGACCACGACATCAATTTCGCCGCCAATAAATTCGCGACCTTCCTCCACGACGACCATCGTGCCATCGGTGAGATATCCCACCCCCTGCTGCGGTTCCTTACCTTCCTTCACGATTCTCAAGCCCATATCATCGCCGGGCAAAAAGTTAGGCCGAATCGCCTTGGATAGCTCATTGATATTGAGCACTTCGACTTCTTGAAAGCTCGCGACTTTGTTGAGGTTAAAGTCGTTGGTAAGCAGCATCGCATTCAGCTCTTGAGCCAGCCGGACCAGCTTGGCATCTACGGTCGGAATCTCGTCATAATCCATCGAGGTGATGACGACACGGCTGGGATAGGTTTCGCGAATGCGGTTGAGCACGTCTAACCCGCGTCTGCCGCGAATGCGCTTTTGGTCGTTAGAGGCGTCGGCCACCTGCTGCAGCTCTTGCAGCACAAACTGCGGCACCAACACCTGCCCTTCTAAAAAGCTGGTTTCTAACAGGCCCTCAATGCGGCCATCAATGATGCAGCTGGTATCCAGTAGTTTAGTTTTCGCAGGCTTGAGAGTGCCCTCGGCCACCAGCGTCGATTCCATCGTGCCGGGACTCACCAACCGCAGCAGCGATCGCCCATGGGTATCAGCCAGATTCATGCCCGAGACGGCAAAAATTACGCTGCCCATGACGGCCAATAGCGGTTTGATGAACCCAAACTCACCGGGGATCGGCAGCAAAAACAGTGGGGCCAACATCAGGTTGGCAATCAGCAGTCCGACCACTAAGCCCGCCGCGCGACTCAGCAGGCGATCCGGTGGTAGATCTCGCACTTGGGTTTCTAACCGGCGATAGCTGGTCTGCATAACTAGGCCGACGCCAGTGCCAATGAGCGCACCAAATACCGCCGTGACTGAGCTCAGACCTTCTAGACTGTTGACCTCTTTGAGGGTGGCTGCCGGGAGGAGCTCAGGGGCATAAAAGCCGATACCGGCTCCGGCAATCACAAAGGAAAATAGGATGAGTGCATCTAGCATGATGACAAGCCATGACGGCTGAGAAAGGTATGGGGTATGTATCCGTAAAGTCCTACCTCTAAAGTAAGACATCGAGCTAATGTAGCAGACAAACCAGCGCCCGCCGCTAAAGCACAGGAGGTTCTTTTGATTGGGGGCTGAGCCCTCTGGCCTGACGCTACCGATTCAGATTGTTTTGATGTCTAATTCGATGCAAATTTTCACACTTCTACGATGAGATTTTGACTTTGGTGAATGGGCGGCATCGGGCCGGGTAGAAAATCGCGCGGTTGGAAAACCGGTCTGCTCCCGGCGCTGTGAAGGTTGAGCACCCTCTCCTCTCTATTCTGTGGCCAGCGTGAAACCCTGGCTGGGGTTACGGGTCGAATTAACCGTCCGAATTGGGCTGATTGCCGTAGGTGGGGAAGGCAGAGGGCGATCGCGATCGCTCCTCAAGCCGTCTCATCGCCGAACTGGCCTAAAAGTCTCTGTGCCCTAGTTCTCCTAATTGACTTGAAAATTGCGGTGAATGCTGGTTGAACCGAATGCCCTATGCTCAAAGCGTCTTCACAGGAGCAAGCCTAACAGTAGCCAACGGATTGGTGAATTGCGCTAACGCGGCATCTAACCAACGGATGGATGCGGTACAGAACACTAATGTCACAATGGGGAAAGCACTTTGTCAGAGGGAGAACGATGCCCAAAGAAAAAAACTATTCTTGGAAAGGTAGCCCCAATGCGGGCCTCGTATTGGCCCTAATTGCTCTGGGAGCGGGAGTGCTACTCATTCTCGCTGGATTTAGCTAACCCCTCAAATGACCCCAACGGCAGCTGCGCCTCGTGTCTGTGCCTTTGTTACTGCCGTCTGCGAGTTGTCTGCCTGTCTATCAATCCCGAAAAGAAAGCCTCTGGATTCCCTGATCTGTCAGGAATCCAGAGGCTTTTTAAAAGTGCCGATCGATTGCCCGACGGCAACTTACTGAGTTCGGGATAAGGGCAGGAAGCACGCTTACCCGCAGGGTGCCCCAAGCGAGGTGTGCTGATCCTCCCGCTGAGCGTGGTTCAATCCACCCCATTCGCCCCTCCCCAGAGGGAACAGAAACGGGGTTTGGCCTGACCCGAACTGGCGTTAATCACCATCGTCATCATCATCATCGTCGTCGTCATCGTCGTCGTCATCGTCGTCGCCGCTCACCGTGACATCTGTCGTCGTCTCAGTTTCAACGGTGGTTTCGGTGGTGGTGGTTTCCTCAAACAGACCCACCACGTCGACGATGTATTCAGAGTAGATCGTCTCTACCAAACTCTTGCTCGCCATCGCCTGGTAGATAAACGAGCTGGCCTCAGCCCGAGTGACTCGTTCAAAGAGATTGAGCCGGGTCAGAGTGGGATAGTTGACGATGACGCCCTTCTCCACCAAAGCCGCAATAATGACGCGGTATTCCGTGGGAATTGTATCCGCGTCGGTAAACACGCTGAGCAGCTCTTCAACGCTGTAGGTGGTGGACGTCACTTCGGTATACTCCAGCGCCTGAGCCAGCATCACAAAGAATTCCAACTTGGTCATGTTGGCTTCAGGGTCGAAGGTATTATCCGGCGTTAAGTCGATAAAGCCCTGAGTATAGGCCGCTTCTAGCGCGTTGTAGGCCCAGTAAAATTGAGATACGTTGCGAATGTTGACGGTCTCTCGCACGGTGCGCTTGTTGAAGGCCTTGGTGACCATGGCGGCGTAGTGAGCTTTGGTGAGATAGGTGTTGGGCAAAAACTCACCATCGGGGTAGCCCGAAACAATATCAATCGAGGCGAGGCGATAGATAAACTCGCTGGCCCAATAGTCAGTGGTGACGTCGGTGTAGGTGACTTGGGTGACGGTTGTCGTGGTCGTCGTTGTGGTGGTAGTTGTGCTTTCGCGCGTTTCTTGGTGTTCAGTTTTGTCGTCGTCATCATCGTCGTCATCGTCATCGTCGTCGTCATCATCGTCATCCTTCAGCTGCTGGTCGGGTAGTTCGGCCAGTTGAGTCGCCTCAGCATCAGCTGTGAGGGTGGCCGCTGAGGCGGGTTGAGTGGTGAGGGTGAGGGCTGTTAGCGCGGTCATTAGGGGTGCCACAATGGCGACCAAAGTTGCTAAAGAAGTCCCATTCAGCAAAAGACGATAAAACAGTTGACCCATGATTTAAATACCCACGTGTAAACAAAAATTGGCAAAAAGAGCTGTGAGCCTTCAAAAAGTGAAGCCTCGGCTTAAAAACAGTCAGGTTGTGCAAAAGAGCGATCGCTGACGGCAGTATGCCTGCCCCTTTGAAGCTATTGACCGAAAAAGTTTGCTGGGGTTCCCCAAAACAACTCGGTGTTATGAGTGTTTAATCAGGCATGGGATTTGCGGAACCTACGGAAGCGAGTTTTCGTCTGTATGGGGCCAAAACTGTCGCAAAATTGCTTGGGGCGATCGATCCCAGGTGTCGCGATGATCGTAAATCTGGCCTGCCTGATTGAGTGTGTAGAGCGAATACCCGTTGAACAACAGCGGCGGTCGCCAGGGCAATCGCAGGGTGCCGCGCACCGTCCAATCGGCGCGAATTACGCCGTCTTGCTCAACCCGCACATCGTGCAGATCAAAGTGTAGGTCGCTGAAGAACAGCCCGCCGTGAAATCGCAGCGTCCAAAAAATGATGCGGTAGTTCAACTTGCCCTTGAACTGATTGACCGGATCTTTGAAAAAGATATCGCGCGTGTAGATGTCGTAGGAAATGTCGCGCTCGAACAGCGTAGGCAAATCGCGACGCAAGGTTTCTAAAATGGGGTCGTAATTCAGCTCGATCGCCATAGTTTCCGCCAGGGTTCCGTTAAACTGCTGATGAGCCTGATGAGCGCTCTGTCTTCATCTCTATCCTGTCCTCATCCTTAATTCTATGGTCACGGCATTCCAGACCGTTGTGCTGTCGAGCCTCTTCGCAGCCCTCATCTTTTTCGGATTCCCCCAACCTGCCCACGCTGAGACTTCACCTATGATTGCTGCACTACCCGGATTCAAAGCTTTGTTTGGCGGTACTCGCCCCAGCGATATCGGCGTTAAAGAAGGCCAGCTAAAGGCCTGCCCGAAAAGCCCGAACTGTGTGGTGAGCCAGGGCGATACCGACGCCGAGCATGCGATCGCGCCCCTCAGCTACACCGGTGATGCCGCCGCCGCTATGACTGCCCTGCGCCAGGTGATCGAAGCGCAGGATGGCAGCGAAGTGATCGAGCAAACCGACACCTATCTCTACGCTGAGTTCACCTCGAAGCTGATGGGCTATGTCGATGATGTGGAGTTTTATCTGCCGCCGGATGCCGCCGGTACGGTTCACGTGCGATCGGCCGCGCGGCTAGGCCAGTCTGATCTGGGCGTGAATCGCAAGCGCATTGAAGCGATTCGGTCGGCTTTTTCCGCCTAGCTGCTGAGAACTTAGGAGATTTCTAGCAAAAACGATACCCGTAGGGGCCGGTTTTGTGGATGCCCTGTCGCCATTAAATTAAGGCTGCTAGCGGGTGAACGAAAAAAAGCGCGGTGTCTGGATCTTGGGGAAGGTCGATCCCGATTTTTAGACGACCTGATCGAAAAAGAAAACCCGTTGGGTAGGCTTCCTAGCCTGCCCCCGCCCAACCTGTTTGCGGTGCCTCAACTAGACTGCTCAGGAACGGCCAGGATGGCCAGCAAACCTGCTCGGTATCGGCTGGGGCGTAAGCTGGGGCCGGCACTGGGGGAGGTGACGGGCATGAGTAAGAAGCGCGCGGAAAATTTCGCTAGCTAAACCTGCCCTTGCAGCATCGGTATATGCTTTCTCAGAAATTGCCTTCGGCCTCTGTCTTATTAGCGTCTCGGCAGATTGGCCTAAGTATCTGAGGCTGATCGATCGCGATCGCTAACTCGCGGTACCCCGTTTGCTCATCGGCTAATCGCTGAAAGCGCAGGCCCGGCAGCGCCCCCACGACGATTTCGGCGGTGGTGTAGATCCGACAGCCCGGCATCAGGTGTCCGCCCCACAGCTGCCCCTGGGCATTGGCGATCGCCAGATGCAGGTGCAGGCCCGCGACCGACAGCGTCCCCACTAGAGAAACAATCTCAAAGCGCTCCGGCAGCACCGTCGGGGTGGCTTGTCCGGCAAAGCGCAGTTGAGCCACAGTGAGGCTGCCCACCGCCGTCAAGATGCAGGCGGCGGCGAGCTGCTGCTGCTGCGTAAAGGTTTGTAGGCTGATTTTGAGGTCGGCATCCGGGGGGAGGCGCAACGCATAGGGCGTCAGACCGGTAGATGCAAAGGCGCTGTCTGTCATGGATAATGCTGAGTGCGAGAGATTACCCTGTCCTGTCAGACGTTTACTGTAACGTCTGTGTCATCTACTAACCCCCGTGAGGCCGTGAACATCGTGCTGGAGACAGTGATTGTACAAAGCTTGTGGGCGATCGCGTCAATCGTCATCGTCGAGATGGTGCGAGACGCTTATCACATCGCTAGCCACCTTTGGGCACCGCTGCAAACGTTACATAATTGGCATCATCGCGCCTACAAAAAAGACTTTACGCCGATCAGTGCCGAACTTTATAGCAAGGCGCAGCTCTATAATGACGTGCCCGAATCATTGGCGATGATGGGTGTCATGGCAATCATGGCGCTGCTTTGGCAGCCGGGGCTGTGGGTGGGCTGTCTGTATGGCGCGGGCTTTTTGGGGGGGGCGATCGCGCGATCGCAGGGCTGGCTGCTAACCACCGACCTTACCCATGAGCCCGGCCCCCTGCGAGAGATTCCCGGCCTGTGGCGGGTCAACCGCAGCTATCATTGGAAACATCATTTCGACAACGTCAACGCTTATTACGCGGGCCACTTCACCTTTTTAGACAAGCTTATGGGCACGGCGCTTTCGCTTAAAAACAAGACCGTTGCCGTTACCGGAGCCTCGGGCACGCTGGGCCAAGCTCTGCTGACTGAGCTGGCCCGTCACGGGGCCAAACCGGTCGCCATCACGACTTCGCCCGAGGCCCACTTTCCAGAGTCGCTGCGGGTGCTCACCTGGCAGCCAGGACAAGAGCGCGAACTGCAGGCGGCCCTGCGTAAGGTCGATATTCTTATCATTAACCACGGCATTAATGTGCACGGCGATCGCACCCCCGAGGCGATCGAGCGATCTTTGCAGGTCAATTCGCTTTCGGTGCTGGCGCTGATGGACGCCTTTCTCGCCACTGTAGACACCCCTACCGGAGCCGCGACCAAAGAACTGTGGGTCAACACGTCAGAGGCCGAAGTCGGGCCAGCGTTTAGCCCCCTGTATGAGGTGTCAAAACGCCTGACGGGTGACCTGGTCACCCTCAAGCGGCAAGATGCTCCCTGCACGATTCGCAAGCTGATTTTGGGGCCGTTCAAAAGCAATTTGAACCCGATTGGGGTGATGTCAGCCCCGTGGGTGGCTAAGGCGATCGTGGTCCTAGCTAAACGCGACATCCGCAATATTATCGTCACGATTAATCCCCTCACGTATCTGGCTTTTCCGGTGAAGGAAACGGCCCAGTCTTGGTACTTTCGGCTGTTTTCTCATTAGTTCAAAATCGATGATTCTCTATGTCTTAGATTTGTTGGGCGTGGCGGTGTTTGCGGTGAGTGGGGCGCTGGCGGCGGGGCGCAAGCACTTAGATCTGCTAGGCGTCATGGTGATTGCCATTGTCACGGCCCTCGGCGGTGGCACCCTGCGGGATTTGCTGCTCGATCGCGCCCCGGTTTTTTGGGTGCAGCAGCCGGATTATCTGATGGTCGCCATTGGTACTGGCTTGCTGACCGTGTTGTATACCCGCTGTTGGCGGCCACCCCAGCGAGCGCTGCTGATTGCTGACGCGGCCGGACTGGCGCTGTTTAGCATCAGCGGTGCTCAAGTGGCGGCAGCGGCCCAATTCAGCAGTTTGGTGGTGATTTTGATGGGCACCTGCTCGGGCGTTGTTGGGGGGGTGATTCGGGATGTGCTGCTGGTCGAAATTCCGATCATTCTCAAGCGGGGCAACATTTATGCGACGGCGGCGATCGCCGGGGTGGCCCTCGACTTAGCGCTGCAAAGGCTCGGTGTCGGCGACCCGGTGTCGGCGCTGATCGGCATGGCGGCCATCATGAGTTTGCGGCTGGCGGCGATTATTTGGGGCCTGAGCCTGCCGATCTATCGCTTGACCGACTCGCGGCAGCCATGACGACCCATGCCTACGACTGGCTAGAGCCGGCCCTCGCGACGATTCATAAGGCGCACTGGCACCGCACCGTGCAGCCGCTGGCAGGCAAAGCCGGGCCGGTGATGCAACTGGCCGGGCGATCGCTGCTCAATTTTGCCAGCAATGATTATTTGGGGCTGGCTGGCGACCCGCGCTTGGCCGCTGCCGCGATCGCCGCGATTGAAACCTACGGCACCGGCAGCACCGGCTCGCGGCTGCTGAGTGGCAGCCGCGAGCTACACCAACAGCTAGAGCAAGCGATCGCCCAGTGGAAGGGTACTGAAGACGCGATCGTGTTTAGCTCGGGCTACCTGGCCAATCTGGGCACGATCAGCGCTTTAGTCAGTGCCCGCGACCTGATTTTGTCAGACCAATACAATCACTCCAGCCTGATTAACGGGGCCAAACTTAGTGGTGCCACCCTGCAAACTTATCGCCACAATGATGTAGAAGATTTGCGGCAGCAGCTAAGCACAGGGCGATCGCGCTATCGCCGCGCCCTAATCATCACCGACAGCGTGTTTAGTATGGATGGTGATCTCTGCCCCCTGCCCCAGCTGCTGGATCTGGCCGACGAGTTTGACTGCATGGTGCTGGTCGATGAGGCCCACGGCACGGGGGTGCTGGGGGCTACGGGCGCGGGTGCGGTCGAGCATTGGCACTGTCGGGGCCGTCCTCTCGTGCAGATGGGCACCCTCAGCAAGGCGTTGGGCAGTTTGGGTGGCTATGTTACCGGCTCCGCTGCCCTGATTGACTTTTTGCGTAACCGCGCCCCCAGCTGGATTTATACCACCGGCCTCACCCCGGCAGATACTGCCGCTGCGTTGACGGCGATCGCGATTGTGCCGGCTGAACCCGAGCGTCGCCAAGCCCTGTGGCGCAACGTTCAGCAGCTGCAGCAAGGGTTACTGAAGCTGTTGACTGACTATCCTGACGGTGGGCTCAAGCGGTTGCTGCCCTCAGACTCGCCGATTCTCTGTGTGGAGGTGGCGAATGCGGCGATCGTCCTGCAGCTGGGGCAACAGCTGCAGCAAGCAGGTTGTTTGGTCTCTGCCGTGAGACCGCCCACCGTCCCGGTCAGTCGGCTGCGCTTCACGGTCATGGCGACCCATGAGCCGCACCACATTCAGCAGTTGCTGCAGACCCTGATGCACATGGCGGGTTCACCGTCAGCTGGTGGCACGGTCGAGCTGGATTGAGGATGAGGCAGATATGTTGTCATGGCGTTTGAAAAAGACGAAACCCACGCGGCCTAAGATGCCGACTACGCTGATCGGTTTTGACGATGGACATTATCGCGCCCGCACCCAATTGACTAGCTAAGGACTGATCGCTTTGTCGCGAAAGAATTGAGCTACTGAATAATGATGACAGCCCTTAGCAAATAAAAGTGGAATGCACTCGGTTGCGGTCTTGTCTCTTAGCGCTGATGCCGAAAAGTCGGGGCGCGATCGCTCTCTTCCCCTCTCTCGCCGGATGTTGGAAAAATTGCCTTTAAAACAAAAAACCGAACTGGTGCTTCTCGAAAGAAGTGCCAGCCCGGCCGTGCTCATAGGAGCACACGCGAGTCTACAGGATGCATTCATAGTGACTCAGGCCTTGGGCAACGGCCATGGGGATAAGTTCAGTTAAATTCGGGTATTCCTGAAAAATGCCGGAAAATGATCCCCCATAGTGAAGTCTGTTGATGGCCTGTGTCGAGACCGGCGGGGGGCACGACCCTTAAGGGCGGCTTTCAGGCCCTGGGAGGAATCCCTTTCTCAGGGATCGGACTCCCCCTGGAATCTGGAAAATTCAGGAGACGGGCAAAGGGATCAAATTTGTCATCTGGTTTCAGAGAACCGAAACCTCTTGTTCATAGCGTCGTCTCTTCTACAGAATGTTGGACAGATTGCCTTTAAAACAAAAAACCGAACTGGCGCTTCTCGAAAGAAGTTCCAGCCCGGCCGTGCTCATAGGAGCACACGCGAGTCTACAGGATGTATTTATAGTGGCTCAGGCCTTGGGTAACGGCCATAGGGATAAGTTCAGTTAAATTCGGGTATTCCTGAGAATTCAGGTCAATAGTTGCTCGTATTTCACCTTTCTCAGTGATCTCACTGCTGGTGCAATTTTGGTCAAGTCAGGTCGTCAGGGGTAATACCAATGCTCTGAAACTGGACTACGGATCTGCCTTACGCCGCCGCTTAAGGAACGTCGGCTGAGCGGTGTCGTCAGCCCGACGGGCAAACAAGGCTAACACGCAGTGTTTCCTACAGGGAGAAAGCCAACTTGTCTGTATCGCTGTAATTTGTAGAACTGGTAAGTAGAAAGCCCTAATTATCGTAGGGTGTGTCATCGCGTAGCATGACGCACCAAAGCCCGCCCTGGCGGTGCGTT